>QJZC01000059.1 GCA_003247575.1 Pseudomonadota bacterium
AGAAGACTCCAAACGCGCTTCCGCTCCTCACGACTTGCACTGTGTCCTTGTTGGGATGCTTTTGGCTTGGATCGACCTCCTTCGTTCAGTATCAGCCACTCCCCCTCGCTGAGAGATTCTTGCTCCCGTTCCTTTGGCCCGCTGCGATACTGGCGGGGGTCCACCTTTCGCGCGCAGTCGAGCGGCTTCAGGCTACGTCAAAAATCGAGCGAGCACGATTCAGCTTCCTCACCTCGCTGAGTTCGGGCGTCCTGCTGGCCACGGCTGGGCTGCTCTGGCGAAAACATGAGGAGCTCCCGCTGTTCCTAAGCGTGTTCTGCATCCTGGCAGCCATCCTACCCCGCCTCAGGCAAACGCCCTTTCTAGCACCCCGTATCTTGGGTGGTCGTCCGGTCGTAGTGCCTCTGACAGGGCTAGCCTTGGTCTGTCTTCTCATCATCGAGCCCCCAGCGAGACTGATGCTGCGGGGACGGCAATTCGGGGCTCCGGAGGTTGAGATCGAAGCTGAGTTGTTCTCGCCCAAGCATGCGGGATTGTTCGAGCGACCGGCTGTGATTTTCACGGATGCCCGCTCTCTCGGCACGGTGCCGTTCTTCTTTCACTTCCGAATGCCTGCGCATCTAACCTTGAGACAATGGCAGAAGCTAGGCGTCTCCGAAGTCCCAGATGGTGTGCGAACTCTCGTCTATGTTCATCGCCCCAGAGCTCGCTTCGTTGCGATCTACGATCCAGAGCGAGAGCCCCCAGATTTTGTTGAAGCGGCCCCTGAGGACTGGGTGAAGCTCTTTGCGCGCGGAGATGTCCTTCTATACGAACTTCCCGGAGCTGAGAAGGTCAGCGCTTCACGGAGGCGCAGGGAGCGAACTCCGCCAAGGCCGCGTACAGGATGATCGAGATTCCGGGTGGATGAGAGTCGTAACTGCGAGCTGGGACGGCGCTCACTGGAACGGCACGTCGTTGGGCGCGAACTCGGACGCGAGGTTCCTCAGGCGTCCGGACTGTAGAGTTTCCTGGCCTCGAGCGATGTAATCCGCTGCTGCCGCGTAGCCGCGTCCGTCTCGAAATCCCTGGACGAGGTAGAGGTCGAAAGGCCGCGTCCGGCTCGCCGAAAAGACATCCGTCAGGGTGTCCGCCAGGCCCAGCTCCCGGAACTCAGGCAGGAAGCGGTAGGCCGTTCTCGCGACGTAGACGCAGCTCCTGGCAGGCACGGATTGGCATTCTGCGAGTTCGTCCCGCAGGCGTTTTGTAGACAGGTCTCGGCGTAGATCGTCGATCAGCTCTCGTTCATTCGAACCCGAGTGTTCGAGGATCGCCTTGCGGATCCAAATGCCAAACAGGACTTGAGTTCCTGTACACGCTCCGGGGCCGGGTCGCAGCTCCTCGCGGATAGGCTCGTAGCGCTCTCTGAAGCGAGGGTCCCGAAAGATTTCCTCCAAGTAGAAGCAGCTCCAATAGGGGTGGCTCTCGATGAGGTCCGGCGCAGCATACTCGAAGAAGTAGTCGGAGAGTACGGGCCCGCTGTCCAGGCGCGCCATCATTCGGCTGCCCAGCATCCCGAGGTCGACGATGTTGAACTGCTTGTGCCAGCTGACCACGCCGAGATCTGGGTTCGAAACCGTGGGCCTCGGGAGGTTTTGCTCCCGGGCCGCCTCGAGGAACTCCTCGCGGAAGCGATCGAAGTTGTTGAGACCGCAACACACATGGTACGGCCGCACTTTGTGGACGCGATAAGCTCCGACCCCGAGCACCAGGCTGACCGGCAACGCCAGCACCCCCAGCTTGGTCCACGGAATCCGATAGAGAGACCAGGCGACCGCTAGCGCCACCATGACGGCCAGGTGTGTCGTTGAGCGTACCGGATCGAGGCGGGTTCTACCGAACAGGAATGGGTTCAGGTAGGCAGTCAGCAACAAGCTGGCCAGGAGCGTGTACAGGATGAGCGTGCTGCGGTCGCGGCGCACGAACCAGAGGCCCGGGAGCAGGCTGACCAGCAGATACCCGCCATGATTCTTGAAAATGTGGAAGCCGAGACGAGCCGATTCGACGAGGAACGCTCTGTCGAAGCGGGCCAGGCTCTGGAGCCTGTCACGGAGCGAGATGTCCTGGGCATAAGCGGTGTTGGGCAGGAAGTCGCCAAAGTAGAGATAGCGCCAGCCCTGGAATCCCGCCCAGAGCAGTAGAACCAGGGCCGAGAACCGCAGTCCGCGGCTGCTTCGGAAGCGCCACCCCCACCACGCGCTGAAGAGCGCGAGCAGAGGTGCCATATGATAGACGCTCTCGGTTCGGGAGATCGTCGCCAGAAAAACCAAGGGCACGGTCCAGAGGCTCAACACGCCATCTCGGCTCGCGTTGAACAGAACCAGGACACTTGCCAGGAAGAGCACGTGCGTGATCGCATTCTCCATGCCCGAGCCGTGCCACTCGAGGAAGGACGCATAGCGCGTGAGAATCAATGCACCAATGGCGGTGACCGACAGCGCGCGGACCCAGCCATCTGAGAAGAACAGGATGAAGAGGGCTCCCAGAACGAAGGTGCAGAGCAGCGTCTGCAGGGCGCTGTATGTGGCATAGTCGAGCCCGCTCACCGAGTACGCCAAGGCGTAGGTGAAGAACTGCGCCGGAGCCGAGAAGCCTTCGACGCGCTCGCCAGAGGGGTTGACTCCGATGAACCCATGGTCCACGAGATTCTTGGCGTGGCTCAGTGTGATGATGCCATCGTCGCGTAACTCGTAGAGTTGACCGTCCAGCCTCGCGTACGCGCTGAGAAAGAATGCGACGAAGATCAAGCCTCCGCATAGAGATCTCTGCAGGGCACCCGGGATCGCCAGGTCTTTCAGTCGCGTGCTCATCATACCGCCGAGGGCTCCCTCGTCCTTCAGGATGGCGGTGCATTGTAAGAGATCTTGGCCGAGACCTGAAGATTCTTGCCTGCGAATGGAGCCTGGACGAGATGCGGCGGCTCGCGAGCGGTAGAGTAGAAGGAAGGGCCGCTGCGAGCGAAGGACCGCGATCGGGTGCGCGCGAAGGCAGGAGAAGAGCCTAGATTTGGCTCCGATCCAGGGTTTCAGCGAACCTCGAGCTGGATAGACTCGATTTCCACATCGAGGCCCGGGGAGCTCACCGGATCGAACCGGACGAGCACGACTCGAGCTCCGGGTGCGTTCCAGGTCGGCTGCCCTGAGAGTGAGACGCGATAATCGTGGAATGCTCCGTCCACGAAGTGGGCGAACTGGACCGAGCCTGTCTCGCCGGTCGAGGTCTGCCACGAGAACTCGCCCATCCCGCGCGCGCCCCCCGGACCGCTGATCCGCATGCGCACGAACAGTGTGGAGTATTTGCTCGCTGCGAGAAACAGATCGCGGATTCGGATGGCGGGATCGCTTCCGACGTTCTCGAGCCACACGCGTCCATCGCTCACGCCTGAATCGGATACCTGGCCGGGATCCACGAGCTCCCACCCCTCGCTGACGCCGTCGAAGTGGAAGTCCCAAGAGAGGCGCAAAGGATCATAGTACCGGCCGAAGAAGCGAGTGTCGAAGAAGCGCCGACGCACGCTCAGCATGTCGTAAGGATCGAGCGCGCGTGTGATATTCGCGTTCTGATGGTATCGCTTCGAGAGCCACTCGAAGGTTCCAGCAGAGCCGTCACGCATCACCTCGCCGGTATAGGTCGATTCGCCCTGATAGCCACTCGGCGTGATGATGTAGTCTCCAGTGCCACCGACGGCCTTGTAGTACGCATAGTACTCGCCTGGAAGCTCGAGCGACTCGCCGGAGGAGGCGGAGGCCCGATAAAGGTCACGCCCGTGGCGTAGCGCCATCTCTGCGACCGCGCCCAGGCTGGAGAAGGCACCAAGAGAATAGCCATAGCCACGATTGGAGTCGTTCCAGGTGCTCGGGTCTCCGTTGGGGTCGTTGACGATTCCTGGCACGTCGAAGTGACGGTAGCGATCGTAGCTCTCTCCGGTGAAGGTCGGAATTCCCCGCCCTGCATCACAGCCGAGTACCGGATCACCTTGGATATAGATTGTATCCCTCAGCAGGGTTGACCAGTTGTAGCGCAGTGAGGGGCCTTCCAGTACCTCGGTCACCTTGGCTTCATCGCCCAGTACGTAGCCGATCGCAGCCATGGCTGCGATGTGAGTGGTCGCGTGATTGGAGAAGCGGTGGCACGACGCGGGGCCACCCTCAGCCGGTCCGCCTCCCCAGATGAAGGTGGCTTCGCGGACGAGGTCGTAGGCTCGGTTGAGCCAGGCGCGGATCTCCGCGTGGTCAGTGGGGGACAGAACGCCGGAGTCGTGAATCAGATCGTAGGCACCGACAAATTCCACCATCCCCACGCTGAGACTCAGTCCGACGCCGAAGACGGGGCACTCGTTGTTCGTACAGAATTGCCGCACCGAGTTTTGGGGCAGAGAGTGACGCGCCCAGCTCACCAGGAAGTCTCGAGCATTTGCGAGCAGAAGGTCTCGATCGTTCGAGGGCAACAGCGACGGGAACTGGGCGGCGATGGCGCTGAAGAGCGCCTGATACGCATCCGGTTCGAATGCAGCGCGATACGCCGTGGAGTTCGTGCCCTGATAGACCATGCTGGGCACGTTCGGATCGGGTGGGCTGGCACGGTGCGCCTGGGCGATGACGCGACTCAGTTGAGACCGGATCGGCTCCTCTCCAGCGAGCGCGGCGAGGAGCAGAGAGTCGAGTTCGCGCTGATTCAGGTAGACGTTCGGGTGATCTGCCGGGCCGAACATGTCACCGCCTCCAACGGGAGCGGTGCCACCGGACACCCCCGGGGGCTCGATCAGAGGCGACTGCGCCGTCGGAAGCACCACGGGAACGCCGCCTCCGCCACTTCCGCCACCTCCGCCGGAGCATGCTGAGACTCCAAGCAGCAGTAGCGCAGCCCAATGCGCTCGCACGAGTTTGCTACGTGCCCGAGGTGCGCAGTGCTTCCGCTGGCGGTGAGCCCACGCGACTTGGCGGGATGAATGGCAGAACGTTCCGCTTCTGCGAATCGAGCTCGGAAACATCGAGGCCCCCCGGCAAAATTCCTTTGAAAGCGGAATGCTGGAGGATTCTCCCGATAGGAACTAAACGATGCGCCAACGGTCTGCTCAGGAAGGTCGTCGAGCGCCCAACGGTCCCGACATGCGTAGCCGCCGGCGAACACCCATCGAGAAGGCCACGGCCACTGGCGGACGCTGATCAGAGCCGACGGAGGTTCGCGAGGAGAGCGAGCGAATCTCGCTACATCGCGACTGAACTCGTCGCGAGTGGACACTCTCGACATGCGAGCCTGACGCGGGCTAGCAGTGGGCCACCGTCATTTCCGGCTCGTCTGCCTCGAATCTAGCTCGGGTAGTTCCTTGAGAGTCCGTTGAAGCAGTCCGGACCGAGTCAGGCCTAGTCAGACTCTGGGGAAGCCGCGTGGAGTCGCTCGAACGCGCGTCGGGAGATCGCAGAGATGCTGTCGAACCCGTAGTAGAGCCGGATGCAATGGTTGCGACTCCCATCTGGGTCCGCCCCCATGTCGCCATGGTAGAGCGTATGCGGCTGCTCCCCGAGGGCGAGCACGACCACCTCTTGCTGACCACGCTGCTTTGCCGTCTCGATCGTTCGATCGCGAACCTCGAGCTGTCGAGCGAACCGGGGCCCGTAGCGCACGGTGTCGCGAAACAGCTCGCGCAGATTGGGGCTGAGGAGCGCCACCAGCAGGGCAGCACAGGCGACCCATATATCCTCGCGGTGGGTTCGTGTCAGAGTCGGAAGCCGCACCTCTCGAATCCATCCCGCTGCTCTAAGCAGCGCCAGCGCGGGCAGCCAACAAACCAAGACGAGCACCGGCAGCACAGCTAGCGTTCGATTCGGGGGATACGCCCCTGTCGCCCAATACACCGGCACGAAGACCGCCCAGAACAGACCGGCCATGCCGACGGCGATCGCGGCTCGTGAGACAGCGTCGAGCTTGTGCAGCGATTCGGCCAGGCCCTCGACGGCTCGATGGGTCATGGGAGCCATCCACACATTCGCCGTCGCGAGATACATGATCACAGCCCCAACCCCCATGGCAGTCGAGCCGTGCAGGAAACTCGAAACCAGCGTGAGCAAGAGATTGCCGCCGTCCGCAGCGAGCGATGCGCGGACGCTATTCCCTGGGGCAAGGGCGGTGACGAGCAGCCCCACGCACGCGAGAAGCGCTGCTCCCGCCCAGGGACGCCAAGCACGGCTGCGATTCCAGCGAAGCAGCCCCGTCCCTAGCGTGAAGAAGAGAACCTGAAGCACGGCGGCGACCTCGTTGAATCCAGCGATCAACAGGATCAATGGCGCGAGCACCGCGCAGACGAGGCCGGTGGGTACCCGGCGATCGGCGGCGAACGTGGCGTGTAGCGAGAGGCCGCTCACGACGAGCAGGCTCATGTAGCCCCCCGTGTAGGTCACACCACCTGCCATCCAGTAGAAGAGCTCGGATACGGTCGGCAGTGTCGCAACGTACAGGCAGAACGCGAGCGCGCTCCACGCGTATCGATCGCGGCGCACACCCGCGATCGCCGTGAGCGAAGCAAAGAATGCGCCGAACGCCAACACCGAGAAGGCAATCAGGCCGAGGCAGAGAAATCCGTATCCATCGATCAGGTCGGTCGCCGTTACGAACGACGACATCATGGCGACCGCGGAATACCGCCCTCCCCAGTGCGTATATTCGTGCTCGATGGCACCGAATATCGAGCCTAGAGCGGCAGGATAGTGTGCGTAGCAATAGTCATCGGTCATTGGATGCGAATAGCGCGTCGTCCAGCAGAGGCAGGCGAACACGAGCAAGAACAGCAGAGCAATTCCTCGTTTCACGGGCATGTTGAGCTCTCGGCAGGCTGAAGTGCTGGCTCGGAGATCCGTCGCCGCATCCGCTTCAGGCGCAGAATCCCCATCCGGCGCATGACGGGCCTAGAGGGTACTGTCGCCACTTCTGGGGCACAAGCGCCCAATCGCGTCGGTCAGATCGCGTCGGCCAGCTCGTCAGGCAACCGCTACGGCGGAACCTCTCGCGGACGCTGGATCCGAGCGAGATGTCGCAGGCGTAGATCGACGACCTATGGCTCGAGGGTCCGGCGTGCCTGTACGAGCCCCGTGCGTGCCTCGTACACGACGAGAGGCACTGAGGTGCCGCGCCACACGAACAGCCTCATGCGGCACCTTGCTCAACGACAAGTAGCGGGCGAGAGACGGAGCAAGGCACCGTCGGGATCCTTGGGCGCGCGCAGACTGGACAGGAATGCGATGACACTTCGGCGTTGGTTGACCGGAGCTGCCGCGTAGGCATCGCGTGCGGGCTTGCCCTCTCCGTCGTGCTGCAAGATCGCGTCGTTGATCGTGAGGGCGCGGCCATCGTGCAAATAGGGAGCGCTGTCCGCGACACCCCAGAGTGCGATCGTCACGAACTGGCTTGCCCCGGGCGAACCCGCAGGCTGATCCGTGAGACCGGGCCCCATGTCGTGAAGCTTGAGATCGGTGAAGGCGGCCACCCGCACTCCCTTGGTTTGGGAGCTGCGCGCAAAGCCCACGCTCCGCAGGTCGATGCGCTGAAACACGTTCGCAGTAGGATCCTCGGGCACCTCGGGAAAGCTGAAGGTCACCTGTCGCGAGCGCGTATGCAGCTCGGGAATGTGACAATCCGCGCAGCCGAGCGAGTCGAAGGCCTCACGGCCGGCGCGCGCACTGCGCGACAGACGGGTCTGACGGAGCGGCTCGAGCCCCCCCTGCCACAGGGTCATCGCCGAAATCTCTCCCACGGAGAACTCGTTGGCTACGCCATCCCCATCGGTATCGACATCTTCCCCCACCACTTCGGTCGGTTGCATGCCGAGCTGGAACAACGAGGCGAGAACCCCGACGTCGCGGATCGAGAAGTTGTCGCCGCGGCGCCCGAAGGGACGCACCACCAACTCGCGCCGGATCCCCTTCACGCCCGACGCATCACAGTTGCCGTCGCCATCTGCATCTCCCGTATCGACGTTGCCCTGCAGCACCAATACAGGTTGGGGAACCCAACTCGAGCCCCAGTCTCTGCGCAGCAAACCCGTAGGTGATCACCTACACCTCCGAAGTCCTCAGCTCCCTCTCCCGCTACCACGCCAGCAAAGAGCCAAAAACCTAGGAGCTCTTCGCGTACTTGTACTGGCTGCGCTTCGGGTGCTGCACGGCTGCGCCTCTTCTACTCACACCCTCCATCGCTCACGTCTAGAATGCCACGTAAGTCCTCGGGAGCGGGATCGGGTTGGGCGTTGGGTGGAACCACGCCGGTGACCGGGAACTGCCGTGCGCAGGCGGAGAGCTCGGGTGGCAAGAACGGATTCGGGGCACTCGCCGACCATGCCGCCGGAGCAGATATCAAAAACCATCCAAAGAGAATTGAAATCCCAGGTCGCACGAAGGTCTGTTTCGTACCGATCCCCTCTTCGTCGCGATCCCTCGCCGATCTCATTCGATCGCACCAGGCATGCGACCAGCACTGTGATCGTTCGGATCTTCCTTTCCGGAGTGCCTTCGAACCGAATGGTCTGCGATCTGCGAGTGATCGGGTACTCATGGTGGGTCTGGTCCGGATACCGACCGACAAGTGAGTGAGAAGCATGTTGCGTTCACATCAGTCTCGCCTGACTTGTACGGTCGACAGGATCCGGGCGAAGAAGCAGATGCACTGGCCCCGCGGGCCATGGGCTCCGCTCCGGTGCTCGTGAGCCAGCTCCCGAGGCCCGGTCGGCAGCGTGTGGCCGTCTACCGGAAGCCCCGCTCCCCCGCTTGGCTCAACGCTCGAGCCTTCGCATGAAAGCCCCACTTGCCGTAGAGTTCGGCCGCCTCGAGGAGGGCTTGCAGGCCCTCCGTCTCACGGCAATGCTCGACCAGCATGCGGCCTCGGCGTTCACATGCGTAGGCCGCATGGTGCAGGAATCCCTGCCTGCGAGCGCCCTGAAAGGCTTGCAGGTACAGCCTTCGGGCCTCTGATACGTGGCCTTTGAGCTGCGCCCTCTCCGCGGCCAGTAGCCTCTCCATGTGGACGAAGTCAGGGCCATGCTTGGCAAAGCTCCGCAACATGCGGTGGCTGCTTCGGAGCTCGCGGCGATACGCTCCGCGCCCACTGCCATGCGCGGCGCCCGCGAGCGCCGCCGCGGAGGCTCCACGAAAGAAGACGTGATCCACGCGTTGTACCCAAGGCACCAACCGGTGTGGCAGCTCGCCCAAGGAAGCGCTCAGCGCATATGCAAGGTCGGGCCGGTCGAGGATGCATGTCACCATCATCCAGAGGGTTGCGACGTAGCAGCGTGCACTGCCCGGATGCGCGTCGATCCAGGCCATCTGCTCGGCTGACACCACATCCAACTGCTCGGGGGCGACCTCGTCAAGCGCCAGAAAGTGAAAGATTCGCTGGCATCCTTCCGCGATGGGATAGTGCCGCCGGGAGCGGCGAATCTCCGAGACCAAGTCATCGAACCTCTTTCGAGAGACGGCGATGGGGTCGCCAGCGAGCGCGCGGAAGAACGCATCCATGAAGCTTGCAAACTGTACGTACTCGAGGTCTCCATACTCTCTGAACCGCTCGACGAGTCCCGCGATCGGGCCGAGTGCCTCTCGACGACTCATCCAGAACGGGTTGAGATTTGCATGAATCTGCAGCTCCATGCGAAGCCGCTCCCAGGGGTCGGGATCCGACTTCCCGAGTTCCGCTGCCAGGCGACCGATGCGCTGTGCTCGACG
Organism: Pseudomonadota bacterium; assembly: GCA_003247575.1. Classification (GTDB taxonomy): domain Bacteria; phylum Myxococcota_A; class UBA9160; order SZUA-336; family SZUA-336; genus SZUA-336. The sequence continues at coordinate 9,750 of QJZC01000059.1, forward strand.
AGTGTCTCCAACGATCACTTGCAGCCATGTTGCGAACACCGAGAGGGAGAGGCCCGCGCGCGTCAGATATCCATGCTTCAGGTTCTCCCCCACGATCCAACAGCTCACGACCGCCATGAGATAGGAGTCTACTCGACTCAGGTTTCCGGCGGAGGCGGCGATGATGCGCAGAGCCGCAAGACGATTGGGATGGCCAGAGCTGCCGGCTCGAAAGAGCGCGCGCTCGCCCACAAGACGGATCTTCCAGTCCAGCAGGCGAATGCGAAACGCGGTGTAGAGCCGAGAGGGTCTTTCTGGAAAGCGAAATCCCACGCGCCGAAGTGCAGCGAGCGATGCCCGTGTACACGCCATGGGATCGACCGTCATCCCGAGTAGCCGGAGTTGACATACCTCGACGTCGATACGCTCTTCGAACGAGGAGCACCGACCCTGTACGACGGAGAGATGTTCGCGCGCCCCATCGAAGCGATACCTGAGCAGGCATAGCTGCGTGCTCTTCAGAAACAGCTCGAATCCCAGCGAATGCTGAGCTTGCCAGTCCTCCTCTCGAAAGGTATCTCGCGCAGTGGAGAGGTACAGCTCGCTCGTGTCGACAGCCCCAGAAGCCAGCGCACGGTGGCTCGCTTCCATGTGAAGTCGGATTGCCGAGAAGCGATCCTCCTCGGGCAAACACGGGGCGCCCAGCTTCAGGTGTCGTGAGATCTCGAAGACCTGTTCATCGCTGCGCGCGAGATCGCTGGTGCGCGCGAGCAGCGCTCGTGCCATCCGGTAGTGTATGCGAGCTCGCTCTTTGGGCTCCATCAGATCTGCAACCATCTCGCGTAGCGCGGGATGCGAAAAGCGCAGACCGGTCGAGCAGCTGACGATGAATCCTGCCTCGGTCAGCAGAGTCAACGCTCTCGCCAGACAGACTCGGCCGAGTTCGCTCGAGCTCTCGAGGGTCTCCAGGTCGAATCCATCGGGGGCGCAGCTCGAGAGTTCGAGTAGCTCTCGAGATTCGGGGTCCAGAAGAGCGATACGCGAGGCCATGAGCGCCAAGGCTCCATCGGGTAGCTCCGCATGCGCGATGGCATCGCGATCCCAGCTCCAACCGCTGCTCGCCTGATGGCGAAGTAGGCCCCTTGCCTGAACGTGTTCCATGAACTGGTGGATTAGCAACGGCCTGTTTCCTGTCTTCCGCTTGACCAGGTCTGCCAGGTCCCACGCTTCCTCGGCGTTGCAGCCCAGGGCGGTAGCGATCATCGATCGGACCGCATCGTCGGAGAGCTGCGGCAGCGAGATGTGCTGGCTCGGTACCTCTTGGTCCACCAGTCGCTTGCGGAGGCCGGACATGGGATGCTCATTGGAGAGCCTGGAGGCGTCGTACGTGAGGACCAGGGAGACCACATCGGGCTGCTCCCTGGCTGCCAGATACCCAAGCAGATCCAGGCTCGCCGAGTCCGCCCAGTGGAGATCCTCGAGTACGAGAACCAGGGGTTCTTCAGGTCTGGATGTGGCAGCCAAGAGTCGCTGGATGGCGAGGGCGAACCGCGCCTCCGTCTCCCGCGGGCCGAGACCGGGCACCGGAGGAACTGGGCCCAGAACGAAGGCGAGCTCGGGAACTCGATCGATCAGGGCCTGTGCGATGCTTCCGACTCCGTCCTGCAGCGAGCTGCGATAACGAGCCAAGCGGGTGTCGCTCACCAGCAGCATCTGTTGCGCGAGGGACCGGAGTGCCTGGGTCCAGGCGGAGTATGTGCGCGCAGCATCCTGTGAGAATGCGCCCCGCGCCATGTGGCCGCCACGTTCCATCGCGAACTGCCGCAGCGTATCGACCAGCGCCGACTTTCCGGAGCCCGACTCGCCCTCGATCCAGACGAGTCCGCATTCACCCGAGACGGCTTGCGCGGCGTATCGATGCAAGGCTTCGAGCTCGGCCTCTCTGCCGAAGAGCCGCTCGCCAAACTTCAGCTCCGGGACCTGTGAGGTCGATTCGAGCTCGAGGTCGTCGTCGAGTTCACCCTCCTGCTCGAGTCGTTCCTGACAGCGCAAGAGGTCCTCGCGAAGAGCGCTGGCACTGGAGTAGCGCTCCCCGGGTTCCTTGCGGAGCAACCTGTCCAGAATTCCGGAGATCGCGGGCGGTACGTCGGGTCGGAGTTCCCGGGCCGAGGGCGGGATCCGCGCGATATGCGCGTGCACCAGCGTGAGAGGGTCGTCCGACTCGAAGGCCGGGCGACCGGTCAGAACGTGAAACAGGGTCGCTCCGAGAGAATACAGGTCGGCTCGCAAGTCCGATTCACGGTTCATTCTCCCGGTCTGCTCAGGTGCGATATAGAGCAACGACTCCCTGAGTTCTTCGACCGGAAGGGTCGTCGAAGATTCCGCATGGCCGAGCTGGCGCGCGCGTCCGAAGTCCACCAGAGAGACCGTCCGTGTCGAAGCTTCGATCCATAGAGTCGAAGGGGTCAGATCGCCATGGATCACCTGCTGGGTATGTACCCGAGCAAGAATCTCGGTCGTGCGGATGGCTACGTCGATGAAGGTCGCAAGATCGGGAAGCGCATCGGACGCCCAGTTCAGCAACGGAACTCCGCGCCTCGGCGCGAGAACGAGCGCGCTCTTGTCATCGCTCTCGATGAGGTCGAGGACCTCCGGGATGCCCGGACCCTTGACTGCACGGAGCAGCGCGCGCTCCCGCCGTGCGGACTTCGAAGCCTGTCCGACGAGACCGTGGGAGGAGTACAGCTTGAGGACGACTTCCCGGCGGGTCTGGAGCTCCACTGCGGAATAGACGTCGCCAGATGGCGACCGGGGTAGCCGCTTCGAGACAGCATAGCCGTCTACCAGTACTCGATCGTCCACCCTATCGAGATCGACCGGCAGCTGTGCGGCCTTGAACCGCTCTGCGGATCGCGATTCGCCGGAGCTCGATCGGTCCCGAGTTGGAGGCCGGCGTAGGGATCCTCAGGCTAGATGTTCGGTTCGAAACCTCGTCATGGGTTCGTCGATGTGCTGCCGAAATCGAGCATCCACAGCCTGGCACGCACGGCGATAGCGCTCTTTGATGGCGTTGTCGGTGAATGCACCTCGCCCAAAGCGACGCGCGGAGGACTCGTCATCCAGGAGTCTGGTGAAGGAGTCGACCTCGAGTTGCTGTCGGGTCAGCTTCTCGAAGTGATATCCCTTGATGGCCAGACGCATGGCTTCGGCCAGGTGGTGAGGGTGCCATCGGGCGATCGTCCATAGGAACCGGGCATATGCGGCTCCCTGCCGCGAGAAGAGCTGAAGGCGCACCGATCGCAAGATCGCGCGCACTTCCGCCCATCGGATGCTTCGGCCCTCGTGCTCGCGGGGAGCCAGATGGCGGAGCATCGTAGTGCAGCGTTCGAAATAGCCCTCGAGGGAAGGTTGGTAGAGCGTGCCGATGACGCGGCGGTATTCCGCCAACAGCTCTGCGCGTGGCAGCTGAGGCTCGAAGTTGAGCTCGATCTCCGTGTTGCTTCCGGCGGACGCTGCGATCAGTCGGCCCTCACGGTGCAAGCGCGAGTGCAGTCGCGTTCCCTTGAGTGCGGTGAGAAGCCCGGTCATGGCGATCGGAATACCAGCGCGGTGAATGAATTCGAGATGACTGTCGAATTCCGTGTCTCCGTCGAGGCCAATGATGAACCCAGCCGTGACCTCGATGCCGTAGGACTGGATCCGGCGCACTGCAGCGAGCAGGTGCTGGGCCGGTTCATGGGCGCGCCCGATGTTCTGGCCCTTCGACGTGTTCCGTAGGGCCTCCTCACCCGGGCTCTCGATGCCGAGGAAGACCATGCTGAACGCACAGTCCCGCATCACTTCGAGCAGGGGTGATAGCTCGGCGAGGTTGACGCTCGCTTCGGTCATGAGGCTGAACGGATAGCCATTCCTCTGCTGCCACAGCTTGATGTCTCTGAGGACGAGCAGCGCGTCGCGCTTGTTGCCGATGAAGTTGTCGTCGACCAAGAAGACAGACCCGCGCCAGCCGGTGGCGAGTAGAGCGTCGAGCTCGGAGATCATCTGCTTGGAGGTCTTGGTTCGGGGGCGCCGGCCGAACAGGACCGTGATGTCGCAGAACTCGCAGTCGAACGGACATCCGCGAGAGAACTGGAGCGCCATCACGCCGTATTGCGCGGGGTCGATCAGGTCGAAGCGTGGAAGTGCTGTGTCGCCGATCTCTGGCCGCGCGGCCGGCCCGTAGAGAGGTCGTGCCTCACCGGATTGCAGATCGTCGAGAACCTCGCTGAGAATCCCTTCGGCCTCGCCGAGCACGAAGTGGTCGATCCGATGCTCTGGCGCAAGACGTGCCGAGAGCTCTTCGTGAAGTGCTGTGGGGTGGGGCCCGCCAGCGACGACCGGCACCCCCGCGCCGTTACAGCGCTTTACGACTTCGAGTAGGGACGCTTCCTGCACGATCATCGAACTGGTGAATGCAACATCGGCCCACTCCAGATCTTCGTCGCGCAACGGCTCCACATTCAGATCGACGAGGCGAAGGGCCCAGGTCGATGGGAACAGCCCGGCGACCGTCAACAAGCCGAGTGGGGGAAGGTTCGACTTCTTGTTCACGAACTCGAGCGCGTAGGTGTAGCTCCAGTACGAGATCGGAAATGCAGGGCTGATGAGGAGTGCGTGCTTTTTCACTTCTTCTCGGCTACCCGGTGCGGGCTCGCGCGGGCCTTCGCAAGCGTCGGCGGTTCGGCCTCCGAGTGGGGCGGCTACCCTTCCTTTGGGCTGTGCGCTCCCGCGGGACTATTTCCCTTGCGGTCAGGCGACCGGTATTTGGAAGGTCTCCGGCTGGAGCCTGGCCATGTTCGTCGAGATCCGTGGCCGTCCGTAGACGGAAGCACCCGGGTGCCGCCTGCGCGCAACCAAACGGGCAATCTGCGCGATCGCGTCGAACCTGCTGTCGGCGTCGCTCATACAGAGAGAGCCGAATCGCTTATGATAGAGAAAGCACCACCGATGTAAAGCAGAGCGAGGGGCTCCCTGGTATGTAGAGCTCCAAGGTGAAGGGCCGGTCGAGCGGTAGCGCTCGGTTGGGCGCGCGGAGAATTCTGTCCGAGCGCAGCGAGAGTTCGAATGGAAGGATCGATGCCTTGATCGCAGAGTCTCCAGAGAGGCTCCGCTAGCGCTCGTCGATGGATTGAACGAGTGGGTGAGTTCGGTGCCCAGGCGGAGAGCCCGGGGACGTGAGGAGAGCATGTGAATACGAAGGATCAAGTGATGGCGCCGTCCGATGTGGCGTGGTTCCACATGGACCGTCCCGACTTCCGGCTGACGGAGCACCTTCGGTTCCGGAAGTTGCCTGCGCCGGGGGATGTCGATGCGCTGCGTGCCTATGCGAGCGAGCAGGCCGCGATTCGACTCGAGCAGTCTTCCGCTCTCTGGGAGGTCCATGTTCTGGATGGCTTCGAAGGCGGCGGAGCGATCTTGATCCGAATCCATCACGCGGTCGCCGACGGGCATCTGGTAGTTCGACTGGGAACCCAACTCGAGCCCCAGTCTCTGCGCAGCAAGCCCGTAGGCGGTCACCTACACTTCCGAAGTACTCAGCTCCCTCTCCCCCTACCCCGCCAGCCAAGAGCCAAAAACCTGTCCCGTTGTTTTCCCTACGCGCAGCACTCCGAAGCGGAGATCGTCCGGTAGTTCATCCCACCCATCCAGAATCAGAATCGGGCTCGCAATCGCACCACCGTTCGAAGCGCTTCCCGAAGTCAAATCCTCGAGAATTCGAGCCTCGATGCGACGTGCTTCCGACCGTGACAGGCCCACCTGACGCGCGAGAAAGTACTGCACCAGGGTCGTGGTTGGGTTTGCGCGGAACTCGCGCGCAAACGCTCCAAGCGGAACCACGAAGGCCGTGTCGAATGGCGGCACGCCGCCACTTTGAATCCGCTGGGCGAGCCACATGGCAAAGGTCGTCTTGCCGGCGCCCGGCGCGCCGACGATGATCGTGCGCCGACGTAGCGAGGACAGCATCGACGCGCTCGACTGAGCTCGCAGATAGGCCTTGGGCAGCGTGCCCCTACCGTCTTGGAGACTGCCGCTCAGGATCTGAGTCTCGAGGTCGTCATTCTCGACCAGCTCCCCCATGGGAACCAGATGCAGCTCCGCAAAGCATTCATCGATCCGGAGGCTGCGCCCGAAGAGAAACGGGGGTGTCAGCATCGTCCACGCCGGGTCTTTCAGCCGATCGCCCCAGACCTGGAGCGCGTGGCAAAACTCAGCATCGGAAGCGCACCCGCTGGCTCCCCAAGCGAGAGCGTTCTCGGAACGTGATCTCGAGCTCTCGAGGCGATCCGCGGCGTCCGCCAAGGCGATTGCAAGCGTGGCTTCCAGCGATCTGGGATTAGAGAAGGATGCCGCAAGCCCACTCTGCACGGCTTGCTTGAAGGCACGGAGGGGCTCGCGGGACTCTGGGTGGTCTACCGCTTCGATCAGAGTCGCGGGCCAGGGTGCCTGTTCATCGACGACGAACGGGATGATCTCCAGACCCTTCGCACGGGCGTGCTCGTATTCGATCCAGGTGATGCTGTTTTAGGCGTCGCCACCCTCCTGGGTCGTAGGCACCCATCCGTAGCGATGGGCGATGAGCACCACGAGCATGTCGCAGCTCTCGATGTTTCGCTTGCACTCGGAGACAGAGGGTCGGCCATTGGGCGACCAGTAGCGGTGATCAATCGCGATCCATTCGAGCCTGCGAATGACTGACGCGACCGCGTCGGCATGTTGAGTCAGATCCCTTCCGGTGTAGGAAACGAAGACCCTGTGAACGCTTCTAGCCACGGACGATCCTTCCGGAGCTGGACGAGTCGCTCCGGATTCAGCATCTGGTCAACCGGCGCGGCGCCCTCCGATCAGGTCAGACTTGATGCGCTCGAACTCATCCTGCGAGATCGCTCCGGTCTCACGCAGACGCTGAGCGCGCTCCAGTTCTCCTACAGTACCTAGGGCCGCTTGCGTGGGCGCCCCTCCTACCTGCGTACTCCTGTAGGCCAGATACCAGAAGAACGGCAAGCTGATCGGCCAGACGGGAATGATGATCCCCAAGAGCAAGTAGACGACGGTCTTGAACTGGATGTTTGTCTGAGAACTCACCGCATGACCTTTCAAGCTTTCGAGCTTCCACGGAACCCTAGGCGGCCCCCACCAGCCGGAGCCTTCCCCATTCCATCGGGGCCTTCCCCATTCCATCGGAGAGAAGAGATGAGGGTAATCCAACACAGACAAGGAACGTCGCGGGCGGACCATCATGCTGTAGATAAGCATCGAGCTCAAGCATCTGCTGAGCGCCGTGTCCCGCGGTGAAGCCCGGAGGCTCCATCTAAAGCCGACGAACGAGCGGCCCCCCAAAGCCGGTCGCTGGAGAGACCCGATCCGAGTCACTGTCTCGACTTATTCAGTGACGGACAGCAGCTTTCTGAAGTCAATCGCGCGGCCTGACTCGGCGACGAAGCCAAAGCTCCCCATGTCCTTGAGCTCACGGCCGGTGTGGATGAGCGCGCCATAGGCGACGTTGGCCAGCAGGCGTCCCGTGTGGATCCGCCGCTTAGTAGCCCCTCGGCTCGGGCCGTGAGCGCAAAGGGAAAGTCGAGCCCGCGCGCCACCTCGGCCGCGGCTCGCACGCGCTCTGGCCGAGCAAGCCGCTTTCGGACACCACCGCTCGAGCCGAAAGCTTTACGCGGCTCGAGTCCGCGCCCACTTGGGGCGCCTATCGAGATAGACTCCCGCCGAAGGAGGGAACATGTCCAAGCGATTGACGATTCAGTTCAAGGTGCAGCCCGGAAAGAGCGCGGAGTTCGAGCAGATCGCAGGTGCGGCTGCAGCGCGAGTCCGTGCCGAGGACGCGGGGTGTGAGGCATACGCGATCTACAAGAGCCTCGACGACGAGAGCGAATACGTGCTGGTCGAGTCGTGGGAGACCCAGGAAGCACTGACCGCTCACGGCACATCGCCCGCGATCGCCGACATGCAGAAGATCGGCCCACTGCTCGCCGCGCGTCCCAGGCGCCATGCGTACGAGGACTAGCCAGAGCCGCCGGGTGTGCTCAAGCCTTTGGCTCGTCGCCCGCCGGAGCCGAGGAGGCGATACGCCTCCAGATCGTCAGGATCGGCCTCTCGACGCTCTCACCAAGGTGCGAACGCCCCTGCCCAGATCGATGACTGAGCTCGGATCCCCGGTCCGCACGCCACGAGAACCGAAGGAAGGCCCCGACACCCTGCGCACTCGGCTCACGCCGAGGTCGGCGGCCTGCGGAGCAACTGCACCTCGAGATCGGTCAGCAGCCAACGCAACGCCCCGAGTCCGAGTCCCGCCCCCACGAACATGCGCTGTTTCCGACCTTCGATGATCAAGGCTCGCTGTCGATTGCTCCGCGCTCTGCCGATCACGGCATCCTCGATCGCATCGAACTCGATGCTTTGCGCGGCGCCCCAGTAACTCAGGTCTGGCCAGGAATCGAGATACTCGACGGAGTGCGCACCCACGCGAAACTCCCGGTGACTGCGGAGGTCGTGAACCCATATCCCGATCCACGCAAGGCTGAACGCGTAGGCCACGAGCTGAATGGGCCACGCTTCTCCGGACACCATCGATAGAAAGAGGGCCAGCATCGGCAGCACCACGAGATAGCACCACAGAGGGAAGCGAGACTTGCGAATCTGGATCCTGCGTGTGACTCCGTCGCTGTCAGTAGCGGGTAGGATTCGGAGCCCCGACGGAGGCTCTTCCTCACGGACATTCGCGCTGTCTCTCGCCTGGAGTCGCAGCCTCTCGCGGAGGCTCAGGTCGAGCTGGTCCGGTGCTCGACTCGTCACGACTCCACCCGAAACACGCAACGCCGGAAGCTTCAATCTCCGGGAGTACTCCAACCAGAGGTCTTTGGGCAGCTCTGTGCCTCGAGCGACGTAGAGTGGAGTGCAGCGGGAGCGGCGATGATGGTGGAGCTCGATCACTTGGATCGTCGGGCGATCCTCATCCCCAAGGGGCTTCCGCTCCTGCAGCAAAACGCCACCGAACTCGGCGTATGGGGTGCGCAGCGTGATTCGAATGGGGCCCAGGCGCCGGGTCACTGCGACCCCCTGCAGCGACAGCTCGACGTCGCATCGGTAGCCCATCGCGACCCCTGCCACGGCAAACCCAGCCAATCCGAGGACACTGAGGATGTTCGGTTGAACTCCCGACACCAGCCAGCCCGTGAACAGGAAGACGCCTGCCCCCAACGCCACGTACACGGCGTCGATCACCGGAAGTCGAAACGACACGCGGCGGGGAAGCCCCTGATCGAAGGTGCGTCCGAGTCGGATGCAGGTAGGGGTGTGCGCCCATCGATCGACCATCCGCGCCCAGCGGCGCGTGTTGCACGGTCTCAGCAGCGGGCGGTTCATGCTGCAGCCCTTCCTGTTGTCGCTCTTCGCGCAGGCCGCGGCCGTTGCGCTTCCGACATCGACCTGGCGGCGCAGCTGGACCCGACCGCCCCCCCCACGAGCCTCGCTCCGCACGAGGACATCGCAACCTCCCGGGATGATCGGAACCCCGTCAGGCGCACTTTAGACCAGGCACCATCCGCCGTGGGCGCGCATGGTCTGGGTCGATCTGGGTGGTCCGGGGGACCTCGAGGTCGGGCGAAAGCTACCGGCTCGCCTTGGCAAAGTGCAGGCACAGGAGCCGTTCTTCCCGCTCGGCTTCCTTCCCGATGCGCTCCTCGATGAAGACGCAATCGCCGTCGATCCGCGTGACCACGCCCTCGTTGCGGCCCACTCGAGTACCCACCTGCAAGGTGTGCTCACCGCGACCCTCGAGCGCAACGATGGCGCGCGGTTCATCGACCTCCCACACCATGGCCCGCAACACGAAGCTCGAGAGAGGTGCCAGCTCGAGGGCGGTCCTCTGTGGTCCTTCCGGCCGAAAAGGCCGGAACGGGTCACGCCCCTGCTGGGCGACGGGCTCAGGTTCGGGAGCATCCGGTCGGATCTCGGAGAGTCCAGGAGCGATCTGCCGTTCTCCAGCGTGCGCCACACCAGAAAGGCACAGTGTGCCACCAACGAGGAGTAGCGAGAGTCCGGTTGCTAGATGGTTACGCATGGGCAGTCCTCCGACTCCTGGGGTCCGAATCGAAGCCTGGAGTCCGACTTGAAGCCTGACCTGAGGCCTGGCGCGCACGCCTCGGATATTCCCTCCCTGCGTGCGCGTCGGAAACTTCGGAGTTCGGCCGCCGGAACCTGAGCCCTCGCAGCGACCTCGAGCCAAGGGAGAAGCTCCCCGGCAGATCCCAACGTGGCGAACTCGAGCTGAAGCTCGAGTCCTCCCGTATCGCACGTGGCAAGCCCTACCCTCGAAAACCCAACTCGAAAGAACCGAACGAGGACACTCGGTCTCGACCGGCACCGGGGAGAATAGGCAACACAGCTGGCCTGCGAGGTCGCTGAGAGATATGCCCTTTCAAGCTTCGGTCCGGGCGAGCTGTCGCTGCGCAGTCAGGAACGCCTTGGGCGCCTGGCCGGTCCAACGGCGAAAGCTGCGAGAAAAAGCGGTCGCGTCCGCGAATCGCAACGCGTCCGCCACCTCGCACACGTTCCACCTCCCGCTGCGCAAGAGTGCCAGGGCTCGGTCGCAGCGCACTCCATCGAGCAGGGCGCGGAAGCTCGTGCCCTGCTCGGCCAGGCGTCGGCGGAGCGTCCGCTCACTGCACCGCAGCTCTCGCGCCGCTGCATCGATTCGTGGGCCGTCTCGCTCCAGCGAGTCCCGAATGTGCTTGCGTACCGCGTCGATCCACGGATCCATCTGTCCGAGCTCGGCCAGCCGACGCCGCGCATCCTCGATCAGCAGATGGCACAGCCGAGCATCGCGTCGAGGAAGCGGTGCGAGGAGCGGTTCGATCGGGTAGACGAGCTCACCGAAGGTCGCATCAAATCTCACCGGCGCGCCGAAGTGCTCGCGATAGCGGGCCGGCTCCGCCGGGAGGGGCCGCTCGAGGGACACCAGCATCGGCCGCGCCGCCCCCCCCGTAAGCAAGGAGACGATGCGCGCGAGAATGGCGACGAAACCATCTGCCGACTCGGGAAAGAGCGTCTCGCTGGGGGTGAGCCCGATGCGGAGCCGAACGCAGCCGCCCTCATGGGCCATCCTGCACGTCAGCGCATCGGCGATGAGGCGCGAAAAGTAGACCAACTGCTCCAGGCCCGCATAGGCGCTCTCCGAGTGGAGGAGCACGTATCCAAGGCGATCCAGATCCGTGAGCGAGAACCGCTCCGCGACCCGTAGCCCGACGAGTGGATCCGCGATATCGCGACAGAGCGCGAGCGTGAGGGCGACGCCGTGTGTCCGCACGAGACGCCGTTCAGGATCCAGCATCTGCTCGACACTCAGACCAAACGCCGCGAGACAGCGCTCGACGTCGACGCCTCGATCTCGTGCCAACTCCAGCAGTGGCCGAAACTTCAGGGTGGCTCCGAACATCTGCGACTCCCGCCAACGACAAGAGGCTAGCACGGCGCGTCGATTTCTCGCTGGCCGAATCGGTCACGAACTCTGTCCGTTGCGATCGCGCAGCGCTCCCGGTGCAGCTCTATTCTGGCTCCACACGGCGACGGAAGAGGATCCCTCGCCTGACCTTACCGAGGAGGTGCCGCATGCCCAGATCCTTGCTTCGCCGGATGTTGCTCCGATTCAGTCTCGTCGTCGCGTCCTTCACAGCTCCGGGATGTGATGTGAGTGTCGATTCGGTCGTACGCATTCCCGACGCTGAGAATGCGCTCTTCACCCCCAACGGTCGGCTCTTCGTCACGGGAGGTGAGAACGCCTTCGAGATCGTCCGCGAAGGCAAAGCCTTGACTGCGCGTCCGCTGTCGCCCACACCCTGTAACTTCACGGGGCTCGCGCTGCGTGGCGATGTCCTCTACGCAACCTGCGTCCAGGGCGGAGTTTCGAACGGGGAGCCGCTTCTGATGGCCGGACGCGTCACGCAGGGCGCGCAACTCGCAGAGATCCATCGATTCTCGTCTGTCTCCCTTCCGAACGGCATCGCATTCACGGACGCTGGGCGCTTGTTGATCGCCGACTCCGATCTCCTCGACAGCAAGCTCGTCGAACTCTCGTTTTCTCCGGGCGATCCCTTCCGTGTGGTTCAGGAACGCACCTTCGACGACCGGGGCTTCCTGATGGCCAACGGGCTCAAGGTGCTCGACGGTACCGCGTTCGTGACGGACCTCATCAGCATCAAGACCGTCGAGATTCGGCCAGACGGCACGGCGGGCCGCGCGCACGTGCTCGTCCGCGCTACGGGCGTCTTCGATGACTTGAGCGTCTCGCGGAGCGGGATCCTGGTCGCCGACTTCCTCTTCGGACACATTGAAGCGTACACGCTCGACGGGCGCTTCCGCGGCGCTACGGGACCTCGCTTCGCGGGTCCATCCTCGGTCACCCCGACCGTGGCCGGCGTCGTTCCGGCGGGGAGTCTGCTCGTTACGGAGAAGGGGATCCTGGGCGACCTCTCTTCGAGAATCGGAAACCGAATCTCTCTCGTCGAACTCGCCGGTGGAGAACCGAGATGAACCGCTAGCGGGAGTTCACGTGCAGGCGAAGCTCGATCGCTCGCAGGTTCGACGATGGGTTCGACATCCAAGGTGTAGGCCGGAGCGTTCCCTTCGTATCGAGTGTTAGAATGTTCTTCCCCGCCTTCCTGACCAAGTCCAATGAGACGCACACCGTCTCGGTGAGGGGATACACCGACGTCCAGGCCGGCTCGGGCATCTCGAGCAGCGGCCCACGCCGTACTCCCGCCAGCGCGAGGAACCGGGCGAAGACGTTCAGGTCAGCTATCTGCACGAGATCCCGAGCCCTGATTCGCGAAGGTTGATGGCCGAGCCGCCCGGTCACGGAACCGTGGCAAGTGTCTCGCGCTCCATCATGTAGCTCCCCATCCCCGGCGCACGAGATCTCATCACACCTCCACATCGTGTCACTCGCTTCTCAAGTTGCATCATGGACCGATCACCCTATCCCATCAGACGAGCGGGTACTCTTCTCTCGTGAGTGAGACAGTAAACCCGCCGGTCCCTGGGCCGGCATCGAGTAGGTCCCCGAGGGGAGCCACACCGCTCGGCGCTGCCGAGCACCGTGAGCTCTCCCACAACAGACCCGAGCTTGCCCACATCGTGAAAACGGCCCGACGGGGCAGGGAAGCTCGAAGTACTGGGTTCTCGGTGGCGCCACGCGCCCCGAGCACCAGAAAGGCAGCCGAGATGACGCACTACTGCACGCACCCCGTTGCGAGTCCAAAGCAGCCCTTCGAACCGCGAAGCGAAGCACTCGACCACGACGAGATCGTGGACGTCTCCTTCCTGTGCGGGCCCACGATGACCATGCAGCCCGGTACACCGTTGCCCGTGGCCGTGAGTGCCGCAGTGTGGGATGCGGCCGCCGATATTCCGTTTCGTCAGCTCCGGAACACGACGACTGAACGTCGCCTGCGTGCAGTCGTGTCTCGAGCGGTCGCAGCCTTCGAACGCGCTCGCACCTGCCTAGGCCACAAGTTCCTGCATGCCATGCTGAGTGGTTTCGCGGTCGACTTCGTCGTGAGCCTCCCGTGCCGCTCCGGAGATCGGTCCCACATCTTCTTGCGCCTGCACTGTGGACCGAACGAACACGGAGAGATCGTGGTGACTCTCGCCCTTCCGGAGGAGCTCCAGCCTTGAGATTGAAATCGCTTGGAGTTCTGAGGGGGGCCCTGGGGCCCGGAGCTTCGCGCTACGGGAGGATCTCGATCTGAATGCGAGCGGTGCGGTTGCGAGAAGGCCAGGTGGCGGTCACGGTGTGAGTGCCGACCCCGAGTGAACTCGAGGTCACGGTCCGCCCCGTCCCCAGGTCCCCGTCGACACTCGATGCCCACTCGAGATCGTCTGAGCGATCGGCCCCGCCAGTCTCTGCGGAGCGTGTGACCTGTCCCTCGAACTCGACTGTGTCGCCCGCCTGAAATGTGGCGCCTGTTGCCGGCTGCAGAATCCGCACGCTACTGCATGCGGCGAGCAGTCCCAGAAGTGCGATCATCAGAAGCCGCGTTGCGCGGAGATTCGTCTTCATGCCCCTCTCCTCAAATACTTTTCGGATCGAACCCGATGCCGAGTGAATGACAACGGATAGATACAATAGGGGGCGAACCCAATCAGTACAACGAGCTTGGCCCCCACGATTCTCTCAGACGAGCGCACCGGGAGCTCAGCAGGGGACCCACGTGCACGCACGCCAGATGGGGCTCTCGATGTCCGGCCCAACGGATCCCAGGCCCTCAAGGCGAGTTCGGCTTCCCACCGCATCCACCGCCGAGCGTGCGCCCAGCGCGCCTGTCATGCAGCTTGACCTTATCGAAACCGAGTTCTCTTCCCTCGGCACGCGAGTCTTGGGACGGAAAGGGATGCCCGTTGAAGGAGCTACCCGTGCATCGGCTTCGTAGCCAAAACACCCCATTCCCGGCGCGCGGCTGATGTGTTTTGCGTGCGATTCCCTTGCGAGGTTGTCGGCAACCGGTGCAGAATCGATCAGGTCTCTGCTCGTAGGATTTTTGCCACGTTCAACTTCCTAGTCCAGACCAGCTCGCGTTGAGATCCTGCCGTCGCGTGCTTTTCGATCACCGCACAACCGCTTCGGCGCTGCTCTCTGCAGGCAAGGCGTGCCAGGCGGCTCGAGTGCTCCAGGAGTGCGCGAATTCGGGCGACCGCGCCTGCGTAGACATGCTGAAGTACGCGCGCGCTCGGTGTCGCTGAGCATACCCGGCCTCGGTTGCATTGCATTGCTCGCGTGACGCGTCGGACAGAGGACCTTGCCGAGATGTCTCCGGACTGGTTCGAATGCGGGGACTCGCCCGTGGTGTCGATGATCGTCGTCTCGAAGCTTCTGTACCTCACCCACTTCTCGTCGCCGGCGTCGGAGTCCTTGTACGCTCGATGGGGAGGCGTAGGCGCGTGAGGCCCGGTTCGCAGCGATCCGTGCTGCTTGCGGCCGTGGTCACGTTGGTCGCCTGCGTCGCGATGCTCGTCGTCAGCAGTCGGTTTTGCGACTCAGTGGAGCGTGACTCACTCACCGAGCGAGCGATTCCTCGCCCGAGACCGATGGCTCTTCGTGCGAAAGTCTTCGCGGGCGTTGGGGAAGGACACGCACGCGAGCCTGGATCGGTCGTCCTCGGTGGTCATGGCAATACGGTCACGAGCTTGGCGTTCGGTCCGCACGGTCAGCGCGTTGCGACGGGGGCGGTCCACGGACCTGCCGCCGTCTGGAGTGTCGATGGCTCGGGCAAGCCGGTCGAGCTGATCGGTCACCGAGGAGCGGTGGAGGCGATCGCATTCGACGACTCGGGCGAGCGGCTCGCCACCGTGTCGGAGGACGGAACCGCCCGTGTTTGGAGTGCGACCTCCGGCGGACCCAGCATCCTGGCGGGCCGGCTCGAACCGCGCCGCTTCGGGACTTCCGTCAGCTCCCTCGAAGCCGTCGCATTCGCACCAGATGGCTCGCGAATCGTCGTGGGAGCAAGACTCGTCTACGTGCATTCCTCGCTATGTGACGCTGCCGCTTGAACCGACGTCTGGGCAAGCACCGGCCTCGTAGCGGACGTAGGGCTCACCGAAGAACCGGCGTACGCGCCCGGGTGTTTGCTGCAGCGAGCTCTACCGTGAGGGCGGCCTCTGCTCGGGTCAACCCGAAGCTCTCGCGGAGGAGGGCAGAAGTATCATGGGTTGGGAGATCGAACGGAACGATCCATGCGAGAGCGCGCTTGGCAGAGGCTTCGACCCTGACCATGGGCGTTACGATCAGCTGGCCTACTCTGAATCCATCCGACCTATGTAGCCCGATCACGACTCCAAGCACGGTGACGTCCGATGCCGCGCGCGCGATCCGATCGTGCAACAACTCCGTTTCGAAATCGGTGGACAAGCGAAGCCGTCCGGAACGGCACCGCAGGGCGTCGCCCCGGCGCAGCAGAGCATCCGCAGCTCGATTGTGCTCCAGCACTCTCCCTGCGGCATCGACCACGAGTGCACCCACACGGATCCGATCGAGAACTTCCGACTGCCACGAGGGAACCCGGCTGCTCGGCTGGACGCGATTGGCGAGCTTCTCCTGAAGCAGGAACGTTTGGCGTAGCAGCGGCATGATGCGAGCGCCGAGTGTCTGATGGGCCGAGTCCCACTCGGTGAATCCGGCGGGCCCGATCATGCTGATCAAGAGCTCGTCGACTCCATCTCGGAGCACGGGGAATCCACCGTACACCACGTCCGGTCCGAGATTTTCCGGACGCATCCGCTCGAAATAGAAGGCGCTTTGTTTCAGCTCCGCCGGCGTAAAGGTGTCGAAGCCGTGGCCGAAGCGACCCTCCGGGTAGAGCGTGCTGATCTCACTCCAGGGATTGCGCGGAAAGTCGTCGGAGTCGGGTATGGGAAAGTCCGCTAGATCGAGTCCGGCCGCGAAAGTGGGCGCACCCTGCTTCCACCCGGGGGCCAAGCTGATCAGGACCACCAGCTCGGGAACTTCGCAGCCGATGGCCTGCACGATGTGATCCCATGGACGCTCGAGAAGTGGAGCCTCGAGGCATGCCTCGGCGATTCGCGCGACCGACGCCTCACTCATGACGATGCGCGTCCTCCAGAGTGCACGGCCACACGCACCCGCGCGAAACAGCGCACCGACTGAGGCACAGAGAGAGATAGGGATCGGTTCGGTGACTCGTGAGCCCAGATCAGGTCTGATTCACCGTGTCACTCTGTAAACCCAGAAAATCGAGCGAATTCTTCGGTTAGACCGCAGAACTGACGCTACAGTAGCATACGGTCTCCGGTCCCTGATCACTTCGTGCGAGTACTCACCGTCATTTCATGACGCCTCCGCAGGTCTGTTTGCACGGATGCGCGTGAGAGGTAGGCTCGCACCATCGCGTGCGTGAAGCCCCGATTGTCCGAGATGTCGCAGTACGCATGGCTCGATCTTTCGCGTAGCCGGCGCCCACTTCGAGCCGCACTCCGATAACGAAAGCGGAGCCAACCGATCTGGGGGCGATTGCGGCGACGCCGAGGTCCTCTGAACTTCCGATGCGCCCCGTCCGCGTACGCACCGAGATGGAATCGCCGACCACGTTCGCGTTCCTGCCCAGCTCCCTCATTGCCCCACCGCGCCCTCTCCCTTCTCTTGCCGGTGAGCATGGTCGCATTCTGAGACTACGTACCGGGTCGTACTCGGGCTTCCGACGGGTCGTCTTCGATGTGACGTCGACGACGGATGCGTACGTCGTCGACGGTAGGAGCGAGGTGCATATCGACGCCGCGATGCCGACTCTCACCCAAGATCAGCAGGAGAAGCTATCCAGCTTCGGCATGCACGTGGAGCGTGTCGGCCGGTGGACCAGACTACGCCTGAACGCAGTGTCCGGCAGTGAATGGCAGGCGTTTCGGGTGCCGGGTCGGCCGCATCGCATCGTAATCGACCAGGGCGCACAGCTGGCTGACTCATCTCTTGACCCGCGAAGCACTCGACTCCGAGTGCGAGGTTCCGTCCAGGATCCTGCGCCAGTGCCTCCTCCTGCTGGCGGCCGAAGGGTGCGTGGTCGTGGGGGCTCTGCTTTTGTTCGGGCCGGAGATCGGGAGCGGGACCTGGCTCGGCATTGCCCTCGGCGTGTGCGTCGTTCCCGGCTTCGTCCTCTCCACACTCCACTGCAGGAACCGGATCGAGCGCTCGTACGTTCGGCGCGCGGAGTTCACCGGAGTCCTCCTTCTCATCCTGGCGACGAGCTTGGGGACCGGCCCAGAGAGAGTGACGACCTTGCCGGCACCCACGCCGCTGCTCGGCGGAGTTGCGGTTTCGTTGGCCTCTCTGCTTCCGATCGGGGAGTGGATCCGGGGCCAGGTCCGCGCTCGCGTCCGCACGACATCCGGAGCGTTCATCCTGCACGCGATCTTGGGTGCAGTCGGCTCGCTGCTGACCCTCTTCGTCCTCAGCCAGGCCCTGTCCTGGGCATTCGTGAGCATGGGCAGTGCGCCATGGGGACGCGTGACGCGGATTGGCCTCGTCGTCGCTACAGCACCGATCCTGTGGGCTTGGCGGCAGATCTCGATGGAAACGCCGCAAGAGGCCCGCATGCGGTACCTGCGCGCGATCGAAACACGCACCGCGCTGCGTGCCGCTGCGACTCAGGCTGGCACGGAGGAGGACTCCGAGGACTGGAGTCCAAGGCCGCGGCCGGTCTCGGCGGGCAGCATACCCTGGCGAAGGATGGCCACGGCTGCTTGGGTGACCTGCCTGATCACTCTCCAGTTCAGCGGTTCACACTAGAACGCTCGCCCGCTAGACAGCAGTCTGGGCGCTTCCGTCGCAGCTCTTCTCGGCATGCGCAAAGGACACCCAGATTCATACGAAGCCGGGCACCCGAAGCCCCACACGGACGGGAACCCGGCTCCCAGCTCGATCCAGGTGCACACTGCGACGGACACATCTGTCGTCACCCGAGAGCTCAGTCACGGTTCCGCGAGTCAGAAGACTCGGGTGCGTCGAGAGGCCACACGCACCGATCGAGCTTCACCCCGATGCACCTCGGTACGAAATGAACCGTATGCAGAAAATTCCTTGGTGCGCGTCCGCGCTCGGGCTTCTGGCGCTCTCGATGCTGCTCCCGGCATCCGCCTGGTCTGCGACCGTCTGCTACGACGAAAGTGCCTATCCGGCGGTCCTGGAGATCCTGGTCGAGCCGACTCAGGTGCGCATCGCGCTGGGCGGACGCTACTCGATCCAGGGCACGCGCTCGCGCTCGGTGCTGCGCTACGCCCCGAGCTCGGGATGGAGTCGCACGCGCGACGTCCCATGCGTCCAATGGGGCGAGCATTGCCTGGGGGACGCACCGGTCTGCTCCGCGTCTGTTCCCAAGATCGAACTTTCCGCGGATGAGCTCGGCATCCTGCGGCCCGAATACGCCGAGCTCGCGGTCGAGCCGGAAGCGATCGACCAGTCGATTGGCGCATGCGCGGAGACGGATTCTCATCTCTGGTTCGGGCTGCGCTTCTACTCTGGCGAAGGCGTCGTCGGTGTCGGAGGTGTGGGCCGAATCGAGCTCGAGACGGGTCAGATGGAACTGCGGCGGCCGGATCTTCTGCGAGAGCTGTCGATCGATCGCATGCTGTTCGACGGTCGCCATCTATACGTCTCAACGACGCACGACTATGAATGCCTGGGTGCGCTCCCGAGCCTGGGACTGCTGGAGTACTCGTGGACCGAGGATCGGTTCGAACGGGTCCCGACATGCGGGCGAGGCATTCACGACCTGAAGCTCGTCAACGGCGACCTCTGGGTGGCGACGGACATGGGGCTCAGCATCGGCCGGCCCGAGCTCGACGAAGCCGGGATCGAGCGACGGGTGTGGCGTCACTACGAGCCCGATCCGACGAGTTCGAGCGTGATGCGGGAGACCGCATGCGAGGAGATCCATGCGCATGCGGCCTCGCAATGGGTCCGCTTCGATGCTGCGCACGACTTTCTCGACAGCAACGCGCAGCTCGCCGCGGCCGGATATTCGATGCCCAATTGGTTTCGCACCGAGCTTCGAAATGCGGATCGCGCCGGGCAGGATCTGAGCGGCCAGTCCTGGATCGGCGCGTTCATCGAAGCCGCCGATCTTCGAGGCGCGCGCCTGGTGGGTGCCGACCTTCGAGGGGCTCGGATGGCGGGCGCTCGCCTGATGCGCGCCGATCTCTCCGGAGCGAAGCTGACCGGCGCACAGCTCGAAGGAGCGAACCTGCAGGAAGCGAACCTGACCCGCGCCGAACTACGCAGCATTCGCGCGTCGCGCGCGAGCTTTGCAGGCGCGAACTTCGACCGTGCAAATCTCGAGGGGGCCGACCTGTGGGGCGCAGACCTGAGCGGTGCCCAGCTCGAGAGCATGCGAGTGGAAACGCTCGAGGAAGCACAGTCCCTGGTCGACGTCACCTGTGGAGATGCCGAGACCCGAGTCCCGCAGGGCGTCGAGGCTCCGATCCTGTGTACGGATCGCGATCGGAGCCCCACCGAGCTCGAGGCGTCTCTCGAAGCCCACGCACTCTGGCTCGAGTCGAAGACGACGCAAGGCATGCGACTGGATCTGCGCGGGCCCAGCTTGAGTCATCGCGTCGAGCTGACCAACGCGCACCTCGAAGCGGCAAATCTACGGCACGCCCAGCTTCGGGACGCACGGATCGTAGGCTCCGACCTCACCGATGCGGACCTCCGCCATGCAAACCTGAGAGGCGCCACGCTGAACCAGGTCCAGCTCGAAGGTGTACGACTGACGGGTGCCTTGCTCCAGGAAGCAAGGTTGGAGGGCGTCACCCTACGACGGACATCGCTGTCGGACGCCGATCTCACGAGCGCGCAGCTCAGCGGACTGACCCTCGAGGACGTGCGGCTACGCGGGCTGCGGGCCCACGCCGCATCTCTCTCTCGCATGGATCTCGAGGGGCTGGACCTCACGTTTGCGGAGCTCGGCGAGGCAGAGCTTTCGCTGGTCAAGCTCGACGGGGCACGTCTCGTCGACGCCAATCTCTCTCAGTCCACCGGGATCGGGATTACCGCAAGGCGCACGGTCCTGTCAGGGGCAGTGCTGACTCAGGCTCAATGGCCGGACGCAGACCTCCAGAATGCGGATCTCTCCAACGCCGACCTCACTCGCGCACGGCTGCCTGGATCCCACCTTGCTGGCGCGCGTCTGTCGGGGACGGTGCTGCGCCGCGCGCTCCTGGAGCGTGTCGATCTGCGTCGTGCGGATCTCAGCTATGCCGTTCTGTCGAATGCCGACCTGCGCGGTGCCGACCTGACCGGAGCTCGACTAGAAGGTGCAAACCTTCGCGGTGCGCGATTGAAGGGGGTCCGCTTCGATGGTGCGCGCCTGAGCGGCGCCGATCTGACCGGCACGTCTGGATTGAAAAAGACGCAGCTCGACCACGCGTGCGGCGACGCGACCACGCAGCTGCCCAGCTCCATTCCAACGATCGCACCGTGTACTCCGACGGAGTAGGAGAAGGCTGAACCCGCATGCAGCAGCACCCCGAACGAAAAGGGATACGAGAATGGCTGCTCGCCGGCTGGGTTGCACTGACCCTGGGCGTACCGCCTCTTGCACTCGCCCAGAGCGGCCAACCGACGCTGGAGCTTCGATTTCTCGAGGTCGACGCGGTGAAGCCAGCCGAGCCGATCGCGATCGTCGCCGAGCTCGTCAACACGGGCTCGGCCACGATCCGCGACATCGCAATCTCGGGCGGGGGGATCTCGTTGAACTCCTCCGCCTACGCTCCGGAGCTCGCGAACGACCCTGCGCATGTCACCTCGAACCTGGCGCCGGGCGCTCGTGTGAAGTTCGTATTCGCTGAGCTCTACCCGAGGTACGGAGCCGACGAGCCGAAGGGCGTGGCCACGAAGGGAGCGTATGTGCTGGTGACCGCGAAGGGGATACAGCAGCGTGTGTTCCCCACGAAGCCCTTCGAGGTCGAGGTCTCGCAGACGGCAGCGCCGTTGGCGGACCGTCTCGCTCGTGGACGAGCCCACGTACCGAGAAACCGCCGCGCGATCTCCGACCAGTTGGACCTTTCCGCCTGGGTCGAAGCCGCGGCGGTCGTCGCCGTGGTGGACATCTCCCAGGTTCGTCCCTTCCCCGGTGGGCATGCGTTTCAGGCTCGCGTGCTCGAGGGCGTGAAGGGCGCATCCATCGGGCAGACCCTCGACACGCGTGGACTCGAGGCGCAGGGATGTCGTTGGTCGGTGGCCAGCGGTCGCCATCTCGTCTTTCTCGCGCGAGTGGATGGCGAGCTTCGCCCGCTCGACTGCAACGGGGCGTTCCTTCCCGTCGAGAATTCCTCTGGGGACTGGTATTCGGGGACCCTGCCCTGGCGTGAGATCCGAACCCAGGTCACACGTTGGTCCAGCCGCATGAACGTCGGAGACGTGGTCCGCGAGCTCAACGACGCGAACCAAGCACTCGTCGCGACGACTGCGGCGACACCCGATGCCGCGACGCCCCCACCATCGGCTCGGAGTCTCGAGAAGTCCGGCGCCGCGACTCTCGAGGCACGCGTACCACTCGCGCCTCCCAACGCGTTCGCGGGAGTTCCGCGAGAGGTGCGAGCCCAGCTCTACGCGCAGGCGTGCCTGGTACCGCAGCCTTGGCTGGACCCGGAAGCGCCTCTCGCAAACGTGATCTCGGGCGAATTCGCTCGCAAGGGCCAGCGCGACTGGGCCGTCGTGTGTTCCACGGGAGGTCTAGCATCCATCGTCATCTTCTGGGGCGGACCCGAGCGCTGTCCCTCACCCATTCCTGCGAGCGAACGCTCGCTCGAGCATTGCCTCGTGCCCCCATTGCCTCGTGCCCCGAAAGGCGCCGATGCGCCCGCCATGGGCAGCTGCAGGCGCATCGAACGCATCGGCGCCGACCGGGTGAAAGCCCGCTACCACGCCGACTCGCTCTCCTCGTCGGAACGCGCGGACGACCCGGGCGATTTCGACCACGACGCCGTTCGTGAAGAGCTGGGCGATCGTGTCGCTCTCTCACACTACTGCGACGGAACGCGTTGGCATCGCTTGCTGAGTGATCGCTGAGCGGCGGAGTACTCCGCCCGCGATCCGTAGCGTGACTGCGCTGCGCATCCTTTGGAGGTGAGGAGGAGTAAGTCCTCGTTCTTCGACTCCTTTCGACTTTTTCGGATCGAATTCTCTCCCCACAGGGTCCTACTGACTGAGTTCCAGAGACGAGAGTGACTCACTGGAATTCCGCTTCTTTGAACTCGATCAGATCGATCGACAGGAGGACCCATGGGCGTGTGCAGGATTCGAATCGTAGCCCTCGCCTCGTGTGTGTGGGCGTGGGGCGCCGGGCAGGCTCACAGCGAGACGCTCCTTCAAGCCATGAGCTTGGAGGATCTGGCCAAGGGTGCCGACGTCGTCGTCGTGGCCCGTGTCACAGAGATCGCTTCGGAGTGGCAGGGTCGAACCCTCCAGACGAACGCCGAGCTCGACGTACGCGAGTGGATCGGCAGAGAACCTCCCGCGCGGCTCTCCGTCCGGATACCTGGGGGCCAGGCCGAAACGGGCTCTCGCGGAATTCGGGTCGCAGAAGTGTCGGCCGGAGCTCCGACGCTGCTCGAAGGAGCCGAAGTCGTGCTGTTTCTGCGCGCTTCGGAACGGGGTGACACCTACCGTCTGGTCGGGGGGGCCCGCGGGGAACTCCCCATCCGTCGAACCGGTGAACGCGAATGGGTGATGGTACCGCCGTCCGGTGATCCCGTCCCGCTCGAAGAGTTGATGAAGAGGGTCCGCGAGCTAGAGGAGGCATCGAAATGACGATC
This sequence comes from Pseudomonadota bacterium, assembly GCA_003247575.1. GTDB lineage: Bacteria > Myxococcota_A > UBA9160 > SZUA-336 > SZUA-336 > SZUA-336. Next base: position 33,093 of record QJZC01000059.1, read on the forward strand.
CAGATCTACACCCGCTGCCCGCGCATCTTCGCCCCAGCGATGGACGATCTATCCGGGCTGCTCGCTCGGCTTTCGACGGCTTCGTTCCTGGTCGCGCGTCTCGGTCTGAGCGCAGGTCTGGGTCTGAGCGCAAGTCTCGGTCTGAGCATTGGCCTGAGTGCGCGATCGGCGCACGCGGGCGGGCGTCTCGATACCCTGGCGACGACCGGGCTCGAGATCGCTCCAGGTGTCGAGCTCGTTCGGAGCGTACCGATTTTCTGGGACGAACGCTGTGCGCAAGTGAACTATACGCTCGACTCGGTCCTCCCGAACGCGGGCACTCCCTTCGAGATCGACCTGCCGACGGTTCGTGCAGAGATCCAGGAGGGGATGAACACCTGGAATCAAATTCCAACCTCCTATATCGAGATGAACATCACGCGCGTCGCGACGCTCGGAAACGGGGTCCGAGGCTTCGACTTCATCAACGAGCTGAGTTTCGAGGCTCCGGACGACTTCGCAGCGGCAGCCGCCTCCCCTTCGATCAGTCTCGCGGAGGACACGACCTTTGCTCCAGGGGACGACCTCGACGGGGATGGGGACTCCGACGTCTACGACCCGGCAGTCACCGGTCTTTGGGTCTGCAGCGACGTCGACTCCGACGGAGACATCGAGTTTCCCGCTGGGTTCTACCGCGCAGGCACGATCCTCGACAACGACATCATGTTCAACCCGCGCATTCGGTTCGAGGTGGGAAGCCAATCCATGGTCGCCGTGGATCTGCGCGCCGTCGCCACGCACGAGCTCGGTCACTCGCACGGGCTTTCGCACAGTGTCCTCAACCTGATCTCGTCGGAAGACGGTACGGGGAGCACGATGTTTCCCGTGATCGATCAGCGAGACCCGGTCGCCGAGCTCGGAGTGCGCACGCTGCACGACGACGACATCGCCTGGTCTTCGATGATCTATCCCGAGGGGAGCGGTCCGGGGCCTCTGGCGAGTCTAGCAGCTGAAGATGTGGCCTTTACCGACGTCTTCACCGTGGTTCGAGGCAGCGTGATCGATCCGTCGGGTGTCGGTGTACCCGGAGCGAACGTCTATGCGCGCAGCCTCGATCGCACCCGCCGGGTTCCGGTTTCGCAGGCAACGTCCAGGTAGCCCGGTTGGTCGGAACCACCCAGCTCGCGTTGCTGCCGCCGTCGATCGGTGTCATCGATGGCAGCTTCTCGTTGCCCTTACCGAACGGAAACTACGAGGTGTTCGTTCAGCCCCCAGATGTCGAAGGAGTTCAGGGAAACGCGATCAGTATCGTGGGTACGGTGGGGTTGGCAGGAGGCCAGCACATGTTCGACGAGGAGGGTCTCTCGACCCCAGACGTCGAACGCGCCGGACGTGAAGACGATCCCGGACGCTCGAGGCACCTGGCGGTGCGGAGGCCCAATCCGGTCGAGGGAGCGGACTTCGTCGTGCAGGCGACCCGCGCACTGCGTCCATTCGGTCCCGCCATTGCCCTGGGGGATGCGACCGTGATCGGTCAGCGAGATGTCGTCTACGCGACCCGCTTCTCCAATACATCGGTCATGCAGATGCTGGGGTCCGGGGCACAGCTGACGACGGGCCTGTTTCGGATCAACGTGGTCGACCCTTCAGTGGTCGCCCGGGTCGAACGGGCCTCGCTGGTGCTCGCGAGGCTGAGCCCCGACGGTCGAACGATCGACCTCTCTGGCTCGCTGCGGCTGCGCACCGAGCTGAACGTGCTCGCAGAGGATGGCGATCTCCACTCGTTCTACTTCACCGGGGCGAGTGGCCTGAGCGGCCGACTTCGCAATGAGCTGGTGAGAGATCCCAGTCTCGACGTGTTTCTGCTCGTCGAAGTGCCCAACGACCCGGCCGTCGGGATCTCCGGGATTGCTCCCCTGCTCGGAGTCAGCATCGGTGACACCGTCAGTGAGTCCTTCCTGTCGATCAACGGTGGGCCGCTCACGCGGCTGCTCAATCGAAACTGGATCATGCAGCTCGACTTCTCGGAACCCTGACTCCTCACCAGGCGGTCCATCCGCCGTCCACCACGAGGTTGGTGCCGGTCACGTAGGCAGAGAGATCACTGGCCAGGTATGCGATACCCCCGGTCACATCTTCCTCGCGCCCCATCCTTCCCAAGGGTGTGCGCGCCGCGTAGCGCCGCTGGAACTCGACGGGCTGATCGCGCAGGATCCCCCCGGGCCGAGATCGAGTTGACCCGGATGTCCGGTGCCAGAACCGTGGCGAGCCAGCGCGAGAACTGAATGATCGCCCCCTTGCTCGCCGCATAGGCCGCGGGCTGTCCCATGCGCGTCCCCTCGTAGAGGGACAGATCTGCGCCCACCATTCCATAGATCGAAGCCATGTTGATGACGGAGCCGTGCCCGGACGCGCGCAGGGCCGGAGTGAGCGCCTGTGTCAGCAGGAAGATCGAGCTCAGATTCACATCGAGGGCTTCCTGCCAGGGGTCGAGGGCCTGTGTCTCGAAGGATGAACACCATCCCGCGCGGTCACTCGACGACACCATCGCCGCGCAGTTCACGAGGACGTCGAGCCGTCCCCAACGTTCGACGACCTGCTCTGCCACACTCGTGATACGCGCACGGTCTCGGAGATCCAGGGCGAAACTGGCAGCCTCGATCCCCTCCGCTGTCCCGAGCTGCTCGGCGAGTGTCTTGGTCGCAACCGGGTCGAGGTCGATGACGGCGATGCGAGCGCCCAGCTCGGCGAGCGCATGTGCGGCTTCCCTCCCGATATGTCCGGCGGCCCCGACGACGGCCGCGACGCGCCCATCGAGCCGCAACCGATCGAGGATGCGCCTTGCGACGGAGCGCTTGGAAGACGACTCGAAGCCAGCGCCCCTTGGAGAGGCTCGGTCGTCGGAAGCCGTGGCGCCGAGGCCTGCTGTCCGGGCGTCTGCTGGGCCGCACAAGTTCGGATCCAGGTGCAGCGCCGTGGCATGGGCGCGGTGCGCCACCTCCGTCACTCCGCGGCGAGAGAAGTACTGTGCAGCCGTCATCCAGGCCCAGGCACTGGAGGGCGCGCTCTGGAGCAAGTCGGCCAGTGCGTTCTCCGCGGCCGAAAGATCGCCGATCTGCTCGAGCTCGAGGGCTCGACCCAACCCCTGTCGCACGTCGAACTCACTCGGCTCCAGCTGCAGCGAGCCCGGTGCGTCGATCCGGATGGAGCAGCCGGTGAAGAGCTCGGTTCGGTAGTCCGAGAGATCGCGGACCTGCCGCGCGCGAGTCGCGTGCGTATCCGCCCCATCGGCGGCCTCGATCGCGCGCAGAATGGACTCGACGCGTTGCGCCGAGAAGGCCTTCTCGGACTCCTGCCAGCGGGCAGTCCTGGTTGCCCATTCCGCCCGGTCCGGCGCCGATTGTCTCGCCAGAGCGGTGCACCTCTCTACGCGAAGGCGGCCGCGCCGATTCGCGACCGCCGCGAGAAGGTGCTGGGCAATCCGGGAGTGAGCACTCCCGTCGACCGTTCCGAAGACCTGCGATGCCGCCTGACGCGCATCCAGCTTCGCGGCGCGTGGGCTTTGCTTCTCACCGCGGATCAGGGGCTCGAGAAGATCTCCGAGTTCTTCGGGGGTGGCGGCTCTCCGGCTGAGCTCGTCCACTACGGGTATGGGAAGGTGCTCCCGAATCCATCCCGGAGAAAAGACCGGCACGCCCGCGAGCGCGGCTTCTACTGCCGTCGAGCTGCCCCAGTGAATCATCGCAGACGCATTGAGCAGCCAGTTGTCGACGGTTCCCTGCTTGATCAAATGAAGATTCGAGCGTCGGTCCAGCCGCTCCGAGTAGATTTCCGTCCCCTCGAATGGATGTGGACGCACGACGAACTGCGCGTCGGGGAAGCGTGCCGCCAGCTCGTTGGCGAGTCGTGTCATCGCATCCAACGCCTGGTCCTGAGCATCCAGCCAGTCGTGCACGAACTCGGGGGCATAGTCGAACTCGGCGATCAGCTGGGCCACTTCCCGCTCCCGCGACTGGAAGCGCGGATTGGCCAGCGGGAAGGTGCCATTGAAGAGCACGATCGGCCGAGGCAGCTGGACGACATCCTCTGCGAGACGTCGAGCCGCGCTGCGCCATGGCTCGACGTAGAAGTCGGTTCGCGGCGTCCCGGTCACACAGATCCGGTCGGCGGGGAATCGGCCGTCGCTGCCGAAATAGTCAGCGAACTCGCGTGTCCATGCGCAGTAGCAGGCGACCTTGTTGCGCACGGAGGCATCCTGCGCCATGGAGAGCGCATACTTTTCCCAGACCGGAAGCTTCCCCTCGCATTGCTTCTCGAGCGATTCGTGACTCGCACGGAGTGCGTGGGTCGGAATCGGGCTGAACACTCCCCCCTCCGTGTCCAGGACCGCAATCTCGATGCCCGCCTCCATGTAAGCGCGAACCGAGCTCTCGTTGTTGCGCCGCAGGTAGTTGACCAGAACCAGGTCGGGGGCCAAGGCAGCGATCTCGGGTCCCTGAAGATTCAGAGGAACGAGATAGACACACGCTCCGCGCAACGCAAGCGAACGTCCAACGAGGATCAGCCCCGGAAGATCGCGGTAGGGATTGTCCACGATGAGCGCGATTCGTGGTGCGATGCCTGGAACTGAATCTTTGGATTCCATGTCACCTTTCAGAAGGCATGAGACTCACGCGAAATCGACTCTCGCCCCCGGGGCTCGACGCCGCTTGCCGCTGAAGGAACCAGGAGAGCTCAGCCGTCTGCTGTGATCTCATGCTGCAACCTGCAGTGCGAAGTTTCCCACTCCACGCATCGGCAACTCACTCGCAAGCCTGAGCCCAGACAAGACGTGAGACACCACATTCGGTGCTAGGGAATCCGTGAGTGGACGCATGCGGCGCAGCACGGCTACCCGATTCAGCACGTGTCCGGAGATCGGTCAGGCTAGAGACGAGCGGCGGAGTACGACTCCCGGCTGCGCTATACCTTTCGCGAGGGGGACGCTGCGGAAAGCCCGAGCGCTCCGGACCGGAAAAGCGGACCAGCCTCGAACGCGAAGTTCCAAGACCGGATTCATCATCAACTCACCGTACCGAACGGTGCATTCGGAATGAGTAAGGAGCCAGGATGTTCGACCCCAAGGATCAGGACTTCGAGGCCATCCGAGCGTGGGGCCTCGAGCAGGACCCGTGCCGCGCCATCACGGACTTCGAGCCTCGACAGCTGGAGTCTCGCTGGGAGAACGCGTACTTCCGCACCTCATACGAGCAGTACTGCCAATGACGCGCCGCCTGGATCTCCGGTGAGACGTTCGAACGATACTACCAGACCGCCGAGAAGCCGATCGATCGCAGGCGCTGGGAGTACCTGAAGCTTCGCAAGGCCTGGTACATTCCGCCTGTCGGGTGGGAGCACTTCGCTGCTCGCGAGACGCAACGCATCGTAGACATCGGCTGCGGGGATGGCGACAACACGCAGCGGGTGATCGACTTCATTGCCAGTGACTGGCGCAAGCGCGGCTCCGAAGGTCATCCTATCGAGGTGTGCGGAATCGACCTGAACGAATCGCGCTTGCGAAATGCAGAGCAGCACGTGCGTTCCGCGCATGACCTGATCGCGGCGCGTTTCGAGCACCGCGATCTCGCACGTAGCGGATTCGAGCAGGCGGATGCAGCGTTCGACTACGGTCTGCTCTGCGGCGTGCTCGAGATCATCGAGCCGGACGCATTCGAGGACTTCGTCAAGGAAGTCGCGCGCGTGGTCCGGCGTGGGCTGTTCATCGAAGATCTGGCCGAGAAGACCCCCGGAGGCTATCCACGAGAAGATCTGCCGACATACTTCGAGGCGCTGGGATTTCGGGTGCTCCGGGACCACTGGGTGCTTCAGGAACCCTATCAAGACCAAGGGACGCTCGACCCGATGGAGCTCTGGCCTGCGCTCAAGGTGAGGATCCTGTTCCTGGAGCGCTGAACCGAAGACACAGATCCCGCTCCTTCGAACCAGAGGCCCAACTCGACGCCCGACCGAAGTTCTGCGTCCGAAAGCACGACAACTCGACCCGC
>QJZC01000060.1 GCA_003247575.1 Pseudomonadota bacterium
GGTCGCCTTGGATTTCGATGCTTCCTTCCTTGATCGCGCCGCCGGAGCCGCAGGCGCGCTTCAGCGCTGCCGCCAACGTTCGTAACTCGTCGTCGGCCAAGGTGAGGCCGGTCACGGTCGTGACGGTTTTGCCCTTGCGTCCCTTGGTCTCACGTCGCACGCGGACCTTGCCATCACCAGCGGCCGACGCGACTGCGCGTGCTGCCTCGCCTCGTCTCCCGCGACAGCGACATTCCCCTGTCGGCGCCCCGCAGCTGCGGCAATGTCGGCCACCCGCGGTGGAGTACACCAGTGTAGAGCCGTGGGTAGGCGGAGGTCCGTCCTTGGGCTTCATCAGATTCCTCGGGGCAGAAGTCGGCAGCGGCAGGTCGCCTCCGGCACGGTGAACCAGCATGGAACATCCGGCGCGGCGCCGCCAGGTCGAGGGCAGATCCGTTCCCGCGAGGAAGTCGGCAAGTTCGGCTCACATTTGCTGATAGAATCTGCCCATGGAGCAGGGAGGAGATAGCGACCCGCTGAGGGGCGACCGGATGCGGGAACTCGAGGCTTCGGCCACCTGCTCGTCTGACGGGAGTCTGTCTGGCGGGAAGCTCGAGTGGCTGGCGGGTTCCACGGAGCGTGGGGTGCGTGAGCAGCCCGTCTGGTGCCATGCAGACTCCGTCCGGGTTCCCGGTCTCGTATGGGAGCCCGCCGACGCTCGAGCCTGCGGTCTGGTGCTGCTGGGGCATGGAGCGTCGACGCACAAGGCGGCACCGCATCTGCGTGCGCTGGCGCGTCGTTTCGTGCGCCGACATCAGCTCATGGCGCTGGCCATCGATGGGCCCATTCACGGAGACCGCGCGACGGGCGAGGCCAGCCAGCAGAGATTTGGTGCCTATTGGCGAAGCCAGCCGGAAGCGACCGCTTTCATGATCCGCGATTGGCGGCTCTTCCTGTCCAGCCTGATCTCCGAGCGCGCCTCCGGTCTTCGGGTGGGGTACTGGGGGCTCTCGATGGGTACGATTTTCGGGCTCCCTCTCGTGGCGGCCGAGCCTCGGATCTCGGTGGCGGTACTGGGGCTGATGGGGATTCGGGGGCCGACTCAGGACTGGATCGAGGCGGCTGCCGACCGAGTGCGCTGTCCAGTGCTCTTTCTACAGCAGTGGGACGATCAGCTCTTCGCGCGTGAGGACTCCCTGGCCTTGTTCGACCGTCTGGCCAGTCCGCGAAAGCAGCTTCACGTGAATGTCGGGCGTCATGCCGAAGTCCCGACGTTCGAGTACGACTTCTCGCGCGAGTTCATCGCTCGGGAGCTGATGGACTAGACGGGTGCCTCCCTCCGATTGGAACGCTCAGACGGGGAACGCTCAGACGGGGAACGCTCAGGCCGGTCGAACCGCCTTGGAGGCTCGCTTCCGGGGGTGCGTGCGCGGCTCGGCGAGTGACGCCTTCCAGGTCGTGAACCAGGCCCAGGCGAAGCGCGGATGCCACGAGAGACGGAACTGGAGCGCACGCGTGCGGGCGAGCGCGCCGCCCCGCGTCTGCTGTGCGAGAGCTTCGAGGAGCAGATTCGCCTCGCGCCCCTGATGTGTACGCCAGAGCAGGCGCGCCAGGTCCAGCACGACTTCGGGGGTCCAAGGAGCTAGCTCCTGAGCGTTCCGGAGCAGGTGGATCGCCTCCGGTCGCTGCGCTCGTCGGCGGAACTTTCCGCGCCCTTGCAGCAGGGCACGCAGCGCCTCCTCGCGCTTCCCGCGTGCGGACTGAAGCCGGGCGATGGCCTGCCAGACCTCGGTTTGATGCGGGACGTGGTGGGCTGCGTCGTAGTAGAGCGCCAACGCGCGTTCCGGCTCCGCATTGCGCATGAACCCCTCGGCCGCCGCCCGAAAGCTCTGCAACGCATCGAAGAGCTGTTTGTCCTTGGCCAGCAGTGGAGCGAGGCTCGAGTGGATCGCAGGATCGTTCGCATCGATCGCGAGTAGCTCCCGGTAAAGGGAAATCGCGCGGCGGCGCTTGCCCTTCGCCTGCGCCTCTCGCGCCCGCTTCGCCAGCTGCTTGCGATCGAAGTCTTTCCGTCCTACGGACATGGCCTTCTCCCACGCTCGGGCCTCCCCGGCGTAGGCCGCGTCGGTTGTATCGGCGGATGCCAGACGCGCCTGAAGCAGCAGAGTGTGCGACTCGCATACGTGGCGCCTTCCCCTCGCTTTCCGGCGCAGCGCGCGGACGCCGGGGGAAGGGTGCCCGCCACCTCCATGGCTCAGCTGTCAGGCGCTATGCTCGTGGGCCGACGGAACACGCACGACCATCGCGTCGGTCGGAGTGAGGAGGCCCGTGCAAGCAGAACACGCATCGCTCGATGCCTTCGGGATCGCCTGGAGGCTCTCGGCAACGCTCTTCTTCGTGCTGCTCAATGGATTCTTCGTGGCTGCCGAGTTCGCGCTGGTCAAGGTTCGGGCGGCGCGCATCGACGCGCTCGTAAAGGACGGAAGTGGTGCGGCGCGCAGCGTCCGCCACATCCTTGCGCATCTCGACCAGTATCTTTCCGCCTGCCAGCTCGGCATCACCTTGGCCAGCCTGATCCTCGGGGCACTGGGTGAGCCAGCGGTGTCGGTGCTGCTGATCGCCAGCGCGCGCGGGCTCGGAATGGAGGTGAACGACGACTCCGCCTGGATCTCCATTCTGGCGATCGGGCTTGCCTTTGCGGTGATCACCATGCTGCACATGACGGTCGGGGAGCAGGCGCCGAAGATGTGGGCGCTACAGCGGGCCGAGGGCACGGCTCTGCGCACGGCGTGGGTGCTGCGAGCTTTCTCGGCGATGTTCCACCCGTTCATCTCGCTGATCAATCGAGTCTCGAACGCTCTCCTGCGGCTGGCCGGCCTCCCGGCCGACGGAGGACACGAGATGTCGCATACGGCGGAAGAGATTCGGAGCATTCTCTCGCTCTCGGCGACCTCGGGTCACATCTCGCAAAGAGAATCGGAGCTCACAGCCAACGTGTTCCGCATGATGGAGCTCGAGGTTCGACACATCGTGGTCCCTCGCGTCGATGTCGTGTTTCTGTCGCTGGAGCAGGGGGACGAAGAGAATCTGCGACGGCTGCGTACCGCACGCCACAGTCGCTTCCCACTTTGCGAAGTCGGACTCGACAGCATCGTGGGCTTCGTCCATGCCCGTGAGGTGTTCGAGCGCTTCATGAACTCTTCCGCGCTCGACTGGAAGGCTCTCGCGCACGATCCGATCTTCGTGTCGGACACCATGCCGCTCCCGAAGTTCCTGGTGGAGCTCCAGCAGCGTCGCTCGCACTGTGCCGCGGCCGTCGACGAGCACGGAACGACGATCGGCCTGGTCTTCCGTGAGGACGCGCTCGAGGAGATCGTGGGGCCTCTGGGCGACGAGTTCGACACCTCCGAGCGAGCCTATCGCGAGCTGCCCGATGGAGGGATCGAGGTCCCAGGTCGCATGTCGTTGCCCGAACTGTGCGACCGCTTCGAGATCGAGCTCTCCGACGACGAGTATGAAGACGAGGACACGATTGGGGGGCACGTGACCGCGCGACTCGGACGTCTGGCCGAGCGCGGTGATCGAGTGAGGGTGGGGAGATATATCGCTACGGTGGGCGAAGTCTCGCGACGGCGGGTTCAGCTGATACGACTCGAGCCGGCTCCCGTCGAGGACGACCTCGGCTCTCCGGAGGAGTGAGTGGCAGCGTGGTCGTTGTGGTCGTCGTGTCGCAGCAACGACGGGAAGGGCAGCTTATCGGAACGACAGCACGCTAGCGAAAGGTTGTGTTCTCGCCGATGAGGGAGGGATGCCGAGCATCACCTGTCAGATGGAGTTCGATCGACTCCTCGGCCAGCAGCTCGTCGAGCAGGGAGAGATCTCTGCGGCCGGACATCGAGAGGCGCTCACCGAACAGATGGTTTCTGGGGGCACCTTGTCGCTCAACCTCTGGGAGCTGGGCCTGCTCGGCATCGATGCGCTGACTCGAATCGGTGCGCAGCTCTTCGACTCAGATGCAGTTCTGCTCGACCAGGCGAAGGCGGCGGAGCCCGCGGCCTGTGCCCTCCTGAGTCGATCCTTCGTGCGTCGAAGCGCCTTGCTTCCGCTTCGCTGCGACGCGCAGACCCTGTGCATCGCGACGGCTCAGCCCTGGAGACTCGACCTGCTCGACGAGGCGGCCGCCCGCGCAGGACGGGCGGTCCGAACACACTACATGTGCGACGTGGGAATCCTGCGCCTGCTACATCAGCACTACGAGATCCTGCCGCCTCCACGCTATCGCATCACCCCGATGCGGCAACCGGAACGCAAGATCGACGGCAGACCGCACCCAGAGCGCGAGGTCGAGCCGATTGGCGAGCTCACGACCGAGGAGGAATTTCTCCGACTGTATGCGAGCGAGCTCCGCGATCCCGGCGATCACGACGGGAAACAAGTGGCCGGCAATTCCTCGTGGGAGAGCGGCGAGGATTGCGACGACGACGAGAGCGAGATCGAGCTCTCGGAGCTGCTCGAGCCAGAAACTCTGTCGCTGTCACAGCTGAGCGCCATTCCGATCATGACCGCTGCCGAAGCCATCGGGGCCCTCGAGCGCGCGGAGACACGCCTGGAACTGGGTGACGTCCTCGTGCGCTTCGGACTGTCTTTCTCCCCGCGTGTCGCTCTCTTTACATGCCGCCGCGATGTGTGGATCGGCTGGACCGGGGTGGGACCGGGAATCGATCCGGAGCGGATGCCAGAGCTCATGGTTCCGGTGGTCGCAGGGACCATATTCGGCCTCGTTCACCAGGGGGGGGCGCCGCTGCTCGGTCCGCTGCCCCCGCATCCGATTCATCGCGCCTTCGCCAAGGCGATGGGGGCCCGGCCGGAGAGCTCCGTGGGCCTGTTTCCAGTGCGCCATCGCGGACGCGTACTGTTCGTCATCTACCTGGACGGGGGAAGCTCGGGAATTCTGGACGTATCCGAGATTCTCATCCTGGCGCAGCGTGTTCCACTGATTCTCGAGCGCATGGTGCAACGTTCTGTGTAGCTCGAGGTCGGCGCGACGTGTTCGAGCTCGAGTAGGATTTGCTAGATGGGCCGCAAACGGAACCGCCAGAACCCGATCAGGAAGCCGACTCCTCCTACGGCCATGGTCGCAAGGTCCCGCACGCGAAAGTAGAACTTGTCGGCTAGGCTGACTCTGCGCCGCGGTCGCCCGAGTTCGGCGGGGAGTACCCGCGGCACGAAGCCGCGCTGGCCTCCGCCGAGCCAGACGCGATTCCAGGTCAATGGTCCTGACTGGTCCACGTCGCTCAGAAGGAAGAGCGCTCCCGAGCCCACACTCAGCAGCTCGGGAGCCTCGAACGACGGCGCCGAGCGGATGGCGACATCGTCTTGCAGGATCTGTACGAAGAGGTGCTGTGACTCCCAGAGCGGTCGTTCCCAGTCTGGGTCGCTAACGACACCGGGAGTGTATTGGCTCAACAGCCAGAAGAGTGCGCCTGCGAGAGTGAAGCCAGCGCCCCCGTACAGCAGCCGCAACAGAGTACGGGGCATTCGCCGCATTCGAGCCAGGACTGCGATGGCTCCGACGAGTAGTGCGGTACCGGCGATCCAGACGTGCATGGGAGCATCGAGAGCAACGCGTGAGTACGAGAACAGCAGTGCAGTGCGTTCGAAGTCGGCGAGGATGAAGCGGAGATAGTTCTGGAACAGCGAAATCGTACCGAGCGCGATCAACAGCGCACACAGGAGGAGCTCGTTGCGCTGTGGCCCATAGACGGGAAACAACTCTTGGGGGGGTGCGGACGGCGTGTCGAGGGTGACGCGACCCCAGTCTACCGCGTACAACCCGACGGGCCGGCGGCGCCCACGCGGTCGGATGTCGCTCGCCCGCACCAGCCCATATCGCTTTCGGTCGAGACCGCGGACGACGGCGGACGAGACGAAGATCTGATCCTGCGAGGCCCGCTCCTGAATGCGGGCCGCCACATTCACAGCGTCGCCGTAGACGTCGCCGTGCTCTACCAGCGCCAGACCGCAATGCGCGCCCACCTTGACGTGGATTGGGAAGTCTGGGTCTTCCTCCCTGAGCGCGGCGAGCGCCTGCTGGATCGCGATGGCGGCTTCGAGCGCATCTACGGCGCGGCGAAACGAAGCCATGACGGAGTCGCCGATCGTCTTCAGCACCTTCCCGCGATGCCGTTTGACAATTGGGAAGATGAGCCGGTTGTGCCGATCCACGAGCATTCTCGCGTGAACGTCGCCCTTCTTCTCCCACAGCTCCGTCGACGCGCACATGTCCGTAAAGAGAATCGCGATCTTGCGCTTGGAGCGAAGGATGCCTCGGGCTGTCGCATGTAGGGACTGATCGGTCACGGCTTCACGCCTGCATCGACGCAAAGCGGCAGGATGCTGAGTTCGAGAGCCTGCATCTGGCCCGACACCGCTAGCGCGGGCGCATCAGCACTTCTTCCTCGTACCTCTCGATGCTGGGATAGCGGCTCAGCCGAAGCCCGAGCGCGCTCTCTGGATCGGGCAGCGGGATGGCCTGAGCCCGCTGCATCAGGTCCGTGAGGAGCTGCGCCAGCGACCCCGCGACGTGACTGGCGCCATCCGAGGCTTCCACTCTGAAGCTGTCACTGCGCAGCCTGACGCACTGGAGCGGCTTTTCGCCGCGACGGACCCAGTTGAGCAAGAGGTCGACGATGACAAACCCTTCCGCAGATCCATCACCGTGTCCGACCTCCGCCACGGCGATCGCTTCTATGTGCTGAAACGAGACGCAAGTGCGTTGCCCACTGCGTGCGCGCACCTCGAGCCCCGCATCGGTCAGCTCGCATGGGACCGCATTGACGATCCGGATCCCCGTCCTCACGCTCGCGGTGGCTCGGCTCTCTGGCTCGCTCGCAGGCTCAGGCCCTGCGGCTGGGGTCGGCTCTGGCTCAGGAACTGAGGCGCCGGCGGGCGCCGCGGATGGGGGAGGGGGCGTCTCCTGCGTGGGCTGTGCCCCACCTTCGAGCCAAGCGACGAGACGCTTGCGCTTGGTGGCGTGCAGGGATTCGAAGGCGAGGGCTGCCCGCGCTGCGCTACGAGCAGCCTCTGGGTGCACGTCTCGCGCGGCCTCGAAGATGCGAAGCGCGAGACCTGCCGTGAGCGGCTCGTTGCGGGGATCCACCGCGTGTCGCAGTGCCGTGCAGACGAGCTCGCGATGTCGGGAGGGGTCTTCGTCGTCGTCAGAACTCTGCGGCTTCTGGAGCTCCACGAGAATCCCGGCCAAGGTGGCGGGGGCGACCAGCGCGTCCGGGACGGCGCGCACGAGCTCCGTCCAACACACGGCGGCGAGCCCGAAATCTCCGTTGGCTGCGTGCCGCTGGATCAAATTCTGCGCTGCATCCACCGCCTGGCGCGGACGTCCGAGCTCGCACGCGACGTCCCAGAGCGCGAGCGAGACATCCGGCGCATCCCTGTTCTGCTCGAACTCTTCGAGGAGCAGCCAGAAGGATGCCTCCAGGTTTCCCCGCTCGCGAGCGGCGGTCGCGTGCTGGAATACGGGGCTCTTCCGGAACTTCCGCATACGGCCCGTTTGTGCGCGTGCGCGTGCGAAGAGCGAAGTAAAGCCCGTGGTGCGGCGCTGCGGCCGACCCGATGTAGGCTCTGACGCGGACGACTCCGAGTCGCCGCGGTCGTGCGGTTGCGCCGCACGGCGCGCACGGGGGTCCGCGCTCATCGCACTCCCCTTGGTCGTCGACCGTTTCTCGACGTATCGGATCCGTGCGAGACCTCCTGAAGAGACGCACGCAAGATTCGTCTAGCAGCGATCTCGATGCGCAACTCGGACGTTACACCGCTCGTGGTATGCGACGAGTGCGGGTTGGCGACTAGCGCCGCTCCCAGGTGGGTCTTAGCTCCCAGGTCGCATCGTGCACCAGAGAGCGAATCAGGGGTGAGTACGGATCCTGCAGCTTCCCCGCATCGAAGTCGATCGGTCCCCGGCGTGCTGCGCGAAGCGACGCGAGGGTCCGCTCCGCCCGTGCACCCGTCGTCCAGACGGTGGCGCCGCTCTGTGTAGCCAGGAGTCGGGCGTTGAAGGTCCCCCGCACCTTCGCTTCCGCGCGGAGTGAGCTCAGTCCCCCTGATACGGAAAGGCGTGGGGTCGGCTTGGTAAATTCGAACCGGCCGACCAGCAGCGCATCCACGCCGTAGCGCGCGCCGATTGCTCGCACCGCCTGGAAGTCGAGCTGGCGATGACCGACCTCCGCGAGGAGCTCCCGTTCGGAGCCGAGCTCGAGGATGGGGATGCCCGGCTGAGAGGACTGTACGCTCTGCAGGAAGCGCTCGGTGGGATACCGGCCCAGGGAGTCCGTACCTGCACACTCGATTTGGACGAGTCCGATCGAGCTCCAGCTGCGAAGATCGACACGGGGCGGAACCCGCACCTTCGGACGGGCGCATCCGAAGCTACCCATGGTGACCAGGAGCGCACCCAGAACAGCCAGTCGGCTCAACTGGCCGCAACGTGTCAGCATGGCGAATCCTCCTCGCGGATTGGGCCGGCTGTGCTCGCCCGAGTTCGAACGGATGGCCGGTGTGCTTCGTGTGGACGTCATCGGCCGCTCGTCGGAATGGCCTGAGCCATGCGGCCGCTACTGGGGGGTACTGGCGCTGCTCGCAGTTTGCGCGCATGAGCCTCGCGCATCGGCGCAGTACGGCGAGTTTCGATGCAGATCGCCCGCAGGACCTCAACTCGCCTCGACCCGACTCCGAAGACGCATGGGACGGACCTTTAGGAAGCGCCGCATGTCCCACCGTAGCATCCTCGTCTTCGACGAAGGTCAGCAGCCGCTGATCGACGTACTCGAGGAGGCTCTGCGTGGCTACCATGTAAGGCTGGTGCGGCTGGAGAGCGGCGACCAGGCCGTCCCCGCGCTGCAGCAGGTGAGGCCCGTCTTGGTGATCATCGCGGTCGAATCGCCGCAACGGGAAGGCTTCAACGTGTTCACGCGGGTCCGGGCGGCACGGCGCAAGCACGTACCCGTCCTCCTGGTGAGCGGGAGTCTGCCCGAGTCCGAGTTTCGTATGCATGCCTATCAGAGGCAGTGCGCCGACGGGTATCTCGCCAGCGGCACGATCCGCCCTGTCGAGCTCCGCGCAGCCATCGCAAAGCTCATGCGTCTCGGAGCCCGGAATGCTGCGGCTCCTTTAAATGAAGACTCCACGATAGAGACGACTGCAACGGAAGCGGACGTTTACGCGCGATCCGAAGACCCTGGTGTCCACGAGACGCCGCACTCTGCGAGTGGGGAACTCCATGGGCCCGAAGCGGCGGGTACCGGCCAGGCGGCGCACGAAAGAGATTTGGCGCACGAACGGGAGCTTCGAGATCTGCGGGAGCAGCTGGCCGAGGCGAATCGGTATCTCGCCACGTCTCCGTTCTCGGAGGAATTTGCACAGCTTCGCGAGAGCATCGAAAAGCACCGGATCGAAGCGAAGCAGCGGCGCCAGGAGGCTCTCGATGCGAATGCGCTGCGAGCGCGGCGCGACCAGCAGCTCAGCGAGTTGGCTCGCGAGCATGCCGAGCTGCAGCAGCGACAGCAGGCGCTCGAGCTTGCGCTCGAGGATTCGCGCGAGGAGTTCTCGAGCTTTCTTGCGCGAACGCGTTCCGAGCAGTCCGCACGTGATGCACAGTCGCGAGCGCAGCTTCAGACTCTCGAAGCCGAGCATCGTCGCGCGCTGAGCCGCCTACAGGACGACATGCGTGCCGCAGAGGAGCGTCACGCTGCGGCGTGTGCAGCGATCCGTCATGAGTTCGAGCAAACGGAACGCCTGCAGCGTGCCACTCACGAGGCGGCACTGGCGGAGGAGCGCGAGTTACGCGAGGACCTCGAGCGGAAGGTCCGGAAGCGCGAGGCAGAGCTCGAAGCCAGCCACGCGGCTGCGCTCCAGGACAGCGACGCGCGCAGGTTGCGAGAGTTGGATACGCTCGCACGGACGCACAAGACCCAGCTCGACGAGCGCGCGCTCGAGCATGCGGCCGCGCTGGAGAGACTCCGCGAGGAACACGCGTGCGTGGACGCTGCGCAGCAAGAGGCTCAAGAGCTGGCGTTGGGCGAAGAACGCGAGGCACGCGCAGCGGCGGAGGGGCGCCTCGTCGAAGAGCTCGCGGGTTTGAGAGAGACCCATGAGGCCGAGCTCGCCGAGCGCGACCGAACCCACGCGGCTGCGCTCGCCGAGGCGCAGCAACACGCTGCGACCGAGCAACGAAGTCTGGAGCAGCGGCACGCGGCCGCGCTTGCAGAGCTCACGGAGAACGCACGCTTGGAGAAGGAGCAGCGCGAGGCCCGCTTTACATCCGAGCTCTTGGCTTCGGAGGAGCGACGCGAAGCGGACATCACGGAACTCAGGCGGGCATTCGAGGGAGAGCGAGCCTCCCTGGCTTCGGCTCGAAGCGAGGAGTTGGCCCAGCTCCAAGCTCATCATGAACACGAGCGTGCGCAGGCGGAGAGTCACCACGAACTGGCGCTCGGGGAGCAGCAGCGCGCATTCGCGGCGCTACAAGCAGAGATCAAAGCTCTACACGCCGCGCACCAGTCTGCGCTCGAGCAGCATCGCGACCGCGAGGAAGAGCTCGAGACCGCCCATCGTCGCGCCCTCGAGGAGCGCGAGGAGCATGCCTCGCATACGCTGGACGAGCAGCGACGGCTTCACGCCGAAGAGCTCGAGCGCACGAAGGAACGCCACGAGAACGTACGTCGCTCCGATCGGCAGGCGCACGAGCAGCAGCTCGACGCCCTACGCGCCGAACGTGCGGCGGGCGAGGCGAGTCAGCAGTCGGATCGAGCCGCCCTTGCGAGTCAGATCGAGCAGCTACAGTCCACCTTGGCCGCTGCGGACGCCGGTCACCGCAAGGAACACGAAGCACTGGTGGCCGCACAGCGCAAGCAGCTGGACGCGCTCGAAGAGCATCATACCGCAGAGAGGGAGCGCGCCGAGCGGAGACGAGTGCTCGCTGAGCAGGAACACGGCGCGGCGCTGGCAGAGCTCGCACAGCGGCACGAGGCAGGCCTGGCACGGCAAGCGGAGCAACATGCGCTCGAGCTTGCCGATCTTCGCCAGAGAGCCGATGACGATGCGGGCACCTGGTCTCGTCGGCTCGAGCAGGATCTTGCGGAGCAGCGCGAAGGGGCGGAGCTCCGCTTGCAGGAGCAGCTGAGGGCGGCAAGGACCGAAATGGAGGAGGCGCTGCGCATCCAGGACCAACACTACGAGGAGCAGATCTCTGCCATACGCAAGCGGTACGAGGAGGAACGCGAGGCGGAGCGCGCGGAGGTCGAGATGGAGTTGCGCAGTTACCGCGAGTTGATCGCGATGGAGCGTAGTACGTCCGAGGAGCAGCGGCGTGCGGATCTCGCGCGAATGAGTGCGGACTACGAGGCCAAACTCGCAGAGCTGGAGGGCCGTTCGCAGAGCTAGACCGGTCAGGAATGCGCGCACGGGCGTCGATAGGGCTTCCTGGATCCGCGCGGATCGCGTCGCGGACGAGTAGGAAAGGGAAGCATGGTGCCGATCAAACTCGAAATCTCGGCGTCCATCCTCGGGGGGCTCCTCGCCAGGCCGACGGTCTCAGCGTCGGTGCGACTCGCAGGCATTCCGTGCAAGCTCGAGCTCGCCGTCCCGCATTACGCACGGGAGATCGGCGCGCACTACCGGGAGCTGATCCGCGGGGATGTGGCAGCGTTCGCGCGCAAGGTTGACGTGGCGCCGCCCTTCGAGCATTTCGGGTTGGTCGTCCGCTTCGCATCCGAGGTCGAGCTATGCGCCTATGAACTGCGTGCAGGGGTCGTGACCCTGGACGCTTCGATCCGCGAGCTCGTGCGGGTCTTCGGGCCCGTGTCCTTTCGGAATGCGGTATTGCCCAAGGCGCAGCGGGACGATGGACACAAAGGCAGATTCCAGCACCTGAACTTTCACATCGATCGCAGCGGGAATCAGGTCGATCAGTATTCCGTCTACACGCGCAACCCCGCCGACAGCGAGCAGCGCCCGCCTCGAACCAGCTCGACCCTGTTCATCTCCAACCTGGTCGCCTATCTCCAGAACCTGAAGGAGACAGGCGAGCGCGGACCGCTCCATTCGAACCACACTCTGTTCTCATCGGAGACGCTGGACACCTTGCTCGGTCGAATCATCTTCGCGCAGCTCTGGAATGAACCCGAAGGCACCGGAGAGGTCGTCGTTCAGGACAACCGCTATGTGCGTCACGCGAGCTGCTATGCGAACCCGTTCGCGAAAAGTTGGCGCCTGGGAGTCCGCTTCGCGGCCTAGCAGGCCGTATTACGCTTCAAAGACCACGGATGGGCCTGCGCGGCTCAGCGGCGGGCCTGGGTGCGGTATCTCCCTCGTCGCGGGAAGTGGCGATACTCCATCGGCCGGTCTCCATCTCTCGAAGCAGGGAGGTCGAATCCTGTACGGATTCGATCTGGTCGAGCCCCTGAACGAGCAAACGAGCGCCCGGCTCGATGAGTTGGTGTGGCTGGGGTGCGGAATGAGCTTCCCCAGTACCGGGCTCGAGCTGCTGCAGGAGCCAGGGCGCCAGCTCGAGCAGCTGGATCGGCTCCGGAATGACGGCGGCTTCGCGGTCGCCGGCCGGCTTGACCCAGAGAAAGATGCGGGCGCTCGTTTCCGCGATCACGGCCTCTGCTGCCGTGAGCGGGCTGGGTAGCGGCGACTCCGGGCGCGTCTCGAGCCAGCTCACGAGCTCGTGCCTGGGGCCGTGATCGCCGTGCACGACCAGGTGGGTCGAGTCGAAGCGACCGAGGGCTCGCAGTCTCGAGATGAGCCGTCGCACGAGTTCGTGCGCACAGTGCGTTTGCTCGACGTAGCCCGGCGCGTGCACCGAGGCCACGTTCAGGCTCGCGTGCCGCGGATCTCCCGTGATCTGGCAGTTCCGATCGTGCACATAGGGCGGATGAGGCAAGAGCAGATGAATCAGGAAGTACCCAGGATCGGCTGCCTGCTCGATATCGCGCAGCGCTCTCTCGAATAGCACCAACGAGGGGCTCGTGCCGACCGTGTGAGCGCGCTCGATCGGCCGCTGGACCGGCTCCTCGGAGGGCAGCCAGTACGCACCCAGAAACCTTTGCGTGTAGATGCTCCGCAGGCGCGCCGCGCCGTGGCGCAGGTAGCCTAGCGGGTCGTTCTCGAAGATGGCTTCGCGCCATGCCCAACGCACGCTGAAGCACTCGACCCTGCTGGACCGGGAGCATTGGAGGACGCCTCCCCCCAGATAGAGGTGAATCGAGTAGCCCGCGGCGTAGTAGGCATCGAGCACGCCAGGGAGCGGGCTAGCGCGCGGCTTCCGATCCCCGGTGAGTGCTTGGGGGATGGCATCGAGGGTCCAGATGCTGTTCGTGTACGCGTTCGGATAGTAGGCACCGGCCGTGGTCGTCGTGTGGAAGGAAGTCGCGGCCAGCTCCGGATTCTCGACCATCAAGGAGCCGGAGAGCTCGTCGAGGATCACATGGATGACCGACTTCGCTTCCGGATCGACTTTGTGCGGATCGATTCGGTCAACCTCGCGTCGCGCCAGGACTTCCTGAGGTCGTCTCGAGGCGACCACGAGCAGGGCATCTCGCAGGTCCAAGGCGAGCGTGCTCGCGACCAGCAGGACGGCGAGCGGCTCGAGAGTGCGCGACCCGAGCGAGCAGAGGTTTCGCGAGTAGTGCCGGAAAGGCAGATAGGTGAGCAGCAAGGTGAGGATCGCGACGGGCCAGAGAACTCGGAGCTCGAGCAGAAGTCCACCGAAACGCGCGCCGCCGATCCCATGCGCGATGGTCAGCAGCGAGAGATTGAGGAACGTCAGGATTCCGATTGCAATGCGTACTGCGCGCGTGGAGTGGAGCAGTAGAGCGGTGACCGTTCCCAGACCGAGCGTCCCCGCATACAGCAGCACGATGAGGACCAGCGACAGATCCTGCGTGTCGCCCGTCGGGCTTGCGGCGATCACGCGCAGCAGGTGGGAGGCCGTCGCGCTCGAGGTCAGGGCGCCCACCAAGACGCACTCTCGCCAGGTCGCGCGCAGACGGTCGGGCGTGACCGCGAAGGAGTTCACGGCGCGCTCACTCCTTGCCGCAGAAGAGATACAAGGTGCGCCCGGACTCGGGCAGATTCCAGCGTTGCGCCAGTCGGAAGTGGTCGTTGAAGGAATCTTCGAAGTGTTGCTGATCGTAGTCGGGCGCACCCTGTGGGCGACGCTGGCGCAGAGGAGCGATCATCGGGTCCGCCGGAGGGATCCACTCGACGAGCAGGTTTCGGGCCAGATGGCTCATCCCCTCGCTGAGCGCATCGAAGGGAATTCCGCGGCCGAGCACCAGGTGATGGATCAGCGCGAGGGCCAAGGCCAGATCACAGGGCCCTCGGTCGCGTAGCGACATCCGCTCCCCGCAGTCCCAACCGAGCCGAGGGCTCGGGTTCGTCAGATCCATGTGCAGGGAGACGAGGCTCGACCTCGGGCGCCCGAGACTCTCGGCGTAGCAGCGCTCGACGGCGGAAGGGTCGGCGTCGAAGGCAATCGTGCGAGCGCCTCGACTCTCCGCAAGGCGGCTGTATCGGCCGGAATTTGCACCGAGATCCCAGACCGTCTCCGGCCGCAGCTCGTCGCAGACGGAGCCGACCAGGTCGTGTTTACTGCGCGAAGCGTTCTCGGAGTAGTGCGTGGCGCGCTCGTAGTCTCCCCACTCGGTCGCGAGCTGCGGGGGCTCGAGCCGCTCGAGGAGCTTGATCAGGTGCTCGAGCAGAGCCACGGTCCCGTATGCCGAACGACGCTGCGTCGAGACGTCGGAGCCTGCGGATCGAGTGGAGCCCTGTCCTCGCTCCGCGCGAGCGTGCAGGTGCACGTGCATCAGAGAACTTGGCTGCAGCCAGGAGCTCAGGGGGAGTAGACGGCTTGCGAGGTCGATCGGGATCCCGTCGAGGTGGACCCGGAGCTCGCGCTGCAGCAGCAGCTGACTCTTCGTGGCCAGAAGCAAGGGAGCGAGGAAGTGCCGACAGAACTGATAGTACGCTGGCCAGAGCTGATCCGGCGCCGCGCGCACGAAGGATGTCGTATCGATGAAGATCGGCTGGGGGCCTCGGAACTGGACGTTGTATGCGCTCGCGTCCTTGAGCGTGAGACCGAAGTCCAGCGCGAGGCGAGCGAGCCGCAAGGTGAGCAGAGCCGCGCCCCGAAGCTGACTGAAGCACCACTCGTACGGGTACGAGATGAACTCGAGCTTCTCGGGGCGCAGGATCCGATGGTACGGCTCGTCCAGCTCGGCGGTCGGTGGGGCTACTTCCTCGTGTGGAACGAGCCATCCCTTGGCGACCGCCGCCGCGTGGAATCCGGACTGCAGCATGTGATCGTAGTCCGGCGCGAACGCCGGACGCACAAGTCGGTAGGGAACACCGGACCGAACGAAGACGAAGCCCGCGGGGTCGCGAAACGATCCGAGCACGTAGGCTTCCTCGGCGCGCCGGAAGACTCCCTTGAGAGGCTCCGGTCGAAGCACTCATGGGTTCGTCGGCTCGCTTGACGACGTCAGGCCTCGCGGGGCTGAGCTGGCACTCGGAGCACGCTCCCGCGCTCAGCCCTACTCAGGCTCGTCGGACGTGCACACGCGTACCTCGATGAGTCTCTCTGACACACAAGGGAGTTCGCGCGGCAGGCCAGCCCGATGTCCGAGGTACCTGCCTTCGTGGCCTGTGACTCTGCGCCGACTACGTCCAGCTACGCCTCTCCCTGATAGAGGATCTGGGCGGACAGTCGCTTGAGGTCCGGATACTCGACCTGAAGCCCGAGGTGCTGTGCGCCTCCGTTCGCGATCTGCACCATGCCCGACGCGAAGAGCTCGTTCGTGGGGTCGATCCAGAAATAGGTGCCGAACGCGCCTCCCCAGCTGAAGCTGTTCTTGCCGTACATGGCATTGTCGCCCTTTGGCTCGGTGATCACCGATACGTTCGTGCCGAAACGCGCACCGGGCAGAACGTAGCCTTGGACCACCTGTACGTAGACCTGCGGTTCCAAGAGGTCCTGGCGCATGCAGCGAACGCTCTCGGCCGTGAGCACGCGGCCTCTTGGGGATGCGCCCTCGTCGAGCAACATCTGACAGAAGCGCTGATAGTCGTCCGGACTGGACCATAGGCCACCGCCTCCCGAGAGAAAGCGTGGCCGCCGCGCGATGCGCTCTGGATCCGGCTTGTTGAGGCGTGTGAGGATTCCGTCTTGGTAGCTGTAGATGGACGCGACTCGGGAGGTCTTCTCCGGTTCGACCCAGAATCCCGTGTCTGCCATTCCAAGTGGATCGAAGATGCGCTCCTTCAAGAAGATGTCGAGCGTCTGGCCAGACAACTTCTCGATGATGTAGCCCTGCACGTCGCAGCACGGCCCGTACAGGAATCTCTTTCCGGGATGGAATGCGAGTGGCTCGCTCGCGAGGCGATCGATCAGGTCTTGCAGATCTCCTCGGAAGAGGCTCGCTGACGCGCTGGATCGGCGCGGCGCCTGCTGTCCTCCGGGTGCGCTGCGAGCGCCCGAATCCGGTGCGACTAGACGCGTCGGACGGCCGAAGCCCGCTGCGTGACTCATCAGATGTCGCATCGCCATCGGCTGCAGGGGATCGACCAGCTCTCCCTCCTTCGTGCGCACCTTGAGACCCGCGAACTCGGGGATGAACCGGTCGACGCGATCATCGAAGTCCCAGTGCCCCTCCTCGCGCAGAATCATCATCGCAACCGCGATGATCGGCTTCGTCGACGAGGCGATCCGGAACAGGGTGTCGGTGGTCATCGGGGCGGCGGTCTCCACGTCGCGGTACCCGAAGGCATCGCACTGCAGCAGCTTTCCGCGCTGGACCACACACGAGGTGACCCCAGCGAAATAGCCTTCGCCCACGGCTCCTTCGAGCATCGTACGCAGCCGTGCGACCCGTTCCGACGAGATCTCTAGTGGGGCCGAGCTTGTGTCCGGTCGTGGAATCATCGTGTTGCTCCCGCCAGTTTGAGTGTATGCTGGTGCAATCATGAGGGAATCTAATCATCTAGTCGAGATCGAAACGGGCGACGGGGGCATTCCGACGCGCGTCGTCGGGCCCAGCGACGCGAGCAAGGTGGGAGGGCTGTTGGTGATCCCATCTGTGTATGGGCCCGCACCCGACCTGATCGAGCGACTATCGCCTTACGCAGAGTCAGCGCTCATTGCATTCCCCGATCCCTTCTGGCGCGTAGGGGGCGGAGTCGTTCCATACGGAGAGCGGGACACGGTGGTGGGTCGGATGTCGAGCTTCGACGTCGGGGCTTGCACGGAGGATCTGCGGGCTGTGCTCACCTGGCTTCGGGCTCGCTGCAATGGACGCGTCGCGGGCCTGGGCATCTGCTTCGGTGGACCCTTCGTGTTGCGCTTTGCCGGGGAAGGACTGCTCGATGGAGTCGTCACCTGGCACGGAAGTCGGATGGAGGGGTTTCTCAAGCGAGCCGCGGACACTTCGTGTCCCCTGAGACTCCACTTCGGCGCCGACGATCCGGTGACACCGCCGCAGGCGATCGAGGCCATTCGGAGTGCCTTTTCACGCCACCCAGATCTAGAGATCGTGGTCCATGCCGGTGCGGTTCACGGTTTCAGTCACGACGGGCCCGCGTACGACGAGAAAGCCTGCCGAGCGGGCCTCGACGCGGTCGCCGAGGTTCTCGGTCTGCTGGCGTGACGAGCGCACCCGCTGCCCCATTCGCCGATTGACTCGGCTCCACGGCCGAGTCCTGCCCCGCCCTGGGGTCGGCCGCCCCGATCGGTCCCGTGCTGCCTCTAGCGCGAAGGACGGTCTTCTCGGGTATGCTGAGGACCCGGGTAGGCGGAGCGACCTCTTCATTACCGGTATTTTGGGGCAAGGCTCTACCAACACGGGGGGCGGAGTTCGGAGTTGATACTGCGATTCGGAAAATTCGAGCTCGACGATCAGCTCTTCGAGCTGCGTAGAGAGTCGGAGCTACGTCCTCTTCCGAGCAAGGGCTTCGACATGCTGCGGTATCTGCTCTTGAACGCGCAGCGTGTGGTGACCAAGGAGGAGCTCTTCGCGGAGCTCTGGTCGGGTGAGCACGTTTCAGAGTCCGTGTTGCCGGTCAACGTCCGCACCATACGCCGAGCGCTCGACGAAGCAGAGTCCGAGGGCATGCTGAAGACGGTGCGCGGACGTGGCTACCGTATGGTGTGTACGGTCGAACGGTTGGAGGCCGCCTCTCCGGTCTTGGCGGCTCCGCCGGAGAGCTCGACCCTGGTCGGCCGAGACGCGATCATGGCGGGCCTCCGCCAGGACTACAAGCGCGCGGCGGACGGCGACGGCCGGTCGGTGCTGCTCTATGGAGAGTCCGGGATTGGCAAGACCCGGATTCTCGACGAGTTCGCACAGGACTGCCGGTCTCGGGGGGCGCTCGTCGTCCAGGTCCGCTGTCCGGGAGATCCGGGAGCACCGCCTCTCTGGCCCGTATTCGAGCTGTTGCGAGCGGGCGAGAGCGTGCTGAAATCCTCGCGCTTCGCCGCCGACGTAGAGCGCAGTGGATTCGATATCGAGCGCGCCGCGAGCAGCGTGCGCCAGTTCTCGCAGCGCGGGCTCAAGCAGCGGATGGATGCTGCGGCGGCTCGCTTCGGGCTGATTCAGACCCTGATGCGGCTGCTGGATCGGGCCAGTCGCATCGCGCCGATCGTCATCGTGATGGATGATCTCCACTTCATCGACGAGGGGACTGCAGGGCTGTGTGAAGCGATCGTGCGCAGTCTGTCGGGAATGCGCGTGCTGACGTTGGCCGCCTACCGAGACAGCGAGCTGCGGCGCGGGACACTGCTGGCCGGGGTCATGGGCTCGATCTCGAGCCAGCCTGGGCTGCGCCAGCTACGCATCTCTGGCCTGGATCGAGCGGGCGTCGGAGAGTTCGTGCGCGCCGAGACTGGGGTGGAGCCATCGGCCGACCTGCTCGACGCGCTCCTGGAGAGAACCGCTGGGAACCCGTTCTTTCTGCGCGAGACGCTTCGCTTGCTGAGCTCCGAGGGCATGGTGGAGAGTGGCGGTGCCGTAGCGCTCGCTCGCCTCGGGATTGCACCCGGGATCAAGGAGACGGTGATCCGGCGTATCGACAAGCTCGGCCCCGACTGCAACTCGGTGCTCGAATGGGCCAGCGTCGTCGGGCGACGTTTCTCGGTGCCCATGCTCCTGCAGCTGTGCGGGATGAGCAGCACGAAGCTGCTGCAGGTGCTTGCCGCCGCAGAGGAGGCGCACATCATCGTCACGAGCACCGAGCCGGACGAGGAGCAGAAGCTGCACTTGGGCGAGTATGCATTCGCGCACGGTCTGATTCGCGAGATTCTGTACGAGGCGATGAGCGGGCCGGAGCGCGTCCTGCGGCATAGAGCCGTGGCCGAGGCGATCGAGAGGTTCCATGCCGACGCCATTCGAGACCACGTGTTCGAGCTGGCGCGCCATTTCTTCGAAGCAGCGCCCGGAGGAGATGTAGACCGCGCCGTGGAGTACACGCTGCGCGCCGCTCGGCGTGCGCAGGGCCGCCACGCCAACGACGACGCGGTTCTACACTTCGACCAAGCGGTGCGGGCCGAGCAGCTGCGCGTGCCGCGTGACGAGCTGCGTTACTGCTGCGTACTGCTCGGGCGTGCGGACGCCTTGTGGCGGGCTTCTCGCTACACCCATGCGCAGCAGGAGTTCCAACATGCCGCCAGTCTCGCGCGCCACTTGGGGCGCTACGACCTACTGTCCTACGCCGTCTTCGGCATGGTCGGCTGGCCGCGCTTCAATCAGCTCTCCTTCGGAGTAAACCGCCTGAGTCGCGAGCTGTCCCCGGTCTCGAGCCTCGCACGCGAGGCGCTCGAGGGCCTCGGCGACTCCGATCCATCGCTTTCTGCGCGCCTGCACGCGGTACTAGTGAGAACGAGTGAGGGACGCGGCGATTCTTCGGACCTCGCACTCGCGGAAGATGCCCTCCGCCTGGCGGACCGATCGGGCGACGATCGCGCACGCTTCCACGCGTTGTTGGCGAAGCAGTCGGTCCTGCCGCTGCCGGAGCGCCGGGAGACCGCACTCTCCCTGGCTTCCGAAGCTCTGGAGATCGCACGACGTCTGCCGGGACGGACGCGTCTGTTTGCAGCCTACGAAGCCCGAATACCGCTCCTGCTCATGATCGGGGACATGGAGACCGCGGATGAGGACATCGCGGCCTCCCTCGAGATCGCCGAGCACCTACGCAGCCCAGCACATCGCTACGCTTCCCGGCGCTTCGAGCTGGCGCGCGCGGTCGGAGACGGAGCCGCCGCACGCGCACGAGAGCTTGCAGCCAGCGTCGTCCAGTTGGGCCGCCTGGTGGAGGACGGAGGAGCGAGTCGCGCCACGCAGCAGTTGCTGTTCTGGATGAGCGCAGTCGGCGTCAAGAAGGAGTCCCTCGAACATCTTCACGGGTTGCTCGATCAGTCGTTGCGCGAGAATCCCGATGGGTCGGCGCTCGCGGCCTACTTCTATATGCTCGTCGAGGACGAAGGCGGCTGCGCGCAGTCGTTCTCCCACCTCGCGCGACTGGGTTTCGGTTCGCTGCGCCGGGATGTCAACTGGCTCTGGCAGCTCTGCGCGTGCGCCGATGTGGCGGCGTTCCTGCAAGATCGAGAGCAGGCCCAGATCTTGTTCGAGCTGATCGAGCCGCACGCGCGCGTGAACGTGATGAACCGCCTGTACTGCTACCGCGGAGCGGCCGCTACGCCGCTGGCTCGACTAGCGCACTTGCTCGGTCGCTACGAGGAAGCGGTGCACTGGCTCGACGAGGCCATCGAGTTCAACCGACAGATCGGTGCCGAGCCCTCCAGAGTCTGGGCACAGTGCGTACTCGCTACGGTGCTTCGAGAGGGGAGTCCCGGTGACCGTGAGCGTGCTCGACAACTCGTCCGGAGCGTCCAGCGAGAGGCGGGCGGGGTAGGGCTCGCGCGCGTGGTGCAGCGCCACTGGGACCAAGCGGGCGTTCTCTACGCCTAGTTTCCGGGGCTCGAGGTTACTCGCATCCTTTCGATCGATCCGCTCGCGCTGTCCGCGTCTCACTCCATGGTGACGACCACCTTGCCGCGCGCGGTGCGGTTCTCGAGGACCTGGATGGCCTCCGCGGCCTTCTCGAGCGGAAAGCGCTGGGAGATGCGCGGGCGGATTTTCTTCGCCGCGTAGAGCTCGAAGAGCTCGCGCACGTTCGCCGCGTGAGCCTGCGGTGAGCGCGCCGTGAAGGCCCCCCAGAACACACCCACGATCTGCGTCCCCTTGAGCAGGGTCAGATTCAGTGGAATGCGCGGAATTCCCGCGGGAAAGCCGACGACGAGGAAACGTCCATCCCAGTTCATCGCGCGGATGGCCGGTTCGGCATAGTCCCCGCCGACTCCATCGTAGACGACGTCTACTCCGCCGCCGCCAGCCTGTTTGATCTGATTCGAGAACTCTTTCTGCGCGGCGCGGTCTGCGAGCTCGCGCGGGTAGACGATGCCATGATCTGCCCCGGCAGCACGCGCGAAGTCTACCTTCTCCTCGGACGACGCTGCAGCGATCACGGTCGCGCCCATCGCCTTCCCCAGCTCGACGGCAGCGATTCCGACGCCACCTGCTGCGCCGAGTACGAGTAGAGTCTCTCCTGCTTGCAGGTGCCCGCGATCCTTGAGCGCATGGTGAGAGGTGGCGTACGTCATCAGCAAACACGCGGCATCCTCGAACGACATTGCGTTCGGAATGGGCAGGACGCGGGCCTCGTGCAGCACCGCTTCCTCTGCGAAGCCTCCGTGGGTCGAGTTTCCGAACACGCGATCGCCAGGCTTGTACTGGGTGACCTCGGGACCGACGGCTTTGACTACACCGGCGAATTCACCCCCCGGCGTGAAGGGGCGCGGTGGTCGAAACTGATACAGGTCCTGAATGATCAGCACGTCGGGGAAGTTGACCGAAGCGGCCTTGACGTCGATCAGGACGTCGCGCTTGCCGAGCTCGGGAGACGGAAGCTCTTCGAGCGTGAGGGTTTCCGGTCCACCTGGGGTCTTGCTGAGGAGCGCCTTCATTGATCTGAGCCCTTCTCGAAATGGGATTCGGGATTTCGGACGGGCACGGTAGCACTGCCTACGACGCGATGGGAAGACGCGGAGTGGGACCTCAGAGATCGGCTACGCTCGTGGGGTCACTCTCCGCGACAGCTTGCGGCCGTCCAAGGGCGCCCTGGCGCCAGATTCGGATGGCGGTTCGGATCGCCTCCTGACGCGAGATCCCCAGCCGATCGCAGAGCCTCGGATCGGCGGCGTTCTCGATCAACAGGTCCAGCACGGCGAGAGCCATCTCGCGAGACAGCTCTCGATCGATATGGGGACGCAGCAGCTCCGCGCCCGCCAGTTTGCGGCGGCGGAGCTCGCGATGGAACAGCTGCCAGGCCTTCGGGTAGTCGTTGCGGAGATCCCGCCAGAACTCTGGGCTGTAGCGAGACACGCTCTCACCCCAAGCTTCCGCCCAAAGCAGCATGTGCTCGTCCGCGGTACGGGTGGCAGGATCGCCGGTCAGGAGGCCCTCGGACGCCGACAGCTCCTCCACCCATCGATGCACGGTCGCCTCGACCAGCTTCTCCTTCGACTCGAAGTGATTGTAGAGCGTGCTGGCACTCATGCGCAGCTCCTGCGCAAGGGGACCCATCTTCACCCTGCGAATTCCTACCTTCTGCGCGCGCAGGGAGAAGGCGGTGAGGATGTGATCTCGAATACTGGGGTCGGAGACCACGGGCAGACTTCTCGACATGCTGAACTCCTAGCTACAGGACCAGGATTCTAACGGCGCGGGCGCGTCTCGGGGGTGTCGGCGCGCGAATTGCCAAGCGAAGTGACTCCGAAAGGGCGAATTTGAGCGAATGGCAGCGCTCGAGGCTTGTCGAGACGGACCTGGGCGGAGTAGGATAATCAAAATCCAAATCTGTTACTCAAGCGCTGCGCCTGAGGCGCTCGCCGAGCTCGGGAGGTCGTATGTCGTCCACGGGGTACATGGGTTCGCGGATCGCTCACGATGCGGATAGTCATGTCATGGAGACGAGAGAGTGGCTCGACGGGTTCATCGAGCCCGAGTTCAAGGGGCAGCTGCGTTCGCTGTACGGTCGCGGGCCGAGTCCGATCGACAAGATGCTGGATGCCGCCAAGCAACGCATCGCCGCATATGGAGACGTCCCCGCGATCAGCGAGAATCCCATCAAGGGAGACAAGGGCTGGGTAGCCGAAGGCGCATTCGATGCGAGAGAGCGGTCCTGCGTGCTCGATGCCCTGGGATTTTCCTCGCAGCTCGTCTTTCCTACGGCGGGGCTGCGGCCCGTGCTCGCAGCGCGAGACGAGGCCTCGCGCTATGCAGCAACCCGCGCGTACAACCGAGCCATAGCTTCTTTCTGCGGGACCGACCCACGCTTGCTCGCTGTAGCCTATGTGCCCCTCGACGATCCGGAGCAAGCCGTAGCGGACGCGCGCGAGGCGATCGAAGGCGGCTGCGCAGCGGTGATGATCTCGGCGGCGGCTCCGAGTGGACGCTCGCCCGGACATCCGGTCTACGATGCCTTCTGGGGCTTGCTCGAGCGCGCGAACATCCCGTTCATGCTTCACATCGGCCCGGGCACCAAGACCCAACCGACTCCCTTCCGCAACAATGGCCGCGAGCGCGCGCCGGATCTGCATGGTGGAGGCGAGAATCTTCGCTTCTGCGACTACATGATGCTGTGGTTCGCTCCGCAGACGTTTCTCACGGCACTGATCTACGACGGGGTGTTCGCTCGATTCCCAGAGCTTCGCGGTGGTGTGATCGAGTCCGGAGCCGGATGGGTCCCGGACTTCCTGCGTCAGCTCGATCTTGCGTACAAGTCCTTCTCACGCACCGATCCATATCTGAAGGAGCTCGATCGGATGCCGAGTGATTTCATTCGGCGGGCGGTCAAGTTCACTCCGTTCCCCGGAGAGGACGTCGGCCACATGATTCGCGACGCCGGGTCCGACCTGTTCCTCTTCTCGAGCGACTATCCGCACCCGGAAGGTACGCGTGATCCGTTCGGCCGTTTCGAGCGCACCATGGACGGACTCCCGGAGCAGAGTAAGGACCAGTTCTATCGCAGCAACTTCGAGGAGATGATGGGTAGACCGCTTCAGGCGTAGGGCACAGCGGAAGCTATGCACCGCGAGGATGCGACGCAGGGCGCGCACCACGAGCTCATCGGCTCTGAAGTGTCTCTCTATACGGGAAAGGTGCGCGCCTATCTTCGCTACAAGGATCTTCGCTTCGAAGAGACCCTGGCGACCCGCGAAGTCTACAAGAACGTCATCGTGCCGCGGACGGGGGTCCGCTTCATACCGGTGCTGGTCACCGGAGATGACATCGCGATCCAGGACTCGACCGAGATCTTAGAAGAGCTGGAGCGTCGATTTCCCGAGCCCGCGATTCATCCGGCGACTCCGCGGCAACGCTTGGCGGCACTGTTCCTCGAGCTCTATGGGGACGAATGGTTGGTCATCCCAGCCATGCACTATCGCTGGAGCTTCGAGGAGAACCGTAGCTTCGCGATCCGTGAGTTCGGTCGTACCTCCGCACCCGACCGGGCCCCCGCGGAGCAGCAGGCGATCGGGGAGCGGCTCTCCGCTCCCTTCGCCGGCGCTCTCCCTCACCTCGGCATCACAGCGGATACGATCCCCGCGATCGAACGTTCCTATCTGGGCTTCCTGGCGGAGTTCGAGAAGCACCTCGAACAACACCCCTATCTGCTGGGGACGCGCCCGTCGATCGGTGACTTCGGGCTCGTGGGGCCTCTGTACGCGCACTTGTACCGCGATCCTTACTCCGGACGACTCCTGCATGAGGTCGCCCCACGCGTGCATGACTGGGTGGAGCGTATGGTCCAGCCGGTGCCGCGGCAGGGAGATTTTCTTGCGGGAGATGAAGTCCCCGTCACCTTGGCTCCACTCCTAGCGAGAATGTTCCGGGAGCAGGTCCCCGTTTTGCTGGACGAAATGCGCGAGCTCGCGACATGGAGCGCGGTGAATCCCGAAGGTCCCCTGCCTCGCTCGATCGGCGCGATCCGCTTCGAGCTCGAGGGCGTGGCGGGAACGCGGTCCGCTACGCCCTATCCTCAGTGGATGTGGCAGCGCTGCGTGGACTTCTACCGGTCGGTCGAGCGCGGTCGGAGAGCGGCTCTCGACGCGTGGCTGCGCTCGATCCCGGGTGCGGCCGACGCGGTCGCCACCCCGATTCCGGTGCGGGTCCAGCGTTGCCAGAATCGACTGGTGCGCGTGTGAGTTCAATCGGAACGCCTCGAGGAGGGCTTCGGGAATCAGGCGAGACGGATCGCGCCGCAAGCGGGCTATGCATCCTTGCCGCGCCGCGGCGCCGGTACTAGCGGAGCTCGCGCGAGCTTGGCCTCGATGGCCCGGCTCACGGCTTCTGCCTGGAGGAGAAGGATGCTGAACATGCGATCACCGCGGACCTCTTCGCGCGTCAGTTCCGCCAATGCCCGATGCTTGACCAAGACGATCGCATCCCGGTGGCGCTCGAGCGCCTGCACGTCGTGCTCGTGGAGTTGCTCGCGCTCGATCTGTGCGGTGGCTTCGATCAGCTGATCCAGGTGCTCCTTCTCGAGCGAGAGCTCTGCCTGCTCCTCGCGGCGTTCCAGGCTGCGCCACCAGGAAAGCACCACATAGGACACCGCTCCCAGGGCAAACAGCAGCTCCTTGATTGCAGCGAGCGCCTCGAACAGGTTGGCGAGCACCCCGAGCCCCTGATAGGGGTCGTAGTAGGCGATGGCGGCCTCGTGTCTTGGATAGAGGCTGAAGCTCGCGGCGGCCTCGCGCGTCGTGAGACCCGGGAACTCGCGCTGAAACCGGCTTGCGTACAGGGCTTCGAGCACCTCGACCACGAGCACGTCCGAAGCGTCTGCCGCGACACATAGAATGGCTGGAGTCCCGAGGGTCGGCGTTGCCTCTCGTGGCACCGGAGGAACACCACGGTAGATTCCGCGCGGTAAGGTCCGGGGAGACATCATCGGATGACGCGCACCGATGGCATCCGCTTGGTCGATCGGCAGAAGGGCAAACTCGCCGCTTCCCAGGATTCGCTCGAGATCCTTGTTCGCGATCCCCGCGGTGACGATCGCGCCGTCGAGCGAAGGATCCTCGAGCAGAGCGGTGAAGTGCCGCAGGTCGTCATCGAACGGAGCGTGGTCCACGTCGTAGTGGTCGAGCAGCACGTCCGCAGTGATTCGCATGCCGGAGTTCGGGGCTCCGACGAGGATCTTGCGACCCTCGAGGCCATGGATGTCTTCGATCCCGGCACCAGCTCGAACGACGACGTGTACCAGATCGTCATAGAGGGGCGCCATAGCGACCACGCCGGCTTCGGGGGCATGCGGGCCGAGCTGCAGGATGGCGAGGTCCACTTTCCCGGCGCTGAGCAGATCGAGGTTCTCGCGCGAGCCATCGCTCTCTACCACATCGATCGCTCGCCCCGTGCGTTCTTCCAGAGAGCTGGCCAGCTTTCGACCGAGCTCGAAGTAGAGCCCTCCCGATCTCGCTGTAGCGATCCGAATCCTGGAAGGCAGGGTCTCGCGTGTTGCCAGCCAGACGGCGACGGAGGCCAGCGCCGCAATGAGCGCACTCCAGATCACCCAGTACCGGATGCGTCGCATTACGCAGCCCGTCGCGTGGCGCCTGGGGCGGCGAGCACGCACGAGTCCTTGCGCGCGTAGCGCCATACGGTGCGATCGCCCTTGATGGAAAGCTCGTTCGGTCCCCTCGTGCTCGATCCAAACACACAGGTACGATACTTCAGCTGCAGCGACGCTGTCGAAGCAAGTAGACGTCGAGCAGTCGGGGGTGTGTGTCACACTACACGGCATCCCATCCCGTCTGAAGATGGAGGCCGTCCGAAGATGGAGGCGAGCGAGGTCATGCAAGCGGCCACAGCACCGCGTGGAGTTTCCCACGCCGAGAGCGCCCTGGTCCGCGCCCTAGCAGGGACGCTGATCGTGATTCCGCTGCTCCCGCGGATCGGCATCTGGCTCGGCGCAGCTGCCATGTTGGGGACGCTCGGGTTTGCGTGGCACCGACGCATGCGCGCCGCGACGCACCTCAGCCTCTACTTCGGACTGTTTCTCGCATTGGCTTTGTTGCGACTTCCGTTGTCGCAGCTCACGTTCGGCCTGGCCCTGCTGGGCTATGGGTGCGTCGTTCACCAAGTGGGCTGGCTTGGAGGCGTCCCTTCGTGGATAGGTCGCGGGAAGTTGCGAGCCGTCGACGTCTGGACTGCAGTGGGCTTCACTGTCGTTGCTGGGGTCTGCCTCTGGGTCTGGTACGTGACCTTGCGCCCGAATCTCGATGACCTCCTCGCGGCCTTCGTTCCGGACGTCTCGCTCGGCGTTCTGCTCGCCGGCGCCGTGGTGTGCGCCTGCATCAACGCGGCGGTCGAGGAGGCGGCATACCGGGGCGTCCTCTACGAATCCGTCCAGCCTGCCTTTCCTGGATGGCAACTCGCTCTCTACGTGCAGGCGGCTGCGTTCGGAACGATGCACATCCAGGGATTCCCGCGCGGGACGGTCGGCGTGATCCTCGCCACGATCTACGGGCTCATGATGGGGTGGCTACGCCTGCGTTCGGGCGGATTTCTGTTGCCCTGGCTCGCGCACACGGTGACCGACCTCGTGATCGCCCTGATTCTGATCTTGCTCGTTCGTCAGGCCTGACCGACGGACGCGTCGGAGACGTCGAGATCGGATGGATCTCCATCGTGCTCTTCGTCCGAGCCGTCACCGTGGCGCTGGAGCTCCTCGAGTGCTGCTTCCAGGAGCTGCTGCGCGCGACTCACCTCGACCTCCTGATCCATGGCACGCTGCGCGACCGCCTTCGCAGAGATCGCGCTCTCGAGCACCAGCTGCGTTGCAACCAGTTGCTCACCTCGCAGGCGCGTCCGTGCAAGCTCTGCTTCGTCGGCCGCCCGCCCCAGCTCTTCGGTACGCTTCCGCGCAGAGGCGAGCTTCTCCTCGGCCTCTGCGCGAGCGGTTTCGACCCTGGCTGCCTTGTGCGCAGCGTCGTCTGCTTGGCTACGCTCGTGTGCCGCTCGCTGCTCCGCGACGGCTGCCTCTTCCAACGCGTTGGCTGCGGCGATCCGCTCTTCCGCCGCACGACGCTCGGCTTCGAGCTTGGCGGCCTCATCCTCTGCGCGCAGGCGGGCTGCCTCCTCCTCGGAGCGCACGCGTGCGAGAGCGGCGAGGTGGGCCTCGCGCTGGGCTCGATGCAGGCGCGCGACCTTCGAAGACCAGGACCACCAGCGCGCAGTAGCCAGGTCGTGGAGAGTCGCGACCGCGTGGCGCGTGCGCGGTCCGGGTGTGCCAGCGATCCAGTCTTCCAAACAGGAGAGGTGGAACACCGAGTATCCGGCCAGGAGGAACACAGTAAGCCAGACCCGGCTGGTCCCGTACCCCCGAATCCACTCGGGTGCGGTTAGCGCGAGTAGCATGAACGCGGCAGCACACAGGAGCGAGATCGCACCCAGAGCACCGCGGTCGCGCTTTGCCCGCTCGATCGATCCGCACACCAGACTGGCCAGCGCAGCGAAGGCTGCGACGTGGCTGCCTTCAGGAAAGTGCTGCGTGAGTGCCTGCACGCCCAAGTCGAGCGGCCGCTGCAGAGTAACCAAGCCGAGGGCGATACCGAGGGTCAGCCACTGAGCGTAGACGCCGAGCGGTTGCGAGTCCGTGAAAGGCTCCGGAGGGTTGGCCACGCCGTCGTCCTGCAATGGGTGGCCATCGGAATCTTGCGCGCCGACGCTGGGGGCTCCTTCTCGCAGCTCCGTGCCAGATGCGCGTTCTGGACCAGAGGCTCCTTCTGGACGTTCACCTCGCGTGTCGGGATCGATGTCGTCTGGGCTCGCAAGCTCGGGTGCAGCCATTCCAGCCTCCGGATCTAGCGCGTGAATCTGCATGTCAACTGCCGCTGTACGCGATCTGCGCGGTTCCGCTGTTCGTTTCGGATGATAGCAGGGCTCGAATGGGCGAGAGCGACGTTCCGCTGAAGAAGTCCGGGAACGGCGGATGCCGAGAACTTCGACCGCCGCGTAGCAACGCGGTCATAGGAGCTCGACTTGCCGGTCGCTTCCTGGCCGACCCGCGCTGCCAGGCTCGGACGAGGTGGGTCCTCG
Organism: Pseudomonadota bacterium; assembly: GCA_003247575.1. Taxonomy (GTDB): domain Bacteria; phylum Myxococcota_A; class UBA9160; order SZUA-336; family SZUA-336; genus SZUA-336. The sequence continues at coordinate 29,199 of QJZC01000060.1, forward strand.
ACCGTTGGGACGCGGGTGCGCGGCTCCGGCGTTTGCCTTCGTGGCCGTCACACGAGCTCACGCAGGCTGGCTGCGATACTGCGTGCGAGTCGAACGGGGGACATCCTCGCACGCGGCTCGCGCGCTCCACGTCTGCGCGGAGACAACAGGCCCGCGTTGATCTCGAGCTCCAGGCCAAGATAGGCCCTCGCAGGATACTCGCGACGGAGCTGGGTCGTCAGACCATCGGACGTGCCTTTGTAGGGGTAGTTTCGGCGAATTCGAAGCGGTGGGGTGCAGGCGCTCAGGTGCGCCGCCCAGTCTTGTGCGAGTCGTCGTTCGGCCGGCCTCCCTGGATCGTACAACAAGCCCAGATCCGCGTTCCGGCGTGCTCCTCCAAGGACTGGTGTGAAGCTGTGGACTCCGATGTGGAGCACACGCTTGGACGTTCGCAGAAGCTGCTCGATCTCGGCGCGGACCTGCTGACGATGAGGACGATGGAACCGCTCCAGGAGTTGCTGCCGCTTCTCTCGATCCAGCTCGCGCAGGTAGCGAGAGAAGACCGCCGGGTTCGTTTCCGATCGATTGAGATCGACGAGCAGGCGGCTCACCCTGCCGCACACGAGCGGGACGCGAAGCTGCCCAGCCAGAGCCCGGGCGACCTCCTTGGCACCGAAGTCGTAGCCGCGATGCCCTGCCAGCGCGCGCTCTGCGCGGGAGAAATACGCGCGATATTCGATGGGAACCTGCGCGCTCGCGTGTTCGCAGGTCAGTAGGATCGCTTCTCCCCGCACCCTTTTCGGTCCTCCCCGAAACGGCGGAGCACGCTACGGCTGTGCTAACGCGCGCCGCAGGCACTCCCATGCGCTTCTGCGCGACGATAGCTCGTCGTCCGAGATCGCGCCGTCCCGGAGAAGAGCCGAACCGAGACGCACGCCATTCGACCGACGAGGGCGCGAGAGGTCGCTCCTCTCGAACTCGGCAGACTAACGCTTGGGCGCGGACCTCTGGGATCGCAAGACGCCTTTGATCTCGAGCCAATCGTGCATCTCGCGATTGAGCCGCCAGCTCAACCGCTGGCGCGCGTATCCCTGCACGAGCATGCAGCGTTCCATCCTGTCGTGGAAGCAGTCGAACGGGTTGAGCGGATGTGCGCAGCTTTCGTGAGAGAACCTCAGGCACACCTGCTTCGCCAGCTCGAAGCGTTGGCGGAGGATCGGATCGGGATCGTCGTACTCCGGGACCGACACGCAGCTGATCCCTGCCACCAGGGCCAAGCCCCAGGCGGCGATTCCTGCCCCGACCTGGAGCTTGATGGGGAGTCTGATCGCACTGGAGTTTCGAGGGGACAGAGAACTCATGCGGATGCTCCGTGCTAGTCGCCGATACGAGCGAGACGGGGCCGGGTCCTCCGGCCGGACGATTCTGGAGTGCACGTTGCGCAGCCTTGGCTGGAGCAGACGCAGCGTCGGTGGGGCTGCAGGGACCTCGGGTCTCTGCAGAGCCGCGGTGAAGGCGCAGCAGATGAAATGGCAGCAGCTGTTCACCTTGGGTGGTCCGCTGCGCAGTCGCGCGAGCGGAGCACAACGACAGGATTCAAAGTCCGCTGCCGGAGCAGGGGGTCTATGCAGTCCCGAACGACCGCGGTCCGGGACTCAGTAGGCTCAGCTCAGGAGGCTCTAGGCAGGGCAAGGTGCCCTGGGGCGGCCTCGGAAGTCATTGGGCTCTCATGACGGCTAGAGAGGTAGCACTCGGATCTGGCCGGCAATGTGTTCCGTTTCACAGCTGAGCCGATCCTCGAGCCCGCTCCCCGGGACGAACCTCGACGGCCCGGATAAACCTCGTGGCCGCTCCTGCCGCTAGGACAGGACAGCTCTCCGAGCTGGATTGGCACGTGTGCAAGGACTGACGGACGATGGGCCCAAGCGACAGCCCGAAGACCGAGAGAGACTGGATTTTCGAGCAGATCTGCGAGAATGCAGCCGTCGGCCTAGTGTGGACGGACCCCACAGGACACTGTACATACGTCAACCGCGCTTGGTCCCGGATTACCGGCTTCGAGCTCGAACAGACGCTGGGACGCCACTGGACATGGATTCTGGTCGATCAGGACCGCGACTGGGTATGCGAGGAAGTCGAGCTGGCCTACCAGCAGGGCCGCGACTTCCGAGCGGAGTTCCGCTTCGAGCGCCGTGACGGGGTCAGCCGCTGGGCGTTCGCGGTCCGGCGACGAGTGGGGAGCGCACGAGGGGTCGAGGACGGCTTCCTACTGACGGTCGAGGACATCAGCGACCGGCGCTTCGCCGAGTTCGAACTCGATCAAGCACTGAAACGTGCGGAAGATGCCAACCGCGCCAAGTCGGAGTTCTTGGCCAACATGAGTCACGAGATCCGGACGCCCATGAACGGAGTGATCGGGATCGCCGATCTCCTGGCGGAGACGGAACTCTGTCCTGCCCAGCGCGAGTACATAAGGATCATCCGCTCGTCTGGGCAGGGGCTGCTCTCGATCCTGAACGACGTGCTCGACTTCTCGAAGATCGAGGCTGGGATGCTCGAGCTGGAGTCCATCAGCTTCGATCTGCGCGATACGCTGAAGGACACCGTACGTCTACTGACGCCGCTGGCAGAGGAGCGAAATATCGAGCTGGTCACCGAGATCGAGCCGCGACTGCCTGCCCGCGTGATGGGGGATCCGGGGCGCATCTCGCAGATCCTCCTCAATCTCGCCAGCAACGCCATCAAATTCACGCGTGAGGGGGGCGTCTCGATCAAGGTCGAGTGCGGAGGCATCGCAAGTGGCGTCGCCATCGTCTCCATGGTGGTTATGGATAGCGGGATCGGAATCTCCGCAGAGAAGCTCCAGACGATATTCGATAAGTTCGTCCAAGCAGATGCATCCATGACCCGAAAGTTCGGCGGCACTGGGCTCGGGCTGGCCATTGCCAAACAGCTTGCCGATCTGATGGGTGGCCAGCTGTCGGCGAAGAGCGAAGTGGGGACGGGCTCGACGTTCACATTGGAGCTGCGCTTCGAGATTCCTCCGGAGTCCGACGCGGATCAGCGTATTGACGATCTCGCAGAATCTCAGAAGCTTCACGGGACGCGAGTGCTCCTGGTAGAGGACAACACCGTCAATCAGCTGATCGCCGGCCACATGCTCGAGAGTCTCGGCTGCATGATACAAACCGCATCCGATGGAGCAGAGGCTATCCAGCTCTGTGCCGCCAATGAGTTCGATCTGGTGCTCATGGACTGCCAAATGCCGGTCATGGACGGATTCGCCGCGACGGCCGCAATCCGCGCCCGAGAGCAGGATGCGCGCCGCACGCCCGTGATCGCACTCACGGCGAATGCGCTGGACGGCGATCGCGATCGCTGCATCGCTGCCGGAATGGACGACTACCTAGCGAAGCCCGTACGCCTCGAGGCATTGCGGGAGATGCTCGATCTCTGGATCTCGGAGAGTTCGGGAGCCATCGGCCAATGAAAATCTGTGAGATCATGCATCCCGATGTGGAGACGATCCAGTGCGACGCCACCATCGCCGAGCTGGAGCGGCTACTGCGACAGCACCGGATCAGCGGCTTGCCGGTCGTGAGCCCGGATGGAGAGCTGATGGGCATCGTGTCGAAGACCGACATCCTCTCGCGTCTCGACCTCGATGGCAGTCTCGCACGGAGTCAGAAGAAGGTTTGGGAGATCATGACCCCTGACATCCTGTGGGTAGACGCGCAGGAGGAGGTCGCCGAGGTTGCGCGCAAGATGGTGGAGGCGCGGGTTCATCGTGTGTTGGTCTACGAAGCGGCTGCTTTGCGTGGAATCGTCACCAGCTTCGACTTCATGCGGGTCGTAGCGGACAGCCTCGGCTAGCTTACTGCGTCTGAACCGAGCGGCACTTCGCGCCCCAGCTCGATCCCTGCCTGCTACGCTCAGCCTCCTCGGCTGCTTCGAGCGGGTACGTGTAGGGAATGGAGGGGAGGGCGGCGCTCGTGGATGACTCTGCTGGCAGTGGGCACACGCTGGAGCTGCGACTTCGACGACTCGGCCAACTCTTCAGCTCCTTGGATCCGGCTCCCTTCTCCGAGAAGGATCTCGACCCCGCAGCCGAGCAGTTCATTCTCGACTGGGCGGAGCAGCCGGAGCGACGGCGAGGCGAGTTCCGCCTGCGAATCTGGCTGGGTTCTGCTGGCGAAGCCGGCGAGTCCTCGGTGGCTTTGGCGCCCGCCATCCACAACTTCTTCGGAGTGCTGGCGCGGTCGGAGCGGAGCCGCCTGCGTCAGCTCGTGCGCGACGGACAGATCTCGCTCGCGATCGGCCTGATCTTCATCACTCTCTGCCTGACGGCGGCAGGCTGGTTGGAGGACATCGGTAGCTCGAGCCGCTTTCTGAGCGCGCTCTCCGAGAGCTTGATCGTGGCGGGTTGGGTGGGCATGTGGCGTCCCATCGAGATTGCGCTCTACGACTGGTGGCCGATTCGGCGCCGCATGCGCGTGCTCGAGCGCTTGGCGCATGCGAAGGTCGATGTGCGCTCGGACGAGCCCCAAGAACAAGAAGATAGCGCCGCCTGATTCCAAGGCGGGATGCAGCGCGCGCCGGGTCTAGGCGCCCGCGATTGCGCCCTTCGCTAGCGAGGTGGAGCGCTGTGGCAGTAGACGCAGGCACCCGGCACGACGGCCACCTGGAGAAAGTCGGGTGGGTCCTTGGTGAGCGACGCCTGTGCGTAGCGAACGTCCAGGCGGAATTCCGAGAGATTGGTTTCGAGTAGCGGATGCCGCGCTGCGCCACCGGCCCGTTCCAACCGATCGACCGCTCCCTCCATGTCGGATAGGAGCTCCTGCAGGCGCTCAACGTCCTCCTCATTGGGGAGGCGCCCAGGGCGTAGGAGGATCCTCCGCAACTCGCGAGCATCGCCGAGAAGGGAGCGCATCGTGCCGGATACATCCGGATCCCGGGCGACTGGGGGTGGATCTGGAACTCTCGCACCCCCCAGGAAGCCGGCTGGCGCGCAAGCGCCGGAC
>QJZC01000032.1 GCA_003247575.1 Pseudomonadota bacterium
GAGTGGCTTGACCTAAATCGTCTAAGTTCTCCGTGCTCTGGGGACCACCGGGTCCCCAGAGCACCGGAGAGCACAGGCGGAGGGGGGGTGGTGTGAAGCACCGGCCTCTCTTGAGAACTGATATTGGTAGAAGATCAAATTTTGGTAGATACGACACGCACGGATACTCCCTGGGCCTGAGCTAGAAGCTGGGCTCCAGGAATCGATTCGACGAGTTTTCCCACCGTCCATAGAGTGGGGGCCACACCCGATCCCATCCCGAACTCGGAAGTTAAGTCCCACTTCGGCGATGGTACTGCCGGGGCGACCCGGTGGGAGAGTAGCGCGGCGGTGGGATTTGCTACGGCGGCGTCCAATCAGGCTTATGTGCCCGGTTGGGCGCCGCTTTTGCGTTTGAGTTGCGTACAGGGATGGCGAGATCGTCCTCGACTGGCATGGCCCGCACAGATGTTGGGGCCCGGCTGGCCCGAAGCCAGGGGTTCGCGACGGTCAAGTCTGCGTGTGCGGGCACCGAACCACTGTGGGAAGTCCCATACGGGGTCGGAAGTCGGGAGGTCTCTGTGCTCGAACGAACGTTGCGGCGGTGGATTGGAGCCGCCCTGTTGGCTGGCTGCGGGCTCACGCTCGGCTGCGTGGAGTCGACCTGGGAGGCCACGCGCCGTCTCGACACGGTCGCTGGATACAATCAGTTCATCCGGGACCACCCCGACTCCAGCTATGTTGCCGACGCCCGCGAACGGATGGCGTTTCTGCGGGTGAAGACGTACGGCACGATCGAGGTCTTCGAGGAGTTCCGAAAACGCTACCCGAAGAGCCGCCTTATGCCGGAGTTGCTCGTGATCGTTGAGCCGCTCTTCTTTGAGAAGGCGCGGGTGGCGAACTCTCCGCAGAGCTATCGACAGTTTCTCGCGATGTATCCCGAGGGGGCGCTGGTCGAGAAGGCCGTTGGGAATCTGGCCTATGTGGAAAGAGTCGTCTACGACCCGAGCGCTGCGGCACTCGCCCAGTTCGTGGAAAAGTATCCCGAGAGTGACTTCTGGGAAGAGGCCAAGCAGACGCTCGAGATCGTGGACTCGCTTGCGGGCACCCGGATTCGGCGGCTTGGCATACGCGTAGACGTGGCCCCGAACGTGGTCCAGGCGGATCGAGTCCGGAAGGGCTTCGCGGCCATGATCGCCAAGGCCTACCGAGAGCGAGGCGTCCAGGCCGTGCCTCTCCGTGTGGACGAGCCGGCGGGCCCCGACATCGACGGCTGGGTTCGTGTGGACTATCGCGAGGCGCCGGCCGCATCCAGCATCGGCTCTGCATCGCTGTACGTCTTCTGTCGCGTGCGGCTCTTTCATCGAGACTTCGACGATCCGATCTGGGATCGGAACTTCGATGCGCCCGCCACGCACCTAAACAAGGGAGCGTACGGACGCGACAAGACGATCTTTGGGAACTCCAGCTATCCCTTCTGGGATCGATTCTTCGTTCCCGTCGCCACATGGGCGGTTTCCGACACGCGCGTCAGCAAGCTGAAGTATCTGGAGGATGTGCGCGCGGTCCACGTACGCGGCGATTCAGCAGCGCTGCTGCTCGAGCGCGGCGGGGTAGACTTTGTAGACGTGTCCAGCCCATCGGCACTGCGCGTCGCCGAGCGCTATCGGCGTGAGGTCGATCTCGCGGAGTGGCATGGTGTGCGGTTGCTGCGCGACAACTTGGCGATCACTTTCGGCAACGATGGTGCGGAGCTGATTCGGCGCGCCGATCAGGCGGCGATGCGCGTCGCTCGCTGGGACGCTGGCGAGCTCGGGGCGGTGACCAGCGCCATGCTCTTCGATGACGCCACGCTTCTCATTGGTGGATCGCAGGGATTGTTCGCTGTGCGTATGAACCGAGCCCCCTTGATCCCGCAGCGCTTGCTCGATGGAGAAGTAGTTGGAATCGAGGTGAAGCCGCCGCTCGTGTACGTCGTGCGACCGGATCGACTCGAGGTAGCGCTTCCGAAGCACCTCCTCCAGCACATCACGGCGCGCAAGATCTCGCTCGGTAAGGGATTCCGTGCGGAGCGCGTGCGCATGTCGGACGATCAGCTGCTGGTCTTTGGGAAGGACCGTGTAGCGGAAGTCAGCCTCGAGCAGCCCACGAGGCCGCAAGTGATCGGCACCGTGGAGCACAGTGATGTGGGTCAGGTCGCGGACATGGCATCGGACGGGAAGTACCGGTACATCCTCGGAGAGCGCGGGCTTCAGGTCACGAGTCTGAGCACCGTCAAGCCGCGCGACTTCATCCAGGTGGGCGCCAATGACGCGCTCACCCTCAAGGGGCGCTTCGCCTTGCTGGTTGGACAGAGCAGTGTGGAGGTGCTCGACCTCGCGCCCTATGCGGAGTCTCCGGATCCGACTCTGGCGTACGCTCGCACGCAGGTGCGGCGGCAGAGCGAGGCCGCTCCTGCGAGTGCCGCGGAGGTGGCTCCCGGAACACCTGACGACCAGGACGCCAGCGTGGGCGAAGTCGAGGCGCCGGCTGCCCCGCTCCCCGACGCGGGGGAGCTCGATTCGAGCGCGCAGCCTGAGCCTGCGCTGGAGACTCCGGGAAGCGATTCTCCGGAAGGCGAGCCGGCGGTCAGAGACGCTCGAGGCGACTGAAGAAGTCGGGGAAGGTCTTCGAGACGCACTCCGCATCTTCGATGACGATCCCAGGCACCCGCAACCCTGCGATGGCGAAGCTCATCGCGATGCGGTGATCGTCATACGTGGCGATGCGGGCACCTGCAAGCTCTGTCGGAGGGTCGATGATGATATCGGTCTCCGTGGTCTCGACGCGGGCCCCAAGCTTCTCGAGCTCCGTCTTCAGGGCCTTCATGCGATCGGTCTCCTTGATCCGGAGATTTGGAACGTTCCGGATCGCGGTTCGCCCCTGCGCGAAGCACGCCGTCACCGCGAGGGTCAGCGCAGCGTCGGGCATGCGGTTCATGTCCACATCGATGCCGTGTAGGTAGCGCGGCCCTCGCACCGTGAGCCAGTGGGAGCCCCGCTCCACTCCGCACCCCATGCGCTCGAGCACCTCGACGAAACGCGCATCGGCCTGACACGAAGCTGGCGTCAGCCCGTTGACGCGGATCCTGCCCCCCGTAATGGCAGCCGCCGCGAAGAAGTAGGTTGCACTCGACGCATCGGGCTCGATCGAGTAGCTGCGAGCCCGGTAGCGTTGCCCCGACTTCACGGTGAACCGGTTGGCGTCCTGCACCTCGGTCACGATGCCGAACGCAGCCATCACTTCGGTCGTCATCTCGACGTAGAGCCGCGAGGTCAGCTTCCCGGCGGCGAGCTCGACGGTCTGCTCTGCGAAGGGGGCGATCATCAGCAGGGCCGATAGAAACTGGCTGGAGCGCGACGCGTCGATGCCAATCTGTCCGCCCCGCAAGGATCCGCCCTGGACCGTGATCGGGGGGCACCCAGCGACGGTCGTCGCGCGTGCCCCCATCGACCCCAATGCGTCTGCGAGCTCCTGAATCGGGCGCTCGCGCATTCTCGGTGTTCCGTCGAGCACGACGCGTCCGGGTACCAGGGCGGCACACGCGGCCAGGAAGCGCATCGTCGTACCCGAAGCGTTGCAATCGATCGGGTGTAATGGAATGGCGAACTGGCCGCCGACACCCTGGACACGCAGCTCTTCGGGCGTCTGATGGATCTCGACTCCCAGGCGTCCGAGTCCCTCGATCATGGCCTCGGTGTCATCGGAGCGGAGCCAGCCGCGCAAGGTGGACGCGCCCTCGGCGAGCGCGGCGCACACCAGCGCGCGGTTCGTCAGGCTGCGAGAGCCTGGCACCGTCACTTCGAGGTTGGGTGGCGAAATGGGAGTCAGGGAGTGGTCCGGCATTCGAGGCGCAAGTTAGCACAGCGGATAACCTGCTGAAACTCAAAGGAAAACGATTGGGCGGCGTTGACCTCCAAGGGCAACAAGGATACCCTCGCGTGCCGCAGTGGGAGCAAACTAAGGGTCTGTTCCCCCAAGGCCGACGCTCCCCCGCGCGGCACCATTGCCCGGTCTCTCGGACCTGCTCGTTGGCTCACTAGGGAGTGCGAGGTTTGTCCGCCATGCGAAAGTACCGTCTGCTCACTCCCGGGCCCGTGCCCGTGCCGGAACGCATTCGGCGCGCAATGGCTGGGACCCTGCTGCATCACCGGGCGCCAGACTTCCTCCCCGTGTTCCATGAGGTCCGGGTTGGGCTCCAGCGCGTCTTCGGGACAGAGCGCCAAGTGCTGCTGCTCGCCAGCTCCGGGACAGGTGCGATGGAAGCTGCCGTCACGAATCTGACGCGTCCGGGGGATACCGCCGTGGTCGTACGCGCGGGAAAGTTCGGCGATCGCTGGTTCGAGCTGTGTCGGGCCTACGGAGTCGAGGCCCTCTCCGTCGATGTCGAGTGGGGGCGTGCGGTGGATCCGGACGAGCTCGCGGCCGTGCTGCGAGCGAAGCGAGGCGTCCGCGCGGTCTTCGCGCAGGCCTCCGAGACGTCTACGGGAGTTCTCCACCCGATGGAGCCCGTGGCGCGCGCGGTAGCGGACAACTCCGAGGCGCTGCTGGTCGTCGACGGGATCAGCGCGGTGGGCGTGCATCCGCTCCCCATGGACGCTTGGGGAATCGATGCGCTCCTATCGGGCAGCCAGAAGTCTTGGCAACTCCCGCCCGGGCTCGCCATGATCGCGCTGTCGGAGCGTGCCGAAGCCGCGCTCGAGCGAGGTGGGCACGCGCGTTACTACTTCGATCTGCGCAAGGAGCTGCGCGGACAGCCGACTGGAGCGACAGCGTACTCTCCGGCTCTCGCGCTGATCGTTGGACTGGCGGAGTCGCTGCGCATGCTATTCGAAGACGGCCTCGAGCGGTCCTACGCACGGCATGCCGAGCTCGCCGAGATGACGCGTGACGGAGTGCGTGCGCTCGGCATGGCGCTACTCGCCGCGAGCGCGCCCTCGAATGCGTGCACGGCGGTTCGGGTGCCGCGGCAGCTCGATGCCGGAAAGCTGTTGTCCCAGCTGCGCGATCATCACGGGGTCACGCTCGCGGGGGGCCAGGGACAGCTCAGCGGAAAGATTTTGCGTATCGGTCACATGGGCGATCTCGATACCTACGATATGTTGGCCGGGCTCGCCGCGCTCGAGCTGACCCTGCTCGACTTCGGAGTTCCCATCGAGCTCGGCGCCGGAGTGCACAGTGCCTTAAATCGAATGCGCGTTGGCGTTTCTGCGAGCGCGCCTCAAGAGACTGAAGGGAGGAATCCGTGGCGCGCGTCCTGATCTCGGACAAGCTGGCAGACGAAGGACTGAAGGTTCTCGAACAGGCTCCCGGTATCGAATTCGACCATCGGCCGGGCTTGTCGCCGGACCAGCTGAAGGCGGCCATGCCCGCCTACGATGGGCTGATCATTCGGAGTGGCACCACGGTCACGTCACAGGTGATCGAGGCCGGCGAGCGGCTTCGGGTCATCGGTCGTGCCGGGATCGGAGTCGACAACGTCGATCTGACGGCGGCGACCGCAGGCGGTGTCATCGTCATGAACACGCCGGAGGGCAACGCGATTACGACCGCTGAGCACGCCATCGCGCTGCTGACCTCTCTGGCGCGCAAGATCCCGCAAGCCACGGCCAGCATGAAGGCCGGCAAGTGGGAGAAGTCCAAGTTCAACGGTAAGGAGCTCTACGCGCAGACTCTGGGAGTCATCGGGTTGGGCAACATCGGATCGATCGTCGCGGATCGTGCGCGTGGGCTGCGGATGAAGGTGCTCGCCTACGATCCGTTGGTTTCCGAGGAGCGTGCGCAGCAGCTGGGCGTCGAGATCGCGCCTCTCGAAGAGGTTCTGGAACGTGCGGACGCCATCACGATTCACGTACCCAAGACACGTGAGACCGAAGGTCTGATCGGCGCCGCAGCCTTTGCCCGGATGAAGCCCGGTGTTCTGCTCGTGAATGCTGCCCGCGGCGGCATCGTAGACGAAGACGCACTTCTGCGCGCGATCGAGTCTGGCAAGGTGGCGGGTGCGGCTCTCGATGTCTTCGCGACCGAGCCGCCTCCGCCCGATCATCCGTTGCTCGCGCGCAGCGAGGTCATCGCGACCCCGCATCTCGGTGCGGCCACCCACCAGGCGCAGCTCAACGTGGCGATCGCGGTGGCGGAACAGGTCCGCGACTACCTGCTGCACGGGACGGTGCGCAACGCGGTCAACCTCCCGTCGGTCTCGGCAGACGAGCTCGCCGAGCTGCGTCCGTTGATCAGCTTGGGCGAGAAGCTGGGTCTGTTCCAGGGGCAGGTGTGCAAGAAGTTCCGCGAGATCGACATCGAATACGCGGGCTACGTCGCGGAGCTCAACGTGCAGCCGATCTCGCTGGCGGTGCTGAAGGGTGTGCTCGAGCCGTGGGTGGGAGAGCGGGTCAACGCCGTGAACGCGCCGCACATCGCACAGCAGCATGGAATTCGGGTGATCGAGTCCAAGGCGCCTCAGCCCCGGGATTTCGTGAGCCTGGTGACGGTTCGGGTCAAGTCGGATGCCGGTGAGCATCACGTGTCCGGGACGCTCTTCGGACGCACACAGCCCCGCATCGTGCAGGTGGATGACTATCCGCTCGAAGCCATCCCGCAGGGGCCAACCCTGCTGATTCGCAATCGAGACTTTCCCGGCGTGGTCGGGCACGTCGGCACCACGCTCGGCGATGCACATGTGAACATCTCGCGTATGCAGCTCGGCCTACACGCGAAGAGTGGCCAGGCGATGCAGCTGCTGAGCGTAGACTCCACCCCCTCCGCCGAGGTGCTCGAGGCCGTGCGCAGGATCGAGGGGATCGAGACCGTAACCTCCCTCGATCTAGGCGCGGCGGTGGACTGAATCCATGCCAAACGTCGTATGCATCGGCGCCCAGTGGGGCGATGAAGGCAAGGGGAAGATCGTCGATTGTCTGGGTCCGCGCGCAGACTTGGTGGTGCGCTTCCAGGGAGGGCCTAATGCGGGGCATACACTCGTCGTAGACGGCGAGAAGACGGTCCTTCATCTGATTCCCTCGGGGATTCTGCATGAGGGAACGCTCAACCTCATCGGGGCGGGTGTCGTCGTCGATCCCGAGACTCTGCTGCAAGAGATCGATGGGTTGGTCGAGCGGGGCGTCCCGGTCACGCCTGATCGTCTGCGGATATCCGACCGCGCTCACCTGATTCTGCCGGTGCATCGAGCGCTCGATCGCGCGCGCGAAGAGTCGCTGGGAGAGGCCAAGATCGGCACCACGGGCCGTGGCATCGGCCCAGCGTACGAGGACCGAGTCGGCCGTGCGGGTGTCCGGATCTGCGATCTGCTGGAGCCCGACACGATCGAGGATCGGCTCAGTCTGCACATCCGAGAGCGCAACGTCATGCTCGAGAAGCTCTATGGCTGGCCGACGATCGACGTCAAGGAGATCATCAAGGCGGCGCGCGAATGGGGTGAGCGCCTGGCCCCCTTCGTCGACGACGTCGGCGTAACGATCGACCGCGCACTGCGTGCGAATCGCTCCGTGCTGTTCGAGGGAGCGCAGGGAACCTTGCTCGACATCGATCATGGAACGTATCCCTACGTCACGTCCTCGACGACACTTGCGGGCGGGGCCTGCGCCGGGGCCGGAATTGGCCCGACCCGCATCGACAAGGTTCTCGGGATCACCAAGGCCTACACGACCCGCGTGGGTGGAGGGCCGTTCCCGACCGAGGATCAGGGACAAGCGGGCCAGCATCTCTCCGTTCGTGGAGCCGAGTTTGGGGCCACGACCGGACGCAAGCGCCGCTGCGGATGGCTGGACCTCGTCGTGCTGCGTCACGCGGTTCGCGTCAATGGGATCACGAGCCTGGCGCTACTCAAGCTGGACGTGCTCACAGGGCTGCGCGAGCTACGAGTCTGCACGGGCTACCGTGCCGACGGCCGGGAGATCGAGAACTTTCCCGCCAGCTTGCGCGTCCTTCGGGCCTGCGAGCCAGTGTACGTGACCTTACCTGGCTGGGAGGAGCCGATCGAGCACGTGCGGAGCATCGACGAGCTGCCGCCGAATGCGGCGGACTATGTCCGCTTCATCGAGCGTGAGCTCGAGGTCCCCGCGGATCTGATTGGTGTAGGACCAGACCGGGACGCGACTATCGAGGCCGGGAATCCGTTCGATACCCCATCCAGGCTGTCGTAGCTCGTTCAGTGGAGGAACGTCATGATGTTTTCGACTAGGCTGCTGCATCCGACCATTACGCTCTGCTGTGCCGCGGCGGTGATTACTGGCTGGCTTGCGATTCCGCTCGCTACCGGAACACGCGCGGCGGACGTGCCCGAGGTCGGGGACGTGGCGCCCGCATTCGAGCTGGTAGCGTCCGATGGCCAGACCTACAAGCTCGCGGACTTCAAGGGGAAGCGTGCGGTGGTCGTGGCCTGGTTCCCCAAGGCCTTCACCGGCGGCTGTACGATGGAGTGCAAGTCGATCACGCGCGATGGGGGCAAGATCCGCGACTTCGACGTAGCCTACTTCATGGCAAGCGTGGATACAGCGAAGGAGAACGCTGCGTTCGCCGAGTCTCTGGGGGCGGACTTCCCGATTCTGGCCGACCCGGACAAGAAGGTGGCCGACGCTTACGGCGTACTCACCCCGTCGGGTTATGCGCGCCGCTGGACGTTTTACATTGGCCTGGATGGCCGCATTCAGGCCGTCGACAAGCGGGTCAATCCCGCTACCTCCGCTGCGGATATCGTGGCGAAGCTCGAAGAGCTGGGGGTCGATCGCAGCAAGTGACCGGCTGGGTCCTGCTGTTCCTCGGCGGTGGAACGGGTGCGGTCCTCCGCGGTGCACTCTCCGAGTTCATTCAACTGCGTGCGCCAAACGCCTTCCCATGGGGCGTTCTGGCGGTGAACCTTCTCGGTTGCCTGGCCATTGGCGTGCTGATGCCCGTCTCTCAGCTGCGCAGCCCGGCGGACCAGAACCTCAAGCTGCTTCTCGTGACCGGACTGCTCGGCGGTTTCACGACCTTCTCGGCGTTTGGCCTGGATACCTGGCGGCTGTTCGCGGGCGGCGAGTTGGGCCTGGCTGTGCTCAACGTGCTCGCGAGCCTCCTGGGCGGGCTCGTGGCAGTCGCCATCGGAGCCTGGATCGCACAGAACCTGTGAAGGGCGATCTCCTCACGCAGGGGCTCTGAAATCGCGGCTGCCGGGCCGTTCGAGTCCGCGACTAGGCCCGGCAGCCGCGATTTCAGAGCCCGATCGTCGAGGGTAGGTTGGACGGATAGGGATCGGGTGGCGTCTCTGGGGGACCGCCGCTCGTGCGGGCGTAGGTGTGGCGGTTCGCTCGGCGGGACCGCCGAGTGGCGCGGCCCCGCCGGATCTGGGCGGACCTACAGGCCGGGGGACTTCCGCCGGAGACGTGCGTCTTCGCGGCGGGGGCCACCCAGAAGCCCCCCAAAATCTGCTCTTTGGGCTGACCCGGGACGACCGAGGCTCTGGAATCGCGACCGCCGGGCGGTTCGAGTCCGCGACCAGGCCCGGTGGCCGCGATTCCAGAGCCGCTGCCACGGGCTACGGGCTGGTGTGAACTACCTGGTTTAGGCCCCTAGTCGGCGCAGGCCTGCGAGGGGTGTCTGCCGAAGCGCTTCACGGCCGTAGGTCAGCCCGATGACTGCGGTCGCCAGTGCCGTCGCCAGCGAGACTGCGCACAGGTCCAGGATCGGGACCGTGCTGCTGAGTGAGAAGACTCCCCAGAGGACGGCCCAGCCGACGCCTGCGGCCAGGATCGAGCCTACGCAGCCGGCCAGTGCTCCGAGCGCGAAGTACTCGGTGGCCAAGACGCGTCGCACGAGGCCCGCAGGCGCGCCCAGGGTTCGAAGCAGGACGGACTCACGTGCGCGCTGATAGCGTGAGGTCGCGAGTGCACCGATCAAGATCAACAGCCCGCTCGCGATCGCGAACAGCGCCATGAAGCGGATCGCGAGGGCTACCCGGGTGAGGAGGACGTCGATTGCGTCGAGCATCGCCGTCGCATCCAGTACGGAGACGTTCGGAAGCGCCAAGACCAGCTCGCGTTGAAACTGTGCCCGCTGAGCGTCGTCCCCCATTCGCCCCAGCACGACGAAGCTTTGCGGTGCTTGCTCGAGGAATCCGGGCTCGAATACCGCGAAGAAGTTGGTGCGGAAGCGCGCCCAGTCCACGCGACGCAGATTCGTGACGACGGATTCGATGCGTAGCCCCTGGATGTCCCACGTGATCCGATCGCCGACCCCCACCCCGAGATCGCTGGCGAGTTCCTGCTCCAGCGAGACGCGCGCGCGTCCGTCCGACAAGGGAGTGTCGTTCGCCGTCCACCAACGACCGGCGACCACTTCTTCGGACTCGCTTGGTGCGGCTCGATACGTCAGTCGGTATTGACGCCCGAGAGCCCACGCGCGGCCCTGTGAGCGGCTGTCGTCTTCGGTCGGATTCCCGGTTGCGACGAGGCGTGCAGGTACGATGGGTGTCTCTTCGAGCACCAGCGCTTGGTGTTGCTCCAAGAGCCCCGAGACGATCACTCGCTGATCTTGCTGAATGTCGAAGATCGCCATGTTGGGCCGGCCTGCGCCCTGGCCCAGGTCGAGCTGTCGTAGGAGGTCGTGCTGTACGACGTGAAGGCCGGTGAGGAGTAGGACTCCCAGTCCCAGCGACAGGGTTACGGTCTGAGTCTGGTTCTGCGGACGGAAGAGGTTCGCGACTCCCTGTCGGATCCAGTAGGGCGCACTGCGCGGGATCGCGCGTCGCGTGAGTGCCATCAGCCCGAGCGCGGCGAGGTGGAGCAGTGCCAGACACAAGGTGAGGCCCCCTGCGAAGTACAGCCCGATCGTGAGAGAGGGCGCCTGCCACAGCGCGACGGCGAAGAGACTGGCGCCCCCCGCTCCAAAGAGCAGCCAGCGCGCTCGATGGCGCGCCGCAGTCGCCCCCGGCTGCCCGGGGTCCCCGAGCTCCGGCCGCAGTGCGCGAAGAGGGGACACCCCGCGAATCTGGAGCAGCGGCGAGACCGCAAAAAGCAGGGTGATCCACACGCCCAGGAGGACTCCGCTCGCTAGTGCTCGGGGCGAGAGCTCGAAGCGCACATCGAGCGGAAGCATGCCCGCTGCGACCTCGGGCAGCCACGCCTGGACGGCGATTCCGAGCGCGGCACCGATACCGCTGCCCACGCTCCCGAGGAGAAGTGCCTGAAGTACGTAGATCGCGAGGATCTCGTTCTGTCGTGCACCGAGACACCGCAGCACGGCGGCGGAACGCAGGCGTTCCATTACGAATACATGCACACCGGTCGCGACCCCCACACCCCCGAGGAGGAGCGCAACCAAGCCGACCAGGCCGAGAAAGCGGGTCAAACGTCCCAGGTCATCGGTCAGCTCCTCCGCGTACTCCGCGACGGTCTCGGAACGAATGCGCTGGTCGCGCAGCTCGGGTGCTCGCTCGTCGAGGAGCGCATCGAGCTGATCCGCGTCGGCGATCTGGTAGTAGACGGAGTAGCGGGCGAGGCTCCCAGGCTGCATGAGTCGAGTCGCATTCAGAAAGCGCGCCGGAATGAACACACGCGGGGCGACGGTCTCGCGCATGCCCACGCTTCCGGGAGCGCGAGCTACGGTCGCCGCGATTCTGAAGTCGATCTCGCCGAGTCGTAGGCGATCTCCGACTTCGGCTCCGAGCTGAATCAGGGCGCCGGGGTCCACCACTGCGATCGGGGTTTCTGACGGCCATACTCCTGCTGGCTCGGTGCGGAGCTCTCCATAGAGGGGAAAGGAGCCCTCGATCGCCTGAACGAAGACCAGTCGGGTCTGTCCGGACGGCTCGGCGAGCGCCATGGAGGAGAAGCGGGTGACGCGAGCGGTCGCTGTCGCCGCGCGCTCGAAGGACTCGAGAATCGGAGCGCTCTCGGGATCGAACGCGCTTCGCCGCGAGAGTTCCAGATCGGCTCCGAGCAGACTGCGTGACTGTTCCCGGATGCTGCTCTCGACGCTCGAGCGGAAAGACTCGATGGCTACTAGCGCCGCCACGCCGGCAGCGATCGCGCACGCGTACACCAACATACGTCGCTTCGAGGAGCGCGACTCGCGGTATGCCGTGCGTGCGACGAAGCGCCAGTTCACGGCGCGTGCCTGCGCTGATCCCCTACGATCCGTCCGCCGGAGAGTTGGATTTCCCGTTCGCAACGGCCTGCGAGCTCGCGGTCGTGGGTGACCAGGATCAGTGTGGTGCCCGCATCGCGATTGAGCTCGAGTAGCATCTCGATGACGGCGCCGCCGGTCTCGAGGTCGAGGTTCCCCGTCGGCTCGTCGGCGAAGAGGATCTTCGGCCGGTTGGCGAACGCGCGCGCGAGGGCGACCCGCTGCTGCTCTCCTCCCGAGAGCTGGTTGGGGAGATGGTCCGCGCGATCAGCGAGCCCGACTCGGGCGAGGAGCGACTCCGCGCGGCGTTCGCTGTCCCGGGCCGACTCCCCGAGCAGCTCCAGGGGAACTTGGACATTCTCGAGGGCGGTCAGGGTTGGCATCAGCTGGAAATTCTGGAACACGAAGCCTACGCTGCGGGCTCGCAGCTGAGCGCGCTCGTCTTCGCTCAAGGCTTCGAGTGTGTGGCCGTCGAGCTGGATCGAGCCGCGGGCGGGCACGTCCAGACCCGCCAGTAGGCCCAGCAGCGTCGTCTTGCCACTTCCCGAGGGGCCAATGATTGCGACGACTTCCCCTTCCTCGATGCAGAGGTCGACGGAATGCAGCACCGTGAGCGCCCTGTGTGCGCTCTGGTACGTCTGCTCGACTGCCTTGACCTCGATGATGTTCACGTTCCGCTGCGTCCCCGCCTGTGTCCTCGTCCTGACGGTAGCATGCGGTCCGGCGGATTCCCGAGAGCCCAGCGTTGCGCCCACGGCGAGCGAGCCGGCGGAAGGTACGTCCGGGCTTCCAGCCGCACCGGAGTCCGCCGCTTCCACGGCTGGCGCAACGGAGCAGCCGATCATCGCCTTTCTTGGTACCAGCCTCACTGCCGGGCTCGGGGTGCGCGCGGACCAGGCCTACCCGGCACTGATCCAGCAGAGACTGCAACGCGAGGGATTCGGCTTCCGCGTCGTCAATGCGGGGGTCAGCGGCGACACCTCCGCCGGAGGGCTTCGGCGCATCGACTGGATCCTGCGCCAGCCCGTCGAGGTGCTGGTGATCGAGCTCGGGGCGAACGACATGCTGCGAGGCCAGGATCTCGATGCGTTGAATCAGAATCTGCAGGCGATCATCGAGCGCGCGCGCGGCAAGGACCCGGACATGGCGATCGTGATCGCAGGGATGCAGGCTGCTCCCAATATGGGGCCAGACTATGCTCGCGCCTTCGAGCGCAGCTTCTCGGACCTGGCGAGCCGGAATGCCGCTGCCTACATCCCCTTCCTGCTCGACGGAGTGGCGGCCGATCCGAACCTCAACCAGGCGGATGGGATGCATCCGAATGCCGCGGGTCATCGCGTGGTCGCAGAGACGGTATGGGCGGTTCTGCAACCGGTGCTTCACGAGGTTGCCGCTCGACGCCGTGTGAGCGAGTCGGGCTGAAGCGGCCCAGATAAACGAGAAGCCGGACCACGAGAAACGGCCCCCGGAGTTCAGTCGGACTCCGGGGGCCGTCTTTGTCAGTCCTCGCGAAAGGCTAGGCTTTCGCGAAGTCGCTTCTGCGAACTGCTCTCGTGCTAGAGGTTGCCGACGCCGGCTCCCGCGCGAACGATCGCAGGAATGTTGTTCGGGTTCTCCAAGCGGTAGGAGTAGAACCGCGAGGGCTCCATGACGTTCCCGCTGCTGAAGGGCGGATCGGAGTTCACGAACACGTTCTGTCGTTGCACGATGCGACCGCGGAACTCATTCACGTCATTTCGGGTGGGACGGCGCGTGTTCTCGAAGAAGTTGCCTTCGACGAGCACTCCTGCCTCACGCTGCGAAGCAACGCCGTAGCTGCTCACGTTCAGATAGTAGTTGTTGAAGACGTGAACCGGCTCTCCGTAGCGCACACGCGGATTGCGCTGCACGGTACCGTCGAACCAGTTGTTGTGGTACGTGACCTTGAGTCGGCCTACGTCCTGGTCTGCGTTGTCGTCGGAGTGTCCGAGCAGGGCGTTCTTGTCGGAATCGAAGAAGTGGTTCCACGAGACCGTAATGAAGTCTGATCCTCGCTTGATGTCGAGCGCACCGTCGAACGGACGCGACAGGTCATTGTGATCGATCCAGATGTGATGGGAGAACTCCTGGATGTTGATGCAGTCGTCCGGGCAGTCGGTGAGGCTGAGGTTCCGGATGATGACGTTGCGGATCACGTTCGGTGGCAGGCTGCGGTTGGTGTTGCGCAGCCCGATCTGAAATCCGCCGCCGCGCGTTCCTGAGCGACTTCCGACACCCAGAATCGTCTTGTTGGATGCGACGTCGAGCAGGCGGTCTCCGGGTAGGCTCAACATGCCTTCGACCATCACGATCAGCGGCTCCGGCCGCGAGATGAAGTCGGCGAGCTGGCTCGCATTGCGGGCCACCACCGTCTGCCCTCCTGCGCCACCCGTGGTGCCGTTCTGTCCCAACGAGTTCACCGAAGCGTAGCCGATCGGTCCACCCGAAGGGATGTTGGCCGCCGGGGGACGGGGCGCCGGGCGTGGCGCAGGTGCTGGAGCCGGCGCAGCGGGTGGGGCTGGGCGCGGGGCTCGGTCACAGGCGATATTCGGCAATATCAGAAATGCGCCTACGAATGCGAGTAAGGAAAGCCGAGCTTGCAGCGGCGATTGTACGCGCTTCTGCATCCAGCCAGGCGTGGCGCGATCGGACATATCGAGCATTTCACCTCTCCGGAGGGCTCGCGTCGTTCTCGAGTGAACCCGCTGCGAGCGGGCGTCGTCGAGCGATGCTGAACCCTGGAAGCAAGGGAGTGTTGGTCATGTTCAAGGGAGCAAGCCTGCTCCGCACGCGTCCGTGTCCCCGCCGATGACCGAGCCACAACCATCGGGACGTTGCCCCGGGGACGTTGCCCCGCGAGCCGACACCCAGTCACCAAGTCGCCGCCCAAAGCGGCGGCTAGCAAAGCCGAACGGTGCACTCAGGAACGACAGAGCTGCGATTCATGTGCTTCGCAGCACCAGATCCGATTCCTTCGCGATCCAATCGTACTTGGATCCTAGAACACCAGCTAGTGGAAACTTCGGGGAAAACGCGCGGAACCGGATCGCCCCGTTCCGTCCCGAATGCACCTCGTTGCCGGAAATCGAACTCGACGCGAACTGTTTCAGTTATCCGCTGAGGTCGGAGAATTCGAGGACCTATCGCTGTCGGGTTGGCTCGAAATGCCTGCTGGATCGGCAGTCTCACAGCTCGCCTCTCGCAACAGGATTCCGTTCCGCGTCCATTGCTGGATCTGATGTTCGGAGGCGCCGAGCCACTCCTGAAGCAGCTCGACGTTGTGCTCGCCCCGATACGCTGCGGCACGTCGGGTGCCGGTACTGGCCGCGGAGAAGCGGTAAGGCGCTCGAACGACTCGGCGCGTTCCGCCTCCGCGATCGTCGAGCTCGGGTGCCACCTCGCGGACGCGGGCCGTGGGAGAGTCGAATGCTGCCCGAGTCGAGCGAACCTCGCCCCATGCGAGATTCGCTCGATCCAGCGCCTCGACCAGATCGGAGCGTCGCTCGAAGGACACTAGGTACTCTTGAATTCGGCTCGAGCGGAGCTTGGCCTTCTCGGCACGCGTACTGTCGGGGTCCGCCGGATCGACCAAGTGACAGCGCTTTGCGAGCGAATGCCAGATGTGTTGGAGGCTCCCAGCCAGCATGATCGCGCCGCCAGGGGCGTTCCAGACCGAGCCGCTCGCCAGGCGTACTGGCATCGCGTCGAGGGCGAAATGCGCATAGTCGTCGGTGAACAGCATGGAGTCGTAGAGCGCCAGGTCGATGTGCTGGCCCAGCCCGGTACGCTCGCGCAAGAAGAGCGCCGACAGGGTTGCGATGACTCCGTGCATGCCCCCATTCATGTCGGCCACCGAGAGCATCGGATCTGCCGGTGCCTTGCGCTCGGCTTCCGCCTGGCGCGCGAGCAGCCCGACCTCGGCGTGAATCACGGGGGCGTAGGCGGCGCGCTTCGATTCGGGGCCCGATTGTCCGTAGCCGGAGATCGACAACAGAATCAGGCGAGGGTTTGCTTTCCGAAGCTTCGACCAGCCGATACCCAGTCGCTCGATCACGCCCGGTCGAAAGTTCTCGATCACGATGTCGACATGCATACACAGCTCGAGCACGAGCTCTGCGGCGCCCGCGGCGTGAAGGTCGATGCAGAGCGATCGCTTGCCTGCGTTCTGCTGGGTGTAGTAGCCGGAGATTCCGTGGCGTACGTCTCCCCAGAGACGGGTGACGTCACCGCTCGGGGGCTCGACCTTGGCTACGTCGGCACCGAGCGACTCCAGGATCCGGCCGGCAAACGGGCCTGCGAGCACGCGCGACAGGTCGAGGACGCGTACGCCCGAAAGTGGGTAGGGCGCGCCGTCTGGCGCTGGCTCGCTCAAGCGCCGGGCTTCTGGGAAGGGGGAAGGGTCGGTCGAGCCGCGCCGCCGCCTCTCGGAACGTAGGGGGAGGTGTCGATCGGCTCGAGCGTCCGCTCGCCTGCGAGGACCGACTGTTTCCATACCTGGTGCTCCGGCTCACGCTCGTGGAACTCGGGCATGATCTCGGCTGCGAAGCGTTCGAGGCTCTCGCAGATGTGCTCATGCTGGTTCTTTCCGGCCTGGTTCAGCAGGATCACCTGATCGACGTTGGATGCTTCGAACTTGCGCAGTCTGCGGCGAATGGTGTCCGGCGAGCCCACGAGCCCCGTTCCGCGGGCGCGCTGTCCCCGCGGGGTCTCCCGCCAGCTCTGGTACTCCTGCCACAGGTCTACGGAGCCGGGGGCCAGCGGGCCTTCGCGATTGTAGAAGCCGAGGGCGAACTGGAAGAAGGTCCAGCCCTCGGCCCGGCGTTGAGCCTCCTCGTCCGTATCCGCGCACATGAAGGCGCTCACCACCGCGATGTTGGGATTGGTCTGATAGTCCGCTAGCAGCTCGCGCTCGTTCAGGAACGCGTTGTAATAGGCGTGAACCCACGCGTGCGCCGCATCTGCCGAAACGAACTGGAACCCGAGCGCACCCATGCCACGGCGCCCGGCCATCTCGATGGTCTCCAGCTGGGAGCAGGCCACCCACAGAGGGGGGTGTGGCTTCTGGAGTGGTTTCGGCAGTACGTTGCGCAACGGGAACTCGAAGTACTCGCCTTTGTATTCGCAGCCGCCGTCGGCAAACATCGGGATGAGCGCGCGAACGGCGTCCTCCCAGACGAGCCGCTTGTCGCGGAAGCGACGATCGAAGGGGTGTAGCTCGGTAATGCTCGAGCCCTCTCCGATGCCGAGATCCACGCGCCCATGGCTCAGCAGATCGAGCGTGCTCACCCGTTCGGCCACGCGCGCGGGATGATTCGTCGTGAGCTGGATGATTCCGTGTGCGAGTCGGATGTTGCGCGTGCGCTGGCTCGCTGCAGCCAGGAAGACTTCGGGTGCGGACGAGTGGGAGTACTCTTCCAGGAAGTGGTGCTCCACCTCCCACGCATAGTCGAAGCCCAGCCGATCTGCGAGTTCGACCTGATCCAGCGCGTTCTGAAACAGCTGGTATTCGCTCTCCGGTCCCCACGGGCGCGGTAGCTGCATTTCGTAGAAGATCCCGAACTTCATGCTGTCCCTTCCAACGGCGACGACGTCTTTCGGGTCGCGCCTCCGTAACGTCCGTAACGCTGCCCAGATTTGCTGCCCATGTTTCGCTGCCCAGACGGGCTACAGAGAGTGGTTGCTGATGTCGTTCCGCTGCGAGAGTTCCGTTCGCGGGAGCGAGCGGCACCAGTCTAGCTGGGACGGCCTATGGGCGTCGAACGATCTTTGCGCGGGCGTGCTGGGCAGAGATTGCAGTGGCCGTCCCGCCCGGCGACGCATGTGCGCGTTGCTCAGTGGCGCAGTCGATCGAGCAGGCGCTGGGCGCGGCTCAGATCCCCCGGCGCATCGGCCTGCTTGAGCCCGGCGAGTGCGTTCTCGAGCAGCGAGATCGCTGCGGTCTCCTCGCCACGCCGTGCGATCAGCGACGCGAGATCCGTAGCGCAGCGAAGCTGCGACCAGCGGGCATTCTGCTTCACCGCGCAGGCGAGCGCGCGTCGCAGTAGGCTCTCGGCACGAAGCACAGTGGGGCTCTCGAGGTCGGGGTCACGGGTCGCGCGGTGTCGGACGAGCAGGATCGAGGCGATCAAGCGATCGAGCTCGGACAGGAAGATACCTTCACCCCCCTCTTCGGCATCGTCGCGAGCGGACTGGATCAGTGCGAGTCCGCGCTCTGGTGCAGAGCCGAACGCCCACGCGGCCCCGCGCAAGGACAGCCAGATCGAGCGGCCGATCTGGGTCTCGAGCGCGTCCCAGAGTGCGAGTCCCCGCGTGATCTCCGCAGCTCCCGCCTCGAGATCGCTGCGCAGCAGCAGAATCCAGCCGCGCAGTGCGACCGCCCACGCCTCGCAGAAGCTGAACCGATACCTGCGCGAGAGCGTGAGCGCGCGAGTCGCGTGATCCTCGGCCTGGTCGGGCTCGCTCCGCAGCAGCGACAACGTGCTCGCTTGCAGCGCCGCGAAGGCCACGCTGTACGGGTGGTCGATCGATGCGGCTTCGCGCAGCGAGGTGTCCCGATAGCGGATCGACTCCGAGAATTGGCCCCGAAAGTGGTGCGTCCACGACAGCCAGCCGAGTGACATCAGGGTTGTGTCTACCCCGCGCGTGAGCGCCGTCTGTCCGCTGGGCTCCAGCTCGCGCAAGTGCAGCGCTTCTTCGAGCTCGGTCTGTGCGACTGCGAAGTCGCCCTGGAAGACGAGCGCCTGTCCGAGCACGGCCCGCGCGCGCAGGACCACGGTCTCGTCCTCTGCTAGGGTGGCGGCTTCGATCAGCTGGGTGACGCGTCTGCGCGCATCTGCATAGGCCCCGCGCGTGGTGAGATACGTGATCTGCAGCTGGTGAACGAAGGCTGTGATCGGGTTCCAAGGGATCCCGCGCGAGAGATCGATTGCACGTTCTACGGCTCGCTGCACTTCCGAGGCGGCATAGCCGTGGCTGGTGAACAGCGCGACCACCAGCCCGGCCTGGGGCAGCAGCTCGCGCTGGTCTCGCTCGCGTCCGGGAGGGAGCTCCCCGATCCCAGCGAGCGCACGCTCGAAATGCTCCTTGGCCTCGCGAATGGCGGAGGTCGCGAGCGCGCGCTGTCCTGCTCGTTGCCAGAACACGATCGCCTGCTCCGCGCGTCCCGCCTGCTCGTAGTGGTGTGCGAGTAGTTCAGGGGCGTTGGCGTGGAGATTGGGAAGCTGCTGCTCCAGGATCTCCGCAGTGCGCTCGTGCAAAGTCTGACGGGTCCTGCGCAGCAGCGAGTGATACGCGGCTTCCTGGAGAAGTGCATGACGGAAGGCGAACACCGCGTTGGGTGCGTCCCCGTGCTGCTCGAGAATCTCGGCCTTGACCAGGCGATCGAGGGCTTCGTTGATGCGAGCGGGGGGCTCGTCGAGCAACGCCTCGAGTAGACGACGTGAGAACTCTCGTCCCAGAACGGCGGCTGTCTGGGCCACGCGCTTCGCATCGGACAAGCGATCGAGTCGGGCCATCAGGGAATCCTGCAACGTCGTCGGAATCGAGGCTTCGGCCTCGCCGAGGCCCCCCGGCAGGGGGGGCTCGGTTCCGTCGAGCGAGTCGGATTCGAGCACCATCTTGGTGAGCTCTTCGACGAACAGCGGCAGCCCATCGGTGCGCTCGACCAACGTGTTCACGAGAGCGGCCGGCAACGCTCGGTTGCCCGCGCGGCGTTCGAGCAAGACTTGTGCTTCGGTGCGCGACAGCGGGCGCAGCTCGAGGGTCGTGACGAAGGATTCGCGTGGAACGTAGCTGGGCTCCCCTGGACGCGCGGTGACGATCAGGAGCATTTTGTTCGCGGGTACACGCTGAATCATGCGATCGAGCAGCTCGAGAGTAGACGGATCGACCTCGTGAAGATCCTCGAGCACCAGCAGGGTAGGGAGCTCGCCGCCGAACGACAGGAGCCATTCCGTGAGTGCCGCCAGCAAGCTTTCGCGCACGACATCGCTCGAGCGGTTGCGGCGCTCAGCCTTCGTTCTCGGTGCATCGGTCTGCAGCTCGAGCAGCTGAGCGAACAGGGGTGCGGCGTCCTCGACCGCAGTTCCCCGCAGCGGCGCTCTCACCTGCTCGAGGTCGATCTCCGAGTCCAGTGACAGATCGAGTCCGAGTGTCTGCGGAAGCAGTTCGGCTACAGGGTAGAGCGAGCTGAATCTGTGATACGCGGAGCCCTGGGCTTGCGCGAATGCATAGGGGTCCGAGGCGATCGCCGC
Source organism: Pseudomonadota bacterium (assembly GCA_003247575.1). Classification (GTDB taxonomy): domain Bacteria; phylum Myxococcota_A; class UBA9160; order SZUA-336; family SZUA-336; genus SZUA-336. The sequence goes on from QJZC01000032.1 coordinate 20,406, forward strand.
GCGCAGGGCACTCACCAAGCGAGTCTTGCCGATTCCCGCTTCCCCGGTGATCGCCACCACCTGCCCGCGTCCGCGGCAGACGTCTTCCCAGCGGTCCAGCAACAGCTCGAGCTCGCGGTCGCGTCCTACGATCTGGCTGGTGCTCTCGACCTCCTCGCGCCTGATGAACTCCTGGTTGCTGAGGGGGCGGATCACCTCGAACGCGGCTATGGGATTCTCGATCCCCTTGAGCTCGTGCATTCCAAGGTCGCGTACGTGCACCGCATCGCCGAGCAGCCGCAGAGTATCGCGGCTCAGGACGATTCGATTCGGGCTCGCAATTCCCTGTAGCCGCGCACTCAGATTCATCGAGCGGCCGAAGGCCTGGCGGTGTTGTCTCGTATCTCCGATGTTCGCCACCACGATCGGTCCCGAGTGAATCCCGATGCGCGCCGCCAGTGAGACTCCGTACTCGCGCTCCAGCTCTCGGTTCAGGCGCTCCAGTTCTTGCAGAAGTTGCCAGCTCGCTCGCACCGCCCGCAGTGCGTTGTCTTCGTACGCTTGCGGGTAGCCGAAGAAGACGAGCAGCCCGTCACCGAGGTACTGTGCGATATGCCCCGAAAACCGCCGGATGACCTCGGCGCCCATCCGGTGATAGCGCTGGATGACTTGGACCAGCGCTTCGGGCTCGAGCTGCTCTGCCAGTGGCGGGTCTGCCACGAGATCGCAGAACATCACCGTCAGGTGGCGTCGCTCTTCGATCGTCGGGCCAGGGGGTGCGGGGGATCCACACTGCGTGCAGAAGCGTGCTTCCGGGGGAAGCGTCTGACTGCAGTGCGAGCAGCTTTGGTCGGATGGACTCATTTGGAGTGTGTCAGGCGAGCTCGTAGTCGTTTGGATCTGGGCCCAGGGTAGCGTTCCAGAACTCGCCGAGGCTGAACGGCCAGTTCTGGGAGACCCGACCCTTTGCATTCTTGTACCAGCTGTCGACACCAGGCCAGCCCCAGGCCATGAGCTGGTTGCGCTCGTCGACGCGCCGATTGAAGCGATCGTAAGCCTTGGGGGACACCTGCATCGATTTGTGTGGGCTACTCAGCAGTAGGTCGATACACCCGAGAATGTAGCGTGCCTCGCACTCTGCGAAGAAGATGATGCTTCCATTCACCACGATGTTCGTATTGGGGCCGTACATCATGAAGAGGTTCGGGAATCCGGGCACACTCGTTCCAAGGTAGGCACGTGCGTCCCCCGCCCAGAACTCGCGCAACGAGATCCCGTGTTCACCTCTGACATCGAGTGTGCGTAGGAACTCGCTCGCTCGAAAGCCGGTTCCATAGATGATGACTTCCGCCGGGTGCTCGACACCATCAGCTGTACGAATGCCAGAGCGTGTAACCTCTGTGATGGGCTGGGTCACGAGAGCTACATCCGACCGCCTCAGTGTGCGCAACCACACGCCGTTGTCTCGCAGCATGCGCTTTCCGCCCGGCGGGTAGTCGGGCACGGCAGCCTTGCGCAGCTCGGGGTCGTCAGGAATCTGCTTCTCGATGTACGCTGTGAGCAGTCTGCGTAGCTCGTCGTTCAGGGGGCTGACCGCGCGCGGATTGTCGCGCCAGTCGGGCTGTCCAGTGACCGCTGGGAGCAGCCCGTCGGTCATCATCCAGAACAGCCAGAATCGATACCACTTCTCGTAGAAGGGTACGTGCCGGAGGAGCCAGCGCATCTCTTCGGAGACGTCGTCGTGATAGTTGGGTGTCGGCCCCAGCCAGGGTGCGGAGCGCTGGAAGACCGTGAGCTCGGCCGCCGCGTCCGCGATCTCTGGCACGAATTGAAACGAGCTGGCTCCGGTTCCGATCACGGCGACGCGCTTACCGCGGAGGTCTACGGAATGGTCCCAGCGGGCGGAGTGGAAGGTCTTCCCTGCGAATCGGTCCAGACCCGGGAGGTCCGGATAGCGAGGTTGATTGAGCTGACCTACCGCGCTGATCACGGCGTGGGCACGGGTCTGCGTACGTCCGTCCGGACCCGCCAGCCGAACGTCCCAGGACGCATCCGCTGCATTCCAGCGCAGCTCTTCCACACGGGTCTCAAATCGGATGTGGCGGCGCAGATCGTGTCGCGCGCTCACTCCTCGGAGATAGTCGAGCAGGACCGGCTGCGTGGAGAAGTGCTGCGGCCACTCGGAGTTGCGCTCGAACGAGAACGAGTACAGGTGGTTTGGCGTGTCCACGCGACAGCCCGGATAGGTGTTCTCGAGCCATGTGCCGCCCACGTCGGCGTTCTTCTCGACGATGGTGAACGGGATACCCGCCTGCGCTAGTCGGACCGCCGCGGCGAGCCCGGACACTCCCGCTCCGATGACCAGGACCTGGAACGTCTGGCGTCGTGTCGTCGGGATCTGGTCGAGCGCCGGCCTCGCCTCGGCTGCGGCTCCGTCGAGTGCCAGTTCCTCGATCAGGAAGGGAAGGTACGACTCCGGGATCTCTCTGCCTGCGATGAAATCCATCAGCTTGCGCACCGTTTCGGAGCGCAGCGGAGATGCAGGCGGGCAGCCGTTGTCGCGGTACTCGGCGAGCACACGCAGCGCCGTCTTGCGCGCCTCGGCCTGCAGCGACTCACTCATTCCGCCCTGTTGGTCACCGAAGAGGTCGAAGTGAAGCGTCCCCGCTCGCTCGATGAGTTCCAAGTCACCGGTCAGATGGACCAGGGCATTCATCAAGCTCGGCAGATGCGCTGCCTGGAGAGCACGTGCGAGCACGTCGTCCGAGGCTCGGATCGGTTCCACCACGGGAGGTGTCGGGGACGGGACGGGGCTTGCAGACATGGACTTCTCCAGCGAGGCCATTCGGGCGCAACGTACGCTCCGCGAGAGCGAGAACGCCCCATTTCGACGATTCCCCTACGAGAAGAACGTACTTCCGTACGGGAAGCTCCCCGGCCGGCGAAGCCGCAGGCACGGGGCCCGGTCGAGATCCCTACGATACCTCGATTTCGCTCGCAGCAGCGACCTGGATGCGGGAGGTAGGCCGTGATGCGCAGGCAAGGTCGGTCAGCGGCCCGGTTCGGTGTCCGTGCCCCGCGTCGCCGGGGGGGCTCCCGCGGCGGTCCCGCCAGCCGACTCCACCTCGGCGGCATCCAGAGGCTCGGCTAGCTCGTCCACGCGGATGTCGAGCTCCCGCCTGCGTTCGTAGACCTCGCGCACCCGCCGCGTGCGTTCCATCTGCAGCCGGAGCTCCTCCAGGAGGGTCTCTTCGGCCCGCTCCTGCTGCGCCACCGCTTGAGACATGTCGCCACAGGCTTCGACCATGTAGGGGCCGCAGAACGAGAGCCGGCAGCAGTGAGCGGCCAGATCCTCGAAGGTCTCCAAGGCGCGCGCACCGTTCCAGGTGCTGACCTCACCCTGCTCCACGTCCTTGGCCTGCCGGAAGAGGGCGCGTGCCTCGACCAGGTCGCGCTGCTTCCAGGCCAGCAGTGCCTCGACCAGAGTGCTCTCGCCCGGGCGCGCTCCGCGGTCGCGCGCGCGTCGCAGCCATCGGCGCGCCTCGGCCAGCTGATTCTGATACACGGAGATCTCGGCTAGGTTGAGGTTCGGCGCCGAATCCCGAGGATCCAGGCGCTCTGCAATGCGAAAACTCAGCCGGGATGCATCCAGGTCTCCCCGGTAGGCCGACAGGATGGCGAGCAGGTTGTGCGCGCCTGCGTCCTCTGGCTCGCGCTCGACCTGGTCCAGCAGGTGGCGCTGGGCCGTGGACAGGTTTCGCAGATAGGCGTCCTCGCTGCCAGCCTGGAGATTTCGCTGCGCGGCTCCGAGATACGACTGCGCCAGCTCGTTGCGAAGACCTGGATAGAGCGGGTTCCTCGCGAGCATGCGCGCGAGTCGCTCCGTGCGTGCATCGGGAAAGCGGGTCGGAAGAGCGGCCTCGGCGCGCTCCTGGCCAGCGGACCGCGGAAGCTCGGTGCGCACCCCTGACCGGCTGGCTGGCGCGCTCGAGCCGCACGCAGCGCAGGCGATGGCCAGTGCGAGAGCGGCGCAGCGGCGCGCAGGACGCGAGCCGCGCGCCGAGCCTGAATCCGAGCAGGCATTCGAGCCTGCGCTCGAGTCCGCACCGGAGTCGGCACTCGATTCGAGGGCTCGGCCGTTGACACTCGCGCGACAGATCGGCATCAGGTTGGGGCGCCCCGCATGGTCAAGCCCGAATCTTGGCCTCCGACCGGAGGAATCGCAATGTCTCCGCCTGCCGTTCTCTTCGAGGGCGTCTCGAAGATCTACCCGCGTCCCGACGCAGAGCCGCTGCGAGCTCTGCGCGACGTCTCTCTCCGCGTGCCCCAGGGGCGCAGCGTGGCGATCACCGGCAGGAGCGGCAGCGGCAAGTCCACCCTCTTGCATCTCGCGGCCGGCATCGACGAGCCCTCGGAGGGCCGTGTCGAGATCCTCGGTGCCGACCTCGGGCGACTGAACGATGCTGAGCGCACCTTGCGCCGTCGCGACCAGATCGGCCTCATCTTTCAGTTCTTCCATCTGCTGCCGCATCTGAGCGTTGGCGACAACGTGGCACTCCCCGCGATGATCGCCGGAGAGCGCGATTATGGCGGGCGGGTCCTCGAGCTACTCGAGCGGGTGGGCCTGGCGGATCGTGCGCGCGAGCGCGTGGACCGGCTGAGCGGTGGTGAGATGCAGCGGGTTGCGATCTGCCGCGCGCTGCTGCGAGGTCCGGAGCTGCTGCTGGCGGATGAGCCGACCGGGAACCTCGACGACCGCAATGGGCAGCGCGTGATGGAGCTCCTGCTCGAACTGGCAGCGGAGGGACAGCGGACCCTGATCTTCGTCACCCACAGCGAAGAGATGGCAGCAATGGCGGACACTCGGCTCGCGATTCACAGCGGGGTGCTCGAGCCGTCGTGATTCGGTATCTGCTGCGCGGCTTTCAGGCGCACCTTCAGTCGGGGCGGAGCCTCTTCGTGCTGAGTGTCCTCGGGGTGGCGCTCGGTGTGGCGAGCGTGTCCTCGATTCTGATCCTCAACCGTAGTGCGCTCGGCGCATTCGAGGGGAGTGTTCGCGCGGTGAGCGGCGACGCCGACCTGTCGGTCCTGCCGCTCACGCCGACCTTCTCCGAGCGGCTCTATCCTCGCGTGCTCGCCAGCCCGGACGTGGAGCGAGCCTGGCCCCTGTATCGCGTCGATGTCGCACTCGCAGGTGCGGACGAGGTCTATCTGGAGGTGCTGGGACTCGATCTCTTCGTGCCGCGAGACGTGCCGTGGTCCGAGGCCCCGCGAGACCTCGGGCAGGCGCTGACGACCCCTGGCTTCGTCGCCGTCTCTCCTCAGTTCGCGCGCGCGCAGGAACTCGAGGTCGGCGATCGCTTCGAGGTGACCAGCGGTTCGCGCCGCGTCTCGCTCTACGTTGGAGCGCTCGTGGACTTTCGCTCTCTGACCCCACTCGCGAGCACGACCCTCGTCGTGACCGACATCGCACAGGCGCAGGATCTATTCGGTCGGCGCGGCGAGCTGCACCAGATCGACCTGACGTTGCGGAGTGGGGTTGACGCATCTACGGCGATCCGACGACTCGAGCGCAGGCTGGGTCCCAGTGTACGCGTGCGTGCGCCCGAGCAGCGTACGGCCGAGGCCGCTGGCTTGCTGGGTGCATTTCGACTGAATCTGACGGCACTCAGCTTGATCAGCCTGTTCGTCGGCGGGTTTCTCGTGTACGTGAGCACGCGCGCGGTCCTGGTGCGGCGTCGCGGAGAGATCGGTCTGTTGCGCGCAATCGGCGCGACGCGCGCGCAGACCTTGGTCTGGATCCTGGGAGAGGTCTCGCTGCTCGGTACGCTCGGAGTCGGGCTCGGATTGTCACTCGGCTATCTGGCAGCTGCAGCGAACCTCGAGCGGATCAGTGGGACGCTGACGAACCTCTACATGCTCGAAGCCGTCGAGACGCTCGACGTACCGCCACGGTTGCTGCTGCTTTCGGGGCTGCTCGGTATCGGCGGAGCGCTCGCGGGGGCGATTGGCCCAGCGCTCGAGATGAGTCGTCGCAATCCGCGCTCCCTTCTGGCCGGGTTCGTCGCCGAGGAGAGACTCGGGCGAGTGTCTGGAAGCGTCGCCTGCTTGGGTCTCTGCATGCTGTGCGGTGTCGCGCTGTGGTGCTACTGGGTCGGTGAGACGTGGCGCGCGCGCGGCTTCGTCCTCGGGGTGGCACTCCTGCTGACCTTGCCGCTGGCCTCTCCTTACATCGTGCGCACCGCGACGCGAAGGCTGTCTCCACGTGGCTTCGGCCTGCGCTACGGAATGAAGGCGCTAGGACTCCGGCTGCACAGCACCGCCTTTGCGGCAGCTGCCCTGGCGGTGGCCGTGAGCATGCTGATCGGGATCACCTTGATGATCGGAAGCTTCCGCCGCACGGTGGACCTCTGGGTGGGAGAGACCTTGCAGGCGGATGTCTACGTCACGTCCGAGTCGTGGCGCCGCGCTCGCGATGCCGCTGCGCTGGACGAACGCGTGATTCGAGGGCTCGCCGAGCAGCCCGAGGTCATCGCAGTCGACCGTTTGCGGCAGTTCTTCGCCTACACGGGAGAGAGACGCATTTCGGTGGCAGGGGTCGGACTCGCGAGCCCACCGGGGCGTGTGCCCTATCAGCTGATCGAGGGGGAGCAGGGGCCCGCCCTCGAAGCGATGCAGGCTGGTGCCGGAGTCCTCATCAGCGAGCCGCTCGCGCGCAAGGCCGGGCTCGAGGTCGGAGCCGCACTCGAAATCGCCACTCCGTCTGGGCCTCGCTCCTTTCGAGTCGTCGGGGTCGCATACGATTACACCAGCGAACTCGGCGGCGCCGTGATGAGTCTCGAGACGATGACTGCGGCATTCGGTCGGGGAGCGATCAGCAATCTGGCACTCTACCTGCAGCCGGGAACCGACGTGCAAATGGTCGTGTCCCGCATGCGCCGCCAGTGGAGCGACGTCCCGCTCCGAATTCGCAGCAACCGGGACATTCGTCGCGAGGTGTTGGAGATCTTCGATCAAACCTTCGCCGTAACGCGCTTGCTACAGGTGATGAGTCTGCTGATTGCCGCGTCGGGTGTGATGCTCACCTTGATCGTGCTCGCGCGGGAGCGCGTATCCGAGCTGGCGCTCTACCGTGCGCTGGGAGCGCGCCGACCGCAGATCTTTCGGGTGTTTCTGGGCAAGGGGCTCGGGATCGCTGCTTTTGGCCTGGGCCTGGGTGCGATCGCGGGAGTCCTGCTGGCGCTCGTCCTGATCTATCTAGTAAACCGCGCATACTTCGGCTGGACGATCGCGGTGTACTGGCCCTGGCGCGCAATCCTGGAGCAACTCGCGACGATCTTGCTGGCCGCACTTGCGGCGAGCATCTATCCCGCGCTCAGGGCGAGCCGCACGCCGGCGACCGAACTCAGTCGTGAGAGCCTCTGAGGAGCGCGCGTGGGAGTTACGTCCGCATGGAGGTGGACATAGAAATGCGTCATTCGAAACCGCATGCTCGCGGCCGATCCGCGAGCGCTACGAGCCAAGGCTCTTGCAGCGGCTCGGGGAACTTCCGAGTCGCGAGTCGCTTCGAAGTCGTTCTCGGAACCCTCGTACTTGCAGCTCTGTCTTGCGCTCCACTCGCGAACGCACGGGCAGGGGAGTCCCGCCCGGCGCCGGACGCTCCCGGCGACGGCCCCAGCGCGGATCGTCCCGCCTTTAGGACGGGCTGGCGCCAAGCGGAGCCTGGCTACGTCTGGGAGTTTCCTCGCGACCACTTCGCGCATCGCGCCTATCAGATCGAGTGGTGGTACTTCACGGGTCATCTGAACGACGCCTCGCAGGTCGCGTCCGGGCCTCTCCGACATCGATTCGCATACCAGTTCACTCTGTTCCGGATCGGCCTGGTGGCGCAGACCGGGGAGGTTGGCCATCCGTTGGACTCGCGTCGTCTCGACTCGGACTGGGATGCCCCCGGACTCTTGATGGGGCATGCGGCCATCACCGATATCGAGACCGGAGAGCATCGATTCAGCGAGCTCCTGTACCGCGAAGCCGCCCTTCTCGCCGGGTTCGGCCGACCTGGTCAGGAGAGAATCGCGTGGACGCGTGCGCCCGTGGGCACTGATGCCGACTGGCAGCTGCGACTCGAGGGGGACGGCTTCGTCTTTCAGATGAGCGATCTTCGAGAAGGATTCGGGTTCGAGCTTCGCGCGCAGCCGGGCAAGCCGCTCGTCTTTCAGGGGCCGGGCGGGCTGAGCCGCAAGTCGGATGACCCGGGTGCAGCCAGCCTCTACTACAGCTTTCCGCGTCTTCGAACCGAGGGCACGTTGCGGGTAGATGAGCGTGCGTTTGCGGTCCGTGGGCAGAGCTGGATGGACAAGGAGATCTCGAGTCGTCAGCTGAGCAGCGATCAGGTGGGCTGGGACTGGTTCAGTCTGCAGCTGGATGATGGCCGTGAGCTCATGTTGTTTCAGCTGCGCGACTCCGAGGGGCGCGTGAGTCATGCGCGGGGCACGCAGATCCAGCGGGATGGCTCGCCGGAGTTCCTGGACGGGGAGCGCTTCGAGGTGGCGGCAACGGACTACTGGCGAAGCCCGGTCTCAGGGATTCGCTATCCGGCTGGCTGGACCATCGACGTCCCCGGCTTCAGCGAGCCGTTCGAGGTCGTTCCGCTGGTTGCGGATCAGGAGAACCGCAGCCGTCTGTCACGGAGCCCGAAATACTGGGAGGGAGCAGTGGAACTGCGGGATGCTCGCGGACAGCGTCTGGGAGTCGGCTTCGTCGAGCTCACCGGGTACGGGGCGGACAACCGGCCCCCGCTTTGATGCGCATATGCACACGGGTGCGACCCGGAATCGTCCCTGACCGCGCATTCGGCGGGCGACCTGCTACCTTCCGCCTCGTCCATGTGTCCCTCCGAGTTGCCGCCGTCCGTCGTGGATCCTACCCGGGAGCCCACCTTCCGTGCCGCGATGGAGTCCCGGCTCCATCGGAGCTCCGTCGCCGTGCCCGGCACCGACTCCGAGCGCACGGCGCTGCTAGACACGCTCGCGCGCGCGCGTGCGAGCACCATCGCGCGACTGGAAGCGCGCGGAGCGTATCCGAACTGGGTGCTGCTCGCGGCCCTGGCCGGCATGTTTGCGACCACGTTCCCGGTTACCATCCTGACCCTTTCGCTCGGGACGATCGCGCGCGAGTTCCAGACCAGCGAGACGAGCATCGCTTGGGTCATCTCCGCGCCGATGTTGCTCTCCGCCGTTGCGCTGCCTCTCCTGGGGAAGCTCGGGGATCTGCGAGGGCACAGGCGCGTCTTCCTGGTCGGATTCTCTGGCGCCACCGTCGTCGCAGCCGCTACGGCCACGGCGTGGGATGCCGGATCCTTGATCGCCTTCCGGACCTTGGCGGCGATCCTCGGCGGAGCCACACAGCCGACCGCGATGGCTCTCATCTTCAGTGTGTACCCCCCGGAACGCCGCGTTCGTGCGATGGGGTGGTGGTCGATGACCGGCGCCGCCGCACCCGCACTGGGACTCGTAGCGGGGGGGCCGCTCGTGGATCTTCTGGGCTGGCGGGTCGTATTCGTGTTCCAGGCACTGCTCTCCGCCTGTGCGCTCACGCTCGCCTGCGTGATTCTGCGTGAGACTCCTACGCAGAACGTACGTTTCGACGTCCGCGGAGCACTCTGTCTCGCGCTCGCAGTGCTCGGCAGCATGGCCCTGCTCGCGGGGGTGCGCGATCTCGCGCTGTCGAGCGGCGCGCTCGTGGCCTGCGGGCTGGTCGCGTTCGCCGGACTGTCGGCCTTCATTGCCGTGGAGCGGCGTACGGCGGAGCCGCTGCTCCCGCTCGAGTTCTTTGCGCGCAGAGGCTTCACGGCGCCGATCCTGTCGAACGCCTTCATGTCCGCCGCGTATATGGGGGCCTTCGTGATCGCACCCTTCGTGCTGCTGGAGCAGTTCGGGTTCTCGATCAGCGTGGCTGCCGGAATCATGCTGATGCGCACTGTCTCGCTGTCTGCGTCCTCGCCGCTCGGTGGGAGCCTGGGGCAGCGGATCGGCCAGAGGAACTCCGCGCTACTGGGCTCATTCGTCCTGATGCTGGGGCTCGTGCTGATGTCGTGGGCCGTTGGCCAGGGCCTGCTCCTCCCGGTCTGCATCGCACTGGTGCTTCAGGGAGTTGGGCACGGGCTGTGTCTTCCCTCGCTCACGGCGAGTATTTCGAATGCGGTGCCGCAAGAGGATCTCGGAATCGCATCTGCGGCGAACCGACTGACTGCCCAGCTCGGGAGCGCGCTCGGAATCACCGCACTGACCTTGGTCTACGCGTCCATCGGGGCGACGTCCGGCCTGGTGCGAGCTTTCTGGGTCGCCGCCGTGCTCGCAGGCCTATCCTGCCTTTCCGCTGGCTTCATGGAGAGAGCCGATGCGCACTCCGAAGCATCGGCCTCGGGTGCACCGAGATAGCTCTGGCTGCGCTCGTTCGCTAGCGGACGTCGAACATCATGCAGGTTCCGGAGCGGAAGGGTCGTTCCGGTGCATCGAAGCGCCACTGGGCCAGGGCTTCACCTGCAGCGCGGTCGAAGAGCCGCTCCGGCATTGCATCTGCGACGCAGATCTCGCTCACCTCACCGGCCTGCTGCACGGTGAAGTTCATGCACACGAAGCCTGTCTTCCCCGTGCGCAGGGCGACCCGAGGATACCGCGCGGCTACGCGCACGGCCGGATCTTGCACCGAGTTGAGCGCGGGCTCGTCCGCCGCGCAGAGCGGCGGAGGAGGGTCGCGTGGATCCTCCAGGGTCGCGCACCCCGTCAGCAGAGCGACGAGCGTCAGCGGCAGCCAGGTTGCCCATTCCCTTCGACTTGGCTGCCGCCTCTGCGGGCGGGCCCCCCCTGACGACACTTCGGATCGGGACAGGGCTTCGGGTCCGAGCGGGAGCGAGTCCGCGCGAGATGGGAATCGGGGTCTGAACGTGTGGTTCTGTCGCATCCTGTCCTCCGCGGCGCCTATCCTACCGCGCGCTCGGGGTCGGTGAAAACCACACGCCAGGCGTGGAAATCGAGCCGCACCGAGCCTGGGCGGTCGTGGGCGCGCCGCATCACAGGGCTGCAGAAATTATTTGGTTAGAAATCCTAATTATTCGTGATAGACTGCGCGCGCGTGCCGGTCCTATAGGGTCGGCGGGAGCGCGGCGATGAGCGCTCGACGGATCGGGAGGGCAGAATGAAGTTCGGCTTGTTCTATGAGCTCCAGCTACCCAAGCCATATGATCGCGACGACTGGGATCCCGACGCCGAGCGGCGCATCTACCACGAGATGCTCGAGCAGGTCGAACTCGCCGATCAGCTAGGCTTCGACTACGTATTCGAGGTCGAGCACCACTTCCTCGAGGAATACTCACACTCCTCGGCTCCCGAAATGATGCTGGCGGCGCTCTCCCAGCGGACGCAGAACATCCGCCTGGGGCACGGGATCGTATTGACCCCACCCCGGTACAATCCACCTGCTCGGGTGGCCGAGCGGATCGCTGCGCTGGACCTCCTGAGCAACGGACGGGTGGAGATGGGAACCGGGGAGTCCGCATCGCACATGGAGCTCGAGGGGTTTGGAGTCGAGCGCGGTCTCAAGAAGGCGATGTGGGAGGAGGCCACCCGAGAGATCCTGAACATGATGGTTCAGACGCCGTACCGTGGTTACAAGGGCGAGTTCTTCTCGATGCCCGAGCGCAACGTGATTCCCAAGCCTGTGCAGAAGCCGCACCCTCCGGTGTGGGTCGCTGCCTCGCGTCGCGAGACGACGATGGTGGCCGCCCGCCTGGGAATCGGGTCCCTGGGGTTTGGCTTCGAGACCCCGCAGGAACTCGGCGAGCGTGCCAGAGAGTACTACCGGCTGGTCCGTGAGGAATGCATGCCTATCGGACATGCGATCAATCCTGCACTGGCCGTGCTGAACAGCCTGATGATCGCAGACACGGAAGCGGAGGCGCTCGAACGCAGTGCTTCTGGTCCTGGATTCTTCTCGTACTCGCTCGGCTACTATTACAACCCCGTCACGGGACGGAGGCACCAGCCTGGGCGCGAGAACATCTACAAGAGGTATGTGGACACCTCGACCGAGGCTCGAGCTTCCCAAGAGGCGCAGACGGAGCAGGAGATCTCTCGCAGCGAGCCCGCGGAGGAGGTGCAGCGCGCGCTCTACCGAGCCGCGCGCAACCGCGGTTCCGTCGGTACGGTCGACTCGGTGCGTGAGCACCTGCTCCGCTACGAGGAGCAGAACCTCGATACACTGATTTTTGTTGCGCAGTCGGGCGACCGAAAGCACGAGCACATCATGGAGTCCATCGAGCGCTTCGGTCGTGAGATCCTTCCCGAGTTCAAGGAGAGGCACGAGAGCCGGCACCGCAAGTGGCGCGAGCAACAACTCGAGGGAGTCGAGCTCGAGATCAACTCGTCGATCTAGTGTGCTGCGATGCCACGGCATGACCAAATCGAGAACGCGGAGTTGCGGGAGTTGTTGGAGCGTGCGTTCCAATCTCTTCGGGAGCGAGACTCCACGCAGTCGGTGCGTCTGCTCGTGAGCTGCTTTCTGCGGGCGATCGAGCTGGAGCCTCGGGTCCTGCGCCGCAGCGTATCGCGGCCCAATGGGCGTGAGATCCCGGCAGTGGCCATGTGGCCATCTCTCGGCGCCAATCTCGATCTCGCTTCGCTGCGCGCCGGAAAGCCTTCGGTCGAGTTCGTGCGCGAGTCCTTCTCGTCGAGCGAGGCCATGACCTACTACGAGTTCGTGGTCGAGACCTTGCTCGCGGCCCAGAAGTAAGCCTGCCTAACGAGCAGTCGAGCGCCGCGCGGGCGCAGCCCGAACGGTTCCAGCTGCGGGCGTGGTCCAGCCTCTCCGCTAGTGATGTCCCTTCGTGCGCCAGCAGTTTACACTACGTGGGTGATTTTCCGATTTGCACCTTTCGAGGTGGACGATGCCACCTTCGAGCTACGCCGCACCGGTGAGCCGATCCCGCTCCAGCGCAAGGACTTCGACGTCCTGTGCTATCTGATCCAGAACCGCTCGCGAGTCGTACGCAAGGAAGAGCTGATCGAAGCGGTCTGGTCGAAGGAGACCGTCGTCGATACGGCCGTCCATCGCGTCGTCTCGCGTTTGCGACACGCGCTCGGTCAGGAGGGACGCGATCGCCCGATCGAGACGATCCATGGACGCGGCTATAGGTTCAGAGCGAATGTTCACACCGAGGAACCCGAGCCTGGGCCGAAGGCCTCGCTACCGGTCGAGGACCGTCAGGAGCCGCTCACGTCCGAGCGCGACGCAGACCCCTTCGTGGGGCGCAACGAGGTGATTGCAGGTGTGTTGCGGGCGTACCGCGAGGCTCCCCAGCGTGGTGGACAGGTGTTCTTGTTCACTGGAGAGCCCGGAAGCGGCAAGAGTCGTGCAGCAGACCAGGCGACCCGACTCCTCGAGCGGCAGGGAGCACTAGTGTTGAGGGCACGCGGGCTCGAGTTCGACGGTGCGCCCGCCTTCTGGCCCTGGGTCCAGATCCTGCGCGAGGTCGTCGCGCGACGTCCTCCGGAGGATCCACTCGCTGTTCGAGGTAGCCGCCTGCTGGGTCAGATGAATCCCGATCGCGGCTTCGTCGATACACTGGCCCTGCGGCAGCGCTCCGACTCGGCGCTGTACAAGTTCCGGCTACAGGACCAGCTGAGTGAATTCGTGCTCTCTCTCTGCGCCGAGACGAAACAGTGTTGTGTCGTATGGCTGGACGATCTCTCTCTTCGGGACCAGGACTCGATCCAGGTGCTGGATCTCATCAGCTGCGGCTTGCGCCAGACTCCCTTCGTCATTCTGGTGACCGTGCGAAGCGACCCCACGCTCTCGATGGCCCAGCTGATTGCGCTCATGCCGGATTCGACACAGGTGATCGCCCTCGAAGCGCTGCGACCGGCGGACGTCCATCGCTATGTATCCATCGTGACCGGCACACCCGATCCGAGCGCGCTGGCGGAGCGCATCGCTCAGAAGACCGGGGGTAACCCGCTCTTCATGCGAGAGATGGTCCGTTTCCTCGTCACCACGTACGGAGCCGACAACCTATCGGGCGATCAGGTCGATATGGCGCACTTCCCAGCCGCGCTCCGCGAGGTGGTGGACTGGCGCCTGCGGGGCTTCGAGAAGGATGAGCGCTATCTGCTCGAGGTTGCGTCCGTATGCGGTGAGAGCTTCGAGCTACCGATCCTCAAACGCGTCACCGGGGCGGACCCGGCGCGCCTGTTCGCGGTGCTCGATGCCGCCATCCGGTACGGAGTGCTGCAGCGCACGCAAGAGTCGATTCGCTACCGCTTCGCTCACGGCCTGATCCAAGAGGTCCTCTACAACTCGCTCGCCTCGAGCGACAGCGCCCGCCTTCACTGTGCCATCGCCGAGGTTTTGGAGCTGCACGCGGTAGACTCCGCCAGTCTCACCGAGCTCGCCTACCACGCCTACAGAGGGCTCCCCTACGGGGATCCATCCAAAGCCGTAAAGCACGCCGCCACGGCGGCCAAGGCGGTTGCCAGCTCCGGCGCCTATCGGGACACGTTGCGGTTTCTCGGTTGGGCACTCGAGGCGCAGAAGCTCGAACCGGAGGCGAACCCGCGACGCCGGTGTAAGCTACTGGCCAATGCCGCTATCGCAGCGACGGGTACCGGAGACGCCCACGAGAATCGGCGCTGCGTCGAGGAGCTCGTCGAGATCGCCACGCGCAATCAGTTTCCCGATGTCCTGGCAATCGCGGGCTTGATCCTGCGGCCGGTATCGGAGGCCATCTATGGCAAGCCGGATTCCCTGGCGCGCCAGGCTCTCGAGGCGGCGGCCAGCGGCCTGCCGCCTGCGGCCGATTCGCTCCGGGCGCGGGTCTTGAGCGCACTGTCTACTCTGCCCCCGTACTCGCAGGATCGCGAGAAGCGCCTCGAGATGACCGCGCGTGCCCAGGAGCTCGCGACGCCGCTGGATCGCCGCAGTGTCTTCGATTCCCTGTCCGCCAGGCTTGCGGCGTTGTCTGCCCCGGAAGATCTGGAAGAGGCGCGAGGACTTTGCGATGCGCTCGAGAGGTTCTGCTATGAGGAGCCGAGCTCGATCTCAGCGCTGCAAGCGCATCTGTACCGGATCCACGTCCACCAACGTTGCTTCGAGCCAGACCTGGTGGCGCGCGAGATGCGCGCACTCGGACAGCTGGCGTCCGACTGGTCCCTGCCCGATGCGACCTGGCTGCATGATCGCCTTGCCCTCCAGGAGCGCTACTACGAGGGCGACGTCGCAGCCCTGTGCGATGGCTTGGGAGAGCTGACGCAACGTGCCGTGCGGCAGCGGCTTCGTTACGGGGAACGCTATGCCCACGCGTGTCTGTCGCACTTGCGACGCGAGCTCCCACCCGAGCTCGTGCCGAAGCTGAAGTTGGGAACCGATACGGCGACGCTCGAACGGACGATCCTGCTCTGGGAAGCCCGCGCGATCCGCTCCGCGATTCAGGCGGGTCGCGTGAGTACGGGGCGCAGCGAATTCGGGCGGCTCTCGCGCGCTCAGTTCCGGGATATTCCGCGCGATGCGATGCTGCTCGCGACCTTGGCGGAGCTCAGTCAGAGTGCCGTCATGCTCGAGGAGCGGGAGCACGCCGCGACGTTGCTCGAGCTGATGCTCCCCTTCACGCGCCAGAACGTCACCGATGAGTTCTTCTTCTCTTGGGGAGCGCTCGGCAGTTTCGCGGGCGATCTGCTGGTGCTGATCGGAGAGCAGAGGCGCGCGCTCGAATGCTATCGCGAGGCGCTCGAGCTCAATGAGCGCTTGCGTCATCGCCCGCAAGTGTTGCGCGTGCGGCTTGCGATCGGCGCGCTTGCAATCGCGGAGCCGATGACGCAGCAGCGCAAGCAAGCTGCCGAGGAGTTACGCGAAGTCGTCGCGGAGGCGAGCGAGCTAGGGTTGCGCAACGTCCAGTGGGAAGCCGAACGGACCTTGCGCAAGGCCGGCTTCGCCGATTCGGGCGGCTCCTGACGGCGACGAGCAGACCTTGCCTTTGGACCCGCGGACCTGAGGCTCAGCGGACGTACGCCTCGCGCACGACCACCTTGACGGGGAACCCCTCGGTCAGCGGTGCAGCTGGATCCAGGCCGTTCAGACGAGCGGTGACGGCCGGGTTCCATCGATTCCCGGCGCGCTGTCCGAGTGCGGGCAGCTTCTCGCCTGCCCGAGCGGTCACGATTCTGAGACGTAGCTCGCCGAGCTGCGAAAGCTCCGTCGGGGTCGGCTCGCGAAAGCTCGCCAGCGCATCTTCGAGCTGCTTCGAGTAGGCCTGCTTGCGGCCGACCGGGGTGGTCGCGGTCACGCGGAAGAGGCCCGCTGGGTGTTCGATCCAGAGCCACTGCGCGTGGAAGATCCCGTTTGTATCGCGTAGGCGCGCTTCGACTCGATATGCGGGCATGCCCGCGATCTCGGCGCGTTCGCGCGAGATCACGCTAGCCTTCTTACTGGTGAGGAGGCGACTGGCCGCCGCGGATGGCGATTCTCCCTTCCCCTCGAAGGTCACCTCGATGAGAGCGTCGCGCGTCGGTGCGATTGCCAGCACGCGCGCGTTTGCATTGAGCGGTCGCCAGCCGCGTGGAAAGCGCATCGCGAAGCCGAGCTCGGGGTGCACGAACAGCGAGCGCAGGAAAGCTCCCTGCTTGGCTGGTGGCCCCATGTGAATTCCGTCGAGTTCGGAGAGGAACTCGGCCCGCGTGTTGCGCGTTCCACGGCTAGGGCCGACTTCGAGGTCGGTGGCCCGCCGGGTGGTGATCAGGATGCGCTCGTTGGTGCCCGGATGGGAGTCGAAGAACCCGGGCTCTTCGGGACTCCCCCGGAGGCGTTCTGCGGCCGCTCCGAGCGCCTGCAGCGCGGCCGGCAGCCCGTCCGGTGCATAGCCGGCCCGAGCTGCGAGTTCCTGCCCTAGGCGATCTGCCTCGCGCTCCTGGTCGCGGCTGTATGCCGCAATGAAGCCTGCACCCGCCGTGCGGCCGAGGTTGCCGAGCGCCTCGCCCGCAGTAGAGCCGCCGATAGCGGCGCCGGCGAGCGCGCCCATACGCGCGAGGATCCCGACGCTGGTCGCGCGCGTCTCCGACTGAGCGCTGTGGCGTGCGGCGACGTGCGTGATCTCGTGTCCGAGAATTCCGGCGAGCTCGGCCTCGGAGTTCAGCAGTGCGAGTAGGCCCCGCGTAACGTAGATGTAGCCCCCTGGCAGCGCGAACGCGTTGGGCACGTCCGAGCTGACGACGTCGAAGCGATAGCGCACGTCCCCTCGCGGCGAGAATGCGGCGATCCGCTGACCGACGCCGATCACATATGCGCGCAAGCTGGCATCGTCTACGACGCCAAGCGATGCTTCTACCTGCTGAGCCGCGGAACGGCCGACGCTGGCCTCGCGTGCCCGAGACATGACGCTCACTTCACGTCGTCCAGTGACGGGGTTTGTCGAGCATGCCGTCAGCGCCAAGATCGAGCAGGCCAATAGACCACCGAACCTACGGATGCGGGAGCTCCTAGGCGTGCACGGAGTGAGACTGCGGTACTCGGCGGCGACACTCGCTGCGGAGCGCGAAGAGCGTCGAGTGCGTCGACCGACTCCACGATACGTGGCACCGGCGCTCGCGACGATTGCGTGTGCGAGGGCGTGACGTGTGCGCAACACAAGGAGTTTACGCGTAACCTGACTACCCGCGCACGCGATCGTGGCAAATCACCAAAGTTCGGTATCCCACGCGAGCAGGATCCGGTGCGAGACGTATCCCGCTAGGACGCATTGCGGGCGCGAGGCATCCGCTGAGAGACATTCGAGGTCTGACGCGCGGCGCTCCAGCCGGCACTTTTGGGAAGCTCCGGGGTCGGGCATACTCACTCGGTGGACCTGAGGGTCGCGTGGGGTAGTCCCTGCAGTTGCAGGCGCGTCTCGAACATCGCCGGGCAGCGCGACGTCGGACCATGGGACCGCAGAGACCGATGAGATGACAGGGAGGTTGCCCGATGTCCGACCTTACTGAGACCGGCTCCCGCGCACGGAGCATCGCGCAGATTGCCGGACTCTGCGGCCTCCTGGTGCTGGCGACCGCTTGCCGGAACTTCGTCGGCGGTCTGGGCGGCGGTGCGGGGCTGCCGGGCACGTCCCCGATGGGAGGCCCGTCCGGGACGCCGCTCCCGTCCACCCAGCTCCCCAGCGGCGAGGTCTCGCCGCCCTCACTGGAGTGGCCGGACGACGGGACCCCTCAGGACACGTCAGGGGGCAGCGGGGCGTCCGGGGAGGACCCTGCGCAGCTTCCTCAGGACGCGCTTCCCGAAGGCGCGGAGACCCGTATGGGCGAGCCCCTGCCCGGCGATGCCTCCGCCCTGCCGGGCTCTGGGAGCTCGAATCCAGCGGGCAGCGATGCGGCGGGTGAAGGGCTGGATCCGAGCGCGGTCGATTGGAGCGACGGCTACGAGAGCCTTGGAGGGGTCTACGGGGACCAGTCGGGAGCGTACGAGACCCAGGCGCAACGGGTGGCGGCAGCAGAGCGCGCTTTGCAGGAGTCGATCGCCGACTACGACAGCGAGCTGCTCGAAGAATCTCGCGCCGCGCCACAGGCGCCTGCGGACGCCACCTCCAGCACCGGGATCGGACCGCGGGCGGCTTCGGGCTCCATGAGCGGCAGCGCCCCTCCGGGTGGTCCGCTCCCGAATGCTTCGGGCACGAACGCCTCGGGCACCGCGCGCGACGCGACCGCGTCGCAGGCTGCGGGTGCGTCGGCGGGTGGAAGTGGCAGTGGAGGGGCCGAAGCCCCGGACGCTCGAGCTGGAGACGGGGGTGTCGATCGCGAGCCGCCAGACTCGTCTTCGGATAGAGAGCAGGACGACGACGTGGTGGCGAGGCAGCTGCGCGAAGCGGCCGAGGCCGAGACGGACCCCGAGCTCAAGGAGAAGCTCTGGGAGGAGTATCGGCGCTACAAGGAAGGGCTCTAGGATGCGTGAGACCATCGCGTTGGGCTTTCGGCTGTCGGCGATCTGCGCGCTGCTGGTCCTCGGGTCGGGCTGCTCGATTCTATACACCTCCGCCGCGAGGGTAGAGCCGGCCGAGGTCGCACTCGACGAGCTGCCCGAGGACCGCCTCGTCGAGGTCGCCATCGAGGAGTTCGATCCCGGTGTCACCGCCGAGGACGAGAGCGACGACTGGCGCGAGACTTTGGAGGTACGGCAGGGCGAGGCCCGGTACATGCCCTTCCAGCTCAAGCAGACCCTGCAGGACAGCGGGTTCTGGGGTTCGGTCTGGGTCACGCCCGGTGCGACCAATGCCGCCGGTGTGCGCGTCTCGGGCAAGATTCTGAGTTCCGATGGTCAGTACGTCGGCCTCGCCGTCAAGGCGACCGACGTTACCGGCAGAGTCTGGATCGACGGTAACTACCGCATCTCGCTCGACGACGAGGCCTATGCACCGGGGTCGGTGGAGCCGTACCAGGCGGTCTTCAGCATGATCGCCAATGATCTACTCGAGGCGCGTCGAGATCTCTCAGACGAGGAGCTGCGCGAGCTTCAGCTGGTCGGCGAGCTGCGCTTTGCAGAGGACCTGGCAGCGGACACTTTCAAGGGATATCTGTCCGAGTCGGGCGGACGGACCTCCGTGAAGCGACTGCCCTCGCGCGACGACCCCATGCTCGAGCGCGTGCGCGACCTGCGGGATCGAGAGTATCTCTTCCTGGATACTCTGAACGATCACTACGCTGAGTTTCATCGCAACATGGCGCCGCCGTACCGAAACTGGCGTCGTCTGGCGCGCGATGAAGCGGAAGCTCTCTCTCAGGTTCGGCGCGACGCCGCGCTCCGGGCCCTCGGGGGTGCCGCACTGATCGCGACGGCGATCGTGGGAATCGATCCCGACAGTGTTGCCGACGTGCTGCTCCAGAACGTGTTGATCTCGGGGGGGGTGCTCGCGGGCACGAGTGCTTACGGGAAGTACCAGGAGTCGAAGCTCAATATCGCAGCGCTCAAGGAGCTGTCGGCGTCGTTCGGCTCCGAGGTGACTCCGCTCGTCGTGGAGGTCGATGGCGAGACGCTGCGTCTCACTGGCAATGCCGCTGAGCAGTATGAGAAGTGGCGCGGCCTGCTGCGGGAGCTCTACGAGGCAGAGAGCGGGCTCATCGACGTCTACGCAGATCCGACGCGCCTCGATGCGCCGCTCCCGGCCGTGCCCGAAGCGGAGACAACGAGCGCGCCGGGACCGCCGCTTTCAGTGACGGAGTGAGGGACGAGTGCCTTGAGGTCGGTCGAGAATCCAGCGCTGCCGAGCCGCTTCGAGATCCAGCGCTGCCTCGGACGCGGCGGTATGGCCGACGTGTGGCTGGCCTATGATTCGCAGACGGCCCGGCCAGTTGCGATCAAGTGCGCGCGAGATGACGCTGGAGCGGCAGCGCTCCAGCGTGAAGCCGGACTGCTGAGACGGCTTCCGTCTCTCGTGAGCGCGCGCGTGATGGCGGCCTCCGACGGCGATCCGCCCATCTCGGATAGTTGCTGGTTGGCGCTCGAGTACCTGGAGCGAGGAGACCTGCGGCACATCGGCGATCTTCCGCTCGGCGATCGGGTCGACCTGCTGCTGCAAGTGGCGCACGGTCTGCGAAACGTACACACCGCGGGATTCGTCCATGGAGATGTGAAAGCTTCGAATGTGCTGCGAGCGCAGGACGGCAGCGCGCGTCTGATCGACTTCGGTGTCGCCTGCGCGATCGGTCACGGTTCTGGTGAGCGCGTCTGGCGCGGCGGATCCCTCTGTAGTGCCAGTCCTGCCCAGGTGTGGGGCGAGCCGGCGGCGATCGCCGATGATGTGTACGGCTTCGGGGCCCTGGCGTACGAGCTGCTTGGTGGAACGCCTCCACTCGGACCCGCTCCGACACCTGAAGCGGTGTGCGAGCAGCTGCCAGAGAGCTTGGTGGCGTTGAACCCGGAGCTGCCCGAGCCCCTCGCGTGGGCGGTCGATCGCATGCTGGCGAAGTCCCCTGAGGAGCGGCCACAGGACTTCGCTTCGGTGATCGAGCTCCTCGAACCCTGGGTTGCGAACGGAGCTCTGGCTGCGGGCTCTGATTCCGCTGCACCCCCTGGCGCAGAGGAAGAGCCCACGGCGGCGCCGGCCGTGCTCGCCGCCGAGGCGTTCACGCCGACTGTGAGCGCTGTGCGCCCGGTTCCGGTGGCGGCTGCCACACCTGGCCAGAGATCCTCTTCGCTGCGCAGCCAGCCGAAGGGGCGAGCGGCGTTCGTAGGTCTGCTTCCCGCGATCGTCGGACTGGTCGGGCTCATGTTGGGGGCTGCCGCGCTTCTCTATGTGGTCGGTGTGGCCGAGGTCGACGAACCACCCAGCGCCGCGGCCGCGCGTAGTGCGCAGTCGCGGGAGCTGCGGGCGAATGGTGCGCGTGCTCGCATGGATCCACCGGCCGCGTCCGGGGCCTCTGGTCTGGTGGCATCCGCGCTCCCCGACCCTGTTGCGCTCGATCCGAAGCAGCGGGAGCAGGACCGCGTCGAAGCACAGGCGGCGCTCGGACGCTGGGCCTCCCTGCGTGCGCCCCTAGAAGAACGGGGCGCTTCCTTCTGGGGGGCACGTGACTGGACGCAGGCTGAGGAGGCGGGTGCGGAGGGCGATGCATTCTTCCAGGCTGCGGACTACGCGCGCGCGGCCGAGCGCTACCGGGATGCCCAGGCGCGGCTGATCGAGCTCAGACAACGCGAGCCCGGGATCTTGTCGCGCGCCCTGGCGTCGGGGGAAGCTGCGCTCGAAGCCGGGGAGCGAGACGAAGCGCTGCGGCAGTTCGAGATCGCCCTCCGGATCGACCCGGCGGAAGCGCGCGCACGCGTCGGCCGCGAGCGCGCGCTGAAGCTCGACCAGACCTTGGACCGGATCCGTCGCGCGCTCACGGCAGAGCGAGACGGCGATCTTCGGGCAGCGCGCGAAGGGTTCGAGCAGGCCTTGGCGATGGATGCGGCTGCGGAGCCTGCAAGTCAGGGGCTCGCCCGCGTGACGAAGCAGCTCGATGACCAGCGCTACGAGCAACTGCTGTCGCAGGGATATGCTGCGCTCGATCGGGGAGAGCTGGATCTCGCACGCCAGAGCTTTCAGCAGGCTCAGAGCCTTCGGCCGGAGTCGAGCGCGGTGCGAGACGGGCTTGCCCAGCTCCAGGGCGCCGACGAGCTCCGCAGGATCAAGCAGCTTCGGGTGCGCGCCGAGCAGTCGGAACGCGACGAGCGCTGGCAAGATGCGATCTCCGCGTACGAAGCCGCGTTGGCCGTAGACTCGGGCCTGAGCTTTGCCGCCGAGGGACTCGAGCGCAGCCGGGGCTTGTTGGATCTCGCACGGCGGATCGAGCAGTTGGTCTCGTCCCCTGGAAGACTCTTGGCTCTCGAGGTGCGCCAGCAGGCGAGTTCTTGGCTCGCGGAAGTCTCGGCGCTCGAGACTCCGCCGCCCGGACTCCGGGGGCAAGCGGCACGGCTCGAAGAGTTGCTCGCGCTCGCGAGGCGGCCCGTACCGGTGGTCTTCGAGTCGGACAACCAGACGCGTGTGGTACTGCTGCGGGTCGGGCCACTCGGAACTTTCGAGCGACGTGAGACGCAACTCGAGCCGGGGCGCTACACGGTCGTGGGGATTCGCGAGGGCTACCGCGACGTGCGCGAGAGCTTCCTGGTCGTGCCCGGCAAGCCGGTGCGCGTCGCCGTGCGAGCCGAGGAGGCGATCTGATTGGCGACGCCGCGCACGGTCCCAGCCGATACATCGAAGCGCGAGCTCGAGCTGCCCCGCGACTGCCCGCCGCTCACGATCGGGGGTGAGAACTCGGATCTCGTCGTAGACGCGCGTGCCTCGGCGTGTGCACGCATCACCAGTGAGGCGGGCGCCTGGCAGATCGAGCCGATGGGATCCGGCCCCCGTATCCTCGTGAACGAGCGAGCGTTGGCCGCGCGGCGTCCGCTGGCAGTCGGCGATGAGCTACGCATTGGAGCCAGCGTGGTCCACGTGCAGGCCGGCGCAGCTGGGCTGCGCCTCCGGTTCGAGCTGCCGGAGCAGGCGACGTTGCCGCCCGCGAGCTCGCTGTCGCGTCCCCAGACGAACGCACCTCCCCCCGGGGCAACGGCGCAGAGCGGTGGCTCGGTGCGGGCTCAGCCGTATGCGCCGGGTCCGCGGGCTCTCGCAGGTCGGCACTCCGACGGAAGTCCGAGCAGCACAGCGAGCGTGTCGTCGAAGCGCGCCCCTCCGACCTCCGCTACGGGGACCCCTGCCACCGTCGTCTCCGATGTCGTCGTCCCAACCGACTTTCGCCCGTTCCAGCTCGGCGTGCGGACTGCGCGCGGCGCAGCGCCTTGGAGTGCGCGGCGAGCTGCGGTTTTGGGTGCCGTATCGCTCGGGGCCCTCTCGCTACTCGCTGCAGCGTGGTTCGCCTTCACGTCGGTGCCTGTGCGAGTGATCGTAGAGCCCGTCCCCGACGCGCTGTCCCTCTCCGGGCGCTGGCCGATCTTGAAGCTGGGCTCGTTCTTTCTGTTGCAGCCGGGTGAGTACACCGTCGAGGCGGAGCTCGAAGGCTACGAGCTGCGCGGTCAGTCGCTCACGGTCGAGCGTGGAGACCGCCAGCGATTTGCCTTCGCGATGACCCGCCGTCCGGGGCGGGTGAGCGTCCTGGCAGAGCCGGAGGGAGCGAGCATCTTCATCGACGGGGAGCGGGTCGGCGAGGCGCCACTGATCGACTTCGAGCTGGCCTCGGGCACGCACCAGCTGCGCCTCGAAGCTGCGCGCTACCTGGACCTCGAGCAGCCGATCGAGATCCAGGGGGGCGATCGTGTAGAGCGTCTAGAGCTCGAGTTGATCCCGAACTGGGCCGAGGTGTCGATCCGTACCTCGCCGAGCGGCGCGGAGCTCTCGATCGACGGGAACCCGGTGGGCGAGAGCCCTCGGAGCCTGGCTCTCGAAGCGGGAGCCCATACCCTGCGGGCGTCGCTCGCTGGCTACAAGACGCACGAGCGCGAGCTGATCGTGGTGGCGCGCCAGCCTCAGATCGTGCCCGAGATCGTTTTGGCGCAGCGCGACGGCCGCTTGCGCGTAGTGAGCGAGCCCGCGGGTGCCTCCCTGACGATCGATGGAACCTATCGCGGGAAGACTCCCGTCGAGGTCGAGGTCGAGCCCGGTCGCGAGCATCGGCTGCGGCTGTCGAAGGTGGGCTACCGATCCGTCGCGCGGGAGCTGGACGTGGCCTCGGCGGCGAGCGAGGAGATCTCGATTCGGCTCACCGCCGAACTCGGTCGGATCGATCTGCGCGCGACTCCCGCCGACGCGGAAGTGTTCGTCGACGGCCGGTCGCGCGGAATCGCTCCCGATCGCATAGAGCTTTCAGCGGAGCCGCACGAGATCGAGCTGCGGAAGGAGGGATTCGAGGCCGTGAGTGTGCGCGTGACTCCGCGCGCCGGGCTCACGAAGCGGGTCGAGCTCACCATGCAACCCGAGCCGCCGAAGTCGGTCGGCCCTGCGCAAGAGCGTCCGCAGCGGCTCGCCGACAAGCTGCGGACGAGCCTCGATCAGGAGCTGGTCCTGTTCCGCTCGCCCGGACCCTTCGAGATGGGTTCCGGCCGCCGTGAGCAGGGCCGGCGTTCGAACGAGACGCAGCGGCCCGTGGTGCTCGAACGCAGCTTCTATCTCGGAACGCGCGAGGTCACCAACCGCGAGTTTCGCAGCTTCGCCCCGACACACGACTCCGGGGAGTTCCAGGGTGTCTCCCTCAACGAGGATTCCCAGCCGGCGGTGCGCGTTTCGTGGGAGCAGGCGGTGCAGTTTTGCAACTGGCTGAGCGCGCAGGAATCGCTTCCGCCCGCGTACGAGCAGCGGGCTTCGGGGTGGGTGCTCGTGCAGCCGGTGACCACCGGCTACCGGCTGCCGACCGAGGCGGAGTGGGCTTTCGCGGCGCGCAATGCCGGCTATCCCGCACAACAGCGCTACCCATGGGGGAACGCGTTGCCTGTCGCGTCCAAGTCAGGGAATTATGCAGACAAGAGTGCGGACAGCCTGGTTGCCAACGTGCTGCGCAGTTACGACGATGGCTATGCGGGTACCGCTCCCGTGGGGAGCTTCCCGCCGAGCCCGGCGGGTCTGTACGACGTCGGGGGCAACGTCGCCGAGTGGGTGTCGGACTTCTACGCCATCCGGCCGCCGCGCGAACAGACCGACCCGAAGGGGCCGAGTACAGGCACCGCCCGTCTGATCCGTGGGTCGAGCTGGAAACACGCGAGCCTTACACAGCTGCGGCTGGCATACAGAGATTATGGGCAGGAAGGTCGTGAAGATGTCGGATTCCGAATCGCGCGCTATGCCACCGAGCAGTAGAACGTGCTGGACGCGCGCGCTGGTGCGCGGCTGGGACGCGGTTCTGCGCGTCAGTCTAGTCGCTACCATCGGGTGGACGTTGGGGACCGGTTACGTGCGTGCGCAGCTTCCGGGGCCGAGCGAGGATCGGGCAGCGGTGCCCTCCGACGAGGGGTCTGCGGGGGCTTCCGACCCTCGAGCCGTGAGGGAGGCGACTGAGGCGACGGATGCGCCTGCGGAAGCGAAGCCGCGTGCGACGGAGTCCGAGGATCGATTCGAGCCCTCGGAAGAGGTCGCGCCCCAGAACGACATTCCATTCCCGGTGGACATTTGAGCCGATTGCGAGGGAAGTTTCGTGCTGAAGAGGTTACCCACCGAGTTCATCTTTCAGGTCTTCGCGTTGCTGGTGGCGGTCGTGCTGGTGCATACCGCCTACGTCGCGTTGGTGCGACCTCAAGCCGCCAGCACGCTCGAGGCGCAAGCGCTCCGGATCGAGCAGGACGCCGGCTATGTTCCCGAGCAGACGATCGCCGTGGTGATCAAGGACTACGAGCAGGAGGCCTGCTTCATACTGCTGCTCTGGGCTCTCGCAATCATGGGCTACAAGGCGATGGAGCTCGTGCGCGAGCGGGGTGTTCTCGAGTCCGAGCTGATCCCGCTCGGTGATGGCATCAAGATCCTACCCGAAGATACGCGTGAGTACGCGCGTCAGCTCCAGGCGTTTCCTGAAGAGGTGCGCCAGTGCCTGTTGCCCCGGGTTCTGCTGGCCGGGTTGCAACGCTTCGAGTCGACGCGGAACGTCCAGGACGTGTCGGCGCTCGCAGAGAATCTGTGCAATGGCGAGGGTGATCGACTCGAGTCCGAGCTGTCGATGATTCGCTACATCGCGTGGGCGATCCCTTCGCTCGGGTTCATCGGGACGGTGCGCGGAATCGGCAGCGCACTCGGCCAAGCGCACCAAGCCATGAGTGGTGACATCAGCAACGTGACACAGAGCCTGGGCGTGGCGTTCAACTCCACCTTCGTCGCTCTGGTCCTGAGCATCGTGCTCATGTTCCTGATCCATCAGCTCCAGGCCTCGCAGGAACGTCTCGTGCGCGAGACGCGCAATCAGCTCGATCAGCGCTGGATTCATCACTTCAGAGTTTAGAGAGGCTCGATGTGTCGAAATGGGTGATCGAAATCAACGATGCCGCCCTCGAGCTCTCTGGTGAGGAAGGCGTCGTGGCCGTAGAGCCCGGCTTCGCGTTGATCGAAGGAGATTCGATCCAGACGGGGAGCGCGGCCCGCGCACGTGCGCGCTTGTTGCCGCGACAGATCTACAGCGACTTCTGGTCGAACCTGGGTACCGGGCCGATCTCGGACCCGCGCGGCCAGGGGAGGAGCGCTGCGGACTTGGCGTACGTTCAGCTCTCCGATCTCTGGAGCCGCGTTGGTGCCCCTGGGGACGACGTCGCGCTCGCGGTTCCTGGGGATCTCGATCCAGAACGCCTGGGTCTCCTGCTCGGCATCGCTAGGGCTGCAGAGATCCCGGTGCGCGCGATCATGCGGGTGTCCCTGCTCTGTGCAGCGGGCCCGCGCTCGGGGATGCGGCTGCTGCACCTCGATGCCGGCTTGCACCGCAGCGTGTCGGTCGAGATTGCGCAGACCGGAGGAGCCTCCGAGGCGGCTCTCCGTCGCTGCGCCCTCGGCCTCGAGACGTTGCACCAGACATGGCTCAAGTACGTGACGGCGCGCTTCATCGAGACGACGCGCTTCGATCCGAGCCATACGGCGCGGAGCGAGCAGGCGCTCTACGATCAGCTTCCGCACTGGGTCGCAGCGCTCTGCGACGAGGCGGCGATCAAGGTCGTGCTCGATACCAGCGGCTCGCCGGTCGAACTCGAGCTGTCGCGCGGCGAGCTCGTAGCCGCGGCCGCGAGTTACTACGCCGAGCTTCGCGACCTGATCGATCCCACGCGAGAGGGCGGCGAGCCCGTGGGGGTCTTCGTCAGTCCACGCCTTGCGCAGCTTCCGGGACTCTGCCCGGCACTTCTCGAGCTCGAGGGCGTAGAGGTGATTCCGGTGGCTGCGTCGCGAGTGGCGCTAGCGGCGTTCGAGCGGCTCGAGGAGCTCGAGCCGACGCAGCTCCAGACGAGGGCCGACGACGTGCGGCTGCTGACCTGCCTGTCCTGGCCAGAGGCCGCTGCTGTGCCGACACAGCCGGCCCGGCCCGTGCCCGCGCGTGAGCTGCCCACGCACATCGTGCTCGCTGGCTTGGCGCACCCCATCCCCGCCGCTGGGCTCGTGCTCGGCAGCGAGCCCCCTCTGGGGGAAGCGGGCTTGCGCGTGACGGCCGGCGCCGGAATCTCGCGCAGCCATTGTGCACTCACCCTCGCAGGCGAGCAGCTGCTCCTGCGGGATCTGAGCCGCTACGGCACGTTCGTGAACGATCAGCCCATCGAGGGCGAGACGCAGTTGCGAGCGGGAGATCGGATCCGGATCGGTACGCCGGGGATCGAGTTGCTCGCTGTCGCGATCGCAGGGCCCTGCACATGAGGCGGCGGCCGATCAACGTGTTGAGTCTGTCGTTTCTCGACGTCATGAGCTGTGGCTTCGGTGCCGCGGTCCTGTTCTTCGTCATCATCACGGCGATCTCGGATCAGTCGCCGGCGGCTGCCATGACCTCGACAGGCGACCCCGAGCTGCGTGCAGAGCGCATGCGCGCGGTGCGCGACTTGGCTCGGGTGCAGTTCGAGCTCGAAGAAGCCGAGCGCGAGCAGTCGGCGGCGGCTGCGGACTCGCAGCGACTGGTCTCCGCCATCGAGGCTCAGAGCAAGCGCCTGTCGATTCTCGAAGACGATACACTCGCGCAGCAGGAGCGGATCGAGAAGCTCAAGGCGGACCTCGAGGCGCGCGAGAAACAGAACGAACGCCTGTCTGCAGCGAGTGTTACGCCGGATCGCGATGCAGCTTCGCTGACCCGTTTCGCGGGCGATGGCCGCCGGCAGTACCTGACCTCGCTCAAGCTCGACGGGCGCCGGCTGCTGATCCTGGTCGATACCTCCGCGAGCATGCTCGATCAGACGATCGTGAACGTGCTGCGGCGTCGAAACATGGAGCGCTCGCGGCAGCTCCAGGCGCCCAAGTGGAAGCGTGCTGTGGCGACGGTTGCCTGGCTGGCAGCGAACATCGAGCCAGGTACGCAGTTTCAGATCTACAGCTTCGACACCGAGGCGAGGCCCGTTCTCGAGGACACAGCCGGCAACTGGATCGAGGCTGGAGACGGGACGGATCTGCAGCGAGCCGTCGACGCACTGCGAGCCACGGTGCCCTCGGGTGGGACGAACTTTCATGCAGCGTTCGACGTCGCGAAGCAGCTGAATCCGAAGCCGGACAACATCTTCTTCCTGGTCGATGGTCTGCCGACGCGCGGGCGCGGGGCTCCCACGGCATCGACCGTGAGTGCGAAGCAGCGCCTCGATCACTTCCGGAACGCAGTCGGCGGACTGGGACAGAGCGCGCCGTTCAATGTGATCCTCTTCCCGATGGAAGGGGATCCGCTGGCAGCCGGTGCCCTCTGGGAGCTCGCGCAGGTGACCGGCGGCTCGTTCATGGCCCCTTCGAAGGATTGGCCCTGATGGCGCGCCAGCGCAGAACCGTCGAGGTCTTCAACCTGGCCTTCCTCGACTGCATTTGTTGCGGCTTTGGCGGGATCGTACTGCTGCTGTGCATGGTCAAGATCTACCAGCCGCGAGCTGAGCAGGTCGCGGGGCCCAGCAGTGAGGTGGCGATCGAAGCGCCTGCGGTCGACCTCGAACGGATTCGCTCGCAGACACAGGCCGTCGAGCTCGAGCTCGAGCGGGTCCGTGGCCAGCTCGCGGAGACGACCTCGCGCAATGCGGTCCTGCGCGGCGACCTCTCCAAGCTCAGCGGACAGTTCGCCGCATCGAGCAATCGCTCGAGCATCGCCTCGAAGCTCGAGGGCGACATGGCTCGGGCACTCCAGAAGCTCACTGACGAGATGAAGCGCCTCTACGGTGATGAGCTCGTCGTGGTTCAGAATGCCGAGGGTGTGGGAGGAATCCCCGTAGACAGCGAATACGTAATCTTCGTGATCGATACCTCGGGCAGTATGCAGCGCTTTGCGTGGGATCTCGCTCGGCAGAAGCTGGCCGAGGCGCTCGATGTCTATCCGCAGGTCAAGGGGCTGCAGATCATGAACGACATGGGCAGCTACATGTTCTCGAGCTACGCAGGGAAGTGGATTCCGGATACGCCAGAGCGTCGCAAGGTGATCCTCGAGCGGATGCGGTCCTGGGCGCCCTTCAGCAACAGCAGCCCGGTCGAAGGGATTCGCGCCGCAGTCCGAACGTTCTATGCACCGGATCGCAAGATCAGCGTCTACGTGTTCGGTGACGACTTCAGCGGGGGCTCGCTCGAGCGCGTGGTGACGGCCGTGGATGCGATCAATCGGGCGGATGCCACGAACGGAGCCCGCGTGCGAATCCATGCGGTGGGCTTTCCGGTGCAGTTCAAGGTCGCGGCCGGAAATGCCCAGAACGGTCTTCGTTTCGCGCATCTGATGCGTACCCTGTGCGAGCGGAATGGGGGGACGTTCATCGGGCTTCCCTACGCGAGCACGACCGACGCGCTCCCGATCCAGCTGCCCTTCTAGAGGTGGGTGGGTGCGAGCATCGCGTGCGAACAGGTCGCCGTTGCCGGCGGGATTCCGGGCGCCTTCGCGGCGTCGGGGCGGTATGATCGAGGCCGAGGGACCCCCACCGCTGTCCTCGACCGTCGGTGGGGACCGCTGCCCGTGCTCAGCTACAGACGCAGACGGGATCACAGCTATGGACGCGATTCCGCGACACGCGGGATCGCAGTTGCCCACGAGGAGAAGCAGCCGAATGACATCGCTTCGAGACCTACTTGGACGCACGTCGCGAGCTTGTCGTCAGACTCTGGGGGTGTCGATGTGTCTCGTTCTGGGGCTCTCGGGATGTGCCGTGAATCCGGTCACGGGGACCCCCGAAGTGTCGTTCATGTCGCTCGAGGAGGAGCTCGAGATCGGCGAGAAGGCGGCCCGCCAGATCGAGGAGCAGGTGGGGCTCGTCAAGGACGAGAGCATTCGCGCCTACATCGAGGAGGTCGGAGCGCGGGTAGCCGCCAAGTCTCCCAGGCAAGAGGTGACCTACCGCTTCAACACGCTCGATCTCGAGGTGCCGAATGCCTTCACACTTCCTGGCGGGTACATCTATGTCTCGCGCGGGTTGCTCGCGCTGGTCAACAGCGAGGCCGAGCTCGCCAACGTGCTGGGGCACGAGGTCGGCCACGTCGCTGCGCGTCACGCGTCGGCCGACTCCTGGCGCGAGGCTACGGTGGGAGTGCTCTCGGGGCTGGGGAGCATTGCCGGAGCGCTGATCGGGCTCGGTGGGGTCTCCGAGGCTGCGGGGGCGAGCTTTCTGGCCTCGCACAGCAGAGATCAGGAGAATCAGGCGGACGAGGTGGGGCAGATGCTGGCCGCCGAGGCCGGCTGGGATCCTCTCGCCATGAGCGAGTTCCTGCGAGCTCTCGACCGAGACACGACCATCCGTGAGAACGCCGTGAAGCAAGCGAACTTTCTCGATTCCCATCCGGTGACCACCGAGCGGATCGAGACGACCAGCAAGCGCGCGAGTTCCCTGGCCATTCAATCGAGCGATTCGCCGGCGCTCGCGCGCGACGCGTTCCTGCAGAAGCTCGAGGGGCTCGTCGTGGGGCAGGATCCCCGGTCTGGGGTATTCATCGACAAGCGTCTCTTCCTGCATCGTGACCTGAATTTCCGCGTGCGTTTCCCCGAGGACTGGCAGACCGTCAATGCGCCGTCGTTCGTGGGGGCGTCGGATGGAGCGGTGAAGGTCGAGCTCACTCTGCAGGGCGATGGAGACGACGGGCGCAAGGCGGCCAAGGAATACTTCGAGCGGCTCGAGGACGAGCGTGAGGCAGCGGCTGCGAAGGGGGAGAAGCTCCCACCGGAGCTGACGCAGAGCGGCTCTGGGCCGCGGCTGATCTCGAGACGCCGTACGGCGTATACGGTCGAGGCGACCACGCAGCGAGGGCAGCTGAGCGTCCTGATGTACTGGATTCCCTTGCCGGCTGGCATGTTCCGCCTCACGTGTACGGTGGCGACCCCTCTTCTGGCCCAGTACGAGCGCGACTGTCGCGCCACGGCCGGCTCGCTGCGTACTCTGCGCCGCTCGGATCCCGATCGCATCGAATTCCTGACGCTCCAGCTGGATCGTGCTCTGCGCGATGAGAGCTTGCGCGAGTTCAATGACCGGGTCGAGAACGCGTGGAACGTGGCTCAGACGGCGGCGGTCAATGGATTGTCGCTCCCCTACGATCTCGAGGAAGGCCAGCTGATCAAGTACGCCCGCAAGACCCTCTATGTGCCCGAGGCCCGCGATGATGCCGCCGTCCCAGGAGAGCAGCCGGACGATGCGAGCGAAGACGAGGCGCCGTCGGAAGACTGAACTTTCCGTTCGCTCCTAGCCTGTTCGAGCCGAGCTGCGCAGCTGCGCGACGGCGGCTGAGGCCGTTCGAGTCTCTGGAATGGTGCAAAGCGGGGCGACCGCAGCGGGGTTCGCTAGACTGCCGCGCTGCATGCCGAGGGCTCCGTTGTTTCGCAGCGAATGGCTCGCTCCGCTGATTGCCAGTGGACTCCGCCGCTCGTTGATCGGGCTCGCGGTCCTGGCCCTCGTTGCGCGCGTAGCGCTTCCGCACGTCTTGCTCGGGGTCTTCGAAGAGCAGCTCGATTCACTGCTCCGTGGGCGCGTCGTGCTCGAGGATCTCAGCCTCTCTCTACTGCGAGGGAGTATCACCCTGCGCGGTCTCTCGATCTTCGACTCTGCGTCGCCCGACCTGGCCGAGACGGGGACGGCGAGAAGTATC
Organism: Pseudomonadota bacterium; assembly: GCA_003247575.1. Classification (GTDB taxonomy): domain Bacteria; phylum Myxococcota_A; class UBA9160; order SZUA-336; family SZUA-336; genus SZUA-336. Next base: position 52,624 of record QJZC01000032.1, read on the forward strand.
CCGGCTGATGTTGCCTATCTCCACCCGCACATCGAGATCGATCGCCTAGAGTTGAATCTGAGTTGGTGGGCGCTGGCCTCGCGCACGCTCCGTGTGGAGGCGCTCACGATCGATGGATTCCGCGTGCGACTGGATCGTACCGCGGAGGGCCTGAGTCATGCCGCTCTGCCGAAGCCATCGGAGCCGGCCGAGGTGGACCGTGGCGGGAGCACGAGTGCCGAGGCTACGGCTGCCTCTCGAGAAGGGTCATGGAGCTTCGCAGCCGATCGGGTTCGCTTGGCCGAAGGGCGAGTGTCGTATCGGGACCGCGTCGTGGGGAAGGACTTCGAGGTCGGGGTGCGTGAGCTCACGGCTTCGGATCTCTCGATGTCCTTCGAGGGCACGGCCCCGCGATTTCGGGGTCGAGCCCTGCTCGAGGCCGTGCTGGACGAAGGCTCGCTGCGGGTCGAGTCCGTGCTGGATCCAGAGTCTGCTGAGTTGGCCGTCGCCACGAGCATCAGCTTTCGCAGCTTTCCCGTGACGGACGCGCACTTGTATCTGCCAGCCTTCGCTTGGGACGGCCTTCGCGGGACGCTCGATGGGAGCCTGGTCCATCGCTACCAGGCTGGCCGTGTCCACGAGTTGGCTGGCGCCATCTCGCTTGCGGCCCTGCAGGTGGAGATTCCCGAGCTCGCAGAGCCTGCGCTCGCCTGGGATGAGCTGCGGGTGGCGGTGGAGGGCGTGGATCTTCTGCGACGACAGGTTGCCCTGTCCGAGGTCGAGCTCATCGGGCTGCGTCTTCCGCTCGAGCCGTTCGGGGACTCGGCCGTGCCACTGCTCGCGGCCGGCTCGGAAAACGCCCAGCCGGAGGCGGCGGTCAGCGCCCGAGCGCAGACGGCGACGTCCGAGCCCGTCGCATGGGATTGGCGTGTCGATCGACTGGCCTTGCGCGATGCACAGCTGCAGCTCAGGGGAGTTGGCGAGCCCCTTCCGATCTCGCTCGAGACGAGCGCCACGAATCTCGGAGGTTCTCCGGGACAGTCGAGTCAGATCGAGCTGAGATTGGGCGCAGCGAGCGGTGAGGTGGCCCTGCGTGGGGAACTCGGGATCGAGCCGCTCGGATTTGCCGGTGAGCTCGAGATCTCCGACCTGGAGCTCGCACCCTTCGTTGCCTCGAGCGGCATTCTGGGTGCGGAGGTGCTCGAGCGAGGCCGACTTCACGCGGGCCTGCGCCTCGAGCTCGAGAGAGGAGCGGAACCTGCGGAGAACCGGGCGCCGCTGCTGCGCGCCTCCGGCACTCTGGGTCTGTCGCAGCTCTGGCTCGAAGCCAGCGGCTCGACGGAAGATGCTTTTGCGGCAGGCTGGAGGGAGCTGGGGGTCGAGCTGACGGAGCTCTCACTGCCCTTGGCTCGCGGAGCGAGTACGCCGCCGACCGAGATCCTGGTGCGGTTGGGACGATTGGATCTGATCGAGCCCGTGGTGCAGCTCTCACGTAGCACTGGAGGCATCGCGATCCCGATTCCACGCAGTGCAGCCTCAGGTGCGGCAGCCCCTGACGGGATGGAGGCTTCGCCGGCGCCCAACCGTTCCAGTCCCTCTGAGGCGGGCCTCCAGTCAGAGGAGGGTGTCCCGCCTCCACTGCGCCTCGAGGTCTCCGCGTTGCAGGTTGCGGGCGGCCGCGCCGAGCTGCTCGACCAGACTACGGAGCCTGCGATGCGATCGACCTTGGACCGAATCGACGTCGAGGGTGCGGAAATCCGCTGGCCCGAGCTGGCGGCCAAGCGCTTTCGGGTGATGCTTCTGGGGCTGAGTGGGAGCACGGTAGACCTGAGCGGTGAAGCCAATGCAGGGACGATCAGCGCCGAGCTCGCGCTATCGGATCTCGCCCTGCCTCAGTTCAATCCGTACTTGCAGCAGACCGGCTATCGCGTGCGCTCGGGAGAGCTCGCGGTACGTTCCCGTGCCCGAATCGAAGAGAGTCGCTATGAGGCCCCCGTCGATTTGGTCGTTTCGCAGCTGGACGTCGGCGCGCTGAACGGCGCGTCGACCTTCGAGCAAACGTTTGGACTGCCGCTCTCTCTCGCCCTATCGTTGCTCCAGGATCTCAATGGCGAGATCTCGCTCTCGTTGCCGGTTTCGGGGGATCGGTCGGGAGCTCGGATCGACCTGGTGAGTGGGATCACCCAGTCACTTCGCAGCGCAATTCTGGGCGCGCTCCAGTCACCGCTCAAGCTGCTCGGCGGGATCGTCCAGGGGGGCAAGGTTCGATCCCTCGACCCTTCGCCGATCACATTCCTCCCAGGTGCATCCGAGCTCGCGCCGTTTGGAGAGGAACGAATCGCTGTTCTGCGAGAGTTGCTCGAGACGGCTCCGAGTCTGCGCCTGTCGTTCTCTGGTGAAACCGGTTTGGAAGATGTACGCTGGATTCGGCAGAGTGAGCTCCTGGCGGAGCTGACCCGCGGTGCGGGTGCACCCGTAGACGACGCGATGCGAAATGCGGTGATTGCTCATCTGCGAGAGCGACTTGCGCGACGCGAGCCGCCTGCACTCACCCCCGAGCAGCGAAGCTGGCTCGACCAGCGTATCTCCAGCTTGCGGTTTCCTGCCGAAGTGCTCCGGACGCTGGCCCGGGATCGCTCACTACGTGCACGCATCCTGATGTTGGAACAAGCTGAAGGGGCGGCTGCACGTCTGACCGTCGTGCCCGCTCCGATCGAGCCCGGCCGCGGTATCGTGGGTGTTTCGATCCAGATCGACGCGACTCGGGCGAGCGTCCCATCGGAGTAGTCCCACTGTGCTAGAGTCCCCGGAGTACCGCCGAGAAGGAAATTTCATCTTGTCGTTGAAGACTTCGAGAGTATTGGCGTGGGTGGCCTGGGGCATCGGTCTGACGCTGCTTTCGGCTGGCTGTGCGCAGGTTCCGCGTCAAGAGCCGATGGACGTATCTCCGCTTCGCTTGGGTGAGAACGACCGCGTGGTCCCTAGTCAGGTCGTTCTCGTGTTCGACGCCTCGCACTCGATCGATGCGGCGAGCTCGTTTGCACCCGCGAAGGCTCTGATCGAGTCATTCGTTGCCGGCATGCCGGATGGAGACTTCGATGCGGCCGGGGTGACCTTGGGGCAGCTCGTCTTCCCATTTCGGCCGCTGTCACCCTTCGAGCGCAGCTCACTCGCGGACGCCGCACGAGGGCTGCTCTATGTCGGGGGACCGACTCCGCTCGACGAGGCGCTCGGTCTGGCATCGGGACAGCTCGCACGCCGACCGGCGCAGGAAGCAGAGGAGACCGCTCTCGGTCCACAGGAAGCCGCGATCGTGATCTTCTCGGATGGAGTCCCCACACGCGGGAGCACTCCCAGCAGCACACTGCAAGCAGCGCGCGATCTCGTAGCGAACTACTCGGGCCAGGTGTGTTTCCATACGATCCGGACCGGTGCAGATCCGTCGGGAGAGCCCTTGTTGCGAGAGATCGCGGGCTTGACTCAGTGTGGAACGATTCGCAGCGCGGCTCAGGTCGGTGATGTTGCTTCGCTCGAACGGTTGGAACGTGATGTCTTCGTCGAGCGTCGCGAGCCGGAGACGCCGCCCGTCGCAGCAGCACCGCCGAGCCCGGATGCCGATGCCGATGGGGTCGTGGATGCTGAAGATCGCTGTCCCCGCACGCCGCGTGGCGCCGACGTGAATCGCCTTGGCTGCTGGGAGCTCGAGGGGGTGCGGTTCGACTTCGACAGCGCGCGCCTGCGACCGGAGTCCGAAGCTACATTGCGCGAGGCGATCGACGTGTTGCGAGCGAATCCGGAGGTTCGGGTGCGGCTCGATGCACATACCGACTCTCGAGGTTCCGATGCCTACAACCTGCGCCTGTCCGGCCGTCGTGCCGAGTCGGTGCGTGCCTTCCTGCTCGCGGCGGGCATAGACAGTGGCCGACTCGAGGTGAAGGGTTGGGGGGAGTCGCGTCCCATCGCTTCGAACGATAGCGACGAAGGACGGCAGGCAAACCGCCGGCTCGAGATCGTTACCTTGCCGTAGCAGCCCGTTGAGCAAGTCACGCATCTTCAAGCCAGGGCCAAGTCCTGCATGGCTTCGGATGGTCAGAGTTGACTAGTCGTCTTGGGTTCCCGAGACTGAGTGAGACTCGGAGGTGGCAGTCAGGCTTTAGAGCCTCGCTCGATGCCCGCACACTCGAGTGAGCGTCTGACTCGCCCCGCCCAGTCACGCTAGGTTGCGGTCCTACTCCCTCGTGATTCCGCGCCGAGGGAGAACTGGGGCGCACCTGCCCGGCCGCGTATCGCGCACATCGTGCTTCGGTAGGCGGCCGGGCATCTGCGTGAGCCGTAGAGTGGCACGCGCGGGGCGCCTCCGTCCACGACCAGCAGGTTCTGGCCAAGGGGTTTCCCGGTCACCCGGTGGTGCGGTCCTAGCCTCGACGAAATCTCGCCTCTTGGTGCTAGAACCGCACCGAGGGTGCAGCTCGGTAGAGCCTTTGAGCCGAGAGGCGCAGCTACGGGATCGGTGCGGTCGCCGTAACTGCGAGGAGTCCCCCGGGTACGGAGTCGCTCGGGCCGAAGACGGTATCGAGTACCGTTGCCTCGGCGAGATAGATGCGAATCCAATCAAGGGGAATCGTGTTCGCGCCCGCGCTCACCGCGCCAGCCGCCAGGATCTCGGCGATTCCCTGCGCATCTGCGAGAGACTGATTCGCTGACGCGAATGCGTTGGTCACCTCCGTCTTCAGCTTGAGGGTTCCCTTCCCATTCGGATTGGTCGAGAAGGTTCCCAGGAATTGGGCTGGCAGTGCACCCGTGATTGGACTGTGCGTGAGGAATACTGCCAGTAGAGTGTTGCCGGGCAGGCCCGACACCTTGATGAGTAGATCATCGGGACCGTCCGGGTGGTCGACGATGCGTGCTTCGCCGCTGGCAAGGTCGTTTCCAGCGAGCGGAATGACCGTCTGGGCGCTGGAGGTGAGGGGATAGGCAACACATAGCATTGCCACCGTGGAGAGAAGTAAATGGCGGAACGACATCGATGTCCTCGTCTGGGGGGGAGGGGTTGGGATGCGTTTCGAGTTTGGGGTTGGAGGGACCTCGGCGAGAGAGAGTCCCAGCTCGGGTTCGCCTGGTGCAGAATCCTGCTCGCGAACACCGCCAACCTAGCATCTACGCGCGGCGGTGAGGAGCGGCCGCTTCGCCACACGTTCACGCTTGGGGTCGTATCGACTCTCGAGATCCGGGGCGAGATCGAGGGGTGCAGCTCCTCACGGACGCTCTCGACCGACATTGGTGTACAGTGGCGTACATTCGGGACATCGTACGGTCTCTCGTCGTGGAGATTGGTGTCTCGGTCTCGCGATGAATTTTTGAGTCGCGCGACATCTGGAGTCGCTAGACCAGCCCAAAGACACGAAAACGGCGGCGCACAGGGCGCCGCCGTTCGTGGATGAGAGGTCCCTGGAGGACCGTTGCCGTCCTCGATGCGCGGTATTCAAAGCTCGCTTCGAGTTGGGCTCCGGTCGTCCGCCGAGGGCTCGGGACCGCGGGTTAGATCGCGTCGAAGCGGTCGAGCATCATCACTTTGTGCCACGCCTGCACGAAGTCGCGCACGAACGTTTCCTTGGCGTCCGCGGCTGCGTAGAACTCGGCCACGGAACGAAGTTCCGAGTTGGAGCCGAAGATCAGGTCCGCAGGAGTGGCGGTCCACCGAAGCTTGCCGGTCTTGCGGTCCTTGCCCTCGTAGATACCGGCGTCCTTCGCCGATGGCGACCAGCGCGTGGACATGTCGAGCAGGTTCACGAAGAAGTCGTTGCTGAGCGTTCCGGGGCGATCGGTGAAGATGCCATGCTGCGAGCTGCCCGAGTTGGCGTTGAGAGCGCGCATGCCTCCCACCAGCACCGTCATCTCGGGTACCGTCAAGGTCAGCAGGTTCGCGCGATCGACCAACAGCTCTGCGGGCGATCGCCGATTTCCCTTGCCGAAGTAGTTTCGGAAGCCGTCCGCGGCGGGCTCGAGCACGGCGAAGGACTTCACATCTGTCTGCTCTTGTGAGGCATCCGCACGTCCAGGAACGAAGGGTACCTGTACCTCGACGCCAGCGTCCTTGGCTGCCTTCTCGATTGCGGCCGCTCCACCCAACACGATCACGTCTGCGAGAGAAACGCGCTTGTCCCCGGACTTTGCGCTGTTGAACTTCTTCTGGATGCTCTCGAGACGCGTCAGAACCTTGGCGAGCTCCTTCGGGTTGTTGGCCTCCCAGTCCTTCTGCGGGGCGAGTCGTACACGCGCACCGTTTGCACCTCCGCGCATGTCGGTGCCGCGAAAGGAAGCGGCCGACGCCCACGCGGTGCGGACGAGCTCGGGAACACTGAGGCCCGAGTCGAGAATCTGCGCCTTCAGGCTCGTGACGTCCTTGGGCTCGATCAGCGCATGGGTCACCGCTGGAATCGGATCCTGCCAGAGCAGCTCCTCTTTCGGCACTTCCGAGCCCAGGTAGCGCGCGCGCGGACCCATGTCGCGGTGCGTCAGCTTGAACCACGCCTTCGCGAAGGCGAGCTCGAACTGCTCAGGGTTCTCCTTGAAGCGCTTCGAGATCTCACCGTAGATCGGGTCGAACTTGAGAGCGAGGTCCGTCGTGAACATGATGGGCGCATGCCGTTTCGAGGAATCGTGCGCATCGGGGACGAGGTTGGCTGCCTTCCCGTCCTTGGGCACCCACTGAACCGCGCCTGCGGGGCTCTTGGTCTGCTCCCAGTCGTATGCGAACAGGTTGTCGAGATACTGTGTCGTCCAAGCCGTAGGGGTGACCGACCAGGCACCTTCCAGACCGCTGGTGATCGTGTCGCCAGCCTTGCCTTTGCCGCACTTGTTCTGCCAGCCGAAGCCCTGCTCCTCGATGCCCGCGGCGGCCGGCTCGGGGCCCACGCAGTCCTGTGGCTTGGCTGCGCCGTGGGCCTTGCCGAACGTGTGCCCGCCTGCGATCAGCGCCACGGTCTCCTCATCGTTCATCGCCATGCGACCGAAGGTCTCACGAATGTCCTTGGCGGCGAGCAGAGGGTCTGGCTTTCCATTGGGACCTTCGGGGTTCACGTAGATCAGGCCCATCTGAACGGCGGCCAGCGGCTTCTCGAGCTTGCGGTCGCCACTGTAGCGCTTGTCGGCGAGGAACTCGGTTTCGGGCCCCCAGTACACCAGGTCCGGCTCCCAGTCGTCCTCGCGCCCACCGGCGAAGCCGAAGGTCTTGAAGCCCATCGACTCGAGGGACACGTTGCCCGCCAGCACCATGAGGTCGGCCCACGAGATCTTGCGGCCATACTTCTGCTTGATGGGCCACAGGAGTCGGCGAGCCTTGTCGAGATTTGCATTGTCTGGCCAGCTGTTCAGGGGCTCGAAGCGCTGCTGTCCACCTCCCGCTCCCCCGCGCCCGTCGGTGATTCGATAGGTCCCGGCGCTGTGCCAGGCCATGCGAATGAAGAACGGTCCGTAGTGCCCGTAGTCTGCGGGCCACCACTCCTGCGAGGACGTCAGCAGCGCCTCGATCTCCTGCTTGATCTGCTTCAGGTCGAGTGTGTTGAACGCTTCTGCGTAGTCGAAGTCCTCCCCTAGGGGGTTGGACTCTGCGGCGTGCTGGCGGAGGGGCTGCAGATTCAGCGATTCTGGCCACCAGAATTGATTCGACTTGGCCTCGCCTTGCGCGCTGGCACTCGAGGCAGCGAGCGCGACGACGGCCGCCGCCAACGCGGCGCCAAAGGGTTTGTGCAACATAGCGGTCTCCTTAGTGCTAGAACTGCTGGGAGTGAATGCCGGCTAGCGATGGGGACTCGTCGCTACGGCGAGACTCGCAGCGCTGCCGAGCCGCCTTTGGCCGTTCACCCCCCGGTACATGAGCAAATATACGCTTCAGCGAACATACGCCTCCGAAGGAATGTACGGCTGCTGGGTCCGATTCGGCAAATTGATTTTTTCGAACCTATCGATTAGTGCGGGCTATCGAAGCGAGAGTCGCCGGCATGCCGCGCGCGGAAGCGCAGCGGGCGGCCTGCAACGGCGGCAAGGCGGGATCGAGCCACCTGGCAGCGCCCGAGCCGAGCACCGCCCGAGCCTGGTACAGCGTGTCTGCGGGCATCGGATGCGGTACGATGCGGAATGCCGCGTGTGCGACGGATATGCGCCGGTCTCCTCACCTGGGGCATCCTGGTTCAGTTGGTCTCCCCACTGGTCCATGCCCTCGATCACACGCGTGAGGGAGTGGAGGACGCGGACGTCCACGTGCATCTGGCGCATGGCCACGCAATGCATGCCCACGCAGTGCACGCTGGCCTCCGTTCCGAGCCTGACTCCGGCGCTCGAAGCGACTCCGGAAGTGCCCGCGCGGACGGTGCGGACACGGGTGTGTCCGATCTTGCTCTTGGTCTGCCACACGGGAACGTGCCCACCGAGAGGCTGCTTCGCACTTGTCGGACGTGCTCGCTCGCTCTCGCCGTGGCGTGGGCTGCCCTGGCTGGCGAAGCCGGAGCCGCATTCGAAGCTCCGTTCGTGTCCGGGACCGGCAACGCAGAGCTGGTGCGTCCGGCGTACACCGCGATCTCGGCGAACCCTTCGGGCCCGCGAGCCCCCCCTCTCGGTCACCTGACTGCGGGGTAGGGACGCTTGCGCGTCCTGTCGAGTTCTCGTAGGCCCAGAGTCGCCAGGGCCTGCGGGGTTCTCGTCTGCTCTCCCGGAGGCGTGTGCCTTCGCGCGAGCTGCGGCCGCGGATAGCTGGCGCGCGAGCCAGGTTCCGCCTCGGTGGAACGTGCAAGGCGCCCCCGACCCCCATTGTTCGACTAGATCGTGACCCTACCCGGGTCTTTCAACCGGGAGAAACTCGCACCTCATGCATCGACATCCAGACGAGAATTCGGCTTCGCAGACTACTGGCGGGCGGCTCGACCGCCTTCTTGGTCTCGCTCTCTCGACTTGCGTACTGGTCGCGCTCGTTGTGGGCACGTTACAGCTCTGTGTCGCAGGTGCCGCGATGGCGCATGGCATGTCTCCTGAAGAGCAGCTTCGGATGCTGAACGCCGGTTACCTCGAGTACGTCGAGCTCGGTGCCTCGCACATGCTGACGGGCTACGACCACTTGCTGTTCCTCTTTGGAGTGATCTTCTTCTTGACGCGATTCATCGACGTCGTGCGTTTCATTACGGCGTTCACGATCGGTCACTCGATCACCTTGCTGTTTGCCACCTTGCTCGAGATCCAGGCCAACTACTATTTGGTCGATGCGGTCATCGCGTTGACGGTCTGCTACAAGGCGTTCGACAACCTGGATGGCTTCCGCAGGTACCTCCAGATGGCATCTCCGAGTCTGCTCTGGATGGTCTTCGCCTTCGGGCTCATCCATGGCTTTGGATTGTCGACGCGTCTCCAGCAGCTTCCGCTCGGGGACGAAGGCCTCGTCTTCCGCATTCTCGCGTTCAACGTGGGTGTCGAGCTCGGTCAGATTGCGGCCCTGGCCATAATGGTGGTCGTACTCGCGGGCTGGCGCCGCACGCAGTCGTTCGAGAGGTTCAGCCGTGCGGCGAACGTGGGGCTCATGTCGATGGGTGTGCTCCTGCTCCTGATGCAGCTCCACGGTTATCAGCACAGCAAATTCGCAGAGGAGTTTCCACTGAATGCCGATGACCACCTTCATGCCCACGAGGACATGGAGGTCAAGCGGGTGTCGGAGACCCTCGGAAGCTATCCCCGTCGCCTCGGGATTTCGCCCGGGCGGGAAGAACTCGGTCAGGACTGACCGAGTCCGATGAAGGAAACCTCGTCCGCGCGCCCGATCGTCAAGAAAGGAAAGAAAACCATGAAATCTCTACTTCTCGCAGCTCTCCTGATCTCCATTCCATTCATGCCACGCTTCGAGGCAGCAGCTCACCCCGGCGGACACGGGCCGATCACTCAGGAGGAGGTCAAGCAGCTGGCCACCGTCGTCACCCAGGATCTGACACAGCGTGATCTGGGGCTCGGCTTTGGTCAACTCGAGCAGAGCTGGAGCGAGGTGCCGATGTCGAAGGTCGGAATCCATGCCGAGACCTCCACGTACTTCATCGTGAGTGTTCGCAACGACGCAGTCGACAAGACTCTCTACGTTCTGATTTCCACCTTGGGCGAGATCTATGACGCCAACATGACTGGGACCTTCGAGGGCCTGGCCGACGACGATGCCGGAGAAGAGTCGAAAGGCGAGGCTCCTGGCGTTCCATCTCCTTGAGCGCAGCGACACGCGCGCTCGTTGCGGCGCTGCTCTTCGGAGCCTCCGCTCCGATCTGCAAGGTGCTGCTGTCCGAGCTCGGCCCGTTTCAAGTCTCGGGTCTGCTTTACCTGGGTGCTGCGGTGGCGACGTTCCCCGTCCAGGTGCGCGAGCCGGACCGGGTCGCGCTCCGGAGGCTCGATCAGCGCAATCGGTGGCGGCTGGTCGGAGCGATCGGCGCGGGTGGGATTCTGGGTCCGGTTCTGCTGATGCTCGGTCTGGAGCGCGCGTCGGCAGCGAGCGTGTCGCTCATGCTCAATGGCGAGATGGCCGCGACGGCTGTGCTCGGGGTTCTCTTCTTCGGGGATTCGCTCAGTCGTCTCGGTTGGGTGGGAGTCGCGGGGATCGTCGGAGCTGGAGCCCTCATCTCAGGCGGAGCCGGCTGGCCCGGCGTCGCTGCTGCGGGACTCGTGGGGATGGCCTGTGCATGTTGGGGGCTCGACAACCACTGGACCGCGCAGATCGATGGCATGAGCCCCGCGCGGAGCACCTTCTGGAAGGGCCTCATCGCGGGCTGCTTCAACACGGCGATTGGCTGGATCCCCGCCGCGCCCGATGCGCCGTGGACCACCCTGAGCGCGGCGCTGGCTGTGGGTGCACTGTCGTACGGCGCGAGCATCACCTTGTACATCCGCTCGAGCCAAGAACTCGGGGCGACGCGCGCCCAGGCTCTCTTCGCGGCAGCCCCATTTCTCGGGGCGCTGATCGCGTGGGTCGGCCTTCGCGAGCCGATCGGATGGGAGCTCGTCGCAGGCACGCTGCTGCTGATCAGCTCGGTGAGTGCGCTGTTCTGGGGGCAGCACGACCACCTCCACGAACATGATCCCATCTACCACACGCACCGGCATTGGCACGACGACGGTCACCACGATCACGATCACGCCGACGACTTCGGTCCGGAGCCTCACGCGCATTGGCACCGACATGCGCGCTTGGTGCATCGACATCCGCACTGGCCGGATCTCCATCACCGCCACTCCCACGGGTAGGGGTCCCGCGTGTAGCGACGAGTCTGCCATGCGTCGCTCCCGAGACCCGAGGCCGACACGCTAGCACCGTGCGCCTGCTCCAACCGAAAAAATGGGGAGTGCCCGGACCGCCGCATTGGCTCCTTGTCTGGGTGCCTCAAGAGCGCAGATCTCGCTCCGCAGTCTGCCTGCGCTTCTCCGCAAAGACCTGATGCTCGAGTGCCCGCTCGAACCGGATGAGGCGGCGAATGTAGGCATTGTACCGGCCATGCGCATCGTTGCCGTACGTGCGTGCGAGTCGTGCGTACAGCTGCGATTCTGGGTCTCGGGGAAGCGCGCCGGGAATGTCTACGCCTAACCACGCCAAACGAGGCGCACCGATCGCGATCAGCAGTGATTCGGTGGTGACCCGCTGAGCCCCGAGGTCTGCAATCCCGCGCAGCATGAGCTCCGCGCTCGGAAGGTGTTCGAGATCCCCGGACTCAAGCATTGCGCGGTGGCTCCACGGACTCCAGAAAGTCCGGGAGTTTCTCTTCGAATGCGTCGGGATCGATCGAGATATATCGGGTTTCCGAAGCCAGGGACTCGCGGATGAGTGAGTAGAGCTCCCAAAGCTTCGAGGGCTCCACCAGGCCACGCGCCACGACCTTTCAGTTTGCGATGAGCGCTCATCGCGCCGCTCGGGATCAACTGGTTGCCGCACCACCGGGAGTCTAGCACCGCAGAGATGGAGAAGCGGTTGGACGCCCAGGCTTGGTCTCTCGGCTCGGGCTGGCGAGATTCCGTGGTGGGCCCGTCGGGGCTCGAACCCGAGACCGATGGATTAAAAGTCCACTGCTCTGCCAACTGAGCTACAGGCCCAGGGTGAGAATAGTCGGGCCTGGAGGGATCAGCCAGCGTCGGGAGGGACTTTGGCGCTGACGCGGATCACGCGGATGGCTCCGTCGGAGGCGTGAGTGAGCGTGTCGCAGTACTCGCTGCCCTGGACTCGATAGAGCAGCTGGAGGGCTCGCAGGGTGCCGGCTTTGAAGTCGGCGGAGAGCTCGGTGAGTGTCTGAGATCGGTCGGGGGTGCTCGATATCGTGGTGGGCGCGCGTTTCGAGCGCAGCTCGAGCAGCTCGCTGTGCGCCTCGAGCTCGCCTACGTATTCCTCGAACTCGGAGCGCGACAGCTGGAGCTCGCGGACGGGCGGTGGTGTCGGGTCGGCGGGGTGCGGGCCGCCACCGCATGGGCGGGCGGACTCGGGAGACGTCATGTCTGCCTTCTCGAACGTCATGCCTTCCTCCTCCAGATGGGGGTCTCGAGCTCGAGCGCAGGTGCCCGATCCCGGTGAGGCTCGACTTTGCGCGAGGTGTCGCGGCGCGGCACGATGAGGATGGCCTTCATCGGCGCGGGGCACACGTACGCGCAGGTGCCGCATCCGACGCAGAGTGCCTCGGCCACATGAGGGAGAGAGCCGTCGAGCACGATTGCGCCCGGGACGGGACAGTGTTCGACGCACGACGAGCACGGCGAGCCCATGCGGTTCAGACAGTCTATGGCTCGCACCTGCGCAGTTCCCATCGCACCCGCGCGCGAGAGATCCAGTGCGCCCGCCGCGCAGGCCGCGATGCAGGGCAGATCCTCACACAGCTGGCATGCCGCCTGATAGGGATCGATCCACGGCGTGCCACTGCGACTCCCGAACTGGGGCGGCGCAGATCGGATCGCGCCCGTCGGGCACGCCTTGGCGCACTCTCCGCAGCGCGTGCAGCGCTCGGCGAAGTCGGCTTCGGCCAATGCCCCCGGCGGGCGCAGCAGCGGGGGCTCGTAGGCGGTCATTCGAGGCTGGCGAGCGCGCCGCTGCGAATCGGGCGCTCGAACCTGCGCTGGGGCGTTGGGTGGGTTTCCTTGCGTCGGGTCGTGGCGCGTCGTGAACACCCGCATCAGCAGAGAGCGGCGCGACAGCTTCTCTTCAGTCACGGTCGGCGACCTGTTGCCGCTGCGTCGTGCGAGCGCGAGTCCGTAGCCATCGCGTCACTAGCCATCGGAGTCAGGATCCATCAGGGTGGGCTCCGCGACGCTCCAGGCTGGCCGAGGGTGCGTGGCACTGCAGGCACGCGACGCGCTCCGGGTGCGATGAACGCATGCCCTCGCGACCTCCAGGACCGTGACAAGAGATGCACTCGCTGCGCAGCTGGGTCGAGTGGGGAATCGTGGGTGGAGCTCCCGCCCATGCACGCGTTCCGAAGAGCCTGGGTTCGACCGGATAGAAGCTGCTGGCATCCGTGCGAACCGGCGCGACCTCGGAGTCACCCCGAGCTCTGGCCGCCTCCTCAGGCGCGAAGGAGGACGCGTCAGCGAGTGACGAGTCCGCCGCGAAGCGCGGGGCGGCGCTCACGTGGCACTGCGTACAGCTCGCATAGGCGGGGTGGGGCAGGGGGCGAGCCTGCAGCACGCCGAGCTTGATTCCCGGACCATGGCAGGCGAGGCATTCCGCCGAACCCGACGCAACAACCGGATGCGGAATCATCGGCGGTGCGCCCTCGTAGGCGCGAAAGCGCGCACGATCGGCAAGTGCGGCCGGTGTGAGCGCGTGCTCCGCGGTATCCGGCGGTGCGGCTTCGCCGAAGGCGCGCCGCAATGTGATGCCATCCTTTGACCAGCTGACCTTCGGTCCGGAGCGCCAGGGACGCAGCGCGAGCTCGTCGTAGCTCCGCGCGGGCTCCGCATCACTCGCGGCACTGGTTCGGGAGCTGGAGTCGCTCGCTTCGCGAAAGCCTTTGAGCTCGTAACGCGCGGGTCGCGTCTCGATCGCGAAGGCGATCGCACACGCGACCGCGACCGCGATCGCGAGAACTCCGAGCAGTCTCTCTGGGCCATGCATGCTCGGCATCTGCGTCATCCCCGCTCGGGTTGGGAAGTGGTGGCCTGCTGCCCGCCATCCGATGCGGGCGCGTCGCTCGCGGGGGCGATGCGACGGATTCTGGCCGCACACTTCTTGAAGTCGGGCTGCTTGGAGAACGGGTCGTGCGCGTCGAGCGTCAGGTCGTTGATGAGCTGACTCTCGTCGAAGAACGGAACGAAGATCGATCCCCGCGGCGGTGCGCCACGGCCGTCGATCCATACCCGAGTTTCGAGCATCCCCCGCCGCGTCTCGATGCGAACCATTTCGCCGTCGGAGATTCCGAGCTGCTTGGCGTCATCGCGGTGCACCTCGACATAGGAGGTGGGCATGGCGCGGCGCAACGGCTCGATGCGCATGGTCATGGTGCCAGTGTGCCAGTGTTCGATGACGCGCCCGGTGCAGAGCCAGAGTGGGAACTCCTTGTCGGGCATCTCCGGTGGAGCGTCGTAGGGACGGAACCAGATCTGGGCGCGTCCATCCTTCGTGGTCGAGTGGTAGAAGTCGAACTCCTTGCCCTTCTCGACGTAGGGATCGTCGAACTCCGAGAAGCGGAAACGCGTCTCGCGCCAGCTTCCGTCGGGCTGCTGCACCACAGGCCAGCGAAGCCCGCGCGCCTTTACGTACTCGTCGTAGGGCGCCAGGTCCTTGTGCTTGAGCCGCGAGAACTGGCGGTACTCCTCGAACAGGTGGCGATCGACGTTGGTGTCGTAGTAGCTCTTCCAGTTCCAGACCGGGATCGACTTTCCGTCCTCCGCGCGGACGTCGAACAGGAATTTTCCATCCTTGTCCTTCATCCCCTCGAAGCCGCGATCGTAGAGACGCCGTGCGGCGGCGATGATCTGCCAGCAGTCGTCGCGTGCATCGCCCGGAGGATCCACTTGCTTGAACCACTGCTGCGTGCGCCGTTCCGAGTTGCCGAACATGCCGTTCTTCTCCACCCACATGGACGAGGGCAGGATCAGATCGGCCAGCCGCGTGGTCGCCGTTGGGTAGACGTCGGAGACGATCAAGAACTTGTCGCTCTCGGAGCGGCTCGCCAGAAAGAGCTTGTTGCGGTTGGGCAGAGTCTGGCCCGGGTTCGTGACCTGGACCCAGATCGTGTGGATGTCTCCGCCCGACTTCGTCGGCGTGCAGAACTTCTCCCACATCGCGACCGTGTGGTATCCCGGCTTGTCGAACACCCGCCCGGCGGGCAGGTTCCAGATCTCTTCGGCTTGCTTGCGGTGGTCGGCGTTCGCGACCAGGCGTCCGCCCGGTAGCAGGTGGGCCAGGGTTCCGACCTCGCGCGCGGTGCCGCAGGCGGAAGGCTGTCCGGTCAGGCTCGTGGGGGCATCCCCGGGGCGGCCGAAGTGGCCGGAGAGCAGGTGGATGCCGTGTACGAGCGTGTTGATCGCAGTTCCACGGGTGTGCTGGTTCATGCCCATGCACCACAGGCTCGTGATGCGCCGCTTCCGATCCGCGAATCGATCCGCAAGCATGCGCAGCTGCGTTTGCGGGATCCCGGAGATCTCTTCGACACGCGCGGGCGTGTATTCGGCCAGCGACTTCCGGTAGGTCTCGAAGTCGATGGCCTGACCCGGTAGTGAGGGCGGGTCGCTGTCGGCACGGAATGCGCAGTGCTTCTCGACGAATTGCTTGTCGTATCGCCCGCTCTCGATCAGCAGATGAGCGATCCCATTCGCGATTGCCAGATCGGTCTGAGGCCGCATCTCCAGGTAGTGCTGCGCGTGGGCGGTGCTGCGAGTACGCCGCGTCCCGATGTCGATGATCTCGATCTCGTCGCCGCGAGCGCGACGGTCGAGGACGCGCGAGAAGAGAATCGGATGCATCTCGGCTGGGTTGTTGCCCCAGAGAATAAGCACGTTGCACTCGTCGAGGTCGTCGTAGCAACCGGCCGGTTCATCGACTCCGTACGTCGCGAGAAATCCGGTCACGGCAGAGGCCATGCACAGGCGAGCGTTCGGATCGATGTGGTTGCACGAGAGTCCGCCCTTGATGAACTTCTGTGCGGCGTAGCCTTCGGGGATCGTCCACTGGCCGCTCCCGTAGATGGCGAATCCCTTGGGACCCTTCTCGACTCGCTCCGCGATGATGTCGAGCGCCTTGTCCCACGAGATGGGCTCGTACTTCTCCCCCTTGCGCAGGAGCGGCGTGCGCAAGCGGTCCTTCCCGTAGAGCGCGAGCCCTACGTGGTAACCCTTCACGCAAAGCAGGCCCCGGTTCACTTCGGCCTGCTGGTCGGCGGCAATCGCGACGACCTTGCCTCCCTTTACACCGACCTGTACGTGGCAGCCGGTACCGCAGAAGCGACACGGGGCCTTGTCCCAGCGCGTTCCATCGTCGGGGCGGGCTGCGACATCGGGCAGACCTGCCGAGCTGGCCTCTCGGGCCGAGCTGGAACGAGCGGCAGCGGTCGCGGCCGCCATGGCGGCCCACTGCACGAACGTTCTACGCTGGATGTTCATCTGGAGTCTCCTCTCCCGTCGCGAACGCGACCAGGTCTTCGAAATTTGCATATGCGATGTCTACTTGCCGAACGCATCCGCTCAGCATGCACCGCTCGATGAACGCGGCCTCTTCGTTGGCCGTCTGTGTGTCGAGGACGAGCGCGAGACGATGTTGCTCGAGCGGGCCGAGCTGGACTCGAGGATCGGCCCGGAGCCACGTCAGCACCTGCTCGCGCTCGTCGCTCCGCCCCTTCAGAGCTAGCACGAGTCCGAACGTCGGCATCTCAGTGCCCCTCCGGGTGCGGATGCAGATGCGGACGCGGAGGTGCGGCCGGACCGAGTCGGGACTGGCCCGTCAGTATGTGGATTGCAATCTTGGTGGCCACGGTGAAGAGGCCGATCCCGAGCGCCCAGATGCCCGCGGAGATCTTCCACTCCGTCAAGCTCGGCAGGTACTCGATGATCTCGTGCAGGGTGCTCGGTACGAACGCTGGGATGATCAGGCCCATGCCCTTTTCGATCCAGACGCCAAAGAAGGTGAGCACACAGGCCAGCTCGAGCACGCGTGGATTCGTGCGCGAGAGGCTCGACAGCAGCAGCAGGGCCGCGCTCACATTGAGCACGATTGCAGACCAGATCCACGGAACGAGAGCGTTCTTGCCGTGGAGTCCGAAGAAGAGGTACTGAGCCGATGCTCCATGGGAGCTGCCGGTGTAGAACTCGGTGAACACCTCGGCGCCGAGCATGAACAGGTTGATGACGCACGTGACGCGTAGGATCGAGGCCAAGGTGGAGATGGCCCCCTCCGGAACGCGGAACGTGGTCACCCGGCGGACGATCTGCAGTGCCACGATCAGGAACGCCGGACCCGTGACGAAGGCCGACGCTATGAACCGCGGCGCGAGGATCGCGCTGTTCCAGAATGGGCGTCCGCCGAGCCCGCTGTAGAGGAAGGCCGTGACCGTGTGGATCGAGATCGCCCAAGCGACCGAGACGAGTACGAACGGTATGTACCAGCTCCGCTTCAGCGGCCTGCCGGTGAAGCGCGAGTAGAGCAGGTAGCCGGTGATGTGGAGGTTGAGCAGCAGATAGCCCGACAGCACGACGACGTCCCAGGTCAGCATCGAGCTCGGCCAGTTGAAGCGCCCGATCTGCGGGACCATGTGCCAGAAACGATCGGGGCGTCCGAGATCTACCGTCACGAAGGCGAGAGCCATCGTGATCGCTGCGATGGCGAGGAGTTCGCCGAGAATCACCACTTCGTGCATCTGGCGATCCTCGTATAGGTACGCCGGGATCACCATCATGACGCCGCCGGCAGCGAGACCCACCAGAAAGGTGAAGTTGGCGATGTAGATGCCCCAGGAGACGTGGTCGCTCATGTGGGTGAGCGCCATTCCCTGCGCGAGCTGCTGAGCCCAGCCGTTGACTCCCACCAGCAGGATGGCAGTCAGCACGGTCATCCAGGCATAGAAGCGGGCGTCCCCTTCGAATGCGATGCGTGCGCACTCGAAGAGAAAGCGCGGGTAGCTGACCCAGTGCGTGGAATTCTCGGAGATTTCTCCGGGGATGGATTGCGTCGTGGACATGAGGCCCTTCCTGCCGCGCCCAGGTGTGGCTAGGCGTCGAAGAAGTAGAAAAATCGCGGCTGCGTACCGAGCTCTTCCTTCAGGACGAAGACGCGTTTGTTGGCCAGCACGTAGCGGATCGGGGAATCCGGGTCTGCCAGGTCACCGAAGACGCGCGCTCCTGTCGGGCAGGCTTCGGCACAGGCCGGCAGCCGGCCGCGACGGGTTCTGTGCAAGCAGAACGTGCACTTCTCCATCACACCCCGCGGTCGAATGCGATTGCTCAGGTAGCCCTGGTCGGGGTTGATCTCTTCTGCCGGGATCGTCGGACTCTTCCAGTTGAAGCGGCGGGCGTGGTAGGGGCAAGCCGCTTCGCAGTACCGACAGCCGATACACCAATCGTAGTCGACCACGACCACGCCGTCGGGCTCCTTCCAGGTCGCTTCCACGGGGCACACGCTCACACAGGGTGGGTTGTCGCACTGCTGGCACTGTACGGGCATGTAGTACTTGCCCGGGGCTGGGGTGGCGTGTGTGTAGGTTGGGTCGCCCTGCTCGAAGTCGAGCGATCCGTTGGTCATCTCGAACACCCGAATGTAGGAGTTGTTCGTGTCGCGGTCGTGATTGTTCTCTTGGTGGCACGCGTCGGCGCATTTGCGGCAGCCGTTGCAGATGCTCAGGTTGAGCGCATAGCCGAACTGCACGCCGGGGATCGGCGGAGCGTCGTCGATGCGCACGTCGGCGCCGTAGTCGCGCTTGGCGTCGGCCTCGAGGCGCCGGAGCACGGTCTCGAGCTCGTCGGGCGAGAGCTCCTGATAGTGCTTCTGCAGGAACTCATCGAGCGTGATGTCGCGTGTGAACGACGTCAGTGGCTCCATCGCCTTTGCCAGTCCCGCCGCACCGACGGCGCCGCCGAGCCACTTGAGGATGGTGCGCCGCTTGGCGGTCGGCTTGGGGTCCTGCGGAGATCTGGGACCGGATCCGCCGCTTTGCGGGGACTCAGAGGTGGGTCGATCAGCCATGCTCTGCCTCCGTCGAGCGCGCATTCGAGTGCTCGGCTGGCGCTGTCTGCGAACTGCGCGAGGGGGCGAGGAATCGGTCTCGCGGCGGCGCCGCGGGAATCACCTGGGGATAGGCTGGAGCGTGAGGGGCATGGCACATGATGCAGGCGTTTCGCTCTCTCGGACCGCGACTCAGGTCCCAATAGCCACGCATGCCGCCATGAGCGCCAGCCTCGTAGTCTCGGTACTGGGGTCCGTGGCACTGCCGGCACAGCTGCTGTACCTGGCTGAATGCGAGCTCCTGGCCATCGGCGAGGCGAAGCCGGGTCTGGTCGCCGTCGGAATGACAGCTGGCGCAGGTGAGGTCTCCGTGGCGAATCTCGACTCCGAGATGGAACGTGTCCAGCTCGGCGCGTGAAGACATCGACGCAGAGGCGCCGGGTGCGTGGCAGGTGGCGCACGCGATGCCGATCGGTCGCCCGAGTGGATCGACCAGATCCGTGTCGACGACTCCGAGGCTGGTCGGAAGGCGGATCGTGACCGGATACCGACGCGGCTCCGCCTTGCGGGTGCTCTGACTCGCAGAGCTCTCCGGCCCTCTGTCCTCGGCCGTCGATGCGGTACAGCGAAGCGTACCGACTCCCAATACGAGCAGCGACGCGAGTATGTACAGGAGTCCAAGCTGGGTACGAGCTGGCCGCACCGGCGCGGCTTCGGAGTGTCGGGCCGGAATCTGTGCGACCCTCGCGCGTGCGAGTTCGGCTCGAGCGGTGTCGGTCCCAGTTGCGACGGCCGAGCTTGATGAGGTGTCGCCCGTCGATCCAGTGGGCATTGACATCGTGTCTCGTTTTCCTTGTGATTGTGGCAATTCTGCGCAGAATGAGTCGAAATGGCGGGGACTGCGCGGTGCGCCGAGTCAGGCTGCACAAACTGGACCGAGTTCGAAAGGGGCCAGGGAGGGGCGCAGCACTCGTTGACGCGCTCGTTCACAGGTGTGCATGAGGGGACTCTGCCTCGTCGCTTGTTGGAGCGATGCTTCAGGCAGACGCGCCAACTTTCGATACGCACTGAGAGCAGTCGATCGAGGACGACGAAATGAACGCACTGATCATCGAAGATTCCCGCACGGAGCGGCGACTGATCGCGCGTGTGTTGACTGGCGCTGGATTCCAGGTCGATGAGACCGGGAGTGCCGAGGAAGGTCTGGACCATCTCAAGAACGGCGGTGTCCCGAATCTGATCGTGGTCGACTGGGTGCTCCCGGGCATGTCCGGTCTCGAGTTCGTTCGGCAGGTGAAGAACGATCCTAGGTATGCGGAAACCCGCATTCTCGTGGTGAGCATTCGCCAGGAGCGAAAGGACGTCCGCGAGATGCTCGCAGCCGGTGCGGACGACTACATCTTCAAACCGGTAGACGCCCGTTCCCTCGAGAACCGGCTACCGGTGATCGGCTTCTAGCGGATTCGGCTTCCCGCGCACGTTGCGCCCCCCAGGGCTGGCACCCGGTCTTGGGACGCGACTCGTCAGGAAGCAGCTCGACCTGAGGCAGGAAGCAGTTCGATCTGGGCACCGATGCTCGCCAGCTTCCCCGGTACATCTGCGTAGCCGCGTTCGAGGTAGCTCGTGCCGTCGATCGTGCTCGCGCCTTCCGCTACGAGTGCCGCGATGATGTAGGCAAAGCCCGCGCGCAGATCGGGGATGGTCATGTCGTGTCCCCGCAGGGGGGCGGGGCCACGGATCGTGCAGCTATGCAGGTGGTCTCGTCTGAGGTAGCGACAGGGAGTGTTGCCGAGACACGCAGGTGTCAGCGCGATGTCTGCGCCCATCTTGAGTAGCGTATCGACGTAACCGAAGCGATCTTCATACACGGTTTCGTGTACAGTCGAGATGCCGTTTGCCTGGGTCAGCATCACCACGAAGGGTTGCTGCCAATCGGTCATGAAGCCGGGGTGGACATTCGTTTCCAAGTGCAGGGCCCGCAGCTCGGGAACCTCGCGAAAGAACGTGATGCAGTCGTCGTCGACCTCGAAGCCTCCACCCACCTTCCGGATGGAGTTCAGGAACGAGATCATGTGCTCCTGCTGGGCGCCTCGAACGGAGATGCGTCCACCTGTCGCGACTGCCGCGGCCGCGAAGGAGACGACCTCGATTCGATCCGTGATGGGCCGGTGTGTGGCGCCGCGAAGTCGCGGCACACCTTCGATCAGGATCCGGCGGTCGGTCTCGACCGCGATCAATGCGCCCATCTTCTGGAGGAACAGAATCGTGTCGAGTATCTCCGGCTCGACCGCCGCATTCTCGATCACGGTAGTGCCTTGAGCCAAGGTGGCCGAGATGATGAGATTCTCCGTGGCGCCCACGCTGGGGTACGGGAGAGTGACGATCATGCCGCGCAACGAGTCGCTGGTTGCTCGGAAGGAGTCGGCAGACGTCTCGATCCGAGCTCCCATCTTGCGCAGGCCCTCCAGGTGGAAGTCTACCGGACGGGCACCGATGCGATCTCCGCCGACCGTCGGTACCGTGGCTTCTCCGGTGCGGTGGATCAAGGGTGACAGCAGCAGGATCGGAATGCGATTGAAGCCCGAGTATCGTTGGCCGACGACGCTGCTACGGATCTCTGGAGTCTCGACCTCGAGGGTGTCCTCGCTCCGCCACGTGTAGCGCGTGCCGATCTCACTCAGCATGTCGAGGATCGCATCGATTTCACGAATGCGTGGCAGATTCGAGAAGACACACGGCTCATTGGTGAGCAGTGATGCAACGAGTTGCTTGTTGATTGCGTTCTTCGCCGCCGCGACGCCGATCGTACCTTCGAGCGCGTGGCCTCCCTCGATGCGGTAACGTGGCGCGTCCTGGAAGTGTTGGAGCTCCGACGGCGAGGGATCGAGTTGCGTCGTCATCGTAGCGTCTCGTCTGAACGTGGCATTGGCGACACTATAGCGCCGATCGTAGTGTTGCTGGGAGTGTCGGGGTTGCTACCTGGTCGGTTTGCGACTAGAAAGGTAGCCATGGGCTGGGGCTGACTGCACCCGCGCCGGACGCTTAGAGCCTCGACAGTCGGAAGCTCGAGTCTGGTGGCGTCGAGGTCACCAAGTTTGCGTCGCTGGCCCGCTCTCGGACCCAATGTTCTCGGACCCGACGATCGCGGGCCCGACGTAGGAGTCGAGCTGTGCAATTCGCCAGATTTCATTGCCAGGCGAATCAGACCGCCGCTTCGGCCGGGATATTCAGCGTCGCCCCTGCGGTTGCGGCGCGGCCGCGGCACCTGCGCTTCGTGGGTGCTCTCCTGTGTGGAGTCGCGCCCTTGTTTGCAGGCACGGAAGCGCGCGCCGAGGAGTGGCGGGTGATCGGGGCGCGCTATCAGGGAATGGCGGGTGCGGGCGTCGCCGTTGCGGATGGAGCCGCCGCCGCATACTGGAATCCAGGAGCGCTTGCATTCGTGCCCGAGCTCCTCGAGGTCGACGTTCCGGTCGGGATCAGTGCTGCGGCCGAAGGCGATCTGTTGGAGAACGCGGCACAGCTCGTCGACTTCCTGGATCGCACCGACTTCGAAGACACGGTCGACAAGATCCGCGATGGACGCGAGCTGTCCGGGCAGGAGCTCGCGGATACCACGCGCCTACTGGCGCGCGTGCTGCCGGGATTCTCCGAGCGGGGACAAGGGGCCGTCGTGACCGGTGACGTCGGCCTCCTGCTGCGGCGTGGGCGCGTGGTGCTGACGACGCGAGGGGGCGCACTGGCGGGTCTCGACCCGGTCGTCGATACGCGCAATCTACGCTTTGGAGACTCGCCTTCCGATCTCTCCGTGGATCTGTCTCGCTTGGTCGGAGTCGGTGCGGATCGCAGCGCCGAGTTCCAGAATCCGGGCAGTCAATCGCTCGCCGATGCGCTCGCCGCCGGCGCTGCCGGGCTGGATCAACTGCAGGCCGAGGAGTTCGTGTTTCGAGCGGAGCAGGCGGGCTTGGACACGTCCGACTCATCCGTGCGCGACGTCGTTTCCGGGCTGACCTCCGCAGGGGTCACGGACCAGATCAACGACACCGGTGCGGTCGTCCGCGGAATCTACACCAAGGAAGTGGGGCTGGCGTCCGGAGTCCAGCTGACCGAGCAGCTCGGGCTGGGGGCGCACCTGCGCTACGTGCATGCTACGACGTTGTACAAGGAGCTCCGAGTCGAGACCAGCGACTCGAACTCGATTGGAACGGAGAACCGCCGCCGCGGCGAGGCTGTCGCAATCGATGTCGGACTGCTCTACCAGTTCCGCGACTGGATCCGCTTCGGGATCACCGGCCGAAACTTGAACCGCCCTGCGTTCAAGACACGCGGGCCGCACCCGTTCGAGCTCAAACCGCAGGTGCGCGCCGGCGCGGCGCTCGAGCTTTCGCCGCGCTGGCGCATCGCGTTCGACCTGGATCTGACCGAGAATCGCTTCGAGACCATTCCCGGCTTCGAGTCGCGGCAGCTCGCTGTGGGCATGGAGTACCGGAGCCGTTTCGTAGGGCGCAGCGTAGACCTGCGGGTAGGTGTGCATCGCAACCTGGCTTCTGGGCCCAACAGCGACATCGCGGTGACCGCGGGCATCGGGATCTACGCGGGAAGCTTTCGCTTCGATCTGTCGGTGGGCTCGGCGCTCGACCGGCGTCGCTTCGAGGAGATCGAGAAGCATCTGCCCCGTCGCATCGACGTGGCGAGCTCCATCCGCTACGTCACCGAGTTTTGACCGGTGGCGGATCCTTCGACTCCTTGGCATCCAGGTAGCAGCGCGCGATGTAGCGCTTGAGCACGTTCTGCTGGCGGGGGAACTCGGAGGTGCGCTGTGCGTCGAAGCGGATCCCGTAGCAGATCAGCTCATCGATCATCAGGTCCCGCTGGATCTCACCGATCAGCTGCAGCGGCTGGCGGGTGCCCGGCAGCGAGAAGCGGAGTTCGATGAGTTTATGTAGGGATAAGCCCTCGTATTCGGCGCGGATCGGGACGAGCACGCTCATGCCGCTCCACGAGATGTCCCGTATGACGGCGGAGATGCGCTCCGAGCCGGTGTGGTAGAGCTCGACCCGGAGCGCGCTGGGAGGGCGCACACGTCGGGCGACCCGCTGGTTGAAGCGCGGCAGAAGGCGCTCCGGCAGCACCTCTCGTAGCTCTGTGCAGGCTTCGAAGCGAAGCCCGTAGCGAAAGTACGAAGGCGTAGAGATCACGGATCGCACCGTCGCCGCAATGGCCGGAAGCTCTCCTGCATCCTCCCCTGTAAAGTGAAGCCTCACCCGTTCGTCCGCGGAGATCGGCGGCGCGCGACCGGCCGCAATGCGCACGCCGACCCCGTGCCGAGTGAGATCGACGAGCTCGCACTCGATCCGATCGGCTCGTCCGGGCAAGGAGAGCGAGATCTGCAAGTCGTGCTGCTCGACGTCGAACTTGACACGGTAGCTCTCGCGGCGCTCCATTGGGTGGCCATCGGCGGATCGGGGCTCGAACTCGATGGCAATGAAGACGGTGGTCTCTCGCAGAGTCGAATCGGATTGGACCCATCCGGCTCGAGCCGGAATCATGTGTGCGGACTTGACCTTTCGCTGGGCGTGGCTATGTGGGGCGACCTCGGAATCTCCCTCGCTGCCTCTGCGTAGCGAGATGGAATCGACAAGGAGGATCGGATGAAGCTGGAGCGTTCATATTCTGCCAACCCCGCCCGGGTGAGGCAGATCTGGACTCACGGGCTACGCAGTGCGCGTGGTCTCTTCTTTGGTTCGTGGATTGGCGTTGCGGCGGTGCTCGCTTGCGGTGCCCAGGGGCCCGAATCGGAAGCCCGAGCCCAAGCGGACGAGCCCGAAACGAGCCAGCAAGAGGCCAGCGTGAGTGTCACCGGCCCTCTGGCCACCTTGCCGGTGATCGCGTCCGCGCCGGCCGCGGACGGGACGGTTCCGAGCCTTGCCCCCGTGCTCGATCCGGTGCTTCCCGGTGTGGTCAACATCTCCGTACAGGGCGTTACCCAGCAGGAGCTTCCCCCCATCTTCCAGGATCCGAACTTCCGACGCTTCTTCGGGACTCCTGAGCCGGAGGAGCGCCCCTTCGGCTCGGCCGGATCCGGCGTCGTCATCGATGCCGACCGCGGTCTGATTCTGACGAACCACCACGTCGTGGCCAAGGCGAAGGAAATCACCGTCACGCTCAAATCGGGTGAGAAGCGCAAGGCCGAGCTGGTGGGGTCCGACGATGAGGCCGACGTGGCCGTGATCCGCGTGGAATCCGATGGGTTGGTGGCCGTACCCACCGGAGACTCGGATGCGCTTCGGGTGGGCGATTTCGTGCTGGCCATCGGAAACCCGTTTGGCCTCGGACAAACAGTTACGTCTGGAATCGTGAGCGCGCTCGGCCGCTCGGGACTCAAGGTCGAGAAGTACGAGGACTTCATCCAGACCGATGCCTCGATCAACCCCGGCAACTCAGGGGGTGCGCTCATCAATCTGAGGGGGGAGTTGGTCGGAATTAACACGGCGATCTTCTCCGGCGGTGGACCTGGCAACATCGGTATCGGCTTCGCCATTCCGGTCAACATGGCTCGAACGCTCATGGAGCAGATCCTTGAATATGGTGAGGTGCGCCGCGGGCTCCTGGGCGTATCGATCCGGGACTGCGATCCCGCACTAGCCAAGCTGATCGGGTCGAGTGAAACGGAGGGCGCGGTGATCGTTGAGGTCATGGAGGACTCGGGCGCTTCCCGGGCCGGCCTCGAGATCTACGACCTGGTCGTCGGCATGAATGGAGAGCCGGTGCGCTCCGCCTCCGAGCTACGCAATCGTGTCGGTCTGGAGCCGATCGGAACCCAGGTCGAGCTCGAGATCATCCGCGACGACAAGCGCCGCACCATCAAGGCGACCCTGGGGGAGCGCCAACAGGAAGCGCGCGCGTCCTCCGAGCCGAAGGCCCCGGAGAAGGCGACACCGCTTCACCCGAGTCTCGAGGGCGTCGTGCTGCGCGACCGCGCTCGCGGCGGTGGCGTGGAGGTCGTCGAAGTGGATCCGGGCGCCCGCACCCCGCTGCGTCCCGGGGATGTCGTGCGAGAGGTCAACCGTAAGCGCGTCCGCAACCTGGCTGACCTCGAGAGTGCGGTCGAGGGGCAGAATGAGCTCTTGCTCCTCGTGGAGCGCGACGGTCGCGTGCTGGTGCTTTCCCTCTAAGGGCGCGACCGCTCGGCCAGAAGCAGGCAAGCTGGCGCCAGGCGTCGCGGGGCGTCGCCGCAGATCATCGCTGCGGTGCGCCCGGCGACGCCGTCCACTGGGATGGGCTAGCCTCGGCAGATTCCCATGGGTGGCCGTGATATGCCGGATAGGGCGGCGTCCGATTCAACTGCCCCCCTGAAGTCGTCGGGGTGGCGACGCGCCTTCGCCGCGGGGATGGGTCTGGGCACGCTCCTGCTGCTTGCGGGGCTGCTCGGGTATGTTGCGGGAGATGTGCACGTGGAGCCGCCGCCGCCCCGCACTGTCTTCGTGCCGCAACCGCCGAGCCGAACGCCGGAAGCGATCGACGACGACCGGATCGACACCGAGCTTGCGACCTTGGAGGCGAAGGTCGCAGAGCTGCGTTCACTCGTGCAGCAGTTCGAGGGGGCATCGAGCTCGCTGACGGTGCGGATCGGCAAGCTCGAGAAGCGGGTCTCTACTCAGGCGCGCGCGAGGTCCGACGCGCCTCCTGCTAAGCCGAGTCCGCCGGGGCGCGCTCCGAACGGAGCAGATCTCGGGCCGATGGAGCAGCGTTTGTTCGCCGTCGAGAAGGGAATGCAGGAGGAAGGCCGCGCCCGCGTGGACTTTCAGACCAAGGTCGAGCAGCGGCTCTTCAACATCGAGAAGCTACGCGACCAGAGCGATGCGCAGCGAGCGAAGGCTCAGGAAGCCTTGGCAGAGCGGCTCTACAACCTGGAGGCGCGCATTCAGAGTCTCGAAGAGCGTACCCTCGCCTTCGAGCGCAAGGTACTGTCGGCACTCGAGGATGTGGGACAGCGGCGCTGACCGCGGGTGACGGTGTTCAGTGTCGCGGCGTGAGCGAGCGAAACACCTCGAATGCGGGCTTCGGATTTCCGTCTGACGTGAGCAGTCCGAAGGTTCGCTCGGCCGCGCCGAAGTAGCCGATGTGCTGTGGGTCGTCGTAGAGCTGAAAGTACACCCAGCCGAAGACGCCCGCCTTACGGAGCTCCTCGCGGTGCACCGCGATGTTCCGAAGCGCATCCGCCTGGATTCCGTTCCAGCGCCCGTGCGATCCCACTGCCACATAGCCAATGAGTAACGGCCGAGCGAAGGCCCGCTTCAGATAGCGTGCGAACTCGAGCGCCGACTCCCCTACGCGAACGTACTCGCCGCGGTTGGCTCGCGGATCCGTGGCCGCGCGCATCTCCTGAAACGCGATGAAGTCGAGACCGCTGGCAGCCGGGGCTACGACCTGTTCGAGGTAGGGCGTGCCCGGGAAGTCTCCGACGCAGATGCCTACCCGCACGTTGGGCGCGCGTTCGCGCAGCATCGCGGCAGCGCTCAGGAGGTGCTCCGAGAACTCGGGCCAGTAGATGACCGGTGTTTCACCGCTGGGAGGCAAGATGTTGAACTCCGGCTCGAGGATCACGAGTATGGGATACGGCATGCGCAGCAGATCGCTCATGCGCTCGAGGCTTGCATACCACTCGGCTTGCGACGCCTGGAAATGCTCCTTGCTGATGAAGTCGCCGAAGAAGTAGTGCGTCACGATCGGGGTGACCCCGCGTTTTGCGACTCGCTCGAGCTCGTCCGTTGGAATCCAGCTCGGGTCCCAATCCCGGGTGAGCCAGACCTGCAGGAAGTCGACGCGTAGATCGAGTTGGTCGAGCTCGTCGATCGACCTGCTCCAGCGCCCGTCCCGCTGCCAGGCCAGTCGATCGCCGATCCCGATTCGAAGGCGGCTCGTGTCCGACAAATCGAGCTCCGAGGCTCCCGGTGTGCGACACGCCGCGAGCAACGCGATCAGGCAGACGATTGCGCGCGCGAGCGGTCGCGGAGTCGATGACTGTCGCTGGGGCGGAGGGGCGGAGGAAGGCCGCGAACCTTGGTGTCCCATCCCGTTCCGACTCATTCGACGGTCACGCTCTTCGCGAGGTTGCGTGGCTGATCGACGTCGGTGCCCTTGAGTACTGCGATGTGGTAAGCGAGCAGCTGGAGGGGAAGCGTCGCTACGATCGGGCTCAGGAGGTCCCCGACCTGCGGGACGTAGAGCACGTCGTGGGCGCGACCCAGCAACTCGCCATCGCCCTCGCTGCCGATGGCGATGATCTTGCCGTCGCGAGAACGGATCTGCTCGAGATTGGAGCAGATCTTGTCGTAGAGCGCGGTTCGGAGTGCGAGCACGACCGAGGGCATCTCGTGATCGATCAGTGCGATGGGGCCGTGCTTCAGCTCGCCGCCTGCATACCCCTCCGCGTGGATGTAGGAGATTTCCTTGAGCTTGAGCGCGCCTTCCAGCGCGATCGGGTAGAGCAGCTCCCGGCCCACGAAGAGGAAGCTGTGCGCGCGGTGGTAGCGCTCTGCAATCGCTCGAATCTGGTCGGTCGGCGCGAGAGCTCTCTCGAGTTTGTCGGGTAGCTGCTGCAGCTGGTCCAGGAGCTCGGACACGAGTGCGTCGTCGATCCGCCCGGCCGCTCGTGCAAGACGTACCGCGACCAAGAAGAGAGCCAGCAGCTGCGTGGTGAATGCCTTGGTCGATGCCACGCCGATTTCTGGGCCCGCCTGCGTGTATAGCACGTGATCGCTCGCGCGCGGGATGCTGGCGTCGCGGACATTGCAAATCGAGCTGACCCGCCCGCCCGCTGCGCGCGCGAGTTCGACCGCAGCCAGGGTATCCGCGGTCTCCCCCGACTGTGACACCGGGATGAGCCACGTGTCCGGCCCGAGGACGGGATGCCCGTAGCGAAACTCGCTGGCGCGCACGGCTTCGGCGGGAATTCCGGCGAGGCGCTCGATCCACGCTTTGCCGAGCATGCACGCGTAGAATGCGGTACCGCAGCCGACGAGATAGAGCCTGCGGATTCGCCTGGCCTCTTCGGGACCAACGGGCAGCTCCTCCAGATTCAGGTCGTTCCCGCTCGCTGCGATGCGACCCGCGAGTGTGCGCGAGACGGCGGCTGGCTGTTCGAAGATCTCCTTCAGCATGAAGTGGTCGTAGCCGCCCTTCTCAGCCGAGATGGGGTCCCAGTCGATGCGCTTCGGAGTGCGCTGCGGGATCCTCCCGTCCGCATCGAAGAGCTCGAAGCCTTCCGGAGTGAGTCGGGCGAGCTCCCCGTCCTCGAGCGCGACGACGTCGCGCGAATATGGAAGCAGGGCGGGGATGTCACTCGCGAGATGGGTTCCGGCTGAGGTATGGGCGATCACGAGCGGGCTCCCACCGCGCTTGGCCGCGACGATCTGGGCCGGAAAGGAATCGTTCATGACGGCGATGGCATAGGACCCGGTGAGTTCTGCGAGCGCGCTGTGTACGCACGCGACCAAGGTTGCTCCCGCGTCGAGCTTCGCTTCGCCCGCCGCCGCGCGGACTGCGCGTTCGATCAGGTGTGCGATGACCTCGCTGTCGGTCTCGGATGCGAACTTGTGTCCATCTGCCTCGAGTCGAGCGCGAAGCTCCGCGTGATTCTCGATGATGCCGTTGTGCGTGATGAAGGTTCCACCCGCACGGTGCGGGTGAGCATTGGCCACACAGGGGCGACCGTGTGTGGCCCAGCGCGTATGTCCGATGCCGCAGAGCCCCTCGACCGGATGCTCCGTCAGCGTATCGTGAAGGGTCGCGAGCTTCCCGAGGGCACGTCGGAGCTCGATCCGCTCCCCGGTGTCCACGGCGATACCCGACGAGTCGTACCCGCGATACTCGAGTCGTTTCAATCCATCCAGCAGGACCTGAGTTGCGTCTTGGTTGCCGGTGTAACCGACGATGCCGCACATCGATGGAGCTCCAGGAGGCGAGGGGTGAAACTCTGCTGCGAGACGTTCGAGTCCCGCTGCCGTGGTCTGCTCTTCGGTTGGCCCTTTTGCGGAGTGAAGCGACCAGCGGAGGAAGGGAGCGCAAGCAGCGTGTCCAGAGAGAGCTGCCCGTACGCATCTCCGCTCTAGGCAGCAGTCTGCGAGTAGCTCGTGTGCAGGCTGTCTGATTCCGGCGTAGTGCTGCAGCAAACGGGTTCAGCTGCGCACAGGCTTCGCCCGATAACCCCACTACTGTGGAAGGGACCGCTCCGAAGCGCCATGCCCCGAGACCGATCGGGGTAGAGCTACTCGACCATGCCGTGGGTGGTGCGGCTCCCAAGCTCGGACTCGTGCTGGTCGGAGAGACAGGCACGGGACGAACTGTGCTGTGTCTCGAGGTGGCGGCTGCGGCCCTCGATCGCGGTCAGCGCGTCGTCTATCTGACGGGCGAGCCGCCGGAGATCCTGCTGCGCCAGGCAGAGTCTCTCGGGCTCGATCTGCTTCCGGGTCTGTCGCTCGGCCGGATGACCTTGCTCGAGTTGGTTTCGAACGCAGCGACTACCACACGGGCCTACGGAGTGGGCCCGCTGCTCGAGTCGATGGAGGCCGAGTCGCCTCATGCCGACTGGGTCATCGTGGATCCTCTCACCTCGCTGACGGCCGATCTGTTGGACGAGCGTCCACTGCGCGATGCAGTCGGGGCGCTGCTCACTGGGTATGGCGACGACCAGATGATCGTCGCGACAGCGGACACGGACATGCTGCGCCGTCAGCCGGCGCTCGAGCGTGCACTCTCGGATGTTTGTGGCTCGCTGGCGTATCTCCGGCGCGATGAGGAAGGAGTGCGCAGCATCTCGGTGCTCAAGTCTCGCTTCGCGAGTGGGGCTGCGGGGAAGCTGACCTTCGAGATCGGGGCGTCCGGAACGTCGCTCATCGGACGGAGTCCGAGTTCGAGCCGAGAGGTGGCGCGCTCGCAGGTGGGTGCGCCGTCGCCGGGCGAAGCATCGGCGGCTGAGATTCCTGTTCGCAGGATCGAACTCGATCCCGCCTTGCGACGCTCGATCTCGGCTCTGGAAAGGGTCGAAGCAGCAGGCCGCGAAGTCGATCGCACCGCAGCGCTACCGACCCCTTCGGCTCCGCTGGCCCCGCGCGACGAGCGAGACCGTGAGTCTCCTTCCGAGCCTCGGGCCGAGCCCGATGCTGCTGCCTCCGAGACGAAGCGCAAGCGGATCTTGGTGGTTCACGGCGATTCGACGCGAGCTGCGCACATGGCGAAAGTACTCGAGCCGACCTACGAGGTTGCCATCGAGAACACGGCCTTCGGCGCGCTGTCAGCGATCTTCACTCAGCCGGCCGCCCTGATCGTGCTGGATGTCAAGCTGCCTGATATCTCGGGGTACGAGTTTCTTGCGACCTTGCGTCGGTCGCCGAACGGTCCTCCGGTCTTGGCGGTATCCGAGAGCCTGGTGCGTGCGGGCGACCGAATCCGTGCGCTCGTGTTGGGTGCCTCGGATGTGCTGCCCTCGTTCTCGGCGAGCTACGAGCTGCGTCACAAGGTGGAGAGTCTGCTGCGTGTTCCGCACGTGCCCACCGTTCCCGCGGCATCTCCGGTCGACGTTCGCGAGCTCGTGGCGTTTGCGAACAACGGCAGTCGGCAGGTCGATCAGGCCGAGTTCGGAGAACGCGTCGAGCGCGCGAATCGCTTCGGAGAGAAGTTTGGCATCGCATCCTCGCTGCTCGCGCTCGAAGCGGGCGGTGGTGAGGATCTCGAGATCGTCCTGGCGGCGTGCGAGAAGTTGCTTCGCACCGAGGACGCGATGATCCAGCTGGACGAGCGACGAGCGCTGGTGCTTCTCGTCGCCGCGAGTTCCGACAGCGTTCCGGTAGTGGTCGGGCGGATCAAGAAGTCCGTCGAGCGCATGGTGGACCTCGCCTGGGGAGCGAGGCTCGTGGGAGAGGGCGTCGCGGGACACGACGGGGATGCGGCGGACTGGGAGAAGTTCGTGGACCAGCTTTCCATGGAGGTGTGGTGAACGGGCACACTCGCCGCGCGAGCAGATGCTTCGCGCTGTCGTGGCTCGCGTGGAGCGCGAGCGTGTTGGCGCTGGTCATGCCGCTCGCGACGGGCTTTGCCGCACCGGAGGCCCAGCAGGCCGAGACCACGGAGGCAAAGCTTTCCCGCGCGAACAGCTTCCTCGGCTCGCAGCAGGAGTATCCCGAGGCGGTGCGTCTCTACCGCGAGATTCTCGCCGTCGCCCCGGGGCATCGCGAAGCTCGCCTGCGGCTGGCCCAGGTGCTGTCGTGGTCTGGCGAGCTCGAGGCATCCCTCCGCGAGTACGCGGAACTGCGTCGGCGCTTTCCGGGGGATGCGGAGATCCGGATCAATCAGGCCGAGGTTCTGTCTTGGAGCGGACAGACGAAGTCCGCGCTCGAAGCATTCGAGCGAATCCTGGAGCAGGAGCCTGGGAATGCGCGTGCCGCACGAGGCGTGGCGCGGGTCCTGTCGTGGTCGGGGCGTAAGCCGCAGGCGGAGCGCGCCTATCAGCGTGCACTTGCGCTAGAGGAAGACAAGGAAGCGCGGAGCGAGTGGATCGAGCTGCGCAAGACACTTCGGCCCAGCCTCGAGCTCGAGGCCAACAGCTTCTCGGACAGCAGCGACTTCGACCGGCGCGATGCCTGGGCTGAGTACTCGGGATTCCAGGACATGGCCACACGCGTTGGCATTCGCATGGGATGGATCCAGGTATCCCATCCGCAGGATCAGGTCGCGCTCGCTGTGCGCAGCCCCTTCGACGACGATAGCGGAATGGATCTGGGCTTCGTCTTCGATCGCTCCTTCGACAGCGGTCCCAAGCTGACTGCCGAGATCGGGGGACGGCGTTGGGAAGAGGCGGGAACCTCTCCATACGCGCGCTTTCACCTCGTCCATACATTCGAGAAGCTCGGCTCGGTCGGTGCTCACCTGGTGCATGAGGAGTACGGCGACGTGTCGAATTCGTTCGAGGCCATCCAGGAGCAGATTCGACAGACCGCTCTGGCCGCAACGCTCTACCGGCGTCTCGGAGCCAAGCTGGGTGCCTTCGGTCGTCTCGAGGTCGCGTCGCTCGATGACGGGAACAGCCGTCAGTCCTTCTATGGCGCCCTGACGTTCTATCCGTTTTCCAAGTTGGACGCGGATCTGAGCCTGGGTACCAACTTCATGAGCTTCTCGGACGACTCGGACAGTTACTACGCTCCCGAGAGCGACTTCGGATTAGATCTGCTCTGGCAACATCGAATGCCGATGTCTCCGGCGCTCGAGTTTCGCTACAAGGCTGCGCTCGGACTCCAGAGCACCAAGGTGCGATCGGCATCCGAGTCCGGCACCCTGTGGAACGCTGAGGCTCAGATCAAGTGGGAGCGAGATCCCTGGACGGCGCGGCTTCGCTTCGGCGTGAGCTACTCGCAGCGCAGCAGCCGCTACAGCACGCGCAGGGGCTTGTTCGAGCTGATCCGGGAGTTCTGAGATGAAACGGCGTGAGGCTGTGCTGGTTGGCATCCTGCTCGTGCTGCTGATCGCACTCTCTGTGGTGCTCTACCGGCAGATGCTGCAGACGCGGGTGCCGATCCCGAACGGCTTCCTGCGGGGTGCAATGCTGGTCCTGTTCGGCTTCCTGCTGCTGTTGATTCTGCGCTACTTCGTCCTGCTCTGGTTCTCGTACCTGAATCTATTGGACGATGCAGACGATGGGCTCGCGCAGATCGATCCGTTGGTCTCCGTTCTGGTGCCCGCCTACAACGAAGGGGCTGTGATCCAGGGTTCGATCCGCTCCTTGATGACGCTCGACTATCCACACTATGAAGTGTTGGTTATCGACGATGGATCCTCGGACGATACCTACCGCAAGGCCGTGGCGTTCGAGGGGCAGCACGGGGGCTGCGAAGTGCGGGTGATCCATCAACCGAACGCGGGTAAGGCCGAGGCCTTGAATACGGGGATCCAGGCGGCGCGCGGCGCCCTGGTGCTCTGTATGGACGGAGATTCTGCGCTGGCGCCGCAGACCCTGCGGCGCGCGGTGCGGCACTTCACCGACCCGAATGTGGCTGCGGTGGCGGGGAGTGTGAAGGTCGTCAACCGTTCGAACACACTGACCGCGCTCCAGGCGCTCGAGTACATCGAAGGGCTCAACATGGTCCGCCAGGCGCAAGCGTTCTTTCGTACAGTCAACATCATTCCGGGCCCGATCGGAGTGTTCCGCCGTGACGCATTGCTCGAGATCGGTGGCTACGAGGCGGACACCTTCGCCGAGGACTGTGACACCACGCTGCGACTGCTGATCCGAGGCTGGCAGATCAAGTACGAGCCCGAGTCCATCGCCTATACCGAAGCGCCCGAGAAGCTCCTCGATCTACTGAAGCAGCGGTATCGTTGGACACGCGGCATCTTGCAGGCGCTGCGCAAGCATCGGCGGACGCTGATCGATCCCCGCGCCAGCATCATGACCACTGGATCTCTCTGGTACATGGTCTTCGAGGGAATCATGTGGCCAATTATGAACGTGTTCGCAAACGTCCTCTTCTTGGCAATGGCGGCGACGATGGGGGCTGCGACGCCGCTGGTCATCTGGTGGGCACAGCTGACCGTGCTGGATCTGGCAGCTGCAATGTACTGTGTAGTGGTGGAGGGCGAGCGGCTATGGCTGGTGCCGTACGCCGTGCTCTATCGGTTGTTCTTCGCGCTCACGATCGATGTCACGAAAGTCCTCGCGACCGCCGAAGAGCTTCTACAGCTGCGCATGGATTGGGGAAAGCTCGATCGGATCGGCCGGATCTGATGGGTCCCCAGGCAGCGAGAGGGGACCGATGCGGGGGTCGCGTCGCACGCGTCCAGGTAGGCGCGATCTTCCCCAGGTGATACGCATGCAATGGAGCCGGGGGGACGGCAGGGCGAATGGAGCTGATTCCGTATCTCTCCGCCGTCATCTTCATTGCGACCATTGCTACCGTGGTGCTCTCGATGCTGTCCTACGCAGCATTCAAGTTGCGCGGTCGTCGCAAGCCGAAGCAGAGCACCGAGCGTCCGGTGTACTTCCGGCGCGTAGAGCCTCCGGCACCTCCTGAAGATCCTGCTCGATGAGCGCACCGGAGGGACGCACCTACACGGTGCTGGTTCTGCTGCTCGGTGTGCTCTTCCTGACCGGCGGCACGTTCCTGATGTTCACGATGGTGGCGACGGTGATCGGTCCCTTCTCGATCGATTCGGTGCGGCCTCCGGAGTCACGGGCGCGGGCGTCGCTCATCCTGTGGGTTCCGCCGTCGCTCCGCGACGTGGGAGAGTTCGATCGGGACCGGAGCCTCGCG
Source organism: Pseudomonadota bacterium (assembly GCA_003247575.1). Classification (GTDB taxonomy): domain Bacteria; phylum Myxococcota_A; class UBA9160; order SZUA-336; family SZUA-336; genus SZUA-336. The sequence continues at coordinate 88,048 of QJZC01000032.1, forward strand.
ACCTGGCGCTCGCTGGTGCCCGAGGAGGAGTCGCTGACGGTGACGAGCTCGCTCGAGTCGATCGATCTTCAGGACCGACAGGGAGTCGTCGTAGCGGATGGCCGCAGTCTGTCCATGAGCGAGATTCAGGCGCTTCGCGGATTCGTGCGGAGTGGGGGCCGCGTGGTCGTCTGGGGGTGGATTGCCATCTGGGATGCGGAGCATGCCTGGGCGGGAACGGGTACGATGCGGCGGCTCCTGGGCGTGACCGAGGTCGCTGTCCTCTCCTACGAGCGCGCGCGACGTCTCGGTGTCGGGTATCTCGGCAGCCTCAGCTTGGGCATCGATCCTAAGCGTGAGATCGGGATTTCCGTGCCTGTGGAGTCGCCCGGACTGCCGGCGGGCGAGGCCGCTGCGCTCCGGAGCCAGGGGGGATCTCGGGCCCAGCTGCGTGCCGAGCTCTACTGGCTCGATGCGGCGGAGCGGGAGGTCGGAGCGCAGGCGGCAGCGGCGAGTTCGCTTCAGATCGGTGCTGGGCAGCTGCTGTGGCTGGCGATGGCTCCACCGGAACCGACGGCCCAAGCCCCGGAGCTCGCACGAGTCTTCCGCAATGCACTGTCCTGGGCAGTGCGGGCGCCGATCCACGGGATCTCGAGCGACAGCTTCGCAGCCCTAGAGACCTCGCTCGACCGCGTGAGCGAGCGGCGCATCACGCTCGAGGTGACCAATGTCGACCGGGCGCCGCATGCATTTGCCGTCGTGCGGATCGATATGAACCGCCCAGTGCGCGAAGTCGTAGTCACCAATGCGGCTGTGCTGCGCAAGCGGCCCAGCCTGAGTCTGGTTCCAGGGAGAGAGTGGTTCGACGTGCAGCTGCCCGAGATTCCGGGCCGCGCGAGCCGCAGCTATGCGCTCGACGTCGTGACCTCGGACTGAGGCCCACGCGGGTCGTCTCCCGACTCTGGTCCTCGGATGAATGGATTTCGCAACGAGAAGAGACGCTCTCGAAGTTGCCCGAACCGTACAGTTGTCTGATCCGATTTGGGCACGAGTGTCGTCCTTCTATGCGAATCACGTACACAGGAGGTGGTCGCATGGCAGCTGGTGTCAAGGAGTATCGATTCGGAGAGTTTCGGCTCGATCCTGCGGCGCGCACTCTCGAGCGGAGTGGAGAAGCGATTCAGATCGAAACGCGCGTCTTCGAGCTCTTGGTCTATCTTTTGGGGAATCGCGGCCGCACGGTGTCGCGGCTCGAATTGACCAAGGCGCTCTGGGGGGACGTCAAGGTGAGTGATGGCTCGCTACGTCGCACGGTGAGCCTACTCCGCAAGGCTCTGGACGCGCGTGGGCCGAGCGGCACGGCGCTAGAGACGGTGCACGGGCGTGGGTATCGGTTTGCAGCGGACGTGGAGGAGGGGCGAGGTGACTCTGCCTCGGGATCCGATGGCGCGACCTCGCAGGGGCGCCCGTCTCCAGAGTTCCAGGCGAACGGTTCGGCGCGCGCGAGTTCGCTTGACGCGGGGCCAGGGGACTCGTCCTACCGCGAGCTCGAGGCCATATCGGCCATGTAGATCTCGGCCGGGTCCGCCGGCCGCATCCGAGCGTTCCGATCGAAGTCAGCGAGAGAGGCTCGCCAGGTTCCCGCCTGGCGAGCCTCTCTGTTTGTCGCTGCGCTTCCCCGAGATTTCCCCGCCTACCGGCTACAGGATGGAGCGCTTGTCGCTATCGGCATTCCAGTCCGTAGTTCAGCTACGGGTTGGATGGGTGTTTTATCTCCCATTTGATGCAATTCCTGGGCAAACGATCAGGCTTTACAGTTGAGATTCAGCGGCAGTCTGGTGTTTACTTGGGCAGACGAGAACAAAGTTCGGCCCGGAGTCGTGCGGGGAGTCTGGAGGCCGTGAACCCGAGAAGGGGCGTGGCATCTCGCTGAGAGCGAGCTGG
>QJZC01000026.1 GCA_003247575.1 Pseudomonadota bacterium
CTGAAAGCCGCGCGGGCCTCCTAGGAGGTGACGCACCAGGACCAGGGTCCAGCGCTCCCCGAGTAGGTCGAGCGCACGTGCGACAGGGCAGAAGAGGGGGCCCTTCAATTGCGAGACGTCGTCCGACATGACCAGTAATTCCTCTCTCGGTACCCGTTGCTGGGCGTTCGAGCCCTACGAAGTATACGGATCCAAGCCGGGACGGGATCGTACGAGAACGAGGACTAGTATGCAATGGGTACTAGTGAAGATGTTCATCGGTCATGTCGCGGATCTTCTGAAGAGGTCCGACCGTGGGGCCGTGGCGTGCGCGTGCGAGCGCTTGCTCGCGGTCGAGGCTGAACGTTCTTCTGGCCTCAAGTGGTTGAAAACATTAGAAAATTTTCTATGCGGAGAGGTCTAGGCTCCACAGGACTGCCGTGGCCCAGCCCAACCCGCAGATCATGATCGACGGTTCGGAGAACGCAGTGTCGACGGGCGATCCGCCGACACCGTGGACGTGCGCGAGGCGCAGATAGTCGAGAAGACCGGCCGCCGCAAACGGGAGCGAGGCGAACTCGCGGCCCGGCAGGAAGACTGCCGCGTCGAGGCTGTAGAGGGCGTACGAGAGGAAGGCCACGCCCGCAGTCAGGCTCATGGCCTGATCGAGGAAGGGCACCGAGTAGCCGGCCAGGCTCTGGCGATGATCACTCCCCAAGCCGGATGCGAGATCGGCGCGGCGCTTGGCCAGGACTAGGAAGAGAGCCAAGGTAGATGAGCACAGCAGTAGCCAGTTCGAGGGCGAGGTCTGGACGAGGACGCAGCCTAGAAACACGCGAATCATGAAGAACGATGCCAGCAGGAAGACGTCGAGCGGTGGAATGTGCTTGGCGTAGTGGCTGTATACGAGATTCGCGCCGGCGTACCCCACGGTGAGCAGCAAGGCCTTGGCGCTCCCCACCGCAAGCATTAGGGCCAGGCTCAGTAGGCAGAGTGTCAGCGACGCGCTGAAGGCCAGCTTGCGTGACACCTCTCCCGAAGCCACCGGGCGGTTCCGCTTCGTGGGGTGAAGCCGGTCCGCCTCCGCGTCCTGCGCATCGTTGTAGCAATAGACGGCGGAGCTCATCAGGCTGAAGCCGAGAACCCCGAGGACGAGGGAGGTCAGGTTCAACACTCCTTCGCCAGATGCGAGGGCGAAGGGAACAGGGAGCAGTATGAATATGCCCTTGCCCCAGTCTTTGGGGCGGGCCAGCCGAATCAATCCGTACAACGGTCTACCTAGATGCTAGAAGCGAATGCGCCGCATGATCGTGCGCGGGGTCAAGCGGATCACCCAGAGGATGAGTCCCCAGATTCGGGGCGTGTAGATCCTAGCCGAACCCCGGTCGATTGCGGCAAGCACCTCGCGCGCCACGGCTGATGGCTCCCCAGCAAAGGGCGGAGGAGCCAGGTGTGCGGTCATCTCTGTACGTACGAAGCCGGGCTTCACGTCGAGAGTGACCAGGCCTTCCCGCCGGTACGCATGGTCGAGACCCTCGAGATAGTGCGAGAGTCCGGCCTTGGCCGCTCCGTAGAGTCGAACGGGTGTTCTCGCGCGATCGCCCGCTACGGAGGAGAAGACACAGAGAAGGCCGCCGCCCTGCTTGAGCAATCGTTCCTTGGCCAGTTCGCAGAGCAGAACGGTGTTGACGAAGTCAGCAGTGAGGAGTTGCTCGAGCAGCTCCGAGGACGCTTCGAGCTGGGCCTGGTCGGCGAACAACCCCGCGGTCACGATCAGGCCATCCAGTCGTCCGAGCTGCTTCGCAGCGCTCTCGAGGGCTGGCTCGAAGGTGTCGGGTTGGAGCAGATCGCATGACGCCGTGAAGATTCCCGCGTTTTCCTCGGCATGCGGGCTACGAATGCTCAGGTCCGTTCGGGTTGCCTCGAGGCGCGCGGGATCCCGACCGAGCAGGCACAGAGAATCCCCACGTTCTGCCATCCGCCGCGCAAGTTGCTTACCCATGCCGCGCGTGGCACCCAGGATGGCGAAGCCGCTCATCGCGCATCTCCCATCAGCCGCAGCGACATCGCACTCCCGAGCTTTCCCTCCGGATCGAACTTGCGTCGCACACGCGTCCACTCGTCGAAGCGCGGGTACATCGCGCGGAAATCCTCGGCTCGCGTGAAGGCGTCCTTCGCGAGGTAGATGCGCCCACCGTGATCGAGCGTGAACGCGTTGAGGCGATCCACGAGCTGCTGCGTGGAGGGAGTCGAGCTCGGAGGCTTGATCGGGATGTCGAGTGCGATCGACGTTCCCGGCTTCGGAAAGGACAACATGCCGCGTCCCTCTGGACCGCAATCCTTGACGACGGTGACGAAGGAGCACCCGCCCATGCGCTGGAAGAGCTCCAGGAACGAGCGGAAGACCGCGGGCTCGCTCGGGAGCACGCACTGATACTGCGTGAAGCCCCGCCGCCCGTATGCGCGTGGCCAGCTGCGCACTGCATCCAGGGGATAGAAGAACTGTTGCGGGGACGCCAGACTCCGGCCTTGCTTTAGGTACTGGGCGCGGTACCAGACGGAATTCGCCCAACCGAGCGTGGTGGGATTCAGCAAGCCGCTCGGCAGCTCGAACGGAACCTCGATCCTTTCCCTGATTCCGGGGAAGGCGCGCGCGGGTGCCTCGTCGCGAGAGGCCCAGCGACCGATCCAGAGTGAGCCACGCCCGAGCGCGGCACCGCGCTGTGCAGTATCGAGCCAGGCTACGGTCATCGGCCACTCGCGGCCGACCTCGCTCAAGCGCGGGATCAGCTCTTCTACACTCGACACCATGTGTCGCTCCTCGACGATCCATGGTGATGGCACGCGCTCGAGCTGGAATTCGACCTCTAGAATGTGGCCGGTCAAGCCCATGCCACCCAAGGTTGCCGCGAACAGCTCGGGCTCGCGGTCGGGACCGATGTCGCGGATCTTCCCGTCGCCCGTCCGAATCCGCAGGCTGCGCACGTGCTCCCCGAAGCTGCCCGCGACGTGATGGTTCTTGCCGTGGATGTCGGCTGCCACCATGCCACCGAGGGTCACGAACGCGGTGCCGGGGCTGACGGGGGTGAAGAATCCGCGTGGGAGAAAGACGTGGATCAGGTCGGCCAGGCAGACGCCTGCTTCCGCACGCAGGACGGCAGTTGTTGGATCGAAGCGCAGCAGGCGATCCGCATGGGTCGTACGCAGTAACGGGCGCTGCGCGTTCGGTGGAGGCAGGCCCGCGTCGCCGTAGGCCCGACCCAGCCCGCCGCTCAGGACTGCGCCGTCGGAGAGGCGCAGCAGCGAATCGCCGGTGGTTTCACGCCCGTGGACTCGCGGGTAGCGCCCCCATCCACTGAGGATGCGTTCCCCCTGTGCGGGGCTGCGCCCGGGACGGCCTCGTGCCCGGCCAGGAGCGGGCAGCGGCGAACTCGGGCGGGGCTCCATCGGCTCGTCGTTCCCCACGGACGGCAATGATGCGGAACTCGGAGCGTTCCGGAAAGTCATGGCATTCTCGGCTCCGTCTGGTTTGCTGCGATCGGAGCTCTGGTTCCGATCGTCGGCGCAGCTTCAGATTCCCGAGCCGTCGCGCTCGAAGCCATTGTGGATGCCGCACTCTCGATTCCCCTCGTCCTCCCACCACCAGCGACCCGCACGCTCGTCTTCGCCCGGCTGAATCGCGCGACTGCACGGGGCACATCCTACGGACGGATAGCCCTGCGCATGGAAGGTGTGAATCGGAACTCGGAAGCGCTTCACGTAGTCCATCACCTGCGCTCGCGTCCAACGCACCAGGGGATTCAGCTTGATGCGTCCGCCATGCACCTCGTCGACCTCGACAGCTTGTGCGGCCTCTCGCGAGCTCGACTGGTCTGCCCGCAGCCCCGCGATCCAGGCGTCCAGCCCCGCCAGGGCTCGCTCGAGCGGCTCGACCTTGCGGACACCGCAGCACAGCTTGCGCAGCTCTACCGAGTCCAAGAACAGATTCAGGCCGTGCTTGCGGGTGATCGCTTGCACCTGGTCTGCATCCGGGAAGTACACCTCGACCTCGATCCCGAAGCGTTCGCGAACCCGATCCATCAGATCGTAGGTCTGCTGGGGCAGGCGTCCCGTATCGATCGTGAAGACACGCGCACGACTGGGATCGATCTGGTGCAGCATGTGCAGGATCACCATCCCTTCCGGCGAGCCAAAGCTTGCCGAGAGGGAGATCCGCGGGGCAAACCGATCGAGCCCCCAGCACAGCAGCTCTTCCGGAGCGAGCTTCTCGAGGGTGCCCGAGCGTACTTCCTCGAGCGAGCTCTCGGCGATGCAGACGGATTTGACCAGCTCTAGGGGTGCCATCACCACTCCTACGCCATATGAACGCGCAGCACACACAGCATCAAGAGGCTCGAACCGGGCAAAATCTCGACCTTTTTGGTCGGGAATGCATGGGAATCGAGGGGATCAAACATGACAAGTGAGATGCGGAATTAGGCCGAGGGTTTCAAGCCGTGCCGTCTGGGGACGGACGCGGGGGCGCACCTGCGGCGACCACACCGGGTGGCGGCGGAGGCCTGGGAGCTGCCGCCGCTACGGCAGCTCCGACTGCTATGGCTCGGGCTGCTACGGCCCGGCGCTCACCAGCGGCGTAGTATCGACTGTGACCGGCGGGATTGCAGACAGCGCCTCGTCCATGCTGCGAGCCAACAGATCCGACTCGATCGCGCCCGGCTCGAAAGCCATGCCGAAGCCGGAGGTCATGCCACCGAGGAATTCCTGATCCTCGGGGGTGTTCGATGCGAGGAGCTCGGTCAGCGGGCTTCCTTGGGGGGCGTTGGGATCGGTGGTGATGAAGACGCGTGGGCTCAGGGAGACGGCTCCGTTCCCCGGGCCCTGGCCGGCCATCGGGGGCAGTAGGCACATCTCGCCATCGCTGTTCTCGCGAGCGGTGTTGACCGCGATCGTGGCGATGCTTGCGCCGATCTCGTTGACGAGTCTCTGCTGCGCGAGCCGCGTCTCCATCTGCGTGGAGCCACCACCGACCCTTTCGTCACTCTTGGTCTCATTGGCAGCGCCGATCAGCTTCTCGTCGATGGAGATCGGGAGCCCCTCGACCTCGACTCGACGCACGCGGGCCTGGAGGAGGTCCCCGTCGATCTTGCACGGTACCCCATCGGACAGAATCACCAGGATGTTCTCGCAGCTGCCGCCGTTGGGGCCGTTGCGCTCCTTCTCGAACAGTTCCCGAGCCTTGTCGATCGCGGCGGCCATGTTCGTGCCCACGCAGCCGGGCAGGGGGAGCCGGTCCCGAGAGAGTCCCCCGAAGAACCTGCTGCCGCCCGTCGGGACGGGGCAGGACACGTCGTCGTTCGCGAGGCGCAGGAGTTGACCCGAGGCTTTCAGATCTTGGGGGGAGACCAGCGAGTCACTCGAGACGGGCAACTCCGCTCTGTCCTTCGTCACTACGATGTTTCGAAAGGCCACCAGCCCGACCTTGTCTGGCGCTCCGGACATCCCGAGTCGGTCGACGACTCGGTCGAGCGCGGTCTGCACGATTCCAATCGATTCCGCGAACGAGCTGCTCACATCGGTGGCGAGAACCACGTTGCGGCAACGCCGCGCGGCGATCGAGGAGACGGAGAGGCTCATGTCCTGCTTCGGGGTGAGCGTCCGCAGTGCGCCCGAGTCTCCGGTTCGGCTGCTGCGCGAGGCAGTCACCCTCACTGCCGGTGGGATGACGGTGCTGCCGATGTTGGTCGAGAAGGTCCGGGTCGCGAAGTCGAAGCGGCCGAACTCCACCCGGATATCGGCATCCTTGACGCCGCCCTGGATCACGCTGACCTGCTTGCCGATCTTGCGCGCCATATCGCTCGCCTGCTCGCGCGGAGTGGCTTCGAGTGTGCGGTCGGGGCTCATCAGCGCGCCGAGGGCGGCTCGAGCCGACGAGTCGGCGACGGTCTGGAGCTGCGACTGCCCGATGTAGAGCGTTCCCATGTCGAATGTGAGCGCGAACACACCGAGCAAGAACACCATCAGGATGACGACGACGATCGAGATGTTGCCTTCTTCTCGCGCCCCTTTTTCTCGCGCCGAATCGTCCGTCTGCAGCCACTGGGGGCACTTCTGCCCGAGCTGCCCCGGAAAGCGCAACTTCGTCTCCATCCCTACGCTCCTCCTTGTTGTACCTCGCATGCCTGCCACTGAACTCTCCACTTCTCCGACTCGCAGCATCTCGATTCCACCGACGGAGGCGGTGCCAGCCACGGCCGTATTCCGTCCATCTGCGCGTTTTCCTGCTTCTCTCGCGAGATACGAAAGCGTCGCGCCCGTGCGCGGAGCCTGGAATTTTCGCACACAAATTCTTGGATGGGGAGATCTCCGGTGCGGGACAGGACTTGCCGCCCTTCCTGAGGCACACTGCCTGGTGATGAGCATGCCTACCGTATTCATCGACGGCGACGCAGGGACCACGGGGCTCCGGATTCGCGAGCTGCTGGCAGAGCGCGAGGACTTCGAACTGGTGCGGCTGCCCGATGATGTTCGCAAGGATCGCGATGCGCGTCGCGAGGCGTTCCGGCGTGCCGATGTGGTCGTCCTCTGCCTGCCCGATGCGGCTGCGCGAGAGGCGGCGGAGTGGGGGGCCGCGGAGACGCGCATCCTGGATGCAAGCTCGGCGCACCGCGTCTCGCCTGACTGGGTGTACGGCCTGCCCGAGCTCTGCGGGGGGCAGCGCGAACGCATCCGCAGCGCGCAGAGGGTGACCAACCCTGGCTGCCACGCGACCGGAGCCATCCTCTGCCTGCGGCCTCTCATCGATGCCGGATGCATCGATGCGGGGGCGGCTCTGTTCGTGCGCAGCCTGTCCGGCTACTCGGGCGGTGGCAAGGAGCTGATCGCTCGTTATGAAGCCGAGATGCCCGAACTCCTGCAGCTTCCGGCCGACGCTCCGTATGCGCTCTCGGCCCCGCACAAGCACCTTCCAGAAATCGCGCGCTACGCCCGACTGCGCACCACTCCGCACTTCATTCCAGCCGTAGGGCCGTTCCACAGCGGTATGCGGGTCGAGATCCCCCTGCATGCTGATACCTTGAGAGCCGCTCCTGGGGCCAAGCAGATCTGGGAGGTTCTGCGCGAGCGCTACCTGGACGAGGCGTTCGTTCGCGTGGCTCCCTGGGTCGAGACGATTGGACGCGACGAAGCGCGCTTCGATCCGCGCGCGTTCGCCGGTACCAACCAGGCTGAGCTCTCGGTGTTTCCGCATGCGGATGGGCACGTCCTGCTCATGGCGCGCTTCGACAACCTCGGCAAGGGTGCCTCGGCCGCCGCGGTGCAGAACCTCAATCTCATGCTTGGGGTTCCCGAGGCGCAGGGATTGAGTGGCTGAGCTCGATCTCTTCTGTGCTCCCGTGCGGCGTTGGTTCGAGCGGCGCTTCGGGGAGCCGACTCCACCGCAGCGCGCCGGGTGGCCGCGGATCGCGCAGGGTGCGGACACGCTGATTGCGGCACCGACTGGGTCGGGCAAGACGCTCGCTGCTTTCCTGCTCGTGATCGATCGTCTCGTGCGTCGTGCGCTCGAGGCTGACCTCTCGGATCAGCTCGAAGTCGTGTATGTGTCGCCCTTGCGCGCGCTCTCCCACGACGTGCAGCGCAATCTGGAGGAGCCGCTGCGAGAGATCCAGGCAGAGGCACGTGCGCTCGGTCTGGCGCTTCCGGAGGTGCGCACGGCGGTGCGAACCGGCGATACTCCCGCGGCGGAGCGTCAGGCCATGCTGAGGCGTCCTCCTCACATCCTCGTCACCACCCCGGAGTCACTGTATCTCGTACTGACGTCGGAGAAGGCGCGGCTCATGCTGCGGAGCGTACGTTCCGTGATCGTGGACGAGATCCACGCGGTAGCCGGCGACAAGCGTGGCTCTCACCTCGCGCTCTCGCTCGCGCGCCTGGATCGAGTCGCGGAGCGCCGTCCCGTGCGGATCGGTCTATCGGCTACGCAGCGTCCTCTCGATCGCCTGGCGCGCTTCCTGGTGGGTACGTCCCGTCTCGCCGCGGATGCGGCCTCCGGCCCGTCCTCACGGGAGGCGGCGACCGCGTGCGAGATCATCGACATGGGGCACCTGCGGCGCTTGGACCTCGGTCTGGTGGTGCCTGCGGGTGACGATCTGGGCGCGGTGGCCTCACACGAACAGTGGGACGAGACGATCGAGCATCTGTGCCGCGAGGTCGAGTCGCATCGTACGACCTTGATCTTCGTCAACACGCGTAGGTTGGCTGAGCGGCTGGCCCACCGGATGGGGGAGAAGCTAGGAGCGGATCGGGTCGCCGCGCATCACGGAAGCCTGTCGCGAGAACGCCGTCTGCGCGTCGAGACGCGCCTCAAACAGGGTGAGCTCGCCGCACTCGTGGCGACGGCTTCACTCGAGCTCGGCATCGACATCGGCTCGGTCGATCTGGTGTGTCAGATTGGGTCTCCGAGGAGCATCGGATCGTTCCTTCAACGTGTCGGGCGCTCGGGGCATGCGCTCGGCAAGACTCCGAAGGGACGGCTGTTTCCCACGACACGCGACGAGTTGGTCGAGTGCAGTGCGCTGATGCGCGCTGCACGCGCAGGCAAGCTGGATGCGATCGAGCTGCCTCCTGCGCCGCTCGACATTCTCGCGCAGCAGCTCGTCGCCGCTTGTGCTTGCGAGGAGTGGGTCGTGGATGCGCTCTTCGACTGTGTGCGTGCGGCGGCACCCTATGCTGAGCTCGCGCGCGGGGACTTCGATGCGGTGGTCGAGATGCTCGCGCGCGGCTTCGAGACTCCTCGCGGACGACGTGCGGCGTATCTCCACCACGATCGTCTCACGGGAACCTTGCGCGCGCGACGGGGGGCTCGATTGGTTGCATTGATGTCCGGTGGTGCGATTCCGGACAGCGGGGACTATCGGGTGTTGCTCGATCCGAGCGACACCTTCGTCGGGACCGTGGGCGAGGACTTTGCCGTCGAGTCGATGGCTGGCGACGTCTTCGTGCTCGGTACTCACAGCTGGCGCGTGCGCCGGGTCGAAGGGGACACGTTGCGCGTGACCGACGCAGAAGGTGCACCGCCGACGGTCCCGTTCTGGGTCGGCGAGGCGCCAGCGCGAACGGCGGAGCTTTCGGACGAGGTTTCGCGTCTGCGTCAGGACCTGGCCGACGTTGCCCGAGCCGCAGACCCCGAACGAGCGCGCGAAGAGCTCCGCGTGGCGTGTGGGCTGTGCCTCAACGGCTTGCGCCAGCTGCTCGATTACGTGCGCGTTCAGCTGGAGTCGATTCACTGCCTGCCGACGAGCCAGACTCTCGTTGCAGAACGATTCTTCGATGAGTCGGGCGGGATGCAGCTCGTAGTTCACTCGCCACATGGAGCGCGCGTGAACCGCGCTCTCGCGCTGGCGCTGCGCAAGCGGTTCTGCAAGACATTCAACCAGGAGCTGCAGTCGGCAGCGACCGATGATGCCTTCGTGCTCTCGTTGTCTGCGGCGCAGAACTTCCCACTCGAAGAGCTGCCGTCGTTCCTCTCGTCTCGCACGATCGACGAGGTGCTGCGGCAGGCCGTATTGGCTACACCCATGTTTGGGGTTCGCTGGCGCTGGAATGCCTCGCGCGCGCTTGCGATCCCGCGGAGCCAGTCCGGTAAGCGCGTTCCCTTTGCCCTGCAGCGGATGCGCTCAGAGGATCTGTTGACCGCTGTGTTCCCCGATCAGACGGCCTGCCAGGAAAACGTCACGTATCCAATCGACATTCCGGACCACCCGCTGATCGAGCAGACCTTGCACGACTGTGCGCACGAGGCGTGTGACGTCGATCGGGCGCGTGCGCTCCTCGAGGGGGTGGAGAATGGAACGATCCAGTTCCAAACAGTAGAGACTGTGGAGCCATCTCCGTTCACCCACGAGATTCTGAACGCGCGCCCGTATGCGTATCTCGATGACGTTCCCCTCGAAGAGCGACGAACGCGGGCCGTATCGCTGCGACGAGTCCTGCCCGACCAGGTACGAGATCTAGGCCGTCTGGATCCGGCCGCGATCGATCGTGTGCGTATGGAAGCTGCCCCGGTGGTGCGCACTGCTGACGAACTCTACGAGTTGCTTTTGGATACGATCGTGCTCGACCCAGCCGCGCTCGATGCAGGTTCAGACCTCGCGCTCGGGCTCATCGCATCGCGGCGGGCCGCGTGCGTCGCTACGCCTGTGGGAGAGCGTCTCTTTGCTGCGGAGATGCTGAGCTCGATCCGAGCCCTGTACGGCACGGCGCGCATCGCACCTGAGGTGGAGCTGCCCGACTCCTTGCCACCGAGTGAGTCGGACGCCGAGCGTGTACTCGATCGCATGGTCCGTGGTTACCTTGCATTCCTTGGACCCGTCACGCCGATGGTTCTCGCGCGACGGTTGGGAGTCCCTGAGGGGGAGGTCCTGGGTTCCCTGCTCCGCTGGGAGGGCAGGGGGGCTGCGCTACGTGGGCGCTTCGACGTGAATCTCGAAGGAGAGCAGTTCTGCGATCGCGGCTTGCTCGCGCGGGTGCACCGCTACACGCTGGGGCGCCTCCGTCGTGAGATCGAGCCTGTGTCTGCGCAGGATTTCGGCCGCTTTCTGTTCCGTTGGCAGTCGCTCGAACGCGCTTCCAGCATGCGTGGTGAGACTGGCTTGCTGCACGTCGTCGAGCTGTTGTCGGGTTTCGAGGCGCCGGCCGTGGCTTGGGAGTCCGATCTGCTGGCGCCTCGCGTGCATGGATATCGTGGAGATCAGCTGGACGCGCTCTGCCTGGGTGGCGCAGTCATGTGGGGGCGCGTGTGGTCATCGGGGCAGGGTGCCGGCGCCCAGTCTACGCGTGCGACCCCGATCTCGATCTTTCCGCGCGCGGAGCTCGACGAGCTGTTGCATGCTGCAGCCGATCGCCGTGACGCAGATATGAGTTCACTTCGGGGTGAGGCTCGGCGAATACTCGAGCTACTCGATCAGCGTGGAGCCCTGTTTGCGCGAGAGCTCGAGTCGATGCGCCTGCTGCTTCCGGTGCAGATCGAAGCGGGTCTGCGTGAGCTGGTCGCACACGGTTTGGTGACGTGCGACGGCTTCGCTCCGCTACGCCGCTTGTTCTCTTCGCGCGCTCGTCCCCGGCGCGCTCGTCCAGGTTCTCCTCAGATGCTCGGGCGCGGGATTCCCGCGCCCGAGGGAAGGTGGAGCCGCCTGGCTTCGTTCGGCGAGGTGCCTGACCTCGAGCAGCGCGCGGAGGCGTCTGCCCGACGCCTGCTCCGTCGCTACGGGGTCGTCTTCCGCGATCTGCTCGCGCGCGAACGTCTACCCGAAGGTTGGCGAGAGATTCATCGCGCCCTGCGTCGCTTCGAGGCGCGTGGGGAGGTGCGCGGCGGTCGCTTCGTCAGCGGCTTCATCGGTGAGCAGTTCGCGCTTCCGTCCGCCGTTCCTGCGTTGCGAGCCGAGCGGCAGCGACCGAAGGATGGTGTAGAGATGCGCGTTTCCGCCACCGACCCACTCAACTTAGCGGGGATCCTGACGCCCGGTGCCAGGATATCTGCGGGGCACACGCGATTCCTGATCTATCGGGATGGTATACCCATCGCTGTCATCGATCGAGGGATCCGCACCTCGCTCGAAGGGTGCGTGTCCGATGCGACTGAAGCGCAGGTGGCCACCGCGAGTCGCGCTTAGCAGCCCGTCGAACCAGTCACTCCCATCGCCATCGCCATCGTGACGCTGCGCCCCGATCTCAGCGTTGCGAAAGCTCGGCCGATCGAGTGGATAGGGCTGCGCTCTCGCGCCTTGACTCGGGCCGCAGGGGCGCTCTGGCTCGGTCCGGACTCGTTCAACGGACTGCTGCGGTGCTGCATCCTGCTATCGATCGTGGTGCAGTGCCGTAATTTCTTCGCGAACGCCTTCATGAATGCGTGGGGAGAGTGAGGGAGAGATCGGGTTGGTGTAGTGGATGAGGTGATGTGGGCTTTTGGAAGCGCCCTCTTCCCCCAAGCCCCATCGCGAACTAAGGAGCCGGGGAAAGAGGGTGCGAGCTTCAGGCCCGACGTGACTGCCGAGTCTTGTCCTGTCGGTACTTTGCCCAGCGCTTCTTTGCCGCTTTCGAGATGGCATCGCGACCCGCGCGGCTCAGGCGACGTGTCGCCTTTTTGCGTACTGTGGTCGCGCCCTTGCTTCCGCGTCGGATGTCTTCGAGTTCACTGATCTTCTCTTGCACCGCTTCGAGCTGCTTCTGCAGGGACTGCTCCTCCTGCTTGAGTGCTCGGACGGCTGCCTGGATGGACTGCTGCCAAGACATTGTGTGTTTCTCTCCCGTATGGCTGGCATGGTTCGCCGAGTTCCTCTTTGCGACTCGAAACAGAACCAGGCGCTCTCGCCATTGTAGATGGAATCGCACTCGAGTGCGATAGCTACCGTGCGCAGTTAGAACTCATCCGCGTGTTCCGGTCAAGTCTCGTGCCGGGCCGTCGCTGTCTCAGCTCGACGCGTCACTGTGGCTAGAGAGCCGGTCACGCTCGGAGGGGCGAGGGCGCGGCAAAGAAGAGAGAGCGGGAGAGTGAATGTGGGTGGGAGTGCCGGAATTTGGAGACCAACCTTCGTTGTTAGTACAGCGAGTGACTTTTTTGGTTCAGCCCGCATGGGTAAGGGCACTGCTCTCCGTTCCGGGCTAGACGGGCGAAGTTGCGAGTGGAGTGGAACTTACTGGAGTAGCCCTGCATCCTGCAGTCCGGTTACGAGGTCCGAACCGAGCCAGAGGGCCTCTGCGGCCCGAGATCTAGGCGCGAAAGCGCAGCCATAGCGGCGGATGCGGCAAGCTTTCGAGACGCAGAGATCGGGCCGCAGGGGTCATCTGGCAATGGGAGTGACTTTGTCAGCGGGCTGCTAGTACAGTTGGGCTGATTCGTTCACTCATCGAAGCTACAGGACTGCGGGTGAGCTCGGCATCGATCGGGGTCCGTGTGTTGGCCGATTGGGAGCCCGCGTAACCTGCATTCTCAGGGGAACGCTCGCGCGGATGCGTGTGAGATTCGGGGATGCGCGGCTCGGCGCCGCGCAGAGTCTCGGCGCTTCGCAGTCCAGCCTGATCGGCGCCCAGTCTGTTGGTGTTGGGCATCTGCATGTCTTTGTTGGGCATCAGCGTGTGGCGCATCAGCCTGTTCGGATTGCAGACGATGAAGAACCCCGTTGCGCACCCACCAAGAACGGCGGATGGGGATCGGCAGATGCGAAGGGCTCCGAAGCTGGAAGTCGATGATGTGAACTGTTGCTGAAGGTGCGACGTCAAAGATCGGTGTCGCGCCAGAGAGTGCGCGGCAGGCTACCCAATCAATGCGTGATGTCAATGGTCTAGATCGATTTCTGCGCTCGTGGTGTGGCCCCGGAGGCTGGTCGTGCCCCCACGTGAAGCAGTAGACTGCTGGCTCTCGGGGTGGCCCCGTGTATCGGAGCTTCGATGCGACCGGGTGCGAGTAACATCACGTGCGGTTCTCGGCTTGGCGCCGTCCAGTGTCAGGAGAAGTTTGAGTGCAGCTAGGAATTAATGTCGGCTATTCCGGTCGAGGCATGGGTCTTCCCATCTCACTGATTCAAGAGGCCGAGCGGGTGGGATACGACATATGCTTCACGGCAGAGGCGTATGGCTCGGACGCGGTTACACCGCTCGCCTGGATCGGTGCGAGTACGCAGCGCATCAAGCTCGGGACTGCGATCGCACAGATTCATGCACGTACCCCTGCCATGATGGCCATGACTGCGATGACTCTCGACGCTCTGAGCGGTGGGCGTTTCGTGCTCGGCCTGGGGCCGTCTGGGCCACAAGTCGTCGAGGGATGGCACGGGGTGCCTTACGGCAAGCCGTTGACCCGCCAGCGTGAGTACATCCAAGTGATCCGTCAGATCCTGAAGCGCGAGAAGCCGCTCGAGTTCCAAGGTGAGTACTATCAGGTTCCGAATACAGGTCCCGGCACCACTGGGCTCGGGCGACCGCTCCGGAGCATTCTGCACCCACGTGAGGACATGAAGATCTATACGGCAGCGATTAGTCCCAACGGAGTCCGCGCGGCAGCCGAGATCGCCGACGGGTTCTTCCCAGTCTGGATGGATCCAGAGCGGTTCGATGTGTTTGCGCCCTCCCTCCAGGCCGGGTTTGCCAAGGTCCCGGGTAAAACGATGGATCAGTTCGATGTAGCTCCGTTCGTCTCCGTGGTCTGTGGGGACGACCTCGGGGCCTGCCTGGGCGCCGTCAAACCGATGCTGGCTCTATACATTGGCGGGATGGGCGCCCGCGGCCGAAATTTCTACAACGACTACGCCAAGCGTTTAGGTTTCGAGGAAGCTGCGGTGACCATCCAGGATCTCTACCTGGATGGGAAGCGCGACGAAGCCATCAGCGCGGTGCCCGACGAACTGGCAGATGCAGTCGCGCTTTGCGGATCTGCAGATCGGATCGCGGATCGGTTGCAGCGCTTCGAGGAGGCTCCGATCGGGACTCTGGTGGTCGCTACCGCGCAGATGGACGTGGTGCGGCTGCTGGCCGAACGCGTGCTCTAGGTCCGAGGATCCAATCCAGATGGGTGATCGACTGGTGCGGGCCGTATCGCAGGAGCGGGCTGTCGCGGTGCGCGTGGTGGTCGCGAGCGAACTCGTGCGTGAAGCGGCGGCGAGGCACGCGACGGTTCCTACGGCGAGTGCTGCGCTCGGGCGCGCCTTGATGGGAGCGCTCTTGTTGGCTGCGGGCTCGAAGGACGGAGAGACGACCCAGATCCAGCTTAGAGGTAGGGGTCCACTGAGAAGCGTGACGGCCATCGCGACTCCAGACGGAGACGTTCGAGGCTACGTAAAGCATCCCGATCTGCAGGGCGAGATGGGTCTCGATGTGGGAGCGGCGATCGGTCGGGGATTGCTCAGCGTCGTTCGATTTCGTCCTGGATGGCGCGAGCCCTATTCCGGATATGTGCCATTGGTTTCGGGGCAGGTGGCGGAGGATCTGGCTCATTATCTGAAGGAGAGCGAGCAGACGCGATCGGCGATCGCTCTCGGAGTCGAGCTGGATGGAGCGGGCGAGATCGTATCCGCCGGAGGATATCTGGTGCAGGCGATGCCCGAGGGACCAGAAGAGATACTCGACGAGCTCAGCGATCGGATCGAGGCCCTCGAGACGCCGACTCAGATGCTCGCACAAGGTTTGGACGCAGAGGGGATACTGGAGCACGTGCTGGGCGAGTCCGCGACTGTGGCTCGTCACGCGATGCCCGTTCGCTTCGCCTGCGACTGCAGTTCGGAGCGGATCGAGCGGGCCGTCTCACTCCTCGGTGCGCAGGATCTCGAGGAGCTGGCTGCCGACGGGAAGCCGCTCGAGATCACCTGCCACTTCTGCGGAGAGCACTACCAGCTCGCGCCTGAGGTCGTCCGACAGCGCCTCGAAGCCCGAAAGAGCTGAGAACGAGGGGGCGGGAGGAGCCTCTGACTCTCAGGATCTGCGAGCTCTTGCACGGCGAGCGAAGGCTTCCCCGATGAACTCGCTCTCCTCGTGTTCGTGCACTCGATAGGACCCCGATGCGGGGCTGGCGGCTTCGGGGCGCCCGACGTAGCGAACGCGGCCGTTGCGTGGAACGACCTCTCGAAGCCGAGCCTGGACGAAGCTCCACGCTCCCATGTTCCATGGCTCTTCCTGCACCCAAACGAAGTCTCGCGTACCGTAGCCCGCCAAGATCTCGCGTAGTAGCGGGTAGGGGAAGGGGTGTAGCTGCTCGACGCGGATGATCGCCACGTCGTCGAAGGCATGCTCCTCACGCGCTGCCATCAGCGCATAGTAGATCTTGCCCGAGCAGAGCAGGACTCGGCGAACCGTGCGCGGCTCCGTGGCTCTCGGCACGTTGGAGAACGCGGGATCGTCGATCGCGGTCTGGAAGTGTCCGCGTTCGAAGTCTTCGAGCGAAGAGACGGCGTCCGGGTGGCGGAGCAGGCTCTTGGGTGACATGACGATCAGGGGCTTCCGGGTGACGGCGTGCACCTGTCGTCGCAGGGCGTGAAAGATCTGCGCGGGGGTCGTCGCGTTGACCACGTACAGATTGTCCTCCGCGCAAAGCTGTAGAAATCGTTCCAGACGTGCACTCGAGTGTTCGGGGCCCTGGCCCTCGTAGCCATGAGGGAGCAGCATGACCAGTCCACTCGAGCGGTTCCACTTCTGCTCGGCGCTGGAGATGAACTGATCGATGATGACCTGTGCACTGTTGGCGAAGTCGCCGAACTGTGCTTCCCAGATGACCAGCCGGGCCGGGTCGACCCAGCTGTAGCCGTATTCGAAGCCGAGCACTGCAGCCTCGGACAACAAGCTATTGGCGATGATGAAGCTCGCGCCCTCGGCCGCGAGAAGGTCGAGTGGCCGATGGATCTCGCCTGTCTCGATATCGTGCAAGACGGCATGGCGGTGGCTGAAGGTCCCGCGTTCTACATCCTGACCCGTCATTCGCACCGTGGTTCCCTCGGTGAGCAACGAGCCCAGCGCGAGTGCCTCTCCGCCTCCCCAATCGATGCGGTCACCTTCCGAGATGGACTTCGCACGCTGCTCCATGCCTCGTAGCACCTTGGGGTGTGCTCGGAAGCCCGACGGAAGCTCGACGAAGCTGCGTGCGATGCGCTGTAGCGTGTCGCGCGAGACGCCGGTATCGATCTCGCCATCGGAATCGCGAGTCGCCTCTCTGCCTTTCCAGAGTCCGTGATACCCCTCTGCGCCGGCGAGTGAGTAGTTGCGCGCTTCGCTCTGCTCCAGCGCGCGGTCGAGTCGCTTGAGCTGTGATTCCTCGATCAGGTCTACGTCCTCCTGGTTCAGCACGCCTTCGCGAAGGAGGCGCTCGCTGAACAGGGTCGCAGGGGTCGGATGTGTGCGGATCTTCTTGTAGAGCAGCGGCTGGGTGAAGCTCGGATCGTCGCCTTCGTTGTGGCCATGTCGTCGATAACAGACCAAGTCGATGATGACGTCCTCCTTGAATTCCTGGCGGAAGCGGATCGCGAGATTCGCTGCGTGGACGCATGCGATCGGATCGTCGGCATTCACGTGGAAGACCGGAGCCTGAATGATCTTTGCAACGTCGCTCGGGTAGCGCGTGAAGCGGTAGTCCTTCGGGTTGGTGGTGAATCCGATCTGGTTGTTCACGATGATGTGGATCGTGCCGCCGGTCCAGTACGTCTCGAGCTCCGACAGCGCAAGGGTTTCGGGCACCAATCCCTGGCCGTTGAATGCAGCGTCGCCGTGAATCAGGATCGGCACCACCTGTGAACGCTGCACGTCTCCGCGAAGATTCTGTTTGGCCCGGACCATTCCCTCGGCGACGGGATTCACTGCTTCGAGATGGCTCGGGTTGGGGCACAGCGACAGATGGATCGAACGACCGGACTCGGTCTTGCGATCGGCCGAGTAGCCTCGGTGATACTTGACGTCTCCCGAGCCCTCCGCGTCCAGTGGAATGAGCCCCTTCTGGAACTCGACGAAGACGGCCTCGTAGGGCATGCCCATGATGTGTGTCAGCACGTTCAGTCGACCTCGGTGCGCCATCGCCACCACGAGCTCCTGCGTGTCCAGTTCTGCCGCCTGTTCGCAGATCTCGTTCATGATCGGAATCAGCGCTTCGCCGCCCTCGATCGAGAAGCGCTTCTGACCCAGGAAACGGCGATGCAGGAACTGTTCGAAGCGCTCTGCCTCTATGACGTCGCGCAGAATGCGCCGATAGTCCGCGGCCTGGAGCGCTGGACGGTTGTGGTGGGGCTCCATGTGCTGCACCAGCCAGTCGCGCCGCTCTTTGTCCCGCATCTCCATGAACTCGACTGCGAACGTTCGGCAGTAGGTGTCGCGCAGTGCATCGATCAGCTCTCGGGGTGTACCCTCGGCGAGGCCCAGGAAACGTGGAAACTGGGTGTGGACGTCGAGGCGGTCGCCGTCGAGGCCGAATTCGCTCGGAGCGAGCAGCGGATGTTCGGTCTCGGGCTCGTTCAGCGGATCCAGGTGAGCGATCAGGTGCCCGTGCGTTCGGTAGGCATCGATGAGCGCGAAGACCCCGGTGGGAAGTGACGGTAGGCTCTCGCCCACAGCTCCATGCGGTAGAGCGATGCGCGCGGGCGCTCCGTTGGCGGGCGCCGGCACATCGTGGCCCACTGCCGCTGTCCGGCCGAGCAAGCGATCGAAGAGTCGCCTCCACTCCTCCCCGACGGCGTCGCGGCCGGTGACGTAGTCCTCGAACAGGCTTTCGACGTAGGCTCCGTTCTCTCCGCTGAAGAGAGCTGCGAGCTCCTCCGGGTCGCCACCCAGGTCCTGTGTGAGCTCCGCGCCAGATTCTGTGGTCTTCAGCTGCTGCACCGGCCAATCCTCCTTCGTCCCTCGGCGGGTACGGGGGTGCCACGCGTGGAGCCCCAAGGGCTCTGTCCTCGTTCCGCGACGACATCCGAGCCGCCGCGGAGGCCGCAAAGGTAGCCCGTCTGGAGGCGGCTCGCGCGGCCCCGGAGCACGCTTGGTAAGCGGGAACTCGGCCCGTGGGCCATCGCCGTGTGAGGGGTCCGCGAGCAAGGTTCGCTTTCGCGGGAGCAGCGGATGCGTGTGTGCGCGCGAGTGCCTACTCTCCCAGCCCCGACCGCTCGAGGACGCATGCAACCACTCAAAGGCTTCCGCGACTTCTTCCCGCAGGATCTGGCGCACCTGCGCTGGATTCAGTCGGCGTGGCATTCCGCGGCGAAGCTGGCTGGCTTCGAAGAGTGGGATGGTCCCGTTCTGGAGCCGCTCAAGCTGTTCACTGACAAGTCCGGCGACGAGATCGCAGGCCAGCTGTACGCCTTCGAAGACAAGGGGGAGCGCCCCGTGGCCCTCCGGCCCGAGATGACGCCGACCCTGGTGCGCATGTTGTCCGCACGCGCAGGCGCGCTGCCGAAGCCGATCAAGTGGTACTCCGTCGCCCAGTTCTTTCGCTACGAACAGCCTCAGCACGGGCGTGGCCGCGAGTTCTTTCAATGGAATGTAGATGTAGTTGGATCCCCTCATCCTGCTGCGGATGCCGAGGTGATCGCCGTCGCCGTGGAAGCGCTCCGGCGGCTCGGCCTGTCGGACGAGGACCTGCGCGTGCGGATCTCCGATCGGGGCGCTCTAGCCGCGTTCCTGGTCGCTCTGGAGGTGCCCGAAGAGCTCCACCTCTCGGTCTTCGAGTGCATCGACAAGCTGGAGCGAGATCCGGCTGCGACCCGACGCCTGACCGAGATTCTGGGAGAATCGCGAGCCGCCGAGTTGCTGTGCGCGTGCGATCAGTTCCCGCTCTCGCGCGCCGAGCGCCTGGGTGTGGTGCTCGAGGCGTGTCGCGACTGGGGCCTGGGTGCCTGTCTGGAGCCGGATCTGCGCATCGTGCGGGGGCTTGCCTACTACACAGGAACCGTGTTCGAGATCTTCGCTCGCGGTGCAAAGCTACGCGCAGTGGCGGGCGGCGGTCGCTACGATCGCCTGATGTCCGACATGGGCGGGCCGCCGCTCGAGGCGGTGGGCTTCGGCATGGGCGACATGGTCCTGTCACTGTTGCTGGCGGAGCGAGGCCTCGAGGCGCCTCCCGGCATGCGGCTCGAAGTCCTGGTCATCGGGACCGACGCGAGCATGCTGTCGCCGGCTCGAGAGGTCGTGCGGGAGCTGCGCTCTCGCGGCGTTGCCAGCGAGACTGCATACGCCCCGGTCCGGGTGAGCAAGGCCCTACGGAGCGCATCGAATCAGGGAGTGCCTCGCGTGGTGCTCGTGGGGCCCGACGAGTGGGCCGAGCGGAAGGTCGTCGTGAGGGAGCTCTCCTCGGGGCAGCAGCGAACCGTGCATCTCTCCGAGCTGGACTGATCTACGCAGGTCTGGCGAGCGGAGCGCACCAACGAGCGGAGCGCACCAACGACGGGAAGCGCCGCTCACTTCGGACGCGCTAGTCGGCGTCCGGAACCGCGGCGATGCTGTGGAAGCCCTTGTCGACGTAGATGGTCGAGCCGGTGATGCCGGATGCGAGTGGGCTCGTCAGGAAGGCGGCGGTCTGTCCGACCTCCCGAGCGGAGATCGGCTCGGGTAGGGGGGAGTGCTTCTGAGCGTGGGCTACCATCGTCTCGATCGAGCCGATGGCGGACGCCGCGCGTGATGCCCATGGACCGGCAGAGATGCAATTCACGCGCGCCCCGAAGCGGCGTCCCGCCTCGAAGGCGAGTACGCGCGTATCTGCCTCGAGAGCAGCCTTCGCGGAGGACATCCCGCCTCCGTAGCCAGCGACGAAGCGCTCGGCGGCCAGATAGCTCAAGCATACGAAGGATCCGCCTGGCCGCAGGATCGGACCCAGACGCTGGATCAGCGAGACGAACGAGTAGGCACTGGCGCTCAGGGCGGCGAGGTACCCGGCCCGGCTCGTCTCGAGCAGAGGGCTCCGGACCTCGGGACCATTCGCCACGCTGTGTACGACGATGTCGACCGGCTGCTCACCGAAGTCGCTGACCAGCTGATCGGCGACCCCTTGGATCGTGAAGTCGGAATGGGCCTTGTACCTGCGGTTCTCGCGCACGTCCGTCGGCACGTTGGCGAGCTCGTCGTACTCGCCGTCGAGCGCGTAGACGCGTTCGAATTCCAAGGCCCGTCCGTCGCCGAGTGCCAGAGATTCAGCGATGCGTCCGCTGCTCAGCAGCTTCGTGAACACACCATAGGCCGGCGGCCAGGTTCCTACGCAGATGCTTGCTCCCGCTTCGAAGAGCGCTTTGGAGATTGCGAAGCCAAACCCCGCATCATCCGCCACACCCGCGACGAAGGCCCGTTTCCCAGTCAGATCGATTCCCAGCATGGCGCCGAATTGGAGCAACAATTGGCTTGTGGGGCAAGGGGCACGGATCGCCGGGGCCTCGATCCTGCCGGCGGATGGCAAGTTTTGAGGGGAGGCGCCGGGGCGGCGAGCGCTGCGCAGAGTGGCCGCGTCCAGAGGTGACGGAGCCGCAGCCCGGCGGGTGGCCAAGCGGTGGGAGCCACTGAGGGTAGCCAGAGTGCAGAACGTGTGAGGGGGCACCCACGAAGTGCTGGCCCTGTGAATGCTTCCGGCGTAGCCTAGGAATGCGCATCCGAGTGGCAGGCCCTCCAGAAAAATTCACCAGAAAGTAAATTCTGAGGGGTACTTTGAAGCGTGTTTGAGGTACGGTGGGAATCGCGGGTGCGTGGAAGCGGAGTCGGTCGGGCCTCACCCCAAGAGCGAGGCTTCTGCGCATCGCGAAGTTGTTTCGAACTCGTGTGGAAGCGCTCTATTCCTCCCGTCGGATCGAAGTTCCGCTAGAGCCGAGCTTCCGAGAGCTGGACGGTCGAGTGTCATGAGCGAAGTATCGAGCCGAGTCTGCCTGCCTCTCGTCGAGGAAGTCGCGATTGCGGGAGGGCCCCCCGCTTCCCTGCTGCGAGGCTTGAGCCTCACAGCGGACGAGCTCTGGCAAGGCAGCCGTCTCTCGTGGGACGAGTTCGTGCTCCTGCTCGCGCGCGCCAGCAGCATGATCGGGTCGCTGGACCGGCTGAGTCTCGCTTCGGGTGCGCGGCCCCTGGAGTCGAGCCTGCTGAGCTGGATTCGCTCGCGGCCTTCTCATGCATCCGTGCTCTACATGGCGGGGATCGGCTATGCGTCCGAGCTCGTTACGAACGTTCGTTTTCGTTGCATCCAGGAGCCGGACGGGCGTCTGAGGTTCAGTGCAGACGTACGGGCAGGCTACTCGGAGAGCCCGGAGTTCTTCGAGTACCTGGCAGGTGCGCTGCGGCGCCTGCCTCATCTGGTCGGCTTGCCGGAGGCGGCGGTGCAGGTGGAGGTCGCTGGACGCAAGGCGGTGTACACGATCTCGCTGCCGCGCACGCGAACGCGCTTCGGGCGGCTGTCCGCGCGGGCTACCCCAGACGCGGATGCGCTGGTCGGTGAGTCCATTCGGGCGCTCGCCGCCTACGAGCGCGACCAGCGGATGAACTCGGAGCTGGTCGCCGAGGCGCACCACCAGCTCCGGCTGCAGACGCGCCAGCTCGAGGCCTTTCACCAGATCGGTCGCCACATCGGTCACTCGCTGCAGATCAACTCGCTGGGCTTCGAGATCTGCGAGCTGTTCGTTCGATACTTCGACATCTCGGCCGTGAAGCTATGGCTGACCCGCCCACAGCGGGTTGACTCCGAACCTCTGCAGGTCGTCGGGAAGCCGCTCGGGGAGCCCTCGCAGCGCCACATGTTGACGGTCGCCGACCGCGTCATCGGTCGGCTCGAGCTCTGGGAAGGAGTGGCCGGGGCGGCACCCGAGAGCCGCGATCTGCTGGAGCAGCTCCTACCTTGGCTTGCCTCGGCGTTGGACAATGCATGCGCCTCTCACGCGCTGGTCGAACAGACGAACGCGCTGGCGCGCGAGGCCGCCAGCCGCTGCCGCGCGGAGTCCCAGCTACTCCAGGCACAGAAGATGGAGGCTGTGGGACGTCTAGCGCGCGGGATCACGCACGATTTCAACAATCTTCTGACCACGATCAACGGTTTCGCGCATATCGCGTCCGAGCGTCTGCCTGAGGCCTCTCCCGCGCGCGCCGCGGTGGAGCAGGTCCAGATCGCCGGCGAGCGTGGCGTACGTCTGGTGCACAAGCTGCTCTCGCTGCGCAAGCGCGCCATGCGTCCGGAGCGGGTGAACCTGAATCAACTGATTCAGCAGATGGAGCCCATTCTCACGCAAATGCTGGGGGAGAACATGAGGCTCAAACTCGACCTCGAGCCGCTGCTCGCCCCGCTGATCGCAGACCCGACCCACATCGAGCAGATCCTCATCAATCTCGCCGAGAACGCGCGTGATGCGATGCACACGCACGGCACCCTGCGGATCGGCACCTCGCATGCCGCGAAGGAGCGTGCCGAGAGGGAGAATGCATCGGGCGAGATGTACGCGATCGATCCCGGCCCCGGGGCGCCCGTGGACGTGCGCCTCTGGATCTCGGACGACGGGCGCGGCATGGACGAGGAGACCTGCTCGCGCATCTTCGAGCCCTTCTTCACGACCAAGTCGCACACGCAGAACGCTGCGGGACTCGGTATGTCGACGGTGTATCAAATCGTGACGCAGTCCGGCGGTCGCATCAACGTCTCCAGCGCAGTCGGCAACGGCACCCTGGTGACGATCGATCTGCCGTGTGAGGACGAGCCTTTCGAGGATGAGATCGCAGAGCTCGCACCCGCGGCTGGCCAGGTCGTGCTGCTGGTCGATGACGATCCGCAGGTCCGAGCCCTAGGAGTCCAGATTCTCGAGGAGCGCGGATACACCGTGATCGAGGCGGCAGATGGGCGTCAGGCGCTGGAGCGCATCAGCCACACCGCAAACGACGTGCGGGTGGTCGTAACGGACATCGTCATGCCGGAGATGGATGGGCGGCAGCTGGGTGGTGAGCTCCTCCAGCACTGTCCAGACCTGAAGGGCGTCATCTACGTGTCCGGCTACCAGGACTTGGACCTCGGGGTCTACAGCCGGCTGCCCGGGCAGGCAGCCTTCCTGCGCAAGCCCTTCACGCACGCGCGTCTGCTGTCCGCGGTTCAGCGCACCCTGGCGTGATCTAGCAGTCGAGTCTCCCGCTCTCTCGTTCGAGCGCCGTCCGACCTGTAGAATGGGGCCCCCAATCTAGAGGAATGCTCCATTGCCCCGCTCCGTCTTGCTGGTCGCTCTGACCGCCTTCCTGTACATGCTGGGTCTCAGCGTGATCTTCCCGGTCGTGCCCAAGTTCGTGCGCGATCTGCAGCTGAGTGAGCTCGATGCGGGCGTGCTCGTCAGCAGCTATACGTTCGCATCGTTCCTGTTTGCGCCGCTCTGGGGGAGCTTCTCGGAGCGCTACGGCCGACGCCCGACCCTGCTCATCGGCCTGGTTGGCTTCGCAGCCGCATTCGTGGCGTTCGGTGCCAGTTCGGACTTCTATGCGCTGCTGTCCGCACGCATTCTAGGCGGGATGGTCGCGGCGGCTGTGCTCCCGTCGATCTTCGCCTACGTCGCTGACGCTGTTCCGGCGGAGCAGCAGACGCGTGCGATGGGTCTCGTGGGTGCGGGAATCGGCATGGGCGTGCTCGCCGGAGTGGGGCTCGGCGGTGGTCTCGGGACGATCGACCTCCGCTATCCGTTCTACGCCACCGGGGCCGTCGGGCTGTGCGCTGCGGTGGCCGTCGCGCTCTGGGTCTCCGAGAGCCTCACCCCCGAGCGACGGGCGGCGGCCGGTCGGCGTCGGAGCGAGCTCGCGGAGCGAGGAGTGACCCGCTCGCGCGTCCTGGTAGGCCTGGCGCCATTCTGGATCTTCAGCTTCCTGATCCAATCGGGGCGATCGGGCCTCGAGATCACCATCGGTTTCCTGGTGTTGGATCGCTTCGCGGGCGGGGTGGGCCAGACCGGAATCGTGCTCGCCGTCGGGACGCTCGCCGGCGTGCTGATGCAGGGGGGAGGAGTGCGCTCGCTGGAGCGGCGCTTCGCTGATCAGCGATTGCTGCTTGCCGGGGCGCTTCTGCTCGGACTCGGGCTCTTCGGGGTCGGGGTCGCGTCGGGTTTCGGAGGTCTGCTCGGTGCAGCGGTAGTGCTCGGACTCGGCGCGGGCCTGGTTGAGCCGACCTTTCGCGCTCAGCTCGCGCGGGCCGCAACGTCGGTCCAGGGCGAGGCTCAAGGGATCCATGCCAGCACGCAATCACTCGCGCGCAGCGTGGCCTTTTTCGCCTTCCCGGCGCTCTACGGGCTGTTTCGACCAGAGCTGGTCTTCGGGATCGCAGCCGTGTTGTGCTTGTTGGGCTATGCGGTAGCCCGCGGTGGATTGGAGCGTCCCGAGAGCGAGAGCACAGAGGGAGCCGATGCGCTGATGGCCTCTGGAGTGCGGGTGCATCACCCGGGGCCTCCCGCAGAGTGAACCCGGGTTTGTCGGGTTCGCGGAGGACCCCTCACCTCAATCCCGTCGGGTGAGCTGATCGACGACTTCGTGAACGCTTTGGGACAGCCGTTCTACGGCCACTCGACCGTCACGGCTCGGTGCCAACCCATTCGACAGCGCACAGAACGCGAGGTTCTTTCCTGGGTCTCCCCACGCTGTGTTGACCAGGAAGTGCCCGCCGTGGCCAAAAGTTCCCGGTGTGGCGCTGCGGCCGCAATCGTCTAGTGAAGGACGTACGTGCTTGAGGTGCATTCCGAGCCCCCAGGGGATGTCGAGCAGGAACGTTCGATCCTGGATCCCGACGACGTGGGGAAAGGTCGCGCAGCGGACCATCTCGTAGCCGAGTAGTCGGCTGCGCCGATCTTCGAGCGTGTCGAGCAGGCAGCGGTAGAAGCGCACCACCTGGTTGGCGCGGCTGATTCCCACCGCGCCGGGATTGAGTGCGCTCAGAGTGCTGTCGGCGTTCCAGAGGTTGGCTTCCGCTTGGCTGGGCGCTCCTCGCCTCGGCAAGGTTTGCACGTGCATCGGGTGCGAGCTGAGGCGTTCTGGATCGCCGAGTGCAAATGCGTCGGCATCGATCCCCGCTGGCTGGACGACCTGCTGCCGGATCACCTCGTACAGGGGACGTCCGCTCAAGCGTTGAATCACTTCACCGAGCACGATCCAGCCCGAGCGTGGATGATATCCCCGATCTTTCCCGGGTTCCCAGCGTGCGGGCATGTCGCACACATAGGCCAGCGCTTCCCGGAAGTTTCCCTGTAGGCGGCTGAGCTCGCGCGCGACCTCGGGTGCGCTATCGGGGAAGCCGCCGCGGTGCGTGAGTAGGTGCGCCAAGGTGGCGGATTCCTTGCCGTGGCAGCCGAACTCGGGAATGAACTTGGCGATCCGGTCTTCCAGCGACG
Organism: Pseudomonadota bacterium; assembly: GCA_003247575.1. Taxonomy (GTDB): domain Bacteria; phylum Myxococcota_A; class UBA9160; order SZUA-336; family SZUA-336; genus SZUA-336. The sequence goes on from QJZC01000026.1 coordinate 25,791, forward strand.
CTGCTCCTGCTTCGATCAACTGGAGCAGCCCGAGCGCGACGAAGGGCTTGATCGAGCTCCAGAGCAAGTAGTGGGCCGTAACTGAAGTCGGCTCGAGTCCAACCGCGAAGTCGACGCAGATCCGACCGCGCCAGTTTGCGGCCACCTGAATGCTTGGGCGCAAGCCCGACTGGACTTGTCGGCGCGCCTCGATCAGCACGGGCTCGAAGGCATCGTCGAGCGTGTGGACATCCTCGTACACGGCCAGCAGTCTGGCGAATCGGGCGGTGGTGGGAAACCCCGCGTGTGACCAGATCGGAAGCCGTTTCGCGCTAGGTCGCACCCGGCGTGTCCGCTACCCTGATGTCCATGCTGGATCCTGTACGCGAGCTACTGGACTTCATCGCGGCGTCGCCGACTCCTTACCACGCCGTTCGCCGCACGACCGAGCTGCTCATGGAGGCAGGCTTTCGCGAACAGACTGCCGCGTCCGTGTGGGAGTTCTCCCCTGGCGATCGTCGCTTCGTCACTCGCGACTCGGGGAGTGTGATCGCGTTCGAGGTCGGGCGAGAGCCGCCGTCGTTCGGCGGCTTTCGAATCGTGGGAGCGCACACCGATTCTCCGAACTTGCGGCTCCGTCCGCGGCCGGATCACACGGCCTACGGCTACCGCCAGCTCGGGGTCGAACCCTATGGTGGGCTGTTGCTGCACACGTGGTTGGATCGCGATCTGTCGGTCGCCGGCCGTGTCACCTGGAGTGAAGGCCATACGACCCGCGCGGCCCTCATCGATTTCGAGCGGCCTCTGGTACGGATTCCCAACCTTGCGATTCATCTCTATCGTGAAATTCGCGAGGACGGACTCAAGCTCAATCCCCAGCAGCACAGTGTTCCGATCATCGGCCTGGAAGAAGGCCTCGACTGGTCACAGCTCGTGGCGACGGAGCTGCGTGCCCGATCGCTTGGCCAAGTCGCTGCCGAGGATCTGCTCGCCTTCGACCTGATGCTCTACGACACACAGCCGCCGGGGGTGCTCGGACAACGCGGAGAGTTCATCATGGCTCCGCGCCTCGACAATCTGGCCTCGTGCCACGCCGCGTTGGCAGCCTTGATCTCCGCACGGAGATCGGAGCTACCACCGGCGACGCGCGTGGTGGTCCTCTACGACCACGAGGAGGTCGGGAGCCGCAGTGCCCGTGGAGCGGGTGGGCCGCTGCTGCTCGAGACCCTCGAGCGCATCGTAAGCGGCTTCAAGGGAGGCGAGCCGCAAGGGCTGCCTCGGGCTCTGGATCGCTCGATGCTGATCTCCGCAGACATGGCGCACGCGATTCATCCCAACTACGCCGAAAGACACGAGCCAGAGCACAGTCCGGTCATCGGTGGAGGGCCCGTAGTCAAGACGCACGCGAGCCAAGCCTATGCCACGGATTCGACGACTGCCGGCGTGTTCATGCACCTGTGTCGCCGGGCGGGCTTCGAGCCCCAGCAGTTCTCGAGCCGGAACGATCAGCCGTGCGGATCCACGATCGGTCCCATCAGTGCGGCGCGAGCTGGTCTGCGAACCGTCGACGTCGGCAATCCCATGCTGTCGATGCACTCCTGTCGCGAGATGGCCGGCAGTGCGGATGTGGTTCCGATGATCGATGTGCTGCGCCTGTTCTTCGAGGACGCTGCGCTACGCATCGATCCGAGCTGAGAGACGGAGTTCGAGTCCGTCCCCCAGCTCGGAGTTCGACCCTTGGGTCAGAGGTCCTTCATGGCCTTGACCATGTCTTCGGCCATGCCCTTGGCGTCGCCGAACAGCATCATCGTGCGTTCTGCCGTGTAGAGCGGGTTGTCGATCCCCGCGAAGCCTGGGTTCATGCTGCGCTTGATCACCATGCACGTCCGGGCCTTGTCTACGTCCAGAATGGGCATGCCGTAGATGGGACTGCTCGTGTCCTCGCGTGCTGCAGGATTGGTGACGTCGTTTGCGCCCACGACGATCGCGACGTCGGTACGTGGGAACGACGAGTTGATCTCTTCCATCTCGACGAGCATGTCGTACGGCACGTCGGCTTCCGCGAGCAGCACGTTCATGTGACCTGGCATACGTCCGGCGACCGGATGAATCGCGTAGCGAACCTCGATGCCTCGCTTGATGAGCTCGTCACCGAGCTCGCGCACGGCATGTTGCGCCTGTGCGACGGCCAAGCCGTAGCCCGGTACGATGATGACGGATTGCGCCGCATCCAGGATCGCCGCCGCATCCTCGGCGCTGCCGCTCTTCACCGTGCCGGTCGAGGCCGCGGCGCCCGCTTGCGCGCTCGCCTCGGCTCCGAATGCGCCGAAGATCACGTTGCCGAGCGAGCGATTCATGGCTTTGCACATGATCTGAGTCAGGATCAGACCGGACGCGCCTACGAGCGAGCCGCTGATTACGAGTCCCTGATTCTCGATCACGAAGCCGGTGGCGCACGCTGCCAGTCCGGAGTACGAATTCAGCAGGGAGATGACGACAGGCATGTCGGCTCCCCCGATCGGGATGACCAGCAGGGCGCCGAGTGCACAGGCCACCAGCATCAGGATCCAGAAGGAGGCTACGCTGGTCGGGTCCGCGATCACGAGTCCGCCGAAGGCCAGGATCGCCAAGGCGATGCCTCCGTTGATCATTTGCTGGCCTGCGAAGACGACCGCGTTCCCGCGCATCAGCTCCTGTAGCTTGGCAAACGCGACGAAGCTACCTGTGAGGGTCACGGCGCCGATCACCGTGCCCAGGACGATCGGGATGGACACGCTGGCCTCGGCGTCGATCCCTTGTGCCTTCAGACGAAGCAGCTCGGCTGCCGCGACCAGCGCCGATGCTGCACCGCCGAGACCGTTGAAGATTGCGACCATCTGCGGCATGGAAGTCATCTGGACGCGCTGCGCGAAGACCGCCCCAGCGATCCCGCCGACGAGCATGCCGATGAAGACGCCGATGTAGCTCACGACCTCCGCGAGCAGCAAGGTCGCGATGATCGCGACGGCCATTCCGATGGATGCGAGAACGTTCCCTTGCACCGCGGTTCGCGGCGAGCTCAGCCGCTTGAGACCGATGATGAAGAAGGATGCGGATACGAGATAGGCCAGAGGAATCCAGCTCTGCACGGTCTAGGCTCCCTTCTTCTTGGTCTGGAACATTTGGAGCATTCGGTTGGTCACCGCGAATCCGCCGACCACGTTGACCATCGCCAGCACGACGGCCAGGAAGCCGAGAAACGTGATGAACCCTCCCGAGTCGGACCCGGCCGCGATGATCGCGCCGATGATCGTAATGCCCGAGATCGCGTTCGACCCCGACATGAGAGGTGTATGCAGCGTGGGTGGGACCTTCGTGATGACTTCGACGCCGACGAAGAGAGCCAGCACGAAGATCGTGAGCATCAGAACGAAGCTGCCTTCCATTTCTTCTAAGCCTCCGCGGCCTTGCGAACCGCTTCGTGTGTGATCTTTCCGTCGGTAGTGACCATCGGCCCCGACACGACCTCGTCCTCGAGGTTGAGCAGCAGCTGTCCCTCCGGCAGGAGGTGCGCCAGGAAGGTCGCCGTGTTGCGTGCGAACATCGCGCTGGCGTCCACGGGCATCGTGGCGGCTACGTTGGTGGGGCCGTAGATCGTGACCCCATGTTTGACCACGGTCTTCCCCGCGGTCGTCAGATCGCAGTTTCCGCCTTGTTCTGCAGCCAGATCGATCACGACGGATCCGGGCCGCATGCCCTTGACCTGGTCCGCGGTCAGGAGCGTCGGCGCTCTGCGCCCCGGAACCAGTGCGGTACAGATCACCGCGTCGGATTCCGCGATGCGCTGGGAGAGGAGCTTTCGCTGGGCTTCCTGCTGCTCTGGTGTGAGCTCCTTCGCGTATCCTCCGGCGCCTTCGGCATCCTCTGCGTTCGGAAGCTCGATGAATTTTCCACCCAGACTCTCGACCTGTTCCTTCGCCGCCGCGCGTACGTCGAAGGCTTCGACGACTGCACCCAGACGCTTCGCCGTGGCGATCGCCTGTAGTCCCGCCACACCGGCACCGAGCACGAGCACGCGTGCAGGCTTGATGGTTCCCGCAGCGGTCATCATCATCGGCAGGAACTTCGGTAGGCGGTCGGCCGCCCAGAGCACGGCTCGATAGCCGGCGACCGAGCTCATCGAAGACAAGACATCCATGCTCTGGGCCCGCGTGATGCGCGGCATGAGGTCGAGCGCGAAGCTCGTGATGCGGCGCTCCGCGAGTCGCTTGACCACGTCCAGGTGGGCGAACGGGAGCAGCAGGCATACGAGCGCCGTCCCCTCGCGTAGCAGGTCTACCTCCGAGGGCTTGCCCATGGTGGGGGGCTGCACCTTCGCGATCAGGTCTGCAGCTTCGTAGAGCTCCTTGGCCGAAGCAACGACTTTGGCACCGGCATCCTCATATGCTCCATCGCGCCATCCGCTGGCCTCGCCAGCCCCGGCTTCAACGTGGACTTCGTTGCCTTGTTGCAGGAGTTTCTTGAGCGCGGGCGGAATCAACGCGACCCGCGTCTCCTTCGCAACCGTCTCCTTGGGTACGCCGATGATCACGTGTGTCCCTCCACTGATGGGTCGATCGGTCTTCGTATTACGGAACCTTCTATAAACACTGTTCCTACCTATGCCGCTCGTCGATGCAGAATGCCCCACAGTGCATACTGCCTGTTGTCGGAAGTCTCACCCGGCTGCCCTAGAGGCGTAGCGAGCGTTTCAGAGAGTCTAAGCTGCGATCATCCCCCATGCTCGGGTTTTGCCCGCTTGGCGCGGGAGCGAGGTCTTTTGGCTTCGCTTCAGTGCAGCTGAAGGGATGCAGGCGTCTGCACGAATCATTCCTCGCGGTGCTGTCCCCTCGGATCCGCGATGCCTTCTCGGGTACGGGCCCCGCGCCTCTCGCGCGACGAATCCTGCCCCGGTATCACAGCAGTCGGCTTCGCACCAGGTGCCCGCGCAGCTGACTCGCCGGATCGTCGTGCGGATCGATGGGGTGGGCGCGCCAGCCAGATCGATTTGCTGCGCTCACGTTCGATGCCAGGTCGTCGAAGAAGAGGATGTCGGCGGCCGCAACCGCGAACTCCTGTTGCGCTCTCTTGTAGATCAGCGGATCGGGCTTTGCCAACCCGAGCAGGTGCGAGGCCAGCTTTACCTGGAGTCGGCGCAGGCTCGGGTACTCGCTGGCACTGGCGCTGGCCAGTGGAGCCAGCCGGCTCCAGTGGGAGGCGTTGGTGTTGCTGAGGCAAGCCAGCAGGACGTCGTCGCGCTCTGACAGTTCGCTGAGTAGGCGGGCGATTCCGGGATACTCGGAACGCGTCCAGGCGTGATGGATCGCCTCGATCTCGTCTCGCGCGTAGGCGCCGTGCGTCGCTTCGGAGACCTGGGCGTAGTACTCGGCGTCGTCCAGGTGACCCAGCTGGTACCGATCGGCGAGCGCGGATCGCTCGCGCTCGAAGGCGGCCGGCATCTGCCGAATCTCGAGCCCAGCCGCGCCGCACGCCTCGTGCCACGAGCGACAGATCTCGACCAGCACGCCGCCGAGGTCGAAGCACACCACCGTCCGCGTGGCAGAAGACCGGGAAGCCGAAGTCCGCGAAGCTGAATCGGGCATTCCGCCAGCGTAGCGTTCCACTCGCGGCGGGTCCCGGCCCGAGCGAGCGCCGAGCGAGTGCGGTCACAGATTGGGTCGGGTAGGAAACGGATCTGGATTTGCGGTTGCCGGGGGAGGGCGGGCATTCTTGCGCTCCCATGAGCACGTCCAGCCCCCGCAGTCCCGACCTCGGTCTGTCGATTCCGGCAGCCGCCTTCTCGGAGAAGGCATTCTACCTGGAGGAGTTCCACGGCCGAACGGTCGGAATCGCCCTGCCGGCGGCCGAGCTGGACTCACCGGAGGCGCTCTCTCGGGTCGTCCTCGAGCTCGTGCAGAACGAGACGCGCGTGATCCTCTTCTCGACCGAGAGCGCTCCGATCGGCCGCTACACCGGGAATCGTGTGCTCGAGATGGAATCCGTCAGTCAGCAGCTGAAGCTCTGGGGCCGAATCTGGCGAGGACTGCGCGCCACCGGCTGCGTAGGGCTGGTAATCGCGGACCCGACGCAGTTTGCCTCGGCATGCCGCGAGGCCGCGGTGCGCCTGGGGCTGTCGAAGCTCGTCTGGATCGACCGTGACGGTGGGCTCACCTCACCGGCCGGGGAGCGTGTGTCGTTCATGCATCTGGCCGAGTTGCGGGAACGCAAGCCTACCGGGAGCGCTCGGCGCGATCGCCTGCTGGACGAGGTCGAACGCACGTTGGTCGCCGGAGTGCCAGCGATCAATGTCTGTTCACTCGAGGGCCTGCACGACGAGCTGTTCAGCTACGACGGCGCGGGCACGCTCTTCACCGAGGAGCGCTACGTCATCGTGCGCCGGCTGGGGATCGACGACTACGATGCCGCTAGCGACCTGATCTCGCGCGGAGTCAGCGAGGGATACCTCGCGCCGCGCAACGAAGAGCAGATCGACCTCGTGCTCGCGAGCGGCTTCGGTGCGTTCCTGGAGGGGCTTCATCTTGCGGGCATCGGTGCGCTGATTCGGGCCGAGAACGAAGCCAGCGCCGAGGTAGCCTCGCTCTACACTCTGACGCGCTTTCTCGGTGAGGGAGTGGGTGGGCATTTGCTGACCCACGCCGTCGAGGTCGCGCGAGTGCAGGGTCTCGAGTACGTCTTCTCTTGCACGACTTCGGAACGCGTGGCTCTGTTCTTCGAAAGACATGCCTTTCGGCGCGTCCCACAGGCCGAGGTGTCGAGTGAGAAGTGGGCGGGCTACTCACCAGAGCGTCGCAACGCGGTCACCTGTCTGCGGCGCGATCTAGCAGCCCGCTGAACAAGTCACTCCCGTCGCCATCAACGGGCTGCTAGACCCTCAGTAGTAGATCGAGCGAGCCCGGGGGCGCGGCTCGGCCTTGTATGCGCGAGCGGCACCCCGCTGCCACAGCCAGCGATCGAGCTCTCGCGGGCTTCGGGGGCTCCCCTGGTTCGAGAGCTCGGCGCTGAGTAGCTCGACTGCGTGTACCGCGCAGGCGCGCATCTCGACTTCTTCGAGCGATCCCGCCGCGATGAGCTGCTCGCGTTGGATTCGTTCGAGCAAGGTCGAATCAAAGGCCAGGACGCCGTCGATGCGAAGCACGTGTGGAATCAGATTGTCGGCGAACAGGGTCAAGCGCTCCAGTCCGCGAAAGCTACCGAGAGGAGCAGGGAGTGCGTCGGCGAGGTCCGCAACGGCGATCTGTGCGCGCTTGAGCAGAGGGATAGGTCGCCCGCGATAGCTCGATATGTCGCGGAACATGGGCAGCTCGAGCAGCAGCTCGATCAACCGCTGGGCCTCTCCGTCGGCGGCTGCGACGAGCGAGACGTAGCTGCCCGCGTAGCGGGATGCGACCCACTCCCCGAGCTCGCGCCACGCGTCGGCGAAGTGCTGCATCAGCTCATCGATCGGGGGGGCAAGGACTTGTCCGAAGATTTCGGCGCAGCGTTCGGGAGTCGATTCGGCGAGCTCGGCGGCTGGTGGTGGTCCTTCGCGTTCGAACAGATCCAGTAGCCGAGCCTCGATGGTTCGATAGCCCGAGTGTCCAGGACGCTTGCGCAGATGTGGCCAGTAGCCGGAGCCGAAGTTGACCGTATCGAGCATCAACACGAAGGCCGCGCGCCGCTCCAGTTCCGTACTCGCATTCGCGCGCCCGGCGCTAGGCAGTGCGAGCACATCGGCCCCCGGCATGTCGGTGTCGACGAGTGCTCTCGCGTAGCCAGGCAATGCTCCCTCGACGACGCGAACGCACTCGGCATGCTCCGCGACGAACGCACAGGCATCGCGGATTGCACTCAGCGGATCCGGAGTCAGCCGCGTGAATGCCTTGTGAAGATCCGATCGCATTTCGCCGCGAGAATGAAGTCCGATTCGTGCAGGCCGTCGATCTTGTGTGTCCAGATTTCGATCACGACCTTCCCCCACGCGAGATGCAGGTCTGGATGATGTCCCTGGCGTTCGGCCTCTGCACCAACCAGATTCACGAACTCGAGCGCCTTTGCAAAGTTTGGGAAGCCCAGCTCGCGACGCAGGTGGTGCTGATCCACGATCTGCCAGTCTGGTTCGAGTGAGTGGCGCAGTCTGTCCTGCTCCTCAGGGCTGAGGGGAGGAATGCCTCCCTTGCATGGGACGCACGTTCGGTCTGCCAGCTCGCTCACCGGCTCGCCTCCGAGGCTAGATCGCGAAGCCAGCTGCGGAGCTCGGGCAGCAGCCGCTTGCGCTGACGCGCCTCGAGATCGAAGCGCTCGAGCGCTTGGCGCAGCGCGCGCGCTGCGGCGGGGAGAGGATGTGCGCGGAAGAATGCCGCGACTTCCTTCCGGTGAGTGCGCGTCTGCAGGGCGGGGAGCGCTGCTACGAGGCGCGATGCCAGTCCGGTCGAGATTCGCGGCGCCAGCGCCTCCCAGCGTTCCTGAACGAAGCTCCAGGTCATCTCCCTCGCCTCCGGGTTGGATATCAGGTGGCCGATCAGAATCACTACGTCCTGGGTGGGGATGCGTGGGGTCAGCAGGAGCTCGAGCGTCCGAGCGAGTAGGGCTCGATCCCGAAAGGCCGCCAGCGCGAATTGGAATCGAGTGCGTTCCTGCGGGGTCTTCGCGGCCTTCATCGCGCGCAGGTATGCCTCGTAGAGGCTCTTGTTGCCGCTCCGCGCTGCGAGTCCGACCAGGCATGTCGCCAGGTTCGCATCGACCGAAGCGCGATCCTTCAGGTAGGCGCGGACTCTCGCGGGGACTTCCTCCTCGATAGAGGGATCCTCGGTGAGCGTGCCGACGAGCTGGAGCAGGATGGCGCGCAGAGCTCGCCGGTCGTCAGCCTCGCGCTTTCGCCCGGCGAGGCCGAGCTCGCGCAAGCTCGGGCTGAACACAGCTGAGATCTGCGCACTGAATGCAGCCTGTTTGGGAGCTGGAAGGGCGGGAACGAGCTGGTCGTGAATCCAGGCCAGAGGCGCGTACAGGGTGCGCAGCACCTCGGGCTCCTCTTCCGAGGCCAGGCGCGGAAGCAGATCGAGGACGGAGCGGAGAGGTGCGGTCCCCGCCCGCACGCCCGCCCATTGATGTTCGATCAGCCCCATGCGTTCCACCGAGGCAAGCCGCGTCCAGTTGCGCTCGAGTTGGTCCAGCAGCTCTTCGGCATGCAGTGGGCGGTAGAAGCCGGATTCGGCAGCGTTGGCGTACACGAAGCTCAGCGCGCCGGGCCCAAGCTCCAACGACTCCTCGCGACCTTCGATCAGATGCGGTTCCACGTGTGTGCGCCCCCGCTCTCCGCGCCAGCGCAGGACCGCGGGAATGGGCCACGGCTCCTCTTGCGCAGGGGTGCCGCGCGACAGATCGGACGAATAGCGCTCCTGGCGAATGCGGATACCCGTCTCGCTCGGCGCCACGTGGAGCACCGGAAAGCCGGCACGGGAGATCCAGCTCTTCACGACGTGTTCGACCGGACGTCCGGAGGCGGCCTCGAGCGCTCCCCAGAGATCCGAAGCGCGCGCGTTGGACTCGCGATGCGCTTGGATGTAGCTACGAACCCCTGTGCGAAAGGGCCTTTCGCCGAGCCAGCGCTCGATCATCCGAACCACCGAGGCGCCCTTCTCGTAGGTGATCCGATCGAAGTTCTCGGTGGCCTCGTCGGGGGTTCGGACCTCGGTGTAGATCGGGTGCGTGTTCTTGAGCGAATCGAGGTTGAACGCTTGGCTGCGGGCCTGCTGGAAGTCGAGCCACAGCTTCCATTCGGGTTTCCAGTCGTCCACCACAGAGTAGGCCATCCAGGTGGCGAAGGCCTCGTTCAGCCAGAGATCGTCCCACCACGCCATCGTCACCAGATCGCCGAACCACATGTGGGCGAGCTCGTGTGCGATCACCTCGGCGACGCGCTTTCTCTCCGGTAGCGAGATCGTCTTCGGATCGACCAGCAGTAGGCTCTCGCGAAACGTGACTGCTCCAGCGTTCTCCATCGCCCCGAACTCGAAGTCGGGGACCGCGATGAGATCGAGCTTCTCGTATGGGTATGGCAGCGCGAAGTAGCGCTCCAGCCGGACGAGCGATGCTTCGGCGGCCTCGAGCGCGAAGCCCATCTGTGACTTGCTTCCGGGAACGCCCCAGATCCGAATCGGCGTGTGTCGCCGTCCGGCTCGCCGCATGCGGGAGCTCTCCAGCTCGCCTATGACTAGCGCGATCAGGTAAGTCGACAGGGGGGGAGTCTCGGCGAATGCCCAGGTCTCCGTACGCGTTCCCCGTTCGCGCTTCACGACTGGGCTGTTCGAGACGGCGACGAGCCCCTTCGGGAAGGTGACCGAGAGCGCGAAGCGCGCCTTCTTGTCGGGTTCGTCGAAGCACGGGAAGAAGCGTCGCGCGTCTGCGGCCTCGAGCTGAGTGGTGGCGTAGCGCCTGCGCCCGGAGCGCGCACTGTAGAGTCCGCGCAGATCGTCCCGGAGCGGGCCGGAGTAGCGGATCCGGAGCTGTGCACTCGGGCTCCGCAACCCCGTGCGCAAACGCAGAACGAGGCGCTCGAGCCTGTGATCCGTGCGCGCACTGGAGACCTCTACGGGGCCAGCGCGGTCGAGCACTTCGATCTCTCGCGTGTCCAGATCGACACAGTGAAGCTCGAGCGTGCGCAGGCCCTTGGGCGCCGTGAGGTCGATCCGGACCTCTCCATCGAAATGGCTGCGCTTGGGATCGATTTCGAGCTGGAGTGCGTAGCGGCTAGGAAGTACGTCGCTGGGCAGACGCACTCGATCCTGTGCTCGTCGCCTCGATGTGTCTCGTGTGGGACTCGGAGAGGAACTCGGATTCGGAGATGAATTCGAAGAGGACACGACGCCCATTGTAGCGCGGTCATCAACTGCATTCCCACCCGCCTGGCGCACGCGCCTGTCGCTGTCGCATCCGGCTGTCGCAAGACTGGACGGCCGCTTGCGATGCAGTGCGGGGAGGGTCGACCTAGGCGCCCGGCTTGAGCGGGCGCAGTACTGTCTGGAACCAGAACTGCTCGATCTGGCGGATCGTGCCCATGAACTCCTCGAAATCGAGCGGCTTCGCCACGTAGCAGTTGGCGTGGAGCTGGTAGCTCTCGTCGATGTCCTTCGGAGCCCGGGAAGAGGTCATGATCACCACGGGTAGGTTGGCGGTGCGCGAGTTTCTACGAATCTCTTCGAGCACCTCGCGCCCCGAGAGGCCGGGGAGATTCAGGTCCAGGATTGCCAGGTCTGGAAAGGACTGCGATTCGGGGCTCTGAACGCAGTCCTTCAGGTAGGCGAGCGCCGTTTCGCCGCTCGTGTGGGCCGCGATGCGATAGGAGAACGAGCTCTCGGAAAGCGCTTCGCGGATCAAGTCGATGTCGCCAGGGTTGTCCTCGACGATCAGCAGGTCAAATGTCGTAGGCATCGCATGTTGCCCTCTCAGACTGTGAGGCCGCTTGATCGGGGCCGACCTCGCGCGGATCGAGCGCGGGGACGGTAAAGTAGAAGGTCGTTCCTTCGCCGAGCTTGGACTCGAGCCAGATCTGGCCCTGCATCCGTTCGATGACGCGCTTGCACAGCGCGAGGCCCATGCCGGCACCCGCGACCTGCTCGTCCACGCACAAGCGCGTGAACGGCTCGAACAGCGAGCAGACGTCCTGCGAGGCGATTCCAGGTCCGTTGTCGCGGACCTCGAAGCGCCATAGGTGCCGATCTCGCTCCGCACCGATGAAGATCTCGGGCTTCGAGGTCAACTGGGCCGTGTATTTGATGGCGTTGTCGAGCAGGTTCAGCAGCACGCGCTGGAGCTGCGCCGCATCGGCCCAAACCGGGGGAAGCTCGCCGATCGAGAGAGTCGTGCCCGTCTCTACGATCTGTAGCTCCAGGTCGTCCCGCACGTCCTTTAGCAGTCGCTGCGTGTTGACTCGGGTGAGCTCGAGGGCTCCCGCGGACTGAGCGTAGACGTAGAGGGCCTGCAGCATGCGGTCCATGCGGCGGGTGCTCTCGAGGATCCGGTTCAGGTAGCCCGCTTCCTTCTCGGACAAGCGCGAGCTGATCGCCTGGGCGAGTAGCCGCCCGAAGCCTGTGACATGGCGCAGCGGTGCCCGCAGGTCGTGCGCTGCTCCCTGCACGAATCGATCGAGCTCAGCGTTCAAGGCCTGGAGCTGCGCACCCTGGCTCGCAAGACGGCCCGCCTGAGCGCTGAGAGCTCTGCCGGTTCGCTGTAGCTCCAGCTGACCGACGACCAGCCTGGCTAGATCGCACAGCCGCTCGATCTGGGCCGAGGTGAAGCTTCTCGGCTTCTGGTCGATGATGCAGAGCGTGCCGATGGCGAGGCCCCCTGGAGTCACCAGTGGCGCCCCGGCGTAGAAGCGGATTTGAGGGGTGCCGGTGACGAGCGGGTTCGTCGCGAAGCGCTCGTCTGCGAGCGCGTCCTCGACCACGAGCGCGCGCTCCGATGACTCGATCGCGTGCGTGCAGAAGGAGACGCTGCGTTCTGTCTCGCAGGTTTCGAGCCCAACTCGTGCCTTGAACCACTGTCGATTCTCGTCGACGAGCGAGACGAGAGCCGTAGGTACCTCGAACAGCTCGGCGGTGACGGCGACCAATGTGTCGAATTCAGTCTGGGGTGGCGTATCGAGAATGCGATACTCCCGCAGTGCCTCGAGTCGTGCCGCCTCGGATCGTGTTTCCATCACAGCCGGGAAGCCCAGCGGAGGAACCGGTTCGGCGGGAGTGGGCGGGACACGGCGTACCCTTGCGCGCTCCCGCAGCCCAGACTGTGAAGTAACTTGAGCCCCTCGACACGCTCTACCCCCACTGCCACGGTTTCCAGCGAGAGTGAGTGCGCGAGATTGAGCATCGCCGAGGTGATGGCTGCGTCCCGATGATTCTGGTCCGCATTCGTGACGAAGCTGCGATCGATCTTCACCACGTCGATCGGGAACCGCTCCAGGCTCTGTAGCGACGCGTGTCCCATGCCGAAGTCGTCGAGCGCGATGCTGACCCCCGCGCTACGAAGATTCTCGAGCTGTGCTGCGGCCCAGGCGGCGTTCTCGCCCAGCGAGAACTCGGTGAGCTCGCAGCGAATCGCATCCGGTGCGATCCCTGCGTCGAAGGCGTGGGTCATGAGGCGGTCCGTGAAGTCCGGTGAGCGGAGCTCGCGCATCGACACGTTGATCGAGAGCGGGAGGTCCGGCATTCCGGCTTCCCGCCAGCGGCGTGATTGACGGAGCCCGTGGGCCATTACCCAGTTGCCGATGTCTACGATTAGATCCGTACGCTCGGCGAGCGGCAAGAATTGTGCGGGCGAAAGCCACCCGCGCGTGGGATGGCGCCAGCGCAGCAGCGCTTCGACGCCGATCAGCCTGGATTCAGCCAGCGAGACCAGCGGCTGGTAGACGAGCGCTAGCTCGTCTCGCCCGAGTCCGTCGCGCAGGCTGCTCTCGAGCACGAGCTCCGACTGAGCGAGGTCGTTCATCTCTGCATCGTAGAAGCAGAGACCGGAACGCTGATAGCGGCTGGCCTCGCACATGGCCGTGTGCGCGCGCAGGAGGAGCGTCTCGGGATCCTTGGCATCGCGCGGATAGAGCGAGATGCCGACGTTCCACGTTACAGCGATACGCCCTCCGCATCCCTCGTAGGGTTCGGAGATCGCGTCGAGCACCTTGCGTGCAACCATGCCAGCGTCCGTCGGGTCCTTGAGCCGCCGCAGGAAGACTGCGAACTCGTCCTCGCCGACCCGTGCAACGATGTCGCTGTCTCGCGTCGTCGCGCGAATGCGCTGCGAGGTCGCGTGGATCAGATCGTCGGCTGCGACCCGCCCCAGCGCCTCGTTGACGCGCGAGAATCCCTTCATACTGAAGTACAGGAGCCCCAGGTTCTGCTCGTAGCGGCTCGCGTACCGAATCGCGCCTTGCAGCTGGCTCTCGAGAAGGAGCCGATTCGACAGGCCCGTGAGCGCGTCGTGCGTGAGCTCGTACTGAGCGTGTTCGTTCGCTTTCTTGAGCTCGAGGTTCACGTGGTTCAGCTCGATGACGGCGGCTTCCAGCTGATCCTTCGCGAGCTCGATCTCTTCGGAGTGGCGCGCGATGGCTTCCTGCTTCTCGCGTAGCTCGCGGCGCAGTGCGGCGCGTTCGACCGCGTTCGTGACGATGTGGGAGAGCCCCGTGGGGGTCAGATCGGACTTGCGCGCGTAGTCGAGAGCTCCCCGCTTCAGGGCGGCCGCGCAGATGCGCTCGTCGCCGTGACCCGTCAGCATGACGACCGCCTTTCGGCCCAGAATCCCGCTGCGGTCGAGACGTCCGATGATGTCGAGGCCATCCGCATCCGGAAGGTGGTAGTCCACCAGAATGCAATCTGGCTCGGACTTCGCTGCGAGCTCCACGCCCTCCGCGGCGGTGGCCGCCTCGACGATGACGAACTCGGGATTGGAGAACTCCGATAGAAAGCAGCGATAGAGATCGCGGTCGGTTTCGCCGTCATCGATGACGAGCACGGAGATGGTCTCAGGTCTGCCAGCCATGGGGACTCCCTAGTCGCTTCCGATCGCTGCGGGGTGGCTCCCTTCCTTGGCGTCCCTATCGGTCGCGTCAAGTCGGGCTAAAGCCGGCTGTGCAAGCATCGGAAGCATTTGAGCGGGGTCCCGGCAGGGCGAATGCAAGTCGCGCATGGATGTCGCTCATGCCTCGGGTGCTCGTTTGTGACTCGGTACCCAACCGATGCCCGACGCGAGCTCAGCCGATACTTCGCGATCGGAGCCCGCAGGGACGAAGAGTGCTCCCCGCATGTGGCGGGCGCCGAGGTCGTACAGGTTCTCTGCCTGCGATTCGCGATCGACGTCATGCACAGACCACCGAATCTTCAGGTACTCGAGAAGATGGGCGATGCACGCGGCCGTGGCGCGCTCGATCCTGCTCCCGCCCGGCGGGCCCGCAAGGTCTACAGGCGTATGCACGCACGAGACGGGAAAGTGGCGCAGCGCGAGCAGGAGCTGATCCAGGCTCGGCGCTGCGCCGAGATCGAGGGCCAGCTTTGCGTGTGCGTTCGCGACCCAAGTAGGCAGCTCGCCGCGGAACCGTGCGATCAAGAGCGTCGGGGGGATCCGACACTCGAGCTGTGCGGAGTGCTCGGCAGAGCGCTCCAACTGCATGCGCAGGGATTCGAGCCTCTCGGGTAGCTCCGGATGTGTGAGGACGCGCTCGGGCAGGACCAGGCTGATTCGCGGCGCTCGCTTCAGAAGGGTGCTCTCGGCGACCTTTCGCTCGAGCAGCGAGAAGACACCGTGCAGCACCGCTGAAGTCTGGGAGGGTCGTTCGATCTCGTGTGCTGCGGAAGACGACCAAGGAATCATGCGCCCATCTGGAAGCGGGCACATGGGAATCACCTCGACGCCCGAGAGGTTTCCGGCTTCGACATCGATCTCTGGAGCGAAGTGGAATTCGAGATTGGAGTCGCTGGCACTCGTCTGCTCTGTCGTAGCAGTGTCCTGCGCTGGAGCCTGGCTCGCCGGGGGAGGCGCAGTGTGCTCGGCGTCTCGCTCGCGTCGCGAGCGCTTCGTGCGGTACATCGCGGCGTCCGCCGCAGCCAACAGCTCGGCGGCGCTCGCGCCGTCCTCGGGGCCCACCGCAGCTCCGATGCTCGCTCCCGGCGTGACGTCGTGTCCCTCGAGCGTCGCAGGTTCGGAGAGTGCTTGCTCGAGCTTCTCGGCGAGTATGTGTACGTCCTCTCCGCGACGCACGTTGGTCAGGAGGACGACGAACTCATCGCCGCCGAGCCGCGCCACCGTATCGCTCGCGCGAACGTGCTGCGTCAGTCGCTCCGCGACACACTGCAGGAGCGCATCGCCGGTGGCGTGTCCGAGGTCGTCGTTGACTTCCTTGAAGTGATCGAGGTCAACGAACAAGAGCCCGACGACTCGCTCCGTGCGCGAAGCGGTCTGCATCGCCTGCTGCAAGCGGTCCATCAGCAGCATGCGGTTCGGGAGCCGAGTCAGGGCATCGTGCGTGGCACGGTACTCGCTTTCGCGTCGCTCCTCCTCGAGCTCGCGCCGAGAGCGGTGCTGGCGGATCGCATAGACCAGGGTGCGCATCAGAAGCGCCCCCTCTGCCTCTCCCTTGACGAGAAAGGCCTCCGCTCCATGATCGGCGGCTTCGAGCGAGAGCCGCTCATCGAGGCTCCCCGTCATGACCACGACCGCGGCACGATCCGCTTCGGCCCTGAGGCGCGATACGGTTTCGATCCCGCGGCTGTCGGGGAGCGACAGATCGAGGAGCACGACGTCATGGGGCTCGCAGCGGAGTTTCTCGATCGCTTCGGACAGCCGTGCGACCCGCGTAATCGTCACCGCGTCCCCAGAAGCTTCCTCCAGATGGATCGTGACGATCTCGGCGTCAGCGGTGTTGTCCTCTACCAAGAGAACGCGTATGGAGTTCTCGTTCGGACGAATGGAGCTCTCGTCGGACGTCATGGGGAATCGTCGCCGGTACCGGGAAGGGTGAAGTAGAAGGTCGATCCCTTGCCCGGGTCGGAGTCTACCCAGATCTTCCCCAGGTTTCGTTGGACGACGCGCTTGCAGATGGCGAGGCCGATCCCCGTGCCCTCGTAGGACTCACGTCGATGAAGGCGCTTGAACACCGTGAAGATGCGGTCCCAGTAGCGAGAATCGATCCCAATGCCGTTGTCGGAGACGCCGAAGCGCCACATACCGTTGGTATCGGGCTCCGCGAAGATATGGATCCGAGGCGCATCGTCTCCTCGGAACTTCAGCGCGTTCCCGATCAGATTCTGGAAGATTTGTCCCAGATGGTCTGCATCGACGGCAACGCGCGGAAGCTCATCGAGAATGATCTCTGCCTCCGCGTCTTGGATCGCGAGCTCGAGCGAGGTGATCACGGATCGAGCGACGTGCCCCGAATCCGCCTCTGGCTTCGAGCTTTGGGTCTCCCCTTCGAGTCGCGAGTAGGCGAGGAGGGCCTGGACGAGCTGCGCCATACGCTTGGCGTTCTGGACTACGTAGCTCAGGTAGGAGTTGACCTGAGGATCGTCCTGCGGGTAGCGGCTCCCCAGGAGCTGGGAGTACGTGATGACCATGCGCAGGGGCTCCTGCAGATCGTGGGCGGCCACATAGGCAAACTGTTCGAGGTCGGCGTTCGAGATCTCGAGCTCCGATGCCTTCTGCTCGAGTTCCGCCTTGGCCAGATCTGCATAGCGCAGCGCGCGCCGGCTCGAGCTCGACATGAACATGAACAGCGCGAGCAGCAGGCTGTCGATCAGAATGCCACCGATCAGGATCAGCGTAGGTTGGTTGCGGTGAGCCGCTGCTCGGAACGAGCGATCCGACTGAATCTCGAAGCTCCAGTTTCGTCCGTAGAGCTCGAGCTCGACGTGCTTGGAGTACAGCGGATTTGGATCGAAATCGGCGTACTCGGCGGAGTGTTCGTCGAAGATCGTCTCGCCTCCGTCTCGGATCGAGATGCCCACGTGTCGGCGGTCGCGTGCGAGTGTGCCGTCGAGGAGCTTCCGAACGATGAAGGGCGCGTATACGATTCCACGGAAGCTTTCGATGCGCTCATCGGGGGATAAGGGACCGCTTCGCGAATAGAAGGGGACGAAGAACAGGAATCCCGGTGTCTTCTCCGCGTCCTGGACGAGCACGATGGGTCCGGTGATCTGTGCGGTTCCGGTCTCTCGCGATCGACGTGCCGCTGTGTAGCGGTTGGTCTCGTGTGCCATGTCCAGTCCAACGGCAGCGCGATTGATCTCGACCGGCTCGATGTAGGCGATCGGGAGGAGCTCGGGCTCCTTGTGCTCGGGATGGATCCTGAAGTCCGGACGCTCGCGCCGTTGGCTCTCGAGAAACTCTTGCTCCGACGCGCGATCCACGTGAAAGATCACGCCGATCCCATTGATGCCCGGGTACTTCTCCTCGATCTCGAGCGCCTCTGCGAAGCGCAGCCAGTGTGAGTGAGAAATGCTGCCGCCGGTCGCGTGAATGGTGCCGGTACCCGCCCATAGGGCGTCCTCGTACTTCTGCATGCGTTCCGAGATCAGCTCGATTACCTGGTCTGCGGCGCGTTCGAATTGGGCGGAAACGCGCGACTCGACCTGCGACGCGGAGAACCGCCACGCGAAGAGGGTTACCACGAGGGACGACACGACGACGAGCCAATGGACCCAGTGAAGTGCGGCAGCTCGCTGCAGCCGCTCCCTCTCGATGCCCGCTCTGTGCTTGATATCCGCCACGCCTGATCGGTCCTCGGGAGGATGGCGTCAGGGGCTTCGGCCCGTCCTCCACAACTCCGGCCGTTCGCAGAGACCCACCTGCCGGGAGATGGGCGCACGGAACGACGGGTCGGGTGTACCGTAGGCGCTTATCGGTGCCCAACAGCGGGGCCTGAGACTCGAAGCTGCGGAGCGCCCTCGTCGGGTGCGCAGCGCGTGGCAGAAATGAAGAGTTGTCACTCAGGCGTAGTAGAAGACGAGCACGATCCCCAGCAACAGGGCCGCGCAGAGGCTCGTCGTACCTGTGCCCCAGGGTTCTCCGATGGCTCCCGGAGGCGTCGCCAGTCGCGACAGGCCCGTCTGTGCAGCGGTCCCTACTCGCGAGAGCAGCGACCGAAGCGTGCTTTGCAGCCAGCTGATGGCGATCGTGGCCCAGCTCACGAGTGCCGGGGCTGCGCGGCGATAGGTCCAGTCGAAGTCCAGATTCGTAGAGTGGAGCTCTGGAGGATAGATCCCGCTGCGCATCAGCAGGGTGAATGCGAGAGCAGAGAAGAGCAGGAGCTGCAAGGTCGTGACGACGTGGGTGGTCGTATAGGGCGTGTAGTCTGCGGGGAACGGCAGCATCGCATAGAGAGGTTCGTAGAACACTCCGAGCCCGACGCAGAGCAGGGCGGCGCCGCCCATGGCGAAGCGCATGTTGAGGGGCGCCTCCTCTACCCGGTGTCCGCGATCGTGGCCGAAGAACGCGAAGAAGGGAATCTTGATCCCAGAGTGGTGGAATACGCCAGCGGAGGCGAACAGCAGGACCAGGTAGGTCAGGGTCCGGTGCTCCTCCTCGGCGGCGGTCAGGATCATGGACTTCGAGATGAAGCCCGAAAAGAGTGGGAACGCCGAGATGGCCGCCGCTCCGATCATGCAGAAGCCCGTCGTCCAGGGCATCGATTTGTAGAGCCCGCCGAGATCCGAGCCATTGGCGGTCCCCGTCCGGAACAGGACGGCGCCGATGCTCATGAACAGGAGCCCCTTGTACAGGATGTGCGCGAACGCGTGTGCTGCGGTGCCGTTGAGCGCGAGCTCGGTGCCGATTCCGATCCCTACGACCATGTACCCCAGCTGATTGTTCAGGCTGTACGCCAATACGCGCCGGAGGTCGTTTTCGATCACGGCGTAGAAGATCGGAAAGGCGGTCATCGCCGCGCCGATGGGGACCAGGATCTCGGTTCCGGCGAATCCGCGTGCGAGCGCATAGATGGCGAGCTTGGTGGTGAAGGACGACAGGTAGACCGTTCCGGTCACGGTTGCCTCGGGATAGGCATCCTGCAGCCAGTTGTGGAGCAGAGGGAATGCGGCCTTGATCCCGAAGGCGATCAGGATCAGCGCGGTCGCCGGGCTGACCAGGCCGAGATGATCGAACGCGATCGAGCCGGTATCTGCGAAGTGGAGGATCGTGCCCGCGAGCAGCAGGACGCCCGAGCCCACCTGAATCACCAGATAGCGAAGCCCTGCGCGGTAGGAGCGCTGGTTGCGCCGTGCCCAGACCAGGAAGACCGAGGAGATGGCGGTGGCTTCCCAGTACACGAACAGGGTGATGAGGTCTCCGGCGAACACGGCTGCAATGGCGCTGCCGGCATAGATGTTGCCGGACAAGTGCTGGGCGTCGTCGTCTAGGTGTAGGGCGTAGAGCTGGCTCAGGAAGGCCGCGATCGAGAAGATGGTCGCGAACACGAGAGCGAGCTTGTCCACACGCACGAGTTCGAGCGTGTAGGCACCGTCGAAGATCGAGAGCGCGAGCTGATGGTCGGCAGGGAGCGACCAGATGTGGGCCAGGGTCAAGAGCGGCAGCAGCAGCAGATAGGCGCTCTTGAGCGTGCGCGGAAGCCACGGGGCCAGTAGACAGCCCAGAATCAGTGGGAGGCCCGGAGGAATCTGCTCAATCATAGTAGTCCTCGCTGCGCATGATCAGAACGCGGAGAAGCTTGGCTGCCAGGACGAGTCCAACGCATGCGAGGAGCCCATAGACGCCAGCGAAGCCGGTGGGCAGCCAGGTTTCGAACTCGAAGTGGGTCTTGCGGTCGTAGAAGAGATCCGCCAGCAGCAGACCGCCACAGACCGCGTACAGCGCGTAGCAGATCTTGTCGACGTTTTCGCTGCGATCGAGCCAGCGCGGGCGTTCGTCGGATTCCTGAGACATTCGCCTCCTCCAGGGGCCGACTACGGCAGCTGCCGAGCCGCGAAATCTGCGACGCGCGGCACCGCGCCCGTCGCCAGCGGAAGCAGCATCGAGTGCAGCTTCGGGGCTAGAAAGAACAGGGCAATACAGCCCGCCGCCGTCACGCACAGCGGAACCACGCAGAGCGCGGGAGCTTCCTTTAGGCCGGTGTCGCGCGCCGGGTCGTGTCCGTGGTCGGACTCTCCTGCGCTCGTTCCCTCTACGGGTGCGACGAAGAAGGCCCGCGCGACGACCGGCATCAGGTACCCGATCGAGAGCAGCGAGCTGATCATGAGGACTGCGATCAGCACGTACTGGTGGCCTTCAGCAGCGCCCAGGGCGAGGAACCACTTGCTCCAGGCCCCCCCCAGGGGCGGGAGCCCGATGATGGAGAGCGAGGCGACGAGGAATGCCCCCATCGTCCAGGGCATGCGTCGCCCGATCCCGTTGAGCTCGCTCACCTCGGTCTTGTGCGAGGCGACCATGATCGCCCCGGCGCAGAAGAACAAGGTGATCTTGCCTACCGCGTGCATCGCGATGTGCATGGCGGCGCCAACGATCCCGGCGCTGGTGGCCAGCGCAGCACCCAGGACGATGTACGCGAGCTGGCTGACGGTCGAGTAGGCGAGCCGCGCCTTCAGGTTGTCCTTGCGCAATGCCACGATGGAGGCGATCAGGATCGTCGCCGCCGCGACGTACATGAGCCAGACCGAGATGCCCGTGCTGGCGAGGTACTCGGCACCGAAGACGTAGACGACCACCTTGAGGACCGAGAAGACGCCTGCCTTCACGACCGCCACCGCGTGGAGGAGTGCGCTGACCGGGGTAGGAGCGACCATCGCGGCGGGGAGCCAGCGATGAAACGGCATGAGAGCCGCCTTGCCGATTCCGAAGGCGTAGAGACCCAGCAGCAAGGTTCCGAGCCCGGTGCTGACCTTACCGTCCAGAATGCCGCCGGGGCGGAACTCGAACGTGCCCGTGAAGTACCCGGTGGCCAGGATGGCGAGGAGGAGGAACCCGACCGAGGTCGAGATCAGAATGCCGAGGTAGATCCGGCCGGCATTGCGTGCCTTCTCCGTGCCCGCGTGGGTGACGAGCGGGTAGGTGGCCAGGGTCAAGAACTCGTAGAAAAGGAACAAGGTCACCAGGTTCGCTGAGAATGCGATCCCGAGGGCGCCGAAGATCGACAGCGCGAAGCAGACGAAGAAGCGCGTCTGGTTGATCTCATGGTGGCCGCGCATGTAGCCGATCGCGTAGAGCGAGGTCGGAATCCAGAGTCCCGCCGCGACGCCGGCGTAGAGCATGCCGAGTGGCTCGAGCTCGAACGCGAGGCTGGCGCTGGGAAAGAGCTGGACCAGCTCGAGGCGTGGCCGTGCCCCACCCGCCACCTGCCCGATCAGCAGGCTCACGCAGACGAAGGTCGAGAGCGCTGCCAAGAGCGTCATCGATTCCCGCAGATTCGGATGCCGCCCGGTGAGAGCGACCCCCAGTGCGCCCAGGCACGGTGACCCGAGCGCGACAAGGATGAGCACTTCGGCGCTCATACCGGCCCCCCCATCAACCAGATCGCCGCGCTGCGGGCGACACCCGCGGACCACTCGGTGAAGATGCCGAAGTACAAGGTCGCAGCGATGAGCACGCAGGCAGGAATCAACGAGGAGCTCGCTTCGCGAATCGGCGCAGCGTCTGCATCGGGGGCTTGGAAGTACGCCAGCTCGACGATCCGCCACAGATAGACCACCGCGAGTAGCGAGCTGAGCAGAATCAGGAAAGCGAGCAGGATCGAGTCGCGCTCGAGTGCGCCGAGCACCAGGTACCACTTGCTCACGAAGCCTGCGGTCCCCGGAACCCCGATGAGGCCCAATCCGCCGATCACGAAGGCTGCCGTGGTGATGGGCATGCGTCGGCCCAGCCCGCGCAGGTCTACCAGTCGAGTCGAGTGCAGGCGTTCTGCTACACAGGCAACGACGAGGAACAGCCCGCCCTTCATCAGCGCGTGGTTGAACAGATGTACGATGCCGCCCGTCAAGCCATCGATGCTGGCCATGCTGAGGCCCAGGGTCATGTAGCCGACTTGTGCGATGCTCGAGTAGGCGAGCAGTCGTTTGAGATCCGTCTGATAAATGGCGGCAATGGAGCCCAGGAACATGGCGGCGATCGAGAGTGGCATCAGGATCGCGTCGAGGTGGAGTGCTCCGAAGACGAAGCCCGCTCCGAAGATGGTGAAGACGAAGCGTACGAGCAGGTAGTAGGCGACCTTGGTTCCCGTAGCCGACAGGAATGCGGAAACGACCGCCGGGGCCTGCGAGTAGGCGTTCGGAAGCCATTGGTGCAGCGGAAAGACGGCAAGCTTGATCGCGATCCCGATCGTCAGGAAGGCGAAGGCGACCCGCGTGGTGCGCTGGTCCGTGACCAGGGGCAGACGCGCCGCTAGGTCCTCCATGTTGAGGGTGCCCGTCATCTGGTAGGCCAGCCCGATCCCGATGAGAATGAAGGTTCCTCCGATCGTTCCCACGATCAGATAGGAGAACGCAGCCACGAAGGCGCGCCGATCGTCTCCCAGGCTTACCAGCACGTACGATGCGAGCGAGGAGATCTCGAGAAAAACGAACACGTTGAAGGCGTCACCCGTGATCGTGACGCCCAGCAAGCCGGCCAGGCAGAGCAAGAACGCCGTATAGAAGATGTACTCGCGGCCATCCTGGGCTGCACGTGAGCCCGGTCCGACGCCGGCAGGCAACACGACAGCCGCGATGCCGGCCACGATCAGCAGCACGAACGCATTCAGTGTGTCGACGCGATACTCGATGCCGAAGGGCGGTGCCCAGCCGCCCATCGCGTAGCTCAGCGGGCCGCTCCCCAACACCTGGCCGAGCAACGCCACACTGACTGCGAACGTGGCCCAGACGACGGCGAGCGAGAAGACGTACGCATAGCGACGATCTCTCAACAAGAGGCAGATCGGGGCGGCAAGCAAGGGGATTACGACCTGCAGCGGGACCAGCTGTGTCATGCCGCGTCTCCCTCGATCTCTGCGATCTCGGCTTCCTCGATCGTGCCGTAGGTCTCCCGGATGCGCACGACGAGGGCGAGTCCGACCGCGGTCACCGCCACCCCCACGACGATCGCCGTAAGCATCAGGACATGGGGAACGGGGTTCGAGTAGATCACCGGACTCGCGGTGTGGCTCGCTTCGACCACGATCGGGGCGGTTCCGCCGTCGACCTTACCCATGGTGATGTAGAGCATGATCACGGAGACCTGAAACAGGTTGAGTCCCATGATCTTCTTGATCATGTTCTCGCGCGCGATCACTGTGTACAGGCCGATCATCATCAAGATGATGACGACCCAGTAGTTCCAGACTCCGAGTTCCATGCTTACTCCCGCCCCGCAGGCTGTCTTTCGCGGCGGGAGCGCGACAGATCCGTCCAGCTCATCGCTCGGCATCCGCCGCGGTGGGCGGACGGGCTCCGACTCCGCGGCCAGCGAAGACGTAGTAGATCATGATCATGACCGACGTGACGGTGATGCCCACACCGAGCTCGACCAGTAGGATGCCGAGGTGCTGACCGTGCATAGGGTCGTGCGAGTCGAGTAGGTTGTAGTCGAGGAAGTTTCCGCCGAGCAACAAGCTCAGGGCACCGACCCCGCCGTAAAGGAGCACTCCGACGACGGCTCCGATCTCCGTCCAGCGTTGCGGGACCACGAGACGTGCTGCGTCGAGGCCGAAGATCATTGCGTAGAGGATCAAGCCGGCCGCGACGATCACTCCCGCCTGGAAGCCTCCGCCAGGGCCGAAGTCGCCGTGGAACTGAACGTAGAACCCGAACAGCAGCACGAAGGGAATGAAGCTCCTGGAGACGACTCGCAGGACGACCTTCTCGCGCATCCTCATCGCCAATGGACGCATCACTCGTCCTTCGCCGTCCGCACGGCATTACCGAGCAGTGAGAGCACGCCCAGTCCTGCGGTGAAGATGACCGTGAGCTCTCCGTAGGTGTCGTAGCCGCGGTAGCTCGCGAGGATTGCCGTGACGTAGTTGGGAACTCCGATCTCGGCCGGGGTCTCGTCCAGATAGTACGGTGCCACGTGGTGGTGGATGGGAGCCTCGGGATCACCGTAGCGCGGCATGTCCCGTGTACCGTAGATCAGCGCCGCGCCGGTAATGACCACTGCGGCCAGAGCCGGGAGCCGCCGACTGCTGTGCTTGGCTTCGGTGCGGGTCGTGAGCGCCAAGGTGCCCAGGATGAGGATCGTGGAGATTCCCGCACCGATGGCCGCCTCCGTGAAGGCTACGTCGACGGCGTCCATTACCGTGAACAGCCCTGCGGAGAGGAGGCTGAAGATTCCGAAGAGCATTGCCGACTCGAACAGGTCGCGGACACGCGCGATCACGAGAGCGACTGCAATCAAGAGCACGAAGAGCGGGACCGGCGGTGGCAACAGATCCAGCAGCTGAGTCATCGCGGTGAGCCCTCCTGACCGTCGAGGTTGCTCTGAGCCTCATCGGAAGCCGAGCCTGGAGCTGCGACCGAATCCACTCTGACCCCTCCGGCGAACGCGGCTTTGGCGAGTGCGTGCGTCGCTGTGGGACTGACCACGTAGATGAAGCCGAGCAGCAGCAGCAGCTTGATGATCACGCTCACGCTCCCGCCGCTTTCCTGTGTCTGGAACCACTGCGCGCTCTCGTAGACCACGAGACCGAGCAGGACCAATGCCGCTCCCAGAGAGTCTCCGATGCTGGCCGCATGGGTGCGCGAGAAGAAGTCCGGCAGGCGCAGCATGCCGATGCCGCCGATCACACAGAAGAGTGATCCCGCGATCGCCATCATGCCGCCGATCCATTCGAGCGCTTCACCCACCTTGGAGCTCTCCCAGGACTCCAAGCCTCGTGACTTCGAGCGTCATGCCTTCGGGCGCTCGTCGGACGCCAGGTTTCCGTACTTCCAGAAGCGGAGTACGGCAAGCGTGCCCACGAAACCCAGCAGACCGTAGACCAGGGCCAGATCCAGGAACTCTGGGCGCTCGTTGACGAAGCCGTCGAGAGCGATCAGTAGGACGGTCACCGTCGCGAACGCGTTGGCGGCCAGCGCGCGATCGAAGACCGACGGGCCCAGGCAGGCACGAATCAGGTTGAGCGCCATGCTCACCAGGATGCCGACGATGGCGAGCTGGAGCATCAAGCTGTGGGCCCTTCCGCTTCGGTTCGGGGACTGCCTTCGAGCTGAGCCACCTTATCGGGAAACGTGCCCGACCGGATGTCTGCGGCGGTCTCGTCGGTCAGCGCATGGATCAGCGCGAAGCCGTTGCGCACATCGAGGGTCAACGTCCCGGGGGTGAGCGTGATCGAGTTGGCTAGGACAGTCCAGCCGAAGTCGGTGCGAAGATTCGCACGAATGCGGACGAGCTGAGGATGGATCGGGAGCTTGGGGCTCAGGACGACGCGCGCGATCTGTAGGTTCGAGAGGACGATCTGCCAGAACAGCCAAGGGCCGTACGTGATGAAGCCGAGCACGCGCAGATACGAGGTGCGATCGCTGTGTTGGCGTTCCATGCGTGCGTGCAGTGCCAGCACGATGACGCAGGATGCGAGCCCCAGGGCGAGCACCAGGCCGTGGAAATGGTCCGCTCCCGGGATCGAATAGCCCCCCGACCACACGAGCCATGCTGCGAAGAGCAGCACTAGAACCACCGTGGACTTCTTCACGAATCCCCCCAGGAGGCAAAGCGCTCCCAATTCTTCCGCATTCCCGCTGCTGCCGCCAACTACGAGTGTGGGAGTTTCGCACGAAAACCGCGGGAATACATGCCAGTCGGGGTTCGTCTGGTGCAGGCAGGTCGTTTCGAACACATCCGGGCGCGATCCGTGCGAAGAGCTATTTCCCGGGGCAGTTTTCGGGTGCGCAAAGCGCACCGGTCCCGCTAGTTCGCGCCGGAACTCCGCTTGTCGCGGTATTCCGCGTAGCGTACGAGGTGCGAGAGCGCGCGTACAGCTCGATGTCCGGAGGGATAGCAGATGCGTCCGGTATCGCGGACGGCCAGGGGGCCTGGATTGCCGTACTGTCGGTCGGTGTACACCAGATCGGACGCGACGAGCACGGGCTTGCCGTGACGTTGGCTCACCTCGGCGGCGGCCTTGGCGTAGCGCTCGTCCTGGCGGTAGTGGAAGTCGGCGATGCGATCCAGCCCGTACTCTGGATAGAAGCCACCGCTCTTGAAGACCTGCCCCTGCGCCGCTTGGATCCCGATCCCGAGATAGATGATCGAATCGACGTCTGGGTGTGCGGCAGCCAGCTCCAGCACCTCGGGGATCGTGTCGCGTGTCTCGCCGCCGGCGAGATCGATCGGATTCCCACGGCTCCAGCGTGCCGGAACCAGCTTGTCGATCGCTTTGCAGAGATCGTCCGGAAGCGGGATCAGCTCGAGGCCGGCAGAGACGCAAGCGTCCGAAGTGAGTACGCCCCATCCACCCGCGACGGTGAACAGCAGGGTGCGTCGCCCGCGGGGCAGGGGCTGTGTGGCGAAGGTGGCGGCGGCCTCGTAGGCGTCCTCTACATTCTCAGCCCGGGTGATCCCCGCCTGACGGCAGACTCCCCTGAAGATCTGGTCATTCGAGGCCATGGCCCCCGTGTGACTCGATGCGGCGGCCTTGCCCGAGTCGGTCACACCACCGCGCAGCACCACCAAGGGCTTCTGGCGCGTATGCGCGCGCGCCACATCGAGAAACCCGCGTCCGTCCTCGACCCCCTCGAGGTAGGCGAGCGAGACCGCGGTGTCGGGATCCTCGGCGTAGTAGGCCAGGTAGTCGGCGATGGCCAGCTGGGCGGAGTTACCGCAGGAGATACCCTTCGAGTATCCCACCTGAGTGAGCACCCCGTAGTTCATGTAGCTCGAGCCGATGTTTCCGCTCTGGCTGACCATCGAGATCGACCCCGGCGGTGGATAGGGAGCGACGATCTGCGCGCACATCGAGACCGACGTAGAGATCAGGCCCTGCCCATTCGGCCCGGCGAGCACGATTCCGAGCTCGTCCGCCAGCGCGACCAGCTCGTTCTGCAGCCGGGCGCCTTCGGCGCCGGCTTCGCCGTAGCCGGCGGAGGCTACGAACGCGGCTCGTACACCGATCTTGGCGCAGGCGCGCAGCAGGTCCGGGTTCACCTTGGCCGGGGTGCACAGGAAGACCAGATCCGCGCGCCCGTGCGGGATTTCCTCGACCGAGCGATAGGTGCCGTGACCGAGGCTCTCGATCCCGTCGCGGTTGATCGGGAAGATCTCGCCTTCGTACCCGAACCGCAGCAGGTTGTGGAACGTGACGGTGCCGAACTTGCCCGGATGCTGGGACACGCCGGTCACCACCACGCCGCGTGGGTAGAACAAGGGACGGAAGCGCTCGACTCGATCGCTCATGCGGAGGTTTCCTCCAGCTCGACCAGCGCGTCCACCGCCACCGGGCGGCCCCGATCGATGATCAGAGGGTTGACGTCGATCGAGCGGATGTCCGGGCGCTCTACACCGAGTTTGGCGAGCCCCTCGAGCACGTTGCGAAGCGCTGTGCGATCGACCGCGGGTTCGCCGCGAAACTCACCGAGAAGCTGCCGGTATTGGAGAGAATCCATCAGCTCGTCGGCATCGTGCGGCTCGAGCGGCGCAACCGCGAAGGCGACGTCTGCGAGCGCCTCGGCGAAGATTCCGCCGATGCCCAACATGACGCAAGGGCCGAACTGTGGATCGCGTACGAGGCCGGCGATGACCTCACGGCGTCCGCTCACCATTGGTGAGACGAGCAGTCGGGCATCCCCCTCGTCGGGCCCGCGTGCGGCGAGCAGCTCCTCGGCCTGAGACCGGACCCGATCGGCGGAGGCCAGTCCCAAACGCACGAGATTGCGCTCGGTCTTGTGGGCGATGTGCCGTCCGCAGAGCTTGAGGGCGACGGGTAGCCCGATCGCTTCCGCGGCCTTCACTGCAGCGTCCGCAGTGTCCACCAGGCGATCGTCGGGAACCGGCACTCCTGCTTCGCGCAGCAGCTGCTTCGACTCGAATTCGGAAAGTGTCGTAGTCATGGCGCGGGCGCAGTATCGCCTCGCAGCACCCGCTCTGCCAAGGGGAGGATCTGTTCGACCCAGCGGGCGTACATCTTCCCGGATGGGTGGAGCCCGTCGCTCGCGATAAGCGCCGGCTCGCTGGCGGCTTCGCGCGAGATCGGTGTGATGTCGATGTGCACGATGCCTGCCTGCTCGGCCTGCGCTCGATTGCGCTCGTTGTAGAGGTCGATCGCGGCCGTGATGCGCTCGCTTCCCAACGCCATGCCGAACGGTGTGACTCCGTAGTCCGGAATCGAGATCATCAGCACGCGCGCGGGATCGCCCCCCGCGAGCTCGATGGCGCGTTCCAACAGGCCTCGCACCCGATCCGAGTACGATGCTTCTGCAAAATTCCGAAACTGGTCGTTGACGCCGATCGCGAGCGTCACCAGGTCGTAGGGGGGCTCCAAGTCCGCCTCGTCGAGGGCCGTGGCGAGCTGGGCCGTGCTCCAGCCCGTGCGCGCGAGGATGCGCGCAGGCTCGATCGAAACGCCGCGCGCCCGTAGCTCGCGCACGAGGACCACGGGCCAGCGCTCTGCCTCGGTCACGCTCTCCCCGATCGTGTACGAGTCTCCGAGAGCGAGGAAGCGCGCTGGGCCCGACCGCGTTCTCTGATCCGCAGGACCCTGGCAGGCGCAGTGGATCACGCTGAGGGCCAGTGCCAAGAGGCCGCAGAGGGCCGGGATCTGCCGACCGCGCCTGTGGCGCAATCTCGTGCCGACGGGGGGCATCGGGAGCTGGCCGGATTCAGCTGAGCTGGACGACCGGTGCCGGTCGCTTTGCCGTCAGGTCGGCGTAGAAGTCGTTCCCCTTGTCGTCCACGACGATGAACGCCGGAAAGTCTTCGACCTCGATCTTCCAGATCGCCTCCATCCCGAGCTCGGGATATTCCAGCACTTCGACGTGTTTGATGCAGTGCTCGGCGAGCCGCGCGGCTGGGCCCCCGATCGATCCCAGATAGAAGCCGCCGTGGCGCGCGCACGCATCGCGTACGGCGCGCGATCGATTGCCCTTGGCCAACATGACCATGCTGCCGCCCTTGCTCTGGAACAGATCGACGTAGGAGTCCATGCGCCCCGCGGTGGTGGGCCCGAAGGAGCCCGAAGCGTAGCCCTCGGGGCGTTTCGCGGGTCCAGCGTAGTAAATCATGTGTTCCTTGACGTAGTCGGGGAGCTCGCCCCCCGAGTCGAGCCGCTCCTTCAGCTTGGCGTGTGCGATGTCTCGGCCCACGATCATGGGACCCGTCAGAGAGAGCCGTGTGGACACGGGATGCTTCGAGAGCTCGGCGAGGATCTCGGACATCGGCCGGTTCAGGTCGATCTCCACCACCTCGCCGTCGAGTTCGTCGGTGGTGACGTCGGGCAGATACTGGGCCGGATGCGTCTCCAGCTGCTCCAGGAAGATGCCCTCGCGCGTGATCTTCCCGAGCGCCTGTCGATCGGCCGAGCACGAAACTCCGATTCCCACCGGACAGGAGGCTCCGTGGCGAGGTAGCCGAATCACGCGCACATCGTGGGCGAAGTACTTGCCGCCGAACTGGGCCCCGATCCCCGTTTCGTTGCAGAGCTTGTGGATCTTTTCTTCCAGGTCGCGATCCCGGAAGGCGCGCCCCGACTCGTCGCCACTCTCGGGGAGTTGGTCGAGATAGCGGGCACTCGCCAGCTTGACGGTTTTCAAGGTGAACTCGGCAGACATGCCGCCGATCACCAGTGCGAGATGATACGGCGGGCAGGCCGAGGTCCCGAGCGTCTGGATCTTCTCGGCCACGAAGCGAAGCAGCGACTCCGGATTGAGTAGCGCCTTGGTCTCTTGGTAGAGAAACGTCTTGTTGGCTGAGCCCCCACCCTTCGCCAGGAACAGGAAGTGGTACTCGTCGCCCGGATCCGCATAGAGCTCGATCTGCGCGGGTAGGTTGGTACCCGTGTTCTTCTCGGTATACATGTCGAGCGGAGCCATCTGGGAGTAGCGCAGGTTGCGAGACTGGTAGGCGTCGTAGACGCCTCGCGAGAGCGCCTCGGCGTCGTCGCAGAAAGTGAAGACGTTCTCGCCCTTGTGCCCGATGACGATCGCGGTGCCTGTGTCTTGGCACCCCGGCAGCACGTGTCCCGAAGCGATATTGGCGTTCTTCAGCAGCTCGAGGGCTACGAAGCGATCGTTTGCAGAGGCCTCGGGGTCGTCCAGGATCTTGCGCAGCTGCGCGAGGTGACCGGGGCGCAGCAGGTGAGCGATGTCGTCCATGGCGGTCGACGCGAGCAGGGTCAGCGCTTCGGGCTGGACGACCAGCACGTCCTTTCCATGGAAGGACTCCACGCTCACGTAGTCGGAGCTGAGCTTGCGATACGGTGTATCGTCGTGCGCGAGCTGGAACAGGGGCTTGTAGCTGAACTCGGACATGGTCACCTCCGCTGGGCCCACGGTCGCGGACGCGGTGCGCGCCATGTCTCGGCCGTGGGTAAGGTCTCTCTCGCTTTCCGTCCTGCCTCTCTCTCCGTCCGCCGCTTCGGTCGCCTCTGCGGTCGCGAAGGGTGGAGGGCGCGAGTCCCATGGGACGGTGGGCGGGATCATAGCGGGTTGGGGGGGCACAGGCGGAGTCGCGCGTGAATTTCCCATGTGAAGGCTCCCGCGCGCGAGCTCCTGTCCATCGGGGTGGTACCCTAGGGCCCCACTGGCCGTGGGCACCGCCCGCTACGTGGGTGTCGCTGACAGGGAGAGAGGAACTCGGTATGAGCATGGGAGTGAACCGTGGAGCAGCTGGATCGCCCCAAGGCGGAGCGACCGCTCCTCCTCTCGTAGAGACCTGTTACGGAAAGCTGGCCGGGAGCTACGAAGCCGGGATCGAGTGCTATCGCGGCATCCCCTTCGCTGCTCCTCCGCTCGGCGAGCGCCGCTTCTGCGCGCCGGAGCCGCCCGAGCCCTGGACGGGGGCGCGCGACGCCATCCGCTATGGGATGTCCTGTCCCCAGTCGGCGCGCAGGCTCCAGATCCTGCCCACGGGGGCGCAGAACCCGCTGTCCGAGGACTGTCTGACCCTCAACGTCTGGACTCCCGCTGCGGACCACGGAAAGCGTCCGGTGATCGTCTACATCCACGGTGGCGCCTTCCGACGTGGAGAGGGGTCGAGCCCGCTCTATGCAGGGACGCGACTCGTCCCGCGCGGTGACCTCGTTCTCGTGACCCTGAACTATCGACTCGGAGCCCTCGGGTTCATGGACCTGAGCTCGGTCGGCGGGGCCAGCCGGGGGGCAAGCGCCAACCCGGGACTTCTCGATCAGATCGCCGCGCTCGAGTGGGTGCGGGACAACATCGCGGCGTTCGGCGGCGATCCGGCGAACGTCACGCTCTGTGGGGAGTCAGCCGGGGGGATGTGCATCGGGAGCCTGATGGCCATGCCAAGGGCTCGCGGGCTGTTCCGGCGTGCGATCCTGCAGAGCGGAGCTGCCCACAACTACCTCACTCCAGACCAGGCAGCGCGCGTCACGAGCCAGCTGCTCGAGGGGCTCGGGGTTCCCGGCGGCAGTTCCGACCAGGACGCGCTCGACCGGCTCTTCGGGGCCTCGCCAGACGAGCTACTCGCCGCGCAGGCGCATGTCGATCAGCGACTGATGGATGCGCTGGGAACCATCTGGTTCCAGCCGGTGATCGATCCGGCGACCTTGCCGCGAGCGCCGCTCGAGGCGATCCAGGACGGGTCTGCCCGCGGAGTCTCCCTGTTGATCGGGACGAATCTCGAGGAGTGGAACTTCTTCTGCTTGCTCGATCCGACCGTGCAGAACTTGACCGAGGCCGGTCTGCTCGAACGCGTGCGAGATCGCGTGGCGGAAGCTCTCGGGCCTGCGCTGTCGCCTAATCTGCTGTACGCGCGCGCCGCTCGGATCGTCGAGGTCTATACGAAGGCGCGCAGCGGCGCGAGTCCGGCCCAGCTGTTCTCGGCGATCGAGACGGATCGCGTGTTTCGCGTGCCCGCGATTCGGCTCGCCGAAGCTCAGCGTGCGCATGCGGAGCGCGTCTACAAGTATCTGTTCACCTATCGGTCGCCTGCGCTCGACGGCCGCCTCGGCAGCTGCCATGCGCTGGATCTCCCGTTCGTGTTCGGTCACACGCAGATGGAGCCGCTCGCCGGTCTCATCGGAGCGGGCGCGCACGTGGAGCGTCTCTCCGAACAGATGATGGACGCCTGGATCCGCTTCGCGCACGACACGGATCCAGGCCATCCCGGATTGCCCGAGTGGCGCCAGTACACGCCTGAAGAGCGCCAGACCATGTTGCTCGGTCCCGACTGCGAGCCCGCTTCGGACCCCGGGCGCGAGGAGCGAGAGGTCTGGCAGTCGCTCCTGTAGGCAGCAGCTTTCGGGCGTCTCCGCGTGAGGCTCAGTCTTCTGGAGAAGCAGGAACGCTTTCGGGGTTGCCCCGATTCACCGGCCCACCGTAGGCGAGCTGCGTCTGCCCCAGCTCCCGTCCGGAGTCGTCGAGCACGCGGACGGTCCAGTCGCCCGACCAGATCGGAAGCAGATTCTTCGACGAATAGACCCGCCAGCGCGGCCCACGTACGTCGAACTCGACTTCTGCCATCGTCTCGCCCTTGTACTCCCAGCGATGGCGAATCGTGTGTCCCTCGAGCCCGACGATCTCGGTGAAGAAGAACACCCGCCCTCGGTTCGTGGGCAAGCTAGAGACCGGGTCTACGGGCTCGCGATCCTTGATCTCGGTCGCGAACACGGCGCGCTCCAGGCGCCCCTCCGTCGTGCGCTGATCCTCCGCCGCCTGCGGAGCGGTCGCGATGCATGCTCCGGCGAGCAGGCTGCCGAGAAGCGCGGCGACGCGATTGCGCGATCGGGCAGAGCCCCGCAAGCGTTGGAACGAGAACCGATTCGAGCGCGGTGTGAACATATGCTCCCTTTCATTCTGAAGTCGAGTAGACGTTTTGAAGGCGAATGGATGTGCTCTCGCTGTATCGGGTGTCACTCGAGCTGCTTGATGACTTTGTCGTACAGACACGCAGAGGATGCGCAGCGGCCGTGCAACGAGCGCGGGACGTGACCAGGTCGGTTCACCTTCGGTCGGATGCGAGCCCAGTTGAGACCTTCCGCTCACATTGCGTCCTGGGCGACAACGATGGATTTCCACTCTCGAGGTTCGCTGTTATCCTGGAGGCGCTTCCTGCACTCGAGAGGTTGCTTCGGGTGCTCCACTTTGACGGTGAAACCAGTTCATGCGCACTCCACTCGCGGATTCGCATCCGATGTCCGAAATGCAGGCCCAGGATCGGTTCGTGCAGCCTCTGCGTACGCTGCGCGGCGCGCGCGGTGCGAGGGGGGCTCCGGGTTCGGGCGTTCTCGGCAACGTCGTCCGGCTGCGCATCGTGGGTTGTCTCTTGGCCAGTGTTTGGCTGGGCTGCGCTTCTCTCGCCGTCTCGCCTGATGATCCCACCGGGGTAAAGGTAGGCAAAATAGTTACTCGAATACCTTTGACGGTTCTGACTCTCAGTTTGTCGGAGTTCCAGATCCAGAAGCTGGAGTCCGGAATCCAGTTCGAGTCCTACGTCGAGGCGAAGCGATCCGAGATTGCCGCGGCTCGCGCGAAGGCGGCCGCCGCTGAGGAGTATGCCGAGTTCCGCGAGTGGAACGACTATGCCGATGAACTGGAGGCTGAGCTGGATGGGCGCATCCAGCTCTACGAAAGGTCACGCGGTTCTGAAGGGCAGCGCATACGCGCACGCGGAGCGGGGCTGCGTTCTGCTGAAGTCGGCGACGATCCCGACGAGGCCGAGCCGGGTGCGGGCGGTGGTCTGGCGCGTCGGGAGCGCGCAGCGGGCAACACGTCGGTGAGTGCCGAGCCGGTTCGTGCTGGATCCGTGAGTACCGGAGGGCGCGACTCGGCTGCGCCGAGCCGCTGTCACTCGCGTACGGAAGGACAGTCGATCGTCACCGAATGTGAGTGAGCGAGCCTGGGCACGCGCCTGCTCCAACAGGACGACGGTCGCATTCGGTCGACAACCGTCACATCAGGTCGACTACGGTCACATCAGGTCGACTACGGTCACGTCAGGTCGACTACGGTCACGTCAGGTCGACTACGGTCACGTCAGGTCGACTACGGTCCAGTCGCAACGTCGCTCCGGCATCACCACCTCTACGGAGTCGCCGACCCGCGCACCGTGTAGCGCGCGACCGGCTGGCGAAGCCGGCGTGATCACCGAGACGAAGCCGTCGCCTCCCGGGCCGGTGAGCTCGTGGCCCGCGCCTACCGGCAAGAGGAGTAGGGTGCGCTCTTCCACCTCGTCGTCCAGCTCGAGCGAGACGTCGACCAGTGCGCCCAAGCCGACTGCGCCCCGCCGGTCGAAGCGCGGAATGCCCCGGCGTACGAACGCGATCAGCGCTTCGAGTTCGCGTTTGGCCTCGCGTCGCCGTCGCTGGTGGGCCATCGCAAGTCGTCCCTCGCTGGCCGCATTCTTGAACTCGTCCTTCGAGCGGGCTTCGGCTCGAGCTGATTCGTAAGCACGCCCAGCGGCGCTCTCCGAACGATGAGCCCCCGAGATGATCTCGCGGTATTGCAGCTTCAGCTGCTCGACGAAGTGCTGCTTGGGATCCTGCGGCATTGCGAGCCGAGGATAGCGGATTCAGCCTCGCGTCGGGTCCGTAACGAAGCCGTCGCCGTGCGCGAATGTCCGGTGCTCGTGGAGACGCTGGGGTAACTCCGCGACTGGTGGCGATCCCTGGCTTCGGTAGCTTGTTCGACGGCTCGGGCAGTTCGAAGTCGAATGCAAAGCCGTCGATCGTCGCACGGCGAGACCTGGAGGAATGCAGTGGCGGGCGTTCATTTCGTGGGGGGGGAGAAGGGTGGGGTGGGCAAGTCGGTGGTCTCGCGTCTGCTGGCGCAGTTCTTCATCGATCACCAGCTGAGCTTCGTCGGGCTCGATGGAGATGCGTCTCATCCCGCGCTGCTGCGGTACTACAGCGATCGGAGCGAGCCTCTCGAGATTCACGAGCTCGAGAGCATGGACCGGATCGTCGAGTATGCGCTCGCGGAGCCTGACCGCCGAGTGCTCGTGGATCTGCCCGCGCAATCTGCGCTTGCGGTCCGTCGGTGGGTGGACGGTGGTGATGTCACCGCCATTGCCAGCGAGGACGAGCTGCCCATCTGCTTCTGGCACGTCACCGACGGTGGATTCGACTCCGTCGAACTGCTGTCCGCACTGGTGCAGCAGTACGCGAAGGAGGTCGGCTACGTGATCGTCCGGAACCACGGCCGTTCGCGTGACTTCTCGCAGCTGAACGACTCTCAGGCCATCGCCGAGGTTCGGGCCTTGGGAGGCCGCGTGATCGACTTGCCGGAGCTGCATCCAGCGGCGATGTATCGGATCGACCGCTATGGCTCCAGCTTCTGGGCAGCGGGCAACGACACGACGTCGGAGCTCCGACTCTCGACCATGGACCGGCGACGGGTCCAGAAGTGGATCCAGCGAGTCTACGGGGAATTCGACGCGCTCGGTGATCTGCTCTGATCCTAGAACGCGCGCTCTGCGTGTACACCTTGGCCCTGCCCTTGCAGAGAGAATCGTTGGCGGCCGTGTCCGCTGGAGAACCTCGATGCAATGCAGTTCAGGCGCCCAATCATTGGGCGTATGTAGCTGAGACCTGCGCGTGAGCTCATCAGCGATGCGCTCCTGACGGGCAGGCAGAGTCCGACTCTCCCCTTCGAGTCCGGAGTTCCCTGCATGAAGCGAATCGCAATCCTCACTGCAGGCGGAGACACCCCTGCGCTCAACGCCACCTTGTTCGGAGCCGTCATGCGCTCCAATCAGCGCGAGGTCGATGCGCTCGGGATCATCAAGGGCTTCAGCGGTTTGCTGAACCCCCGTCTGCCACACGTGCGTTTGAATCCGCTGTTTCGCACCATCCCGGAGCTCGATGCGACGCGCGGAGGTACGGTCATTGGCGCCTCCCGCGACTATCTGAGTCCGAACGATCCTCGGGTAGAAGAGCTGGCTCTGCGTTTCGCGCGCCTCGGGGTCGAGGGGTTGGTGTGCATCGGGGGCGACGGAACCTTGGCGGGGATGCAAGCACTCTCGCGCTACCTTCCGACGGTGCTGGCGCCGAAGACGATCGACAACGACCTCGGGCTCAACTACCGGCACGAGCCGGACGAATGGCAGCGCGAGCCGGACGGGAGCCAGGAGGGATTCCGCTACGTGCGGGGGCCGGCTCGTGCCCGCTTTTCCCTCGACCAGATCGTCAACTACGTCACGCCGGGATTCGCGACCGCGGTCTTCGTATCCGCATGGGGCGTTCAGCGAATTCGCAGCACTGCAGAGAGCCACCGCCGCATCGCCATCGTCGAGGTGATGGGAAGGCAGTCCGGATACCTGGCGCTCGGGGCCGCGTACGGCCAGCCCGACATCCTTCTCGTTCCCGAAGTCGAGCTCGACATCGAACGCCTCGTCGAGCGTGTGACACAGGTCTACGAGCTGCAGAAGCACGCGGTGATCGTCTGCGCCGAGGGGATCACGGATTCCAAGGGAAGGGCCATGGGCTCGGAGGAAGATCTCCCTTCGATTGGAGGTCTACGTGACGGCGGGGCAGCGGAGGCGATCCGTCGCTTACTGGTCGAGCGCTTGGGCGACGCCTTCTTTCGAGATCGCCGCCGCAACGACTCTGCAGAGACTGCGATCTTCACGCGCAAGGTGGGGCACACGCAGCGAGGGGGGCGTCCTGTCTACTTCGACCAGTTCTATGCGACCCAGCTCGGTGGGCACGCCGTGGACCTGTTACTCGAGGGGCAGGTCAATCGCTTGGCGATCCTGCAGCATGACCGCGAACACGGATTCTACGTTGCCGGAATCGACGCCAACGAGTTTCGGGATCGGTGGGGGATCGTACATCCGCGCAGGATGCATGCGTCGTTCTACGACCCGGACCTGCTACGCCTCTCCCAGCAGGGAGTCGCCTACCTGAGGCCGATATTCGACAACGCCTTGGCGGCGGACGACATGGAGCACGTGCGTAGCACCCTGTTCGCAGTCGGGAATTTGACCGAGCCCTACCACTCGGTGAACATCGACATCCACAAGCGCATCGCATACGCGGACTGAAGCGATGACGGCGACGGATCGAACGGTGAAGAGCCGGGCTGCCCAGGACGATTCCCTCCCGCTGCGGGCGTTGCCGTCGGTGCAGGGCGATGCCCACGCCGCTCCGTCCTTGGAGCAGGACATCGAGCTCCTGCTCGGAATGCTCGAGCGAAGCGTCGCGAAGTTCGAAGGCGAACGCGCGGTCGAGCTCGTCGACGAGGTGCGCTCCGCCACGCGGGCGCTGCGCTCGGGTGCCGACCCAGGCGACCAGCCGCTGGTCGCGGAGCGCCTGCTCACCCAGCTCGCCAAGCTCTCGCTCTCGTCGTTGCGCACGCTCACCCGATTCTTCTCGTTGAGCTTCGATCTGATCAATCTGGCGGAGCAGCAGGCCCGGATTCGCGCGCTGCGCCTGCGCACGCAGAACGAGAGCGATGAGCCGCAGAGCGAGTCACCACAGCAGGCGCTCGCACTGCTGCGCGCCCAGGGGGTGTCGGCCGATGCGCTCGCCGGCATGCTCGATCGGCTTCGGATCCGCCCGGTGTTCACGGCGCACCCGAGCGAGGCACGGCGCCGTACGGTGCTCGAGAAGCTCGATCAGATCGCGGCCGAGATGGAGAGAATCGAGACGCAGGCTCTGCTTCCGCGGGAGCGGCGCCGTTCCATGCACTCGATCGTATCCGAGATCGAGACCTTCTGGCTGACTGACATTGTGCGTCGGCACCGTCCGTCTCCCGTCGACGAGGTTCGGCACGGGCTCGGGATGGTCAGTCCCTCGCTGTTCGAGATCGCTGCGGAGTTCTATCAGTCGTTCGAGGAGGCTCTGACGGAGATCTATCCCGAACGGACCTGGGACGTGCCGAGCCTGCTGACCTTCGGGTCCTGGATCGGCGGAGACCGCGACGGCAATCCGCACGTCACGCCCGAGGTGACTCGGAGTGCGGTGAAGCTCCACCGAGAGATCGTGCTGGAACGCTATCTCGATCGTGTGCGGCAGCTCGGACGCAAGCTGAGCCAGTCGCGTGAGCTGCAGCCGGTCAGGCTGCGGCTCCTCGCATCACTCGAGCGAGACTTCGCTGAGCTTCCGGATCTTCGCCGGCGCGAGCCGGCGTCGAGCTCGGCGACCGAGCTCTACCGCACGAAGCTGCGCGCCATCGAGATGCGTCTGTCTGCGACACGAGGCAGGCCGAGCGACGCAGCACGCCCGGGTGCGGACTTCCAACATTCAACCTCCGCGATCGTCTATCGCGATCCGCACGACCTGCTGGAAGATCTGAGCGTGATCGTTCATGACCTTCAGCACTCTGGGAGCGAGCATGCTGTGGTGCGCGACGTGCGCGCGCTCATGCGCGAGGTCGACGTGTTCGGATTCCATTTCTTGACGCTCGACATTCGACAGCACGCGGGCCGACACGGCGAGGCCTTGGCGGAGATCTTCGCTTGGGCGGGGCTTTGCTCGAACTACCTCGAGCGGAGTCCCAACGAGCGCTTCGACCTACTGGTGGCCGAGCTGGAGGTGCGCCGTCCGTTGGTTCCCGCAGACCCACCCTTCTCCGAGTCAACGTGCGAGCTACTCGAAACCTTCCACACAGTCGCGCAGCTGCTCGAGTCGAGTGGGGAACGTGCGATCGAGCGCTACATCATCAGTGGTGCGACCGACCCCGCCCACATCCTCGAGGTGCTCGTGCTGGCCCGTGAAACAGGCCTGTTCGACCCTCGCCGCGGGGTCAGCCGCCTCGACATCGTGCCGCTGTTCGAGTCTCATGCCGCTCTTCAGGAGGCGGTTCCGGTGCTGCAGCGGCTGATCAGCCTGCCGCTCTACCAGCGGCAGCTGGAGCTGCGCCATCGCGTTCAAGAGATCATGCTGGGGTACTCGGACAGCAGCAAGGAGTCGGGGCCGCTGCACTCTGCCTGGGCGATCTACAAGGCGCAGCGCGAGCTCGACGCGCTATCCCGGCGGGCTGGCTTCACCCTGCAGGTCTTCCACGGTCGCGGGGGTGCCATCGGTCGTGGCGGGGGACCCGCCAATCGCGCGATTCTCGCGCAGCCTTCCCCCAATGGGCGCATCGCGATCACCGAGCAGGGCGAGGTGATCGCGGATCGGTACAACCGTCCGATCATCGCGTGGCGTCATCTCGAGCAGATTCTGCACGCGATGCTGGCGACTACGCAGTTGCCCTCGGCCCAAGCCCCCGCGACTCATCCGCCTTCAGGCGATCCGCCGCCGACCCATCCGCTCTCGACCCATTCTCCTTCGACCCATCCACTCTCGACTCATCCAGAATGGGAGTGGGCGGTCGAGCGGTTGGCGCTGGCTGCTCGCGAACACTACCGGGAGCTGGTGTACGACTGCCCCGACTTCATCGCCTACTTCGAGCAAGCCACGCCGTACTTCGAGATCGGAGCTCTCAAGCTCGCTTCCAGGCCCGCGCGTAGAGCCACTGGAGGGGGGATCGAGAACCTGCGCGCCATCCCGTGGGTCTTCAGTTGGATGCAGAGCCGGCACACCCTGCCTGGGTGGTATGGGTTCGGCAGCGCCTTCTCCGAGGTGTGCGAGGAGCACCCTGAGCTGCTGGAGCAGCTGCGGGTCATGTACGCGCACTGGCCCTTCTGGCGCACGGTGGTAGACAACACCGCGATGATCCTGGCGAAGGCGGATCTGACGATCGCCCGCCTGTACGCGCGGCTGACCCGCGATCGCGAGCTCGGTGACACTGTCTTTCGCCGCATCGAGATCGAGTTCCAGCGCACGAGGGACGCCGTTTGCCACATCTCGGAGCAGGGCGGTCTGCTGGACCGGATGCCGATCCTGAAGCAGTCGATCGAGCGGCGCATTCCCTACATCGACCCCTTGAGCTTCGTGCAGATCGTATTGCTCGGACGGCTCCGCGAGGGACAGGAGCCGCAGGATGAGCTACTCGTGGCGTGCCTGGAGAGCATCGCGGGCATTGCATCCGCGCTCAAGAATACCGGATGATCGTTGCGCAGCGAGCGGCTTCCACACAGGCGCGGTCCTTCCAGAGAGTAATGGCAGGCTCGCGCGTGGCAATGCCGACGGATGCGGCGATGGAGACAGTATGACGTTCGAGCCACTCCCCCCTGAATTCGAGCTGGACCTGAACTCCCAGCTGGACCCTGCGGAAGTTGCGCAGGTGGTATCGCGAAGCGGAAATCCCACGCACACACTCGACAACGTTGCGCGCTTGGTTCAGCGTCACCTCCGCTCCGACGTATGCTCGATCTACTTGATCATGCCCGACCGTGCGCGCCTGGTCCTGGCAGCCACGGTGGGCTTGCGCGCCTCGAGCGTCGGCAAGCTGATCTTGCGCGTAGACGAGGGGCTCACTGGGCTCACCGCCAAGCAGGTCTCGACCATCATCGTCGAGAACGCGCCGAGACACGAACGCTTCAAGTTCATCCCAGAAGCGGGGGAGGAGCCCTTCCGGTCCTTTCTCGGGGTGCCGGTGCTGGATCAGGGAGTCGTTCAGGGCGTGCTGGTCGTGCAGACGCGCGAGGTGCGCAAGTTCTCGCAGGCGGAAGCCGAGCGACTCGAGCTGGCCGCTCGGCATCTGGCGCCCGTGGTCAGCGAAGCGCGTCTGCTCGAGCAGTTCGTCGCGCCCACCTACGAGCGGATCTGGGCTTTGGCGCGCAATCTGTGGTGGAGCTGGGATCCCGCGGCGTGTGCCTTGTTTCGTAGTCTCGACGAGCGTCGTTTCGCTCAGCTGCATCACAACCCTGTCGCGCTCCTGAACGAGATCTCGCTCGAGGAGTTTCATCGGCGGTCGCGCTCGCACGTGCTGCACGCGACCGTCAACCACACCTATCGGCGTTTTCGCGAGTACATGGACTCGCGTTCAGACCTGGGGGGAGCGCACAAGCGGAACCGGTCCGGCGTTCTCCATTCTCGCGTGGTGGCCTACTTCTCTGCGGAGTTCGGGATCCACGAGTCGCTACCGATCTATTCCGGCGGGCTCGGAATCCTTGCCGGGGACCACCTGAAGAGCGCGAGCGATCTCGGGATTCCGCTCGTCGGGGTGGGTCTCTTCTACGCTCAGGGCTATTTTCGCCAGCGGCTCGACGGGGATGGGTGGCAGCAGGAAGAGTATCTCGAGGTCGATCACTCGGCGCTTCCGCTCGAGCCGGTTCTGGACTCCAGTGGCCGGCCGTTGTCCATCGAGATCGAGCTGCGCAGCGGTACTTTGTGCGCACGGATCTGGAAGCTCTGCGTCGGGCGGGTCGCACTCTACCTGCTCGATTCGGACGTACCCGGAAACGCTCCCGAAGACCGCATGCTCACCTCGCGCCTCTACGGAGGAGACCAGCGCGTACGAATCCGACAGGAGCTGCTCCTCGGAGTCGGCGGTCTCCGCGCACTGCATGCCCTCGGCATCGAGCCTGGTGTGTTGCACTTGAACGAGGGGCACAGTGCGTTCGCATGCCTCGAGCTCGTGCGCGAGCGCATGCTCTATGAAGGTACGTCCTTCGGTGAAGCGATCCGGCGGGTTGCTCGCCAGGTGGTCTTCACCACGCACACACCGGTGCCCGCGGGGCATGACCGCTTCGACGAGCCACTCGTCGAGGAGCACCTCGGGCCGCTGCGCGATCAGCTGGGGCTATCGCTCGATCAGCTGATGTCACTCGGACGTACGGAGCCCGCGAATCACGAGGAGGACTTCTGCATGACGGCGCTCGCCCTCCGGAGCTCACAGCGAGTCAACGCCGTCTCTTCACTGCACGGTGAGGTCTCCCGCAACATGTGGCGTGCACTGTACCTGGCCCGCTCTGACGAGGAGGTTCCGATCGGGCACGTGACCAACGGGGTGCATGTGCGTTCATGGATCGCGCCCCAGATGCGGCAGCTCTACGACCGGCATGTCGGTCGCGAGTGGGTGGACGAGAGCAGCCAGCGAGCTCTGTGGGAGGCGGTCTCGGCAATCGACGATGGCGAGCTCTGGGAGACGCATCTGGCGCTCAAGAGCGAGCTGATCGATTTCGTTCGGGCCCGCTGCATCGCACAGGCGCGCGCCAGAGGCGAGTCCGACGAGCGCGTCTCCGAGCTCGCCCGCGTACTCAGCATCGATGCACTGACGATCGGATTTGCGCGCCGCTTTGCGACCTACAAGCGAGCGGGATTGATTTTCGAGGATCTGGAGCGCGTATCGGAGCTCTTCGATCACGCGCACTGTCCGATCCAGGTGATCTTTGCCGGCAAGGCGCATCCGCGCGATGTACCTGGGAAGGAGGTGCTGCAGCAAATCGCTTCTCTGGCGCGGGAGCGCTTCCGAGGAAGGTTGGTCGTGGTCGAGGACTACGATATTGCCGTTGGGCGACATCTCGTTCAGGGGGTGGATCTCTGGCTCAACAATCCGCGACGGCCCTTCGAGGCTTCGGGTACGAGCGGAATGAAGTGTGTGCTCAATGCGGTGCTGAACCTCTCGGTGCTCGACGGCTGGTGGGCAGAGGCCTACGACGGTGAGAACGGCTACGCGATCGGGAGGGGGTCAACGCACGTTCGCACGGAGCTTCACGACATGCGGGATGCCAGTGCGCTCTACAGGGTATTGCGAGACGAAGTCATTCCGCAGTATTTCGAGCGGAACGAAGATGGGGTTCCGACTGCGTGGGTTCGGCGTATCAAGGCCGCAATCGCAACCCTGGGATGGCGCTTCAGCGCCGATCGGATGGTACTTGACTACGTGCAGGGGGCCTACGTACCCGCGGCCGGCGGAACCTCGCGCGAGCTCCGGTCCAGGACCGACGCGTCGCTTTGACCGGGGTACCGCTCTCTCGGTCGGGCGAGGATCCTAGCCTGCTACTTCGGTGCTACCGGGTGGCGCAGGGGAATGGTCGGGTCGTCGAGGATGAGCTGCATGGCGCGCCGGTTCTGGATGTTGACGACGACCGGAGCCCTCAGGTTGGCCGTAAGCTCCTCGCTGTCGCAGTTCAGGATCACGAAGACGGCGACGGTCGCGGGGTCTACGTCCTGGGTCCAGCCGAGCTTCTGCATGACGAGTGCGGGAACGTCGACCGAGTAGCTCGACAGAATCTGTTCCGGCTCGATGATGACGAACGAAAGCTCGGGAGTATCGATACACTGTAGCCACTTGATCGGAGTGTTCCGGTCGTGGTCCATCACGATGAACTGCGAGCACTCGGGAAATCCGGCGAGACCGGTCTCGAAATGTATGATGTCGTCGGCAGAGATCTCGAGCGATCCCCAGCGTTCGGTATCGACCTTCATGACTTGCGCTTCCCTCGCTTCCAGACGGCTGCAGGGTCGATTGCACGTGCTACGTCCGCAGCTCTGCGGTTCTCTGCTTGTACCTGTTGATAGACTTCCTCGCGGTGGACCGGAATCTCGCGGGGTGCGTCGATGGCCACGCGGACCTGTCCGTTCTGGACTTCCAGGATCGAGATCGACACGTCGTCCCCGATGCGGATGGTCTCTCCCACCTTGCGCGTGAGTACCAGCACGCCTAGCCCAGGAAGTTCAGGAGGGAGGGCTGGATGATGCGGCCTGCAACGGACAGGGTCGCCTGGAGCGTCGTCTCACGGCTCTGGAGCTCAGTGATCACCTCGACGAGATCGGCGTCTTCGATGAACGACCGCTCGCGTTCGACCACCACGCGCAGGGACTGGAGCTGAGCGACCGTAGACTCCAGCCTGTTGGAACGAGCGCCGCTGGCGCCGAGTGTCTGATTCACCTGTGTGAGGGCGGCGTCGAGCTGGTCGAGGACTTCGACGGGTCTACCGTTGGTCACCGGGTCCTGCAAGCGGTTGTACAGATCCTGAACGACGTTGAAGATGTTCACGCGCGTCCCGTCCGCGGTGTCGTCTGTGTC
Source organism: Pseudomonadota bacterium (assembly GCA_003247575.1). Lineage (GTDB taxonomy): Bacteria > Myxococcota_A > UBA9160 > SZUA-336 > SZUA-336 > SZUA-336. The sequence continues at coordinate 70,211 of QJZC01000026.1, forward strand.
CGTGCTACCGAAGAAGAGCTCGCGTGCGGTCACGTTGATCTGTACCTGCGAGGATTCGTCCGCCTGCACCAGGATGCGGCCCGAGTCACCGCTGTATGCGACGATCGGAGCCGGGTCCGTGAGGGCCCCCGTCTGTGTCACGGGAGCCGAGTCCGTAATGAAACCTCCGAAGATGTAGCGCCCGCCGACTCGCGTGTTGGCGATCGCGAGCAACTCGCTGAATCGCTCGCTGATCTCCTCGGCAATGAGCGGAAACTCGCCATCTTCCAGGTCTGCGGAGACGGCGAGCTCTCGGATGCGAATCAAGATGTTGTTCAGGTCGCCGAGAGCCGACTCCGTGCTATCGACCGTCGCTCGAGCCAGGCCGATGTTGCGCTCGAACTGATCGATCTGTTCGAGAGTCGTCTCCAGATTGAGGACGCGCGCCGCACCCCGCGGGTCGTCTGCCACGGAGTTGATCTTCTTTCCGGTGATGATCTGATTCTGCAGTAGATTCAGTGCGCTTCGGTTGATGCGCGAACCGCGTACCGCGTTCGAAAAAATCGTTGAGTCAGCTACTCGCTCCGTCATTGGAGTTCTCCCGTCTCTCCCCCATGGCTTCCGTCCGTCTGATCAGGGTGAACACGCCCAGCAGAGGGGGGCAGGTGGATCTTATGTGCCGAAGTTTCCGCCATCAGATACTCAGCAGTCGCTCCAGCAGCTCGTCTACGGTTTGCAGTAGGCGGGCCGAGGCCTCGAAGCCTCGCTGAAAGCGCACCAGGTTCGCGACCTCCTCATCCAGATTCACACCCGAAACGGAGCTGCGTCGATCCTCGAGCTCTCGAATCGACAGCTCGTCTGCCTGGATCCGAGTCTGCAGACCGCGGAGTTCGGCTCCGAGCGAGCCGGCCTGTGCGCTCAAGAACTGATTCAGAGTGAGGACCGAGCCCGTTGCGCCAACCACTGGATCATCGCCGACCTGGAAGAAGGCCGCGGCCGTGCTCTGGAGCGAGGCGAGGGCGAGCGCGTTCGTATTGTCGCCCTCGGCGGCGGCACCTGCTGCCGGGAGGCCTGCGGCGACGTGGCGCGCTTCGTTCAACAGATCGGGATTGATACCGATGCTGCTGGCTGCACCATCGACCTGAGACAGCGCCGTGCCCGGAGGCGTGCCGGCGACGGCAAGGTTTCGGTCCACGAAGAAGTTGCGCGCGTTGGCATCGACGGTGCCACGCCCGAGCAGGTGCGTCGTATTCACGCGGTCCGCGAGTGTGAAGGCGAACTCGTCGACGTTCTGCCGGTAGCTCAGGATGCGATCGTCGCGTAGGTCGAGTAGCGCACCGATGCGTCCCCCGGTGATCGTCTGTGTGAAGGGTCCTGTCCGGTTACCGTTCAGCTCGGTGTAGATGTGGAGCGAATCGGGCTTCGGCAGGGTGCCGGGGTCCGTCGCGGTCGTGAGCGTCGAGCGTGCGTCTCCGTCGAGCAGGAGTGCGCCGCCGCCGATGAACACGGCGAGGCTGCCGTCGTCACGTTCGAAGGACGTGAAGTCGATCCGCTCTCCTAGCTCTTCGAGCAGGATGTTGCGGCGGTCGCGCAGCTCGCTCGATCCATCGACTCCGAATTCTCGATCGCGAATCTGGCGATTGATCGAGGCGAGCTCCAACGTGATCTCGTTCACCTCTTCGACCGTGCGTGCGATCTCTGCGTTCGTATCGTTCTCTAGCTGCTCCAGACGGATGTCCGCCGCTTGAAGCTGTCCGACGAGGTTCTGTCCGAATAGAACGACTGTCTCGCGCGTGGCGAAGTCGGCGGGGCCGTTGGCCAGGTCGTTGAGCGCGCCAAAGAACTGGTCGAGCGAGGCGCTCAGACCGGTATCGCCCAGCTCGTCGAGAATGCCTTCGACGCGCCGAATTCCGATCTCGAAGGTCTCGTTGTAGCTCTTCTGGCTCCGCTCACGCTCTAGCTGGGACTGGATGCTCTGGTCCACGAGCCGGTCCACGCGGAGAACGCGGGAGCCCCCGCCCTGCGGGAACCCGTCAGCCTCGAAGACCGAGGCGATGGGTGTGAATACGGGGCGCTGCCGCGAGTAGCCCTCGGTACTGATGTTGGCGACGTTCCGGCCGGTGACCTGGATCGCGCGCTGGTGGGCCAGCAGTCCTGCGCGAGCAATGTGCGTAGCGGCGAAGATCGACATCGCTATGCCTCCTGCCGCAAGGTGACGGTGTGGGAACCATCATCGGGTGCGAGTCGCCCGCTTGCATCGTAGGTCGCGGCTTCTCTGGCACGGAAGGAGGCGATCAAGCTGATCAGGCCGCGGATCCCCAGGATCGACTGCTCGAGGAAGCCATGGCTCACGGCGACGAGGTCGCGCAGGCTGGCGATCACTGCGCGGAGTCGGTCGGCGGCTTCTTCGATGGGCTTGCCAGCGGTGCCGAGCCTCTCGCACAGAATTGCGACGGAGGCTTCCTCGGGAGGTAGATTCAGATCGCGCGCCAACCTCAGGCATGCATCTTGTCGGCTCCGCTCTACGGAGTGGAGCCGGACCACGAGTTCTTCCTTTTGGAGGTTGCTCTTCTCGAGAGCCTGCGTATCGTGCTGGATGATCCGCGGCTTGTCCTCTTGAAGAGCCTCGACGAGCTTCCGTGCGAGCTCGGTCTCTTCGGTCAGGTGCTCCACGACTTCTCGGACGATGGAGTCGACTGTCATCGCGGACCCTCCCATTGGCGGGTGAGCTGATCCGCGAGTCCGATGCCGCCGGCTCGCGCGGCATGCCGAGCCAGTGCGTCGTCGAGCAGTGCCTGATAGCCGCCTGAGCCGCTGCCTGCATCGCCGCTGAAGAGCGTGTCACCCGCGAGCGTCTTGCGCATCTCTCGAAGCAGAACGTTCAGGAAATAGGCCTCGAACTCCGTCGCTGCTTCTGCAAGCTCGGAAGGAGTGGCTGCCTCTTTGAGGCTCTCGAGCGGAAGTGGCCGCGCGATCGCGAAGTCGACTCCACCCTGCGAGGGTGCATCCCCCAGCGGCAGCGCGTGCGCTACCGGGGTGCGGGTTCCGCTTCCGATCGTGAATGCATCAGCTGACAAATCTAGACTCCTTACCGGTTTTCAGATCGGCGACCCTCAGCCTCGCCTTGAGCCGAGTCCCCGTTCGCGCTCTCCAGGCTGAGGCGCGGGCCACTGCTAGATGATGCGCAGATCTCCCTGGAGTGCTCCGGCTGCCTTGACCGCCTGCAAGATCGCGATCAGGTCGCGTGGGGTCACGCCGATTGCATTGAGCGAGCTGACCAGTTCGCCGATCGTCACACCCTGGACCACGACCAGCTTCGAGCCCTGTTCCTGTACGACGATCTCGTCGTTCTGAAAGACGACCGTGCCGCCTTTGCGCGCTAGTGGCTCTGCTTGCGAAACCTCGGTGCGCTTCGAGACCGCGATCGAGAGATTCCCATGTGCGATCGCGACGGGCGCGATCTCTACGTCCGCTCCCATCACTACGGTGCCGGTCCGCTCGTTCAGGACGACGGCAGCCGAGCGGCCCGGGGCGACCTGTGTTTCCTGAACCTTCGCGAGAAAGGGAACCGGGTCCGTCTGTGCCTCGGTGGGGAGGACTACGTCGATGGTGCCGGCGTCGCGCGCCTTGGCGAGCGGCTGATTGAAGGTTCGATTCAATGCATCCGCCATTCGGGCGGCGGTCGTGAAGTCCTTCTCATGGAGGATGAGCTGGACCGTCTCTTGTCCCTCGATCTCGTAACCGACCTCACGCTCGACGATTGCCCCACGTGGGATGCGCCCGACCGTGGGGTGGTTCTGCTGGACACTGTCGCCGGCCCCGCCGCTCAGCGTGAAGCCTCCGATCGTCAGTGGACCCTGCGCGAGGCCGTAGACCTCGCCATCGACGGCCAGAAGCGGTGTCGCGAGTAAGGTTGCCCCCTGCAAGCTCTTGGCATCTCCGATCGAAGAGACGGTGATATCGATTGCCTCCCCGACGCGAGCGAACGGCGGTAGGTCTGCGGTGACCATGACGGCCGCGACATTCGAGACGTTGAGGTCGTCGGCTCGGATCACGATGCCGAGCTTGGCCAAGAGGCCGGCGAGCGACCGGTTCGCGAAGAGGCTCGACGACGAGTCTCCCGTGCCCTGAAGGCCGACCACGATGCCGTAGCCGATCAACGGGTTCGAACGCACTCCGCGGATGTCGGCGAGGTCCTTGACGCGTGCTGCCTCTGCGCTCCAGCTCATGAGCGCGAAGGCGAATCCAAGAGCAGCGGAGAGCCATGCGCGGGCCGCAGAGGGCCTTCCTAGAACGGGAGTATGAATTCGAAGACGCGTGCGAACCATGGCGCTTTCTGCTTGTCGTTGACCACACCATGACCGCCGAACTCGATGTCTGCATTCGCGACGAGCGATGATGGGATGGTGTTGTCGATCTGGATGTCCTCGGGGCGGACGAATCCGTCGAATCGGATGATCTGTGTTTCGAAGTTGATGCGCAGGTGTCGTTCTCCCGTGATGCGGAGCAGGCCCGAAGGCGTGACCTCCTTGACGATGCAGGCAATCGTCGTCGTGAAGTTGGACTCCCTGCCGGTGGTTCCGTCTCCCTCGAAGGTCGTCTCGGTGGTCGCTTCCACGATGCTCAACACGTCGGTGGGTTCGCGGTCCGCGCGGTCGTTGGTGAAACCCAGGAGCGAGAGAAGATTTCGGATGGGCCGCGTGATCAGGGTCTGTAGTTGGACGTCGCTATCGATGTTTGCGGTGAAATCAGACTTGCGCTCGAGGTCCGTGGTCGCTGTGTTCTCTGCCTGGGCTCGCTCGCTGATGACTACGGTCACGAGGTCGCCAATCTGTTTTGCGCGGTTCTCGAACGCGAGAAAGCGTCGCGAAGCATCCCCCTGCCACAGGGAGCCGGAGCTCGAAGTGAACTCCAGTGGGGGCGGTACCGGCAGATCGCGCTCGAGTTCCGGTTCCTGCTCGAGCAGCGGAATCTGAGTAGACTGGCAGGACGCGGCTGCCCCGATCGACAACACGAGGACGAGGCGCAGCCCATGCATCACCGGCCTCCTCCCACGACCAGGGCGGCCGTTCCCGGCCCGGTGAGGCGCACCGGAAAGCTCCTTCGCGAGACGGGATTCTCCACGCGAATGATCTCACCGAACGCGCCCGGCTGGAGCGCGCGCGCGGCGATTCGAATCTCGAGACCCGGAGTTTGTGTCGAGACCTCGATTGGATCTCCCCGCCGCACGAGCTCCGGTGTTTCGAAGTAGGAAAGCAGCAGAGGGGTTCCAGCACTCACGTTGACGCGAAGCGGGAGACCCCGGATCAGCTCGAGATCGACGAGCGTGTCGCTCGGGACGCGCATGGGGTCCACTCGCTCCGTGCGCAGCGACCCCGACTCCGCGCGCTGTCCGCGACGGAGATCTCGAGCAGCCACGAGAATTGCGCGGCGGACCTGGACCTCGAGAGTCGCCGTACGGGCCACCTCAGTCGTATCTGGGGTTACCGGATCGAAGAACTCGAGCCGCGCAGAGACGCGTCCTTGAAAGTCCTCTCGATCGCCGAACACGATCCTCAGTCCGGTCGCGTTTGCGGGGACCGCGAAGCGAGGAGGTACCCTCCAGTTGTCGAGGGAGACCTCCAGACCGCGCCAAGGCATGCGGAGCTCTACCGCTTCCCGCAGGCGAGTACGCACCCACTCCGGATCGATCTCTCGATGCAGGCGCGTCACCCGGATGGTCTCTGGGACCTGTGCGGACACGTGCGGAGCGATGCGCAGTATCCGGGCCCGCAGCGCGGCTCCGCCCAGGACCTTCACTTCGCTCGGTGCGGCGGCCGGACCCAGTTCGAGTTCTCGGAGCGTCGCTTCCGCGTCCTCGGGAACGTCGTCGAAGACTGCGATACGGCCGAGCCGGAGACGCCCATCCTCGAGTAGGACCTCCGCCGGGACCCGCACCGTGCCCTGGGCACCAGCAGCGGCGGTCATGGCGCAGAAGCAAACGAGAGAGAGTACGGGTACGAGTGCGCGAGGGGCCACGACTACCTCTGAGTGACGAAGCGAAGGATGTCGTCGGCGGCAGAGATGACTCGCGTGTTCGCCTCGAATGCGCGTTGAGCCAGGATCAGGTTGACTAGCTCTTCGGCGATGTTCACGTTGGCTTCCTCGAGCGATCCCTGTTGGATCACGCCGAACGCCTCCGTACCTGGTACTCCGGTGGTGGGAGAACCGGAGGCATCGCTCTCGACGACGAGATTCCCACCTATAGAGCTCAGCCCGGCCTCGTTCGGAAAGAGGGTCAACTCGAGCTGACCGACCTGAGTGAGAGTTGGTGACCCTGGCTGCCGGATCGAGATGATGCCGTCCTGCGTGATCTGGATCTCGACCGTATCCGTCGGTACGGAGATCGCAGGCTGGATCGCCAGTCCGGCGTTGTTGACTAGATTTCCGTTGGGGTCCAGCTTGAGCGATCCATTGCGGGTGTATGCGAGGTCGCCGTTCAGCTGCTCTACCGCTAGATAGCCACGCCCATCGATCGCCACGTCGAGGGGCTGCTCCGTCGTTCTGAGTACGCCCGAGGTCTGGATCTTCTCGGTCGCCACGATCCGAGTGCCTCTTCCGAACTGGATTCCCGTCGGGCTCCCGCCCTCGCCAACGGGCGGCCGCACGGTCTCGTAGAGAAGATCCTCGAACTGCGGACGAAACGCCTTGAAGCCGATCGTTCCGAGATTCGCGAGGTTGTTCGAGATGACGTCGATGCGAAATTGCTGCGCACCTGCGCCGGTCACCGCCGTGAACATGGCGTTGCTACCCATCTACATCATCCTCCGTAGCTCAGAGCGAGGGCTAGCTCTGAGCCTCTCTAATCAGCGTCTGTGTCAGCTCGTCGTTGATACGAAGCGAGTTCATGGATGCTTCGAATGAACGTTGTGCAAGGATCAGGTTGACCAGCTCCGCAGAGAGCGAGACGTTCGACGTCTCGACGAAACCGGGAGCGATGCGTGGATTCTCGGATTCCTGGAGACCCGCCTCTGCGGGAGCGCGCACTGTGCTGTCCCCAGCCTTCTCCAGAAACTCGGGTGAGTCGAACTCCACGATCCGGAGCCGGGCGACGATGGTTCCGTTTACCGCAACGCTCCCGTCGGACCCGAGGGCCACGTCTGCATCCTGGGGTAGCGTGATCCGTCCGGCAGTCCCTAGCACGGGCTGGCCATTCGGAAGGGTCAGTTCGCCTGTCGCGGTCAGGCGGAAGTCACCGCGACGTGTGTAGACTTCCTGGCCGTTCTCCCCTTCGACGACGAAGAAGCCGCGGCCATCGATGGATGCGTGCAGAGGGTTTCCGCTCAGTCGCGAGGTGCCGGGGCTCGTGTCCACCCGAGTCTCCGCTGTGCGCGCGAAGGGAAGGGCTGCGCCCAAAACGGTATCGAAGCGGATCTGGTGCCGTTTGAAGCCAGTCGTATCCGAGTTTGCGACGTTGTTGGCGATGCTCTCGACGTGGTCGATGTTCGCGAGGGCGCCGCTGAGTGAAGTGTAGAGTCCTGCCGACATTTGCCGTTGTTCGATTGCAACAACGGTGCCTGGCGGGTGAGTCGGCTAGCGCGCTCCGCGCACTCGCTGACTGCAGCCGGATACGCTGACTGGGCGGAGCCTACCGGATGGACCCTGCCGATCGGGCAGGATCTGCCCACGAACCAAGATGTCGATGCGGTGGTGGTCGGGGTGGTGGTCGTCGCGCGAGCCGCGCGATCCCCGGTCCGGATCGTTTGCGTCAGGGCGGGAGTCGTCTCGGCGGTCCCGCGACTCCCGATCCTGACCGGTGGAGTTCGGATCCGGGAAGCGTCGCTTGGGTCGGCGACCCGTCCGCTGGCCGATGGAGGGTACCCCCTGCGGGATGGGGCGCACTTCGGGATCGACGAGCAGCAGAGAATCGCCGCGGATCTGGTGCGTGAGCAGGACCCAAACGGGGAGGCGATCGCAGTCCTGGGTACGAGTGCCGATCAAGGTCATCCGAAGAGCTCCTTTTCGCTCTGGTAGGCCTCGCGGAAATCCGCGAGCAGGCTCTCTAGGTCGCTCTCTCCCAATCCGAGGATCTCCGCCGGTTCGCCCTCGAAAATCTCGAGGTCTGGCTGTGGCTCTCGCCTTCCGTGCCCTTCGTGCAGAGTGATGCGGTCGGCGAGAGTCAGTAGCGCCGCGAGCGGGCGGGCACCCTCGGCTTCGCCACAGAGCCCCAGATCGTGATGGCCGCCGATTGCAGCTGCCAGGCGCTCGGACAATCCCCAACGCGTGAGGGTGAGCATCCCGACCTCGGCGTGATCGAAGCCGAAGATCTCGTGCTCCGCCTCGATCGAGGTCTTCTCGTCGGCATAGACGAGGCGCATCACCTCCTGGTACTCGTTCTCGGCCTCTGAGTGCATCACCAGCTTGCCGATGTCGTGCACGAGCCCGCCGACGAAGACCTCGTCGCGCGCAAAGCCGCCCACCCGCTCCGCCAGGGTGCTCGCAGCACAGCCCGCAGCGATCGCATGCTCCCAGAGCAGTCGTTCCGACAGCCCATAGCGGGCGAACACGTCCTTTATCGACGCGGCGACCACGACGGATCGAAGCGTCGTGTAACCCATGATCACGATTGCCTGTTGGATGGACTCGATCTTGCGCGGCATCGAGTAGAAGGAGGAGTTCGCGATCTTGAGCACGCGGACTACGAGAGACGCGTCGCGTGAAATGAGCTCGGACATGCTCTTCAGGTCACTGTCAGGGTCCTCTGCCTTCTTCATCACCTGAGCGGCGATGGGAGGCATGACGGGAAGATCCTTGGCCTGATCTACGAATTCTGCGGCAGTTGATTCCATAGAGCGATCTTCCTCATCCGTGTAGAACCTTGCGCAGGATGCCCGGTGCGTCGAGTGATTCGAGATTCTGTGGTACCGATTGTCCAGTCGTAACGCACGCGAGCGGACGGCCACTGCGTACGACACAGTTGAAGAGCTCGCCATATACACGAGTCTCGTCCAGCTTGGTCATGATCAGACGCGAGCACGGGAGTTGAAGATAGGTTTGTAGAATTTCTCGCGAATCTGCAGCGCGCGTAGTCGCAGACATGACGAGCATCACCTCGGCGTCTCCAGCTGGCTCGATCAGACCGCGCAGGGCGCGGACGGTAGCTGGGTCTCGGTGGCTTCGCCCAGCAGTGTCGATGAACACCCGACGCTCCGTGTTGACCAGCGTGCGTGCGAGATCCTCGGGGCTGATGGCGATCTCGACGGGAATTCCGAGCATTTCCCCAAAGCGCATCATCTGCTCGACAGCGGCGACGCGATGGACGTCCGTGGTCACCAACAGTGCGCCTTCGGGAGAGCTCTGAGCTGCGCGCGCTGCAAGCTTTGCAATCGTGGTCGTCTTGCCTACGCCTGTGGGTCCGACGAAGATCTGGACGCGGCTCGGGGCGCTGCCTCGAGTCGCACGTGTCAGGTCGTGACGCATCTCGGCCGCGAGGTTCAGCTTGAGGCGCTCTAGATCTGCGAGTGCACCGGAGTCGACGCGACTGACGACGCGCTGCACGAGCGAGCGCGCCAGTGGTTCGTCGATGCCGCGAGCGAGCAGGAAGTAGAACAGCTTTTGTGTCGCCGCTCCTTCTGCATCCGCCGAGATGGTGCCGGAGCCGATCAATGAAGACAACAGAGTGCGGATCTGCGCGATGTCAGCGCGCAGATCCTCCGCTCCGGGAGATCGGTCGGGGTCCAGGCTCGCAACCGTCTCGCGGATCGAGCGAATCTCGTCGAGTACCGGATCGACGGCTTGCTTGACTGCTCGAATCTCGTTGTAGACTTGTCCGCCACGGCGGCGTCCGCCAGTCAGGCTCGACGGAAGGTTCGAACGCGGGCTCGACGGTGCGCCCAGCTCTGCAGCCGCATCTGGGCTTCCGGGCGGGTCATCTGCGGCAGCGGTCACCTCGAGCACCCTGCGACCGAGCAAGCCGAAGAGCCCACCGTCTTTGCGAACCGATCGGCTGGACACGATCACGGCTCGCGGCCCCATCTCTTTCTTCACGAGCTGCAGCGCCTGCTTCATGTCAACGGCTTCGAACGTGCGCACCTGCATCGTACTCTAGCTCCGCTTCATTCCCTATCCAGCCTGAATCATGCCAATCGACTCGACCGACATCTCCGGCGCCAATTCGTTCGCGGTGATCACTGAGCAGCGCGGAAGTACGCGCTCTATCATTCGGCGCAAATGGGGCCGAACGTCCGGAGAACACAGTACGGGGGGATCCGGGCACAAGATACTCACTTTTTCTACCGCTTCCTTGACTGCTCCCACGATGCGCGCGATCGTGCTTGGATCCAAGTTGATCAGGGTACCGTGCTCAGATCGCTGGATCGAGCTTCCGATGGTCCGCTCGAGGTCGGGCGAGAGCACCAGTACCTGCAATCGCCCATCCAGGGACAGCTCAGCCGAGATCTGAGATGCAAGCCTCTCTCGGGTAAGCTCGGTCAAAAGTTCAGGGTCTTTAGTCTTTGGTGCGTAATCTCCCAGGGCCTCGAGAATTGCGGGAAGATCGCGGACAGGAACGCCTTCCTTGAGCAGGTTCTGGAGAACCTTCTGTACCCCTCCCAGGGATATGACCTCTGGAACCACCTCGCTGACGAGCTTGGGTTGCGAGCTTGCGACTGCATCCAGCATCTCTTGGGTGTGCTGTCGGCCCAACAGATCAGGAGCATAGCGGCGCAAGATCTCAGTCAGATGAGTCACGACGACTGAAGCGCCATCGACGACGGTGTAGCCCGCGACCTGTGCCTGGTCCTTGTGTTCTCTCCGGATCCAGAACGCTGGCAAGCCGAACGTTGGATCGCGCGCCTCGACCCCGGGGAGCCGCGCGCCACCTCCGGGAGGTGCGATCGCTAGCTCGTGCTCAGGGATCAGCTTCCCGGAGCCCGCGCGGACGCCACGCACCAGAATCGCGTACTCTTCTGCGCCGAGCTGAAGGTTGTCTCGAATGTGAACCAGAGGTACCGGGAACCCCATGCGGCTCGTGATGTCGCGGCGAAGCATGCGAATCCGTTGGAGCAGCTCTCCGTTCTTGTTGGGGTCCACGAGATCGATCAAGCCAAATCCGACCTGCAGCTCCAGGAGATCGGGCGGGCGTAGTAGGTCTGCCGGGCGCTCCGGGGCGGGGAGCGGCTCGGGCTCGACCGGGGCCTCCTGCTCCTCGAGTTCCGATTGATATCGCTGGAGTCGAAAGGCCCCGACGCCGAATCCTGCGGACAAGAGCCCGAAAGCCAGGTGAGGCAGCCCGGGAACCAATGCGAGCAGCCCCAGGATTCCAGCCGCGATTCCGAGCGGAATTGGGTTGTTCCAGAGCTGCCCGGTGAGATCTTGGGCGAGATCTGTCGTGGTGCCGGCGCGAGTGACGATGATGCCCGCGCCAACCGAGATCAGTAGCGATGGAATGGCAGAGACCAGCCCATCTCCGACCGTCAGTAGGGTGTACGTGGATGCGGCATCGGAAAACGAGAGACCGTACTCGAGCGTACCGATGAGCAGCCCGCCGACGATGTTGATCAGAGTAATGATCACTCCGGCTATGGCATCGCCGCGGACGAACTTGCTCGCGCCGTCCATTGCACCGTAGAAGTCCGCCTCTTTTTGGATCTTCTCGCGTCGTCGGCGAGCCTCCGTCTCGTCGATGTTGCCCGCATTCAGGTCGGCATCGATCGACATCTGTTTCCCCGGTAGGGCGTCGAGGGTGAAGCGGGCGGCGACCTCGGCGATGCGGCCGGATCCCTTCGTGATCACGACGAAGTTGATCGTGACGAAGAGCAGGAAGATCACGATGCCGACGGCGTAGCTTCCTCCGACCACGAAGTCGCCGAACGCTTCGATCACGGACCCGGCAGAGGCGCCTCCTTGGTTTCCGCTCAGAAGGATCAGGCGTGTGGACGCGATGTTGAGGGCAAGCCGGTACAAGGTGGTCAACAGAAGGATCGTCGGAAACGAGCTGAGCTCGAGCGGATTCTTCAGGTAGAGCGAGACGAGAAGAATCAGCAGACCCGTAGATAGATTGATCGAGAGACCGAGATCCAACACGAACGGCGGCAGTGAGACCAGAAGGATCGTGAGAATCCCGATGACTCCTAGACCTACACCCAGCTGACTGCCCAGGTGGGAGCGGGTGCCCTCTGCTTGTGCCTGGGCTACCATGAGCGAGATCTCCTCTGATCCATTCTGTACACGTAGGCCAGCGTCTCCGCGACCGCCCGGTACAGTCGTTCTGGTACGTAGTCGCCTACCTTCGTTGCGCGGTAGAGCGAGCGTGCTAGGGGGGGATTCTCGACGAGGGGGACCCCGCTGAGCTGGGCAATTTCCCGTATACGTAGCGCGAGGATGCCCGCGCCGCGCGCGACGACCTTGGGAGCACTCATGTTCTCGCGCTCGTACTTGAGTGCGATGCTGACGTGTGTGGGGTTCGTGACCACGACGTCGGCCTTGGGAACGGCCTCCATCATGCGCGACCGAGCGCGCTCGAACTGAAGGCTGCGCAGGCGGCTCTTGACCATGGGATCGCCTTCCGACTGCTTGCGTTCCTCCTTGACCTCGGTCTTGGACATCTTCATGGACTGCTCGGTTCGCCAGTACTGGTATGCGTAGTCGATGATCGCGATCACCAAGAGCATCGCGCATCCCGCCAAGTAGGCGACCAGGATCGTACCGAGCTGGAATTCGGCGATCTCGACGAGCGGGAGGTGAATCAGCCCGAGATACTCGTCGAGGCGAGTGTGGATGGCGAACCAGATCACGGTACTGACGGCTGCGATCTTCATGATCGACTTGGGTAGGTCGATCAGCGCCTGCCGCTTGACGATTCGCTTGAAGTTCTCCGATGGGCTCAGCTTGCTGAACTTTGGCCTGAGGCGCTTCGTGGCGATGTTGCCTCGTGTCTGGAGCTCGCCGATCGCGACGGCGCCAAAGACGGAGCTCAGTAGGACCGGGGTCAGGATCGATGCGAGGCCTGCTCCGACCAATCCGAGAATCTCGAGTGTGGACTCGAGGCTGATGTCCGAACGAGGGCGCCAAAGCGCATGGGTCAGGGAGATTCCAGTGGCGAGTGTCTGTGGCCCTACGAAGAGCAGGGTCAGTGAGACCGCGAAGAGATTCGCGAAGACGAACGCTTCCTGGCTGATGGCCAGCTGTCCCTCTGCGCGCGCCTCGTTCCGGCGCTTCGGCGTTGGGTCTTCTGTGCGCTCGACGTCGTCGGCCATCTAGGCTGCTCCGACGAGCGCAATCAGGCGCTGTTCCAGTAGGGAGTAGGAGATGAGAAAGTAGTTAGCCAGGTTTGGAAGAGCGGCGAGCACCACCAGGAGCCCTCCCATCACCGTCATTGGAAATCCGATGTTGAAGATCGACAGCTGTGGGGAGATGCGGTTGATGAAGCCGATCATCGCGTTGATCAGGAGCATCAGACCGGCGACAGGCGCAGCGACTTGAGCTCCGGTCTGATACATCAGTGATGCGGCGTCGCTCAGACTCTCGGCGAGGAGCTCGAAGCGAAACCCGCTCGCGACCGGAAAGGTCTCGAAGCTGGCGGCTACCGCACGGATCAGCAGGTGATGACCATCGAGAAGCAGGAAGATCAGGGTCACCAGCCCCAGATGAATCGTCGCGATCACCGGAGTCGAGGACTGAGAGTCGGGATCGAAGCTGTTGGCGAGCGCGAATCCCATCTGGAAGGCAACCAGCGCACCGGCAATTTGGAAGGAGATCAGAGCGAGTCTTGCGAGTAGACCGATCGCGAGCCCGAAGCCGAGTTCGCCGACCATGGCACCTGTGACGGCCACTGCGTCCGACGGAATCTCCGCTGAGGGAACGACGCTGACCATGGTGCCCGTGAGCCACAGGCTCAGCAGGACCCGGAAGCGGCGGGGGACTCCGCCACGCGAGAGAATGGGCGCACCGATGAACAAGCCGGTGATTCGCGCCAGCACGAGTGCTGCGAAGATCAGCATAGTTGCTAGCGCGAGACGATTCCCGGCGCCGTGCTGAGCACCAGGCGGAGGAATGTCATCAGGTGGTCCAGAAACCAAGGCATGCCGATTCCGACCACACAGCCGATCGCGACCACTTTGGGCACGAACGTGAGCGTCTGCTCCTGCAGGCTGGTCAAGGTTTGAATGAGCGAAACCACGAGGCCAACGATCATCGCAGTGCCCAGGATCGGGGCGGCGACCAGCGCGGCAGTGCGGAGGGTTTCTCGATAGATTTCGACGACGAATTCGACGGTCATGACAGCCCCCGTACGATCGATCCGATGATCAAGTTCCATCCGTCTACGAGAACGAAGAGCATGAGTTTGAGGGGAAGAGAGATCATGACGGGCGGAACGACGATCATCCCCATCGACAGGAGGGTGGATGCGACGACCATGTCCATGACGAGAAACGGAAGGAACAGCATGAACCCGATGATGAATGCAGCGCGGAGCTCGCTCAGCATATACGCTGGGATCAGCAGAGAGAGCTGTACCTCGTCAGGATTGTCTGGCAGCTGACGTGCAGAGATTTCCTCGAAGAGGAGTAGGTCTTCGTCGCGCGTCTGCTTGAGCATGTAGCTGCGGAAGGGCGCGATGGTGCGCTCGAAGGCGAGCTGGTCCTCGAGCTCGCCCCGAAGGTAGGGTCCAGCGCCACTGCTGTAGGCTTCCTCGAAGGTCGGCTGCATTACGAAGATCGTCAGGAAGAGCGCTAGCGACATGAGCACCTGTGTGGGCGGTACCTGCTGCACGCCGATCGCTTGGCGCATCAAGGCCAGCACTACTGCGATTCGCACGAAGCAGGTGACCATCATGACGACTGCGGGTGCGACGGACAGCACGGTCATCAGAATGGCTAGGCGAAACACTGGTGCAAGACGCGTCGGATCTTGGGTCAGCTGCTCCAGGTCCTGCAGGGTCTGGCCGAGCGCTCCCGGTTCTGCACTGGCGAACGTCGGCAGTAGGATCGTGGCGAGCGCCACGGGCAGCAGCAGTCCCAGCCTGAGCGCTGCTGCGGGAGTCGCGGGACTGGGGTGGGCAGCTTCCGCGTTACCCATCGAGCCCCTCGAAGCGTCCGATTCCGGTGAGCATGGGGGGCTGTCCGGGCTCTTCGTCGCGCTCGAGTTCTGCAGCGACTTGACGCTCGAAGTCGATCGAATCGCTCAGGTCGGCGATCGGGCGAATCTGGTCGCCGCCGACTCCGATCAGAAAGCGGCGCTCGCCCACTTCGACCAGAGCCAGGCGTTGGCGCGGACCCAGGCTTCGGAGCGCCAGGATCTCGATGCGATGATCGGTTCCTGTCTTCAGGATTCTGCGCCGGCGAGCCCAGGCTCCCACAGCCCAGGCTGCGATGCCGATCGCGACCAAGGCGAGGCCCATGCGCATGAGCGGCTCGATGGTGGGCGAGGTGATCGTCGGTGAAGACGAGGCAGACTCCTGAGCCCGGAGCAGTGCGGGGGCGCACGCGACGCACGTGGCCGTCACGACGAGCCAGCTGCGGCGGGCCGCACGCGGAGTCATTCGCGGTCTTCCTGCTGATCAGGGTTGTTGATCGACAGCACCCGAACGGCGTAGCGATCGTTCGATACCACGACCTCACCCATCGCTAGCGGACGGCCATTGACGAGGATGTCGACGGGTTCACCCGCCAAACGGTCGAGGTCGATCACCGACCCCTGGCCGAGCTCGAGTAGGTCCTGCACACGCATGCGGGCACGTCCGAGCTCCACGGAGATCCGCAGGGGTACGTCGAGCAGGAGATCGAAGCTTTCCTCTGAACCTCGGGGCAATTCTTCAGGCATGTCTGCATCCTTTCGTTAGGCGGAGATCCCGAGAGCACTCTCGAGGACTCGGCGCTCGACCCAGCCGCGAGCGACGATCGATTCGAGCAGCGGCCGTCGGTTGATGCGTTCGTCCACGCGTGCGACCTGGAGTTGCTCGCGCGAGATCAGTCCCTTGCGGACGAGCTGCTGACCGGCTGTGCGGTCCACGATCTCTCGCTGAATCGTGCGGCGAGAGCTGACCTGTACCGCGTACTGAAGATGGTTCTGTCCGATCAGGCCCCCGAGAATAGTCTCTCCGTTGGCGCGGATCTCCGTCTCGTCGCCTGCGTGAGTTCTCAGCTCGATCAGAGACCCAGGTTGGAGCTTTCTGACCTCCGCCGTGGTCAGATCGCACTCCCCGAGTACCGACGCGAGCTCCACGACGACCTCGCGCAGATTCTGCTCGAGGTTGACCTTCCAGCTCGGATCGAGGTCCTCGCCGCTCTGAGCCGAGGTCGCATCGAAGAGCGGTTCGAGGCTCGTGTAGGGATGGATGAAGTAGATCGGAGACTTCGGTAGCACGTCCCCCGAAATCATCAGCTTTCCGACGTGGCAGACTTCTTCGTCGGCGAGCGATGACACGATGCTGACGTTCCGATCGCTGCGCAGGTGCTCGATGCGCATGGGGAACCAAGGCTTCCACGCGTTCTCGAAGTCGCGGAACAGCTCGCTTCGAACCTTGTAGAGGAGGGTGACCTCGATCTCGGAGATGTCTCGATCTTCGGGAATCTCTCCGACACCGAGTCCTCCCATCAGAGCGTCGACCAGGGCGTACAGGAGGGTGGGCTCGAATACGATCATGCTCGTGCCGCGCAGGGGATCGAGGCGGATGATCTCGAATAGACACGACGATGAGCCATGCTGTGAGCGAAAGTCGCCGAACTTCTGGAGCTCGACTCCTGCGTTCTCGGTACGGACCGGGAAGCGCAGGTTCTTGGTGAGCGAGATCTGGACCAGCGGCCCCAGGCGATCGAAGATGTAGTCCAGGACGGGGAGCCGGCGCCGAACGATGCGGTCCTGGCCCCAGGTGGGGTCCGTCAGATCGAGCTTGCGGGCCTGTAGAATTGGGAACAGCGAGCCTCGCTCCGGCGCAACCTTGCCACCCCGAACGGACTCGATGAGCTGATCGATCTCCTGCTGAGAGAGGCGCCGTTCCGTCATTGCACGACGAACTCCGTGAAGAACACCTGCTGGACGCTTCCCTTGCGGACTACGGCATTCAGCCGCGTCTGGAGCTCTTCGCGCAGGTAGTCCTTGCCTTCCATCGAGCGGATGTCCGAGAAGGATTGGCTCGAGAGCAAGCCGATCATGATGTCCTTGACCTGCGGAAGTCGTTGGTCGAGCTCGGATGAGACGGCTTCACTGGAGACCTCGAGATCGACCTTGAGCTTGAGGAATCGGTCCTTGCTTCCATCGTTGATGTTGACCACGAAGGGCTCCATCGAGAAGAAGGCGGGCGGGAGCGGCTCACCGTCTGGACCGACCTCCGCGTTCTCCCCGTCGGCAGAGGCGGTCTCCCCTCCCTCGGCTGCCGCTGCTTCCTCGGAAGCGGGTGGCTGTGCGAGGAAGAAGTAGGCCGCTCCGCCCCCGCCGAGCAGCACGACGACCCCGATGATCGCGATCAGAAGGATTGGAGAGCGTCCTCCTCCAGCCTCTTCGAGTTCATCTTTCTCTTCATCTGCCATACCTAGCCTCCGAGTGGGGGGAGACTACTGACCGAGGACGACCAAGGACGCGAGCAGCTCATTGGTCGCGCTGATGGTTCGCGTATTCGCCTGGAAGGCGCGCTGAGAGAGAATGAGCTTGACGAACTCGTCGGCGAGATCCGTGTTCGAGAGCTCTAGAAAGCCCGAGCGAACGGTTCCGAACGAGCCCTGATTCGGTGAACCCTGCACGGCGTTGCCGGATGCAAGCGTCTCGGCAAAGTTGTTGTTTCCGATTCGGTTCAGGCCGGTCGGATTCGCGAAGGTTGCGAGCCCCACCTGCGCGAGTCGTACGGTCTGCCCATTCGAGAACAGTCCCTCGACGAATCCATCCTCGGTGATGTTGATCGCCTGGAGCGCGCCGGACGCGAACCCGTCCTGGCTGGTGAACCGGATGAAGTTGTTGACTCCGCTGGCCGCGATTCCGCCGAACTGCGTGGTCTGCTCGCTTCCCGTACCCCCCTGTGCGATCGAGGGACCGAAGTCGAAGGTGATTGCCTGTCCTGGAGCGGAACCCCCGGTGAAGGCAAAGCCGGACGTGTTCGCCGGTGTCTGTAGAGTCGATGCTGGGGTGCCGTCCGGGGCTCCGTCGCCGTCCAGGTCGTAGTCCAGCGGCGCTACCGCCACCGTTCCCTCGCTTGCGAGCAGTCCACCATTGGTGAACACCAGCGTCCCACTCTGCAAGGGCACGAACTGATCGGCCGGAGTTGAGGCGAAGCCGGTGAAACCGGGTATGGACGCGAAGTCGATCTCGCTTCGGTTCAGGCCTGCGTAGTACTCCCACTGGTTCGTGATAGCGGTCTTCTTGAAGTAGATGGTGAGGTCGCGCGGGTTTCCGAGAGAGTCGAAGGTGCGGATGCCGGTCTGGAAGTTCGAGGTCGCCACGGGATTCGTGTGATCGAACGCCGCGGGGATCACGGTGTCGTTCGGATCCAGGTTGATGTTGATGTTGACGACAGAGGTCGGGTTCGGCTGTGAGGAGACCGTGGAGAGGTCGATGGGCCCGAGGGCGCCATTCGGGATGCCAGTGGCCGAGACTCCGAACCCGAGCACGGATTGACCGATGTTGTTCACGAGCACCTGATTGGCGTCCAGGCGGAAGACACCGGCACGCGTATAGAACACGCCCGTCGTGTCCTGGACGATGAAGAATCCATCTCCGTCGATGCCCAGGTCCGTCGTCACACCGGTCGTCTCGAGCGAGCCCTGCGCGAAGTCGACATTCGTGTCAGCCAGGCGCGAGCCTGCTCCGATCTGCCCGACGGAGTTTCCGGATCCGATGCTCTGTGAGAGCACGTCCACGAATTCGGCGCGGGAAGACTTGAACCCGGTGGTCTGTGCGTTGGCGATGTTGTCGCCGATGATCGAGATTGCGTTTCCGGCAGAGTTGAGTCCGGATACACCCGAGAACAGGCTAGAGAGGATACCCATTTCAACGTTCTCCTTTGCAGCTTCAACGTACCTAGCGTGCCTGGTTCAAGATCTGTGTGATCTCGGATGGGTCTACCTCGACCCCACCCGCAAGGATTCTGGTGTTGCCATCGACCACCCGTACGGACTGGGCGATCGCGCTCTGAGTCGTGCGGAGCTCCGCGGGCTCTCGCTGCCCCGCGAGGTCGAGCCCTTGCAGTGCGAAGCGATAGCTGCCGCCCGGGGTGAACTCGAAGGGGATCGAGTCCCCATTGGCGTCCCGCGCGAGCACGAACTCGCCGTCGACCCGCGCTAGGCGCTGGAACTGGATGGTGCCGGCTCCGGTTGGGCCGGTCAGCCGAACCTGCCCATCTTCGAAGCTCAGCCGATAGTCGCCGGCGGCTAGCGGACCCGGTGGTGGCGTAATCACGATCGGGGGGCCGTCGGGATCGTCGGGATTTGGAACTTCTCTGGGATCGGACGCCGCGCGAGTCAAGCTGAACACGCCTGCCTGACTCCCCTCGGTATCGAAGACCTGGACGACCAGCGCGGAGTTCCCACTCGGCACGTCGGTGGCTAGCTCGGCGTTGGCGGCCTGACCGGGCACCGGCGCCGTGAGCGTGTCGGAGGCGAACTCGACGCGCCGACCGAGCAGACCGACAGGGTCGAAGCCAGCGATTCCCGCTCCACCTCGGGTCACTCCGATCAGTTCGTCGAGCTTCCCCGAGATGTCCTCGAGTGCTTCCGTGGTGTTGACGGACTGCTCGAGCTGAGAGAACTGGGCGAGCTGCGCGCTGAGCTCCGAAGAGTCCTGCGGGCTGAGCGGATCCTGTGACTCGAGCTGAGTCAGGAAGATCTTTAGGAAGGCATCACGATCGAGCTCCTTGCTGGCTGGGGTCGGTTGGAGGCTCGCTGGATCCTGACGCAGGCTTTCGATGTCGTTGACGATGTCCATGGCTGGTTCCTCAGGCTTGGAGGTCGATGGCGCCCAGGCTGTAGGTCGGTAGTCGCAACAGGCGGGCGGAGGAGTTGCGAGGCTGATCGTCCGCGCGGGCGTTCGATCCGCGAGAGTCTCGATCTGACGCGCCGTTTCCGTCCTGTGTATGGTTCGAGCGCGCATCCTGGTTTCCGGGATCCCGATACTCGACGTTCGCTCGATCGACGTGCAGGCCTTGCGAGGCGAGTGCCTGCTGGAGCTCGGGGAGATGCCGATGGATCAGCTCCGCTACAGGGAGCCGGTCCGCCAGGATGTCGAGCTGCACGTGTGCATGCGACACGCTGATGCGAAGGCCCAGATTTCCGAGCTGGGGGGGGTGGAGCTCGATTCGAGCCTCGCCACCGCGCTGATTCAGCAACAGCCGTGTCTGGTCGAGAATGCTTGCTTCGTTTCGCACGGGTAGCTCGGGAAGGACTCGTGTCCCATCCGCTCGGGGAAGCTCCGCGCGCGCCGTGCTCTCCGTTCCCTGGATTCGGGCCGCTTGCGTACTCTCCGAGTTCAAGACCTCGTCGAAGCTCGACGCAGGAGGTGCAGTCGAGCTCTCTGCGGCGAAACGTGCGGCCAATCGATCATCGTCGTCGCGCGACTCGCGAGAGTCTGCTCCCTCATCGGTCTGGGTGATCGCCGCTGCCGCCACGTCTGCGCGGGTGTCCGCAGGTGCTTCCGCGCCGAGCTCTGCTCTCGGTCCAAAGCGGAAGACGCGCTCGCCTGCGACGGAGCCGCGATCCGGGTCTCCGGCCAGGCTGGAGCCCTCCACGTCGGGAACGCGATCGGAAGAGACTTCGGCGAGGGTCAGGGGTTGGAAATCCAACTCCGCTCCTGTTGGCTCGGGGTCCGGATCGACATCGAGCTCCCCGAGTTCGTCGGGTGCGACCTCGAGGTCCTCGCTGGCGAGCTCGAACTCGGAGAGCTCGCCCTGCGTCGGCTCGCTTGGCTCCTCGTCCACGATCTCCTGGCCCTGAGAGAGCAGTCCCAGAGCGGCCAGGAGGGTGGACGCGAACGCCCTCTCTTCGGCTTCGCCTGGGGCCCGCTCGGCCTTGCTGGGCTGTCCGGTAGACTCGGTCGCGCCGTCCACGGCTCCGGGCCGCTTGGTCTGGGGGATCGGTTGAGCTGCAACTTCGATCATTTGGGAGTCTCCGCCATCCGTTTCGAGATCTGGACCGCACGGGCTGCGTTCATGACGTTCAAGATCTTTCCTGCCTCTCGCTGCTTCATGCTCGAGAGAACCTTGGTTGCCAGGTCGATGGGTAGCTTCTCGAGCAAGCCAGCGGCCTGCTTGGGCTTCATGTTCTGATAGAAGCTGACGAGCTTCTTGAGGTCCGCTGCCTGTTGCGCGCGCTCCGGCTCGAGGACCAACAATGCCTGCCTTTGGAGCTCGGTGAGCTCCTCGATCTGCTGGCGGACCGATGCTTCCAGCTGTCGCAGGGCAATCTCTCTCGCGGCGATTTCGAGCGCCCGTTCCGCAAGGGCGGCGGCATCCGGTGTCGGCTCCTCCGGAGGAGCATCGGCCTGGAGTTCTGCCAGGGATGTCTCGGTCTCTTGGGCGAGCACGTCGTTCGATTCCGTGGCCGCTGACAAGAGCCCCGGAATCAGGAATACCACCAGCCAGGATCTAGTCGGATTCATGACGCACCTCGATGGCCTGGGTTCGATTGAGCTCTTCGAGGTGTCGCTCCTCCCGCTTGAGTCTCGAGCGACGCAGTTCGTTGTCGCGTCGCTCGCTCGCGTGTTCGAGGGCGCGCGTGCGAAGCCGTGCTGCAGTGAGGTCTCGGCGTCGGTGCTCGAGCTTGCCAAGCGTCTCGGATCGCTTGGTGTGCAGCTGCTCGAGCACTGTGGTCAGGTGTGCTCGGTACTGATCGACCTGACGCAGCTGGCCTGGCTCCGAGCGGATGTGTGTGTCCATCCAGCTCGCATTGCCGCTCTTCGTGAGCTTCTTCGCGACCTCTTCGATGTAACCTTCGAGCTGCTGCACGTCCGCGCGCACGCGTCCGAACTCGCGTAGGTGCTTCGACTCCTCGAGGCGCGCCAGGCGAACGAGCACTCCGAGTTTCGACTTGCGCCTCACTTCGTGGCTCCTCCGAGTGCTGCCTGCAGTCGTGCGACGGTACCGGCCAAGGGGCTCACGGTTCCGATGTCCTGTCGCAACAGCTCCTCGATGGCTCTGCGCACCTGAATCGCCAGATCCACGTCGGGATCGCTGCCCGCTGAGTAGGCGCCCACTTGAATCAGATCCTGGGCATCGCGGTATGCGGCGAGAAGCCGGCGAAGCTTCGAAGCCAGCTGTCTGTGTTCCGCGGGGGTTACGAACTCCATCGCCCGGCTCACACTGGCCAGGGGATCGACTGCCGGGAACTGGCCCCGCTCGGCGAGCTCGCGCGACAGCACGATATGGCCGTCGAGTATGGCGCGCAGCGCATCCGCGATCGGGTCGTCCAGGTCATCCCCCTCCACCAACACGGTGTAGAGCCCGGTGATGCTTCCGGTACCCACTCTCCCGGCTCGCTCGAGCAGACCGGGTAGGGCGGCGAACACGCTCGGTGTATAGCCCTTGGTCGTCGCTGGCTCTCCGCGCGCGAGGCCGATCTCTCTAGCCGCCATGGCGAAGCGCGTCAGGGAGTCCATCACGAGGAGAACCTGTGAGCCGAGGTCGCGAAAGTACTCCGCGATCGCGGTGGCGGCGTAGGCGCCGCGCACGCGCAGTAGCGGAGAAGCGTCGGCCGGTACGGCGACGACGACCGTCGTACGCCGCGCAGCTCCGAGCTCTCGCTCGATGAACTCCCGTACCTCGCGCCCGCGCTCGCCGATCAAGCCCACGACCCGAACGTCTGCGTCCGTTCCTCGGGTGATCATCCCCATGAGCGTGCTCTTGCCGACACCGGCTCCAGCAAAGAGTCCGACGCGCTGTCCACGTGCAAACGTCGTCAATGCGTTGAGTACGGTTACTCCGACGTCCAGGGGCTCCTCGAGCATGGGGCGCCCGAGCGGGTCCATTGGCGAGCGATACAGAGCCGCTCGATCGCCCGGTGGGAACGGAGTGCCGTTGTCGATGGGATCTCCCAGTGGGTCTACCACCCGGCCAAGCAGAAACTCGCCAGCGGGGACGGATGCGTTCCTCGCGCGCGGCCAAACACGGCAGCCCGCGGACACTCCTCGGAAATCGCGCAGACCCATGAGCTCGAGTCGGTCGCCATGGAAACCGACGATCTCGGCAGGGACGAAGTCGCCAGAGTGCAGCTCGATCTCCGTCATTCCCCCCACGGGGAGGTCGAGCCCGCGAACCTCGGCGAGCTGGCCCTTGAGCGCGCTCACGAAACCTCCGCAGAGCGGGACTCCGATGTCCGGGTGGATCATGTCGGCGAGCGAGCTCATGGCATCCCTCGCTTGATCTGCTCGACCAGGCGTCCGGGGCGGCCGTCGTAGCAGCGGCGGGCCGTCTCCAGCACGACTTCTCCCGCATCGAGGCTCGGGTCGGCGGCAATCTGTATCGGGCAGTCGACCAGATCCACCTGCAGCTCGGGAAGATGCGTACGGATCAGATCGAGATCTCCGGCGCTCACGTGCAAGGTGAGGGTGCCCTCCAGCTCCTGTGCTTCTGCGATGCATGCTCGAGCCATGCGCACGGCGACGTCGCCGCCCTGCGACAGCTCCCCATGCAGGATGCGCGAAGCAATCTCGCTGGCGATCTGCGTGAGCTCACGCTCGGCTTGCGCGATTCGCTCGGCGCGGGCCAGGGACAGCGCGCGTGTGAGCGCCCGGAACTCCTCCAGGACTGGCTCGAGCTCCTTGAGCGCAGCGGCCCGGCCTCGTTGCTCCCCCTCGATCACACCGTTCTTGAATGCTTCGTCGGGGTCCACCAGGGCTCCGCGAGCGCTCTCGATGCGTTCGAATGATGCCTGTGAGCGAAACGCGGTCTTTCGGACCGGAGGAGTCTCGCGACCGAGGTGCACGAGATTCGGCCGCTTGAGTCGATCAGACGAGCTCATCTTCGCCTCGGCCCGCGACCATGATCTCGCCGCGGTCGATCATCTCACGCGCGGTATTCGCGATCTGCTGCTGTGCCGTCTCGACCTCGGACAGGCGAACCGGTCCCATCGAGTCGAGGTCCTCGCGCAGCGATGCAGCCACGCGTTTGGAGACGTTGTTGAGGAACTTCTGGAGCATGGGGTCGTCCGCTCCCTTGAGAGCCAGCACGAGGGTCTGATTCTCGATGTTGCGTAGCAGCATCTGAATGCCGCGGTCATCCACATCGAGCAGATCCTCGAAGATGAACATGCGCTCACGAATCGTCTCGGCAATCTCGGGGTCGTCTTGATCGATCGCTTCGAGTAGCTGGCTTTCGCTTGCGCGATCCATGTGCATGAAGAGTTGAACTGCGACGTCAACCCCCTGCATCTCCTGTGCACGGCCCGATCCTCCCTCGAATCCCGAAAGCTCTCGTTCCAGGGCTCGATTGAGCTCGACCAGCATGTCCTCCGAGATCTTCTCCATGCGCGCGATGCGCATGACCACGTCGGAACGCAGGTCTTCGGGCATCGCCAGCAGAACCTCGGCGGCCTGCAGGGCAGGGAGCTGCGAGATGACGAGCGCCGCAGTCTGCGGGTACTCACGTGACAGAATCCTGCCGACCACGCGCGCATCGATGTCCGCCAGCGTGTCCTGGATCTTTCCGACGTCCACGTCGGTGCGGCCGAAGATCGCGGACAAGCGAGACTCCTCGAAGGTGTCACGGATCATCGAGTCGACGCGTCGCGCCTGGACTCCGGCGATGCCGGCCGCGTGTCCGCCGAAGACCTTCTGCTTGAAGTCGCGGGCGACCTCCCGTACCAGTGCTTCGTCGGGGGTACCCAGGTCGGTGTCGGCGCGATGGATTCTCGCGAGGTCGCGGTCGCCCAGGTGTTGCAAGATCTCTCGCGAGACCTCGTAGTCGAGCAGCCGCAGGAGAATCGCGACCTTATGGACGCCGGTAAGGCGTCTCTGCCTTACTCTCGCAGCCATTGTCGCATCGCCTCAGCCACTTGTTTCGCCTGGTCCTTGGTGATCGGAATCGCAAGCTCCGCGTCGATCGATGGCATCTGGGCGCGAGCCTCGTCGTCTCCACCCTCTCCCAGCTTCGTCAGAGCGGAAGCTGGAGGTGTCGTCTTCGCGAGCTGCTGCAGCGCGGGGCGCAGCACGAGCATCACCAACAGCACCACTCCGACCAACGCGATCAGGAGGCGCGTGATCCCCGGCGCCAGAATCCGGAAGAGCGGGTTCTCCCAGAACGGGGGCTCGGTCAGATCGATGTCGTCCAGCGGAGAACGAAAGGCGACGTTTCGTACTTCGATCGTATCGCCTCGCTCGCTGTCGAATCCCACGGCGCGTTTTACGATGTCCGTGTAGACGAGCAAATCGTCTTCGCTGCGTGGCTGGTAGACGGGTTCGCTGGGCACCGGCTCCTCGGTTGTGGCATCGCCTGCGGGAGGCGGTGGTGTGACGTAGGTGCCATCGACGAGGACCGCGATCGAGAGCCTTTTGATGTCTCCCATCGGAACCACGGTGGTGCTACGCGAGCGACTCACGTCGAAGTTGAGCGTCTCGCGGGTGATCGTCTCGTTGCCGTTCTCGGCAGCCGTTGCCTGTCCGGCCTCCCCACCGGGTAGGTTGCTCGGAGTCCCAGGGATCCCCCCGAACGCGGATGCCGGCGTCGTGCGTGCCTCTTCGGTCGTCTGCGTACTGATGACAGCGGACTCGTCGGGATTGACGCGTTCTTGACGCTCTTCGAAGCGCTGGCGGTTGATGTCGGCGGCGATGGTGATGACGGACTTGCCCGGACCGAGCGCCGCATCGAGCAGGTTCTGTGCTCGGTGTGTGAGGTCGTTCTCGATCTTGCGTTGCAGGTCCATGGCCCCCGTGGCAAGTGCGCTGTCCGAGTCCGAGCTTGGCTTTGCCAGCAGGCGACCCTTGTCGTCGACGATCGTGACTCCGCTGACCTCGAGACCTTCTACAGCCCCTGCGATGAGCTGGCCGATACCAGCGGACTCGGTCACCGACAGCGATTGGCCCGGCCCGAGACTGACGACGACCGCAGCGGTCGGCGGCTTCCTGTCGCGGCGAAAGGCAGTACGTTCTGGGATGTTGATGTGTACGCGTGCCCAGCGTACCGGCTGTAGCCTCGTGATGGTCCGTCCGAGCTCTCCTTCGAGGGCCCGGCGGTAGTGGATCTGTTGCTGGAAGGGCGTCATGCCGAGGCTCGCATCGTCGAATACCTCGAAGCCTACGGGGCCAGAGCTCGGCAGTCCCTTGGCTGCGAGTTCGAGGCGCAGGTCGTAGACGCGTTCCACGGGCACCTGCACTGCGGTGCCGGCGTGCGTGAGCCGGAATGGCACCGTTGCAGAGGTGAGTTCGTCCACGATCGCGGAGGCGTCCTCCGGGCTCATGCTCGAGAACAGGGTGGCATACTCCGGCTCGCTCGCGACGCGGACCAGCAAGCTTCCCGCACCGAGGGTGAGCAGTGCGATCGAGAGGAACGCGAGCTTTTGCGCGGAGCTCAGCTGCTTCCAGAACGCGGCCAACTGTGGCCCGATCTTGGAGAGTCCGTCGAGCATTTAGAGCTGCGTCTCCAGGAGCCGATTCACCCCCTCGACGATGCGGTTGCGCATCTCCATCAGGAGTCGGAACGACCCTTCCGCGTTGTCGATCGCGATCATCGTGTCGTGAATCGTGCCGCGCCCGTGAACGACCAGGTCCACTGCCTTCTGTGTGGCCTGGACCAGATCCGAATTCGCTTCGCCGATGAACTCTCCGAGAGTCTGCGCGAATCCCGGCCCGTCCGACGGAGCCGGTCCGATCGTGGGAGTGCTGTCGGCCTCGGTGGAGGTCGGTGGTGTGTAGAAGCCTGCGGGCCCAAGTGATTCGATCGGCATCAGCCTGCCCTACCGATGCGCAGTGCGCGCTGTGCCATCTCACGACTGATGCCGAGCGCCGCGATGTTCGCTTCGTAGCTCCGCTGCGCGTTTCGCAGGTTGACGAGCTCCTCGACCGTGGACACGTTGGGCAGCTGCACGATGCCGCGCTCGTCTGCGTCCGGATGCGCAGGGTTGAATACCTCTCGCGGAGGTCGTGGGTCGACGCGCACGTTCGCGACCTGGACGACCCGCACGGCTCGATCGAGCTCGGACGAGAAGTGCCCCGAGATGGGAACGGAGCGGATGATAGGGTCGCGCCGGCGGTAGGGGCCGCCGTCGATACTGCGGGTCGAATTCGCATTGGCGAGATTCGAGCTCGCGAGGTCTACACGTAGTCGCTCCGATGCGAGTCCGGAGCCGCTGATGCCTAGGCCGGTGAAGAAGCTCATCGCACCTCCCTCGCGGCTCGCGAGAGTGAGCCGAGCTTGTCGCGAATTTCGAATGCAGTCTGATACATGATCCGGTTCTCGGTCAGCTTCAGGAATTCGCTCTCGAGCGATACGTTGTTCCCATCGAGTCGCCCGGGTGCGCTCGAGCGAGTTGTCTGTGTCCCCACACTCAGAGACACACTCGCGGGCGTGATGTGTCGAGAGTCGGTGCGTGCGAGCCCTAGAGTGGGATTGCTTGCCAAGGTTTCGTTCAGCACGAGGTCGAACGATCGGTACCCCGGGGTGTTCGAGTTGGCCACGTTCGCAGCGATGACATCGTGGCGATGGTTGCGGTACTGCAGTACGTGCTCGATCACCGTAGATGCGGGATTCGGAATCAGTGGCATGGTTCGCTCCAGAATCAGTCGCTTCTGCATCCGCTTCCACTCTGCGTGCGCACAGGGTGGGCAAGGCGAGTGGAGCAAGCCACGTGCCAGGGAACGTTGGGGCCCAGGAAGGGAGCTCCTAGCCGGAACTGCCGCGAGGCGCCGCTCTGAGGGTGCGTCCGGGCAGGTTCTGCCGAGTCAGGCGTTGCCGGGAGGTTCGGAAGAAGCGCTCCGGGCCGACCCCAAGCGCGCGCGCGTTTCCGGCTCGTCGATGGAGTACTCGTTGATCTTGTTGCGCAAGGTTCGCAGGCTGATGCCCAGCTGGCGCGCCGCACGGGTACGATTGCCTTCGAGGCGCCCGAGCGTCTTCACGATCAGCCAGCGCTCCATCTCGCGCAGAGTCTGGAAGGGAGGCGGAGGGCTGGGTCGCGCCTCGGAGCCGGGTGCAGGGTCGTCCGAGACCGGTCGGGGAATGGACGCAGACGTGAGTCCTAGCTCGTTGGGGAACACCACGCGGCCTGGGTGCGTCAACACCAGACGTTCCATGACGTTCTGGAGCTCGCGCACGTTTCCGGGCCACGAGTACTGCGTCAGAACCTCGAGCGTCTCGGGCGGAAGAACCGGGTGGTTGTCCGTGTTGGCGATGCGCTGCAGGAAGTGCGCTACGAGCAAGGGGATGTCGCTGCCTCGCTCTCGCAGGGGCTTGAGCCTGAGGGGTAGGACGTTGAGCCGGTAGTAGAGGTCCTCTCGAAACTCACCTTTGCGCACGGCCTCGCGCATGTCACGGTTCGTAGTCGCGACGAGCCGGAAATCGACGTGGATCGGCCGTGGAGCTCCGATGCGCTGGACCTGCTTCTCCTGAATCACACGCAAGAGCTTCGCTTGCAGCGCCAGTTCGAGCTCTCCTATCTCGTCGAGCAGCAAGGTCGTGCCATCGGCCAGCTCGAATTTTCCGATCACTTTGGCGAAGGCGCCTGTGAAGGCCCCGCGTTCGTGGCCGAATAGCTCGCTCTCGAGCAATCCTGCAGGTAGCGCAGCACAATTCACGGAGACCATGTCTCGCCGGCGCCTCGGCGACGACTCGTGCACGATGCGTGCGACCAGCTCCTTGCCCGTACCACTCTCGCCTTCGATCAGTACGGTCGCATCGCTTGCGGCGATATTCTTGGCCAGCTCGAGTGTCGCGCGCAGCTCCGTGTCCTGGGTGACGAAGCGTGCGCGCGTAGTAGAGTGGCTGCCGCCCGCAACACAGGCGTCGAGGAGTCGCTCCAGAGCGTCGATGAGCGCGTCGTACTCGAAGGGAGCGTGTAAGTAATCCGTGGCGCCTGCTCGCAGAGCTTGTACGGGTGCGTCGATTCCGTGCTCTCGGGCGACCACCAGGACTGGAATCCCGTGCTGCCTCGCCAACTGCAGGAAGGGGTGGAAGAGATGGACCTCGTTCGTCGCCTCGATGACGCACCCGTCGATCTGGTGAGACGTGATGAGGCGCAGTGCCTCGTCCAGGTCCTCTACTCTGCGCAGGGGTGGCCCTTCTCGGCCGAGCGCGCACGACACCAGGCTCGTGCCCGAGAGATCGACGAGCGCGATCATGGCGTCCCCGGTTCCGTGGGAGATCCTGGGTCGGCGCGGTCCACGATCTCCTTCAGGCGTGCACGCAGCTCCTTCCCTTCGTCCAGTGCTAGCATTCCCAGCAAGAAGGGATCGACTTGGCTTCCGTCCGGCTTCGGAGTGGCGAGTGGGATGCCAGCCCGTTGACCGAGGAAGACGAAGGCCGACTCCCACCAGGAGTCTTGGCGCTTCAGGTCGAGCTCGAGCAGCTGCGCGAGCCGTTGCGGATCGCCGCGTTCGCTGACGATATCGGTCAGAGCGAGATATCCGACCTTGCGAAACGGATCCGTCACCGTCGCCGCAGCTCCGGTGACTCCGAGGCCCCGCTCCAAGCGGCGGCGCGAGAGACCTTCGCGGGAAGCGGCGGCGTGCAGCTCTCCCAGCCGGATCAGTACGGGCCCGACGATCTGTGGCTCGGGAAAGGACTCGAGTGCCCGTTCATAGATGCGGATCGCACTTTCGAGCTCGCTCTCGCGCAGCAGCTCCTCACCGGCTAGAGCGGCCAGGGCGAGCGAGAAGGGCCCGGCGGTCCCGCTGTCGGCGATTTCAGTGAGCTCCTGTCTGGAAACCGGTTCCTCTTCGGAGAAGCGGCGACACTGCACCTCGCGCCAGGCTCCGAGACCCCGGCGCACCGGTCGAACCTCGCGTTCGCGCAGGGCGCGGGCCCAGCGTGCACAGCTCTGCATGCGGCCCGCTTCACGGAATGCTTCGAGAGCGAACAACAGGCCGTTCTCGTTCATCTGACGCGCACTGAGATCACTCTCCATGATGTCCAGCAGGGCTTTGTCGATGCTGCCTGCATGACTGAGCTCGAGGCGAACGCGCTCGAGAAGTCGATAGGCCATCTCGTCGTGGATCAATGCTTGTACCGGTCCCTGCGGCAGTCGCCGAGAGAGGGCCGCCAGATTCTGGATGAGCTCCTGATCTTCGCCCCGCTCCTCCTTGAGGAGTTCGAGGCGAAACGAGAGGAGTCCAATCGCCGGGTCCCGCGTCTCTAGATCCACCAGCTCCGGGACGCCTTCCGGGATGCGGCGCGTATCTCCCTTGAGTCGCTGTGCTTCAAGCGCGGTCGTTGCCAGCAGCGGCGCCTCTTTGGTCGTGAGGTACCGTGCGAGTGCCTGCTTCGCGATGCTGTCCATGGTGTCGTAGCGCTCGCTCTCCGCTTCGACCTGGGCCCAGAGTAGGTTCACGAGGGGGAGCAGGGGGCTCTCGCCGTGCGCGTCGCTCGCTTCCTCATTCGTCGGTGTGTTCTGCGGGGTGCGCCGGAGTGCAATGCGTCGCAGGGTCTGCCTCGCCTGCTCGAGCTGGTTCGTCTTGAGCAGTGCGAACCC
This sequence comes from Pseudomonadota bacterium, assembly GCA_003247575.1. GTDB lineage: Bacteria > Myxococcota_A > UBA9160 > SZUA-336 > SZUA-336 > SZUA-336. Next base: position 100,759 of record QJZC01000026.1, read on the forward strand.
ATTTCGAAGCTCGCTCAGTACGTCGGGCCGCTCGGAGTCCCGCGTAGTTGCTTCTGGCGTGGCTGCTGGATCGGCGAGAGTGGCGTAGGCCGAAGCGGCCTCTGGGAACTGCTCGAGTAGAAAGTGGAGATCCGCCTTCCGACGCATGGCCCAGCGCGCTTGGTCGGCGCGTAGTCTCTCGCTGGGCAGGTTCTCGATTGCAGCCAGCGCCGCCTGGTACTGGCGAGACTGCGCCGCAGCTTCGATATAGGTGAGGAGCGCATCCACATCGTAGGGTCGATCGAGGGCGGGCTCGAGATGGCGCTCCAGGGCCGCCGCGGCTTCTCTGTTGAACCCTAGGTCGAGATAGATCTGGGCGATGCGGACTCGGGCTCGGGCTGCCTGAATCCTCGAGCGGTCGAAGCTCAGCGCGATGCGGTACGCTTGAATGGTCGCGAGCTTCTCCGCGCTGGACGCGTCCGTAGAGAGCTCGTCGAGCAGCTGAGCGCGCAGGTGAAGGGAGCTCGAGTCCCGCGCGAGCTCTGGGGTGGACACGTCCGCCAATGCCTCTCGCTGCTCGCCTTTCACGTAGCGGCGCGCCGCGCTGAGAGCTTGCGCATCCAGTCCTCGCGCGGCAAGGCGTGGTCTGCTGCCGTCGGGCAGCGACGTTTCTCGACGTAGCTGCCGGACTTTCAACTCGGTCAGCTCGACGACCGCGCGGTAGGTCGCGTTGGGGTCGGGACGCGGACTCGATTCGCGCGCATTCACGAGCTCGCGCGCGATCAGGAAGCGCTCCACCCACGATTCGAAGTGGGGCTGCCAGACGTCGGGGTCGGAGATTTCGTCGAGTGGACCGGGGGTGGCTGCAGCCGCAGGTCGGATCGACAATCCAGACGCAGCGATGCCTAGCCAGACGAAGCGCCCGACCCGTCTCCGCCAATGTTGCTGACGCGCAGGCGAAGAGGTCGAGTCGCGATCGCGATTCGACCACCAACTGTGCAGCCCCCGACAGTGCACACATTGCCTAGGTGCAAAGCGTGTGCCTTGCACATTTGATTGGCGGGCATGTCTGGATACGCGAGCGAACCGGCGTCAGAGGGAAAGTGAGCTCCGTGCCAACCCGGCAACTCTTTCCGTCGGTATCTCGACGTTGTGGGGGAAATATCGACAGCGCAGGTTGGGGAACCCCACCGATTCGCGCGGGCTAGAAAGGGGACTGCCGTCAGAAGCGTAGTTCTGTGCCGAGGTAGAGCTGGGTTCTCGGAGCGGGCTCGAAGAATCTGCCTACTGCTGCGTTGGGGCGGATGGTTCCGTCGAACTCGGCGCCGAAGACATTGCGCGCTCCGATGAAGGGCTCGATCTCGATGCCCGGCCGCTCGAGCCGCATACCCAGACGCAGGTCGAGCGTCGTCGCTCCGTCGGTCTCGACCTGGTTCGCATCGTCGAGTTCGAGATCGCTCGAATGGCGTAGCTGGAGACTGGCGAAGAAGCCGTCCGGTCGATCGTAGCGTAGCTCGATTGCGGCCAGGTGCAGGGGGACGTTCGGCTCTCGCTTGCCGTCGAGGTCGAGTGTGGCGTTGGGATCGAAGTCTCTGTAGCGATAGTCCGCATAGGTATACGCTGCGCGCAGTGAGAGGTCGCGGGTGAGATTCAGTGACAGTGCCAGCTCCACTCCTCGGCGTCGAACAGCTCCTGCATTGCGAAAGAACGTGTCGCTCGAGGCATCCTGGAACGGTACGAGCACATCGCGCACTCGAATGTCGAAGACCGCAATGTCGTAGAACAACGAGCTGCCGATGACTCCCTTCAGGCCGAGCTCGAGCGTGATCGCGCGCTCCGCCTCGCGGTCTCCGTCGAATCCCCCGACCAGATTTGCCGGGCGCAGCTCCGTCGTCGTGGGAACCTGGAAGCCGGTGCTGAGACTCCCTCGCAGAATGGCCGCCGGCGAGAACTCGTACTGCAGTGCCAGTCGCGGTGAGAGCTCGCGAAACCGGATCGAGTCGGACTGGACGCCATCCGCGGTGAATCGGTCGCCGACCTCGAATTCGGTCCAGTCGTAGCGAGCGCCGAGCACGGCTCGCAGTCGCTCGGTGACGAGCCACTCGAGCTGAACGAACGGGCCCAGGCTGGTCACATCCTCGGCTTGGCGAAGGATCAGGGCATCGCGGCGACCGCCGGGATTGGTGTAGTTGCGCCGCCTATCCTGCTGCACATCCACGTCTGCGCCCGCCAACAGCCGAATCGGGCCGCGGCGCATGCGCACGACGAAGCCGCCGCCGGTGACCGTTCGGTCGAAGTCCACTCGCCGATTGAGGGGGAGCGCGCTCGAGAAGTCGCGCCAGATGCGATAGCCGCGTAGCTCGAGGGTGCGACCCGCACCCAGCGGACGCGAGTACCGCAGGCTCACGCGCTGCTGGTTCAGCTTCTCGCCCGCGTCGAAGATGCGTGAGCCGGGTGCGGCGGAGCCCCGATCGAGTCCCCGCTCCAGCGCATTGAGTCCCCCTGGATCCTGTGCTTCCGGGGCCCAGACCGTCTGAAGCTGCAGTCGCAGCTGGCCGCCGGACTCGAATGCGCGCTCGAGCTTGAACAGCGCGCCCGTCTGGCGTGCGCGCGAGTGGTCGCGGAAGCCCGCCGTTCGCGTGTGCGTAAGGCCGAGAGCGTAACCGGTATCACGGTAAGTGCCGGTTACGCTGCCCGTGTGCGTCCAGCTGTGATCCGTGCCGAACGTGCTACGAAGCCGCCAGCGCGTGGCTTCCGTAGGGACCAAGGTACGTACCGAGATCAGCCCGCCACCGGCGCCTCCATAAATGGATGAGGTGTCTCCGCGCACGACCTCGATGCGTTCGCCGAAGGCGAGATCGAGGCTGTCGAGCTCCGACTGGCCGTCGGGCAGGGTCGTCGGGATGTCGTCCACCAAGATCCGAATCCCACGAATGCCGAAGCTCGCACGTGCGCCGAAGCCACGAATCGATACTCGGGTGTCTTGCGCGAAGTTCTCGCTGCTCTGTGCGAAGGTCCCCGGTACGAGCTCGAGTCCCCGAGACAGATCGCCGCTCTCTCGCGCGCGGCGGAACTCCGGTGCTTCCACCACGGAGATCGCCAAGGGAGCGCGCAGAAGATCATCGGGTGACCGGCTGGCCTCGGTTCGGATCCGCGCCAGCTCGGACGGTTCTGGTGGCACCTCGGAGTCCGAAGCTTTTGGCTGCGGTGCATCTGCTGCAGCTAGGCTGGGTGCGAATCCCAGGCTCCCGAGGAGCACGATTCCGCATCCCAACACGTGGGGGGCGAGCCGGTGGGCCTTCGCGACGCGGTTCGGAGAACGGGGTTCTCGCCGTGGCGTGACCGACCATGGAGAGGGAAGGGCATTTCGATAGACGAACACGCACGCAGACTACCATAGTGGTGGTGCCGAGCTGCACGCTTGGTGCCCCGGGAGTGGAGAGCTCAGCCCGCTGTGCAGGGCTCGAGTGACGTCGCCACCCAGCGTTGACGTAGGTCTCCCGCGGACGACTCATCACCGCAGGACGCGGGTGTGAGGAACTGACGGCGCTCACAGATGACCCAGCAAGCATCTCGACCCGAGAACGAGAGGCGCACCCTGGCCTGTTTCGGCTCCACGATCGTCTCTTCGACCTGTGGTGCCGCGTTCGAGAGGCCGCGCAGGCGAGCGTAGGCGCACGCGACCTGATGCAGCTCCGGCTCGCCGAGCCGGCCACGCAGCCGCCGGGGGAGGCACTCTCCGGCCGTGGTCCTGCGCAGCAGCTCCTCTGCATCCGTGAGCTCGACGCGGCCATAGAGGAATCCGTCCGGCAGTGCGAGGCAGTTCGCAGCGAAGCGATGGCCGCCGATATGGCTTACCTCGGAGATCTCGACTTGCAAGCCGAGTTCTGCGCGGGTCTGCAACAGTTGCTTGAACAGCGGTCGACCAAATTGCGCACAGCAGCGATCGTGCTTTCCGTCCGTGCACACGAAGAGCTCCGGACCGAGAGGCCGGCTCTCGAATCCGAGCGGCTCTCCACACAAGAATCGCTGCGCAATGCTCGCCGCCAGAGCGATGGGGACGTCGAAGAGCTTTTGTCCTTCGCCGGGGCGCGCCAGAACCATCTCGAGAAACTCGATCGAAGAGGCCGGGGTGCGCTGGAACAGCCGCAATGCCAGCTTTTGGCCCTGCCGTTCGGCGAAGGCTTCGAGTCCCGCGATCTCTTCGGGCAGGCCGGGCGACTGCGCGATCTTGCTGCGGTGCCAGCGCGGCTTGGGCCATGACAGACCGAGCCACGTCGTTGCCGCGCTCCCGCTGCCTGCCAGAGGTTCCGATTCGGCGAGACAGGCGTCGCGGCAGGGAGCGAGATCCGTGCTCGGTGTAGCGGCCTCGCGAGCCGCGACCTCGATGGGATCTCGGGGCGCGGTCATAGCAGCTCGAGTACCCGCTCGGGCGGACGCCCTACGAGAGCCTGGTCGTCTCGTACCGCGATCGGGCGCTCGATCAGGATCGGGTACTTCGCCATCGCGCGCATCAGCTCTTCGTCGCTGCTGTCGGCAGAGAGACCGGCTTCGCGATATGCGGCCTCGCCCTTGCGAATCCACTCGCGCGGAGAGAGCCCTAGCCGCTTCGCGAGCTGCTCCAGATCGGCGTAGCTGGGTGGGGTCTCGAGGTAGTGCACGACGGAGAGGGCCACTCCGCGCTCCTCGAGCAGATTCAGGACGCTGCGGCTCTTGGAGCACCTGGGGTTGTGATACAAGGTGATCTGTGCCATGCGCGGGCAGGATACCCCCTGGCGCTGCGTGGTCAACGCGGAATCTGCCTCGGCGCAGCCCGGCGGGGACTCGGGCGATTCCGGGTGATCCGGCCCCCGCGTGGAGAAGGTACGCTCGGAGGGACGTAGGTCCGCGGATGGCTCCACTGGGGACGAGGTGCGGCCGGCCCTCTGGGTGGTATAAAGGGAGCCCATTGGAGTGAGCCGAGGGCCGTGTGGGTGCCGAGCGAAGGCGCTTTGGAATCCGGCCCTGGGCGTCAAGGAGAATTCGTATGGCTTCCAACGTCGAAAACGCCCTCGAGTACTTCAAGAAGCAGATCGGGGTCACCGAGGGACCGAGTGAGTGGCACACGATCGATCAGAAGCAGGTGAACCTGTTTGCCGATGCGACGGGAGACCACCAGTTCATCCACATCGATCCGGAACGCGCGAAGGCGACGCCCTTTGGTGGCACGATCGCGCACGGCTTCCTCACGCTTTCCCTGCTCCCGTATCTGCAGGGCAAGCTTCCCCCAGGGGATCGGTCCGGCTATCAGGGTCTCGTCATGGGGGTCAACTACGGGCTGGACAAGGTTCGCTTTCCGGCCCCCGTGCGCGTCGGTTCCCGGGTTCGAATCACGCGCGAGCTGGCCGAAGCCGAGATCAAGGGCGGCAACTCGGTCCAGACCAAGCACGTCGTCACCGTCGAGATCGAGGGCGGACAGCGCCCCGCGTGTGTGGCCGAAGCCTTGACGCGCTTCGTGTACGCCTGAGCTCTCGCGGGCGAGTGCAGCTGCGATGCTGCGCTCGTCCGCAGCGCCGGATTCAATGCGAGCCGTAGCGGTGAGAGCGGCCCTCGCTCCGCCCGCACCACGGGCAGTGCAGCCAGAACTCGCGCGAGACGGACCAGTCACAGCCCGAGCAACGGTCGGGAAGCATCGGATCGATCCACGGGCGCCGCACCTTCTGCTTGCACAGCGGGCAGTACTTCATGAAGGCGCGCAGCTGCCCCTCGCATCCCCGGCGACTGCAGGTGCGCAGGGCCTTCGAATCGCTGCGTGGTGTCTTGCCGTTCGGGACGAAGCGGCCACTGTAGCACCAAGGGCAGTACGACCACTCGGGCAGTACTCCGCGTTCGCAATCCGGGCAGACCAGAGGGAAGCTTGAGATTTCACTGAAGGCGTTGTCGCCGAATCCACACCAAGGGCAGAACCTCATGCTCTCGGCCACGGGCAGCTCGCACCTGTAGCAGCTGAAGCGCATCTCCAGATGCGCTCCGCAGCGTTTGCGAAAGAGCTCGGCCTGCAGGGCGAGTGGCGACACGTCGTCGTCGCGTCGCTGCTTCCTGCGTCTCGCCGGCGCGCGCCGGTGCGACGACTTCTCTGCGCGCGCCAGGCTCTCTTCCAGCGCGCGGTGAAACTCGACGGCGTCGTGCCAGCGCCGTTCGGGATTGAACTCCGCGGCCTTCCGTAGGACGGGGCGCACCTCCGGTGGCACGCGCTCGTTGAAGCGCTTCTCGTTTCCGGGTGGCCAGTGGAACGGCCAGGTCGGCAGGGTCCCGGTCAGCAGCTCACAGGCGATCATGCCCAACGAGAAGACATCGGAGGCGAGGCAGGGACGCCCGTACGCCTGCTCGGGGGCAAGGTAGCCTAGGGTGCCGGCTTCCGTGAACGTGGCGCTCGCCGTGCGCGCGAAGCGGGATACGCCGAAGTCTGCGAGCGCCGCCCGGCCATCCTCGAAGATCAAGATGTTCTCTGGCTTCACGTCGCGGTGCATGATCCGATGGGAGTGCGCATGGGCCAGCCCGTGGGCGACGTCGCAGATCACGCGCAGTGCGATGCGAGCGGAGCGCTTGGCGGCGGGGTAGTCCGCGAGGCTTCGCGTGGCGAGGTCGGAGGCGAGTAGCAATCGGCTTCCGCACCAGTCGGCGTTGCGCAGGCCCACGATGTTCGGGTGATCCAGGCTCGCGGCGATGCGCGCCTCGTACTCGACCGCTGAGCGGCCGTGGTCGCGCACCACTTCGGGAAGTGGGATCTTGAGCGCGACTCGACGGTTTTCGACCGTATCGCGCGCACGCCAAACGTCGGAGAACGCTCCCCGACCCAAGCGGCGTTCGAGCCTGTACTTTCCGAGCCGCGTGCCTCGACGCAACATGCAAAGATCACTCGTAGACCGACGTTCGATCGGTGTCAACGGCGGGCGGTTCCATGGCGCGCTTGTCGATCGCTTGCTCGCTTCCGAGGTCGTTTGCCGCCGGTCCGGGTCCATCCCACGCTCGGCTCGCCAGGTTCGGTTCGCAGTACGGCGGATGCCCGCCGGCCGAGCCCAGCTGGCTATGGAAGTCGGCGCACCGCACCCTGAGCGGCGCTGGTGGTCAGTGCTGCGTAGGCGCGTAGCGCGGTCGAGACCTTGCGCTCGCGTGTGGGCTTCCAGGCATCGGGGCCGCGCGCTTCCATGCGTTCTCGGCGTGCTGCCAGCTCCTGCTCGGAGACCATGAGCTCGAGCTTTCGCCCGGGAATATCGATTCGCACCCGATCGCCTTCCTCGATGAGCCCGAAGCTACCGCCCTCGGCGGCCTCTGGAGACACGTGGCCGATGCAGAGCCCGGAGGTTCCGCCGCTGAAGCGGCCGTCGGTGATCAGCGCGCACTTCGCGCCGAGCCCCTTCGATTTCAGATACGAGGTTGGATACAGCATCTCTTGCATGCCCGGTCCACCGCGGGGGCCTTCGTAGGCGATGATGACCACGTCACCGGGCTCGATCCGGTCGCCCAGAATCGCCTCGCACGCGGACTCCTGGGAGTGGAAGATGCGCGCTCGCCCCTCGAACTCGAGGATCGATGCATCCACTCCTGCCGTCTTCACCACGCAGCCATCTTGGGCGACGTTGCCGTAGAGCACCGCGAGGCCCCCGTCCCGGCTGAAGGCGTGCGGCACCTCGCGGATGCATCCGTTCTCACTGTCGAGATCCAGGGCTTCGAAGTACGTGTCCTGAGAGAACGCGCGATAGGTACGCACGCCGCCCGGGGCGGCCAGAGAACGCTGTCGGGCCTCGTCCTTCGCAGAGTCGCGACGTAGGTCGTTGGCATCGATCGCCGCACCCAGGGTGTCGGCGTGCACCGTGGTTACGTCGCGGTGGATCAGGCCAGCTCGATCGAGCGCGCCGAGGATCGTGAAGATGCCGCCGGCGCGATGAACGTCCTCGATGTGGTACGAGCTGCTCGGTGCCACCTTGCAGATGTTGGGGACCTTGCGCGACAGACGATCGATGTCCGACATGCTGAAATCGAGGCCCGCCTCGTGGGCGATGGCGAGCAGGTGCAAGACCGTATTCGTGGATCCGCCCATCGCGATGTCGAGTGTCATCGCGTTCTCGAAGGCTTCGAAGCTACCGATCGAACGTGGCAGGATGCTCGCATCCCCTTCGATGTAGTGGCGGTGTGCCAGCGATACGATGCGACGGGCCGCCTCTTCGAAGAGCTCGAAGCGCCTGGCATGTGTTGCCAGCAGGGTGCCGTTCCCGGGCAGGGCCAGTCCGAGCGCTTCGTTGAGACAGTTCATGCTGTTGGCGGTGAACATCCCAGAACACGAGCCACATGTGGGACACGCGGAGCGCTCCATCTCGAGCAGCTCGATGTCGCTGACCGAGCTGTCGCCTGCGGCGATCATGGCGTCGATCAGGTCGATTGGGCGCGCGGCCAGGGGCTCTCCATCGCGATCGCGCGTCCCCGCATATTTGCCCGCCTCCATCGGGCCGCCCGAGACGAAGACGGTCGGGATGTCGAGGCGCATGGCTGCCATCAGCATGCCGGGCGTGATCTTGTCGCAGTTCGAGATGCAGACCAGTGCGTCGGCTACGTGTGCCTCGACCATGTACTCGACGCAGTCGGCGATGAGGTCGCGACTCGGGAGTGAGTAGAGCATGCCCCCGTGCCCCATCGCGATTCCGTCGTCGACGGCGATGGTATTGAACTCGACCCCGAATCCGCCGCTCGCGTCGATGACTCGCTTCACCTCCTGGCCCAGGTTCTGCAGGTGCACGTGGCCTGGCACGAACTGAGTGAAGCTGTTCGCGATGGCGATGATCGGCTTGCCGAAGTCGGCGTCGGTCATGCCGGTAGCTCGCCAAAGGGCGCGAGCTCCGGCCATGTTGCGTCCGTGGGTCGTGGTGCGGCTGCGGTATCCAGTCATGCCGCGATTCTACACGGAGCGTGACCTCCGCGCCGGGGTGCAGCAGGCATGGCCGCACGCTCGGTGGAGGCGGCATCGGGATCGCGTGAGCTTGGCTCGCGCGATCCCGATGCGAGCCGTCAGCAGCAGCCGCCGCCCTGGCTCGTGGGCGTGCAGCAGTCTTCTACGGCCTCGGTGGTCTCGTCGTAATCGAACCCCTTGGTCTCTCTGGGGTCGCGGCGCGGGCTGCGCGCGGAGCTGTAGAGCGCGCGCTCCTCTTCGGGAATCGCCGTGTGCGGCTCGATCGGGATGCACTGGCCGGCATACGGGCCGGTTGTGAGCAGGTCGAACGTCTTCGCACACACGGCCGTGCGCTCTCCGCGACGTAGCACGTGCCCGTCGTCATCCTCGACCTGCTTCCAGGGGCCTCGGTAGACCAGGGCCTGGTTGGCCTCGTAGCAAGGGCCCTCCTTCCCCTTGTATGCGGTCACGGTGATCGAGCGGAACTCGATGCCGTTCACGACGCGGAAGGGCTCGGATTCCCACTTGTCGATCGCGATGCCGTAGAAGCCGACCTCCTCGAGCAGCTCGAGCAGCTCCTGCTCCTCGAAGGCGCCCGAGACGCAGCCGCTCCAGAGCTCGGGATCGTCCATCAGGTCCTGCGGTACGACTTCGTCGCTCACGATATCCGAGATGGCGATTCGTCCGCCGCGCTTGAGCACGCGGAAGATCTCGTAGATGAGCTGCGGTTTGTCTTCGGGTCGCACCAGATTGAGCACGCAGTTCGAGACGATCAGGTCCACGGATTCGTCGGGGATCATCGGCTGTTGCGTGCGAAGCTGGTGCGAGAAGTCCTCGTAGGCGACCAGGTCGGACGCGCTGCGGATGGGGTGCTCCTCGAGCCACTTCTCGACCCGGTCCATGTCGAGTGCCAGGTCTTGGATCTTGCCGCGGTGGAACTCCACGTTGGCGAAGCCGATCCGGTCGGCCACGAGCGGCGCCGAGCTCCGCGCCAAGCCGAGCATGTCGTCGTTCATGTCCACGCCGATCACGCGCCCCTTCGGCCCTGCGATCTGCGATGCGATGAAGCAGATCTTGCCTCCGCCGCTTCCCAGGTCGAGCACGACGTCGCCCTCGTGCACATAGCGCGAAGGGTCTCCGCACCCGTAGTCCCGCTCGATGACCTCGTCCGGGATGACCTTGAGGTATTGCGGGTCGTAGTCCACCGGGCAGCAGAGCGCTTCTTCGCGTAGCCCTGCAGCCGCGCTGTAGCGCTCACGTACTGCGGATTCCATGCATTTCCTCCTCGCGCATGAGGGATCAGGTCGGGTGTCAGAGCACACGCCACCCTGAGCGTGCGCGACACCATATGGGGTGTTACGTGTCAGTGTCAAACTGGTTGCAGCCGTGCGGGGCGAGGCCTCGAGTGGCCGCGCGCGAGCCTCAGGACCCTGGTGGATCTTTGCGTTGGGATGGCATTTGCTGCAGGGTCGCCAGGTGCGCCCTGAACTCGCCGCGGCAGCGGGCCACCTCCTGGGTGGTCAGGCCGAGCTCGACCCCGATCTGAGCGATGGTCTGATCCTCGACCTGCGAGATGCTGCCGTCGGCGGCGGCTACGGCGAAGGCCGCTCGCACCAGCCGGATCCGCTCGGGGCGCTCGGATAGATCTCGGAAGTGGCGCGTGACCAGATAGTCGTCGGAGCCCGTATGGCGCGCGGCGAGCTCGGCCGCGAAGTCGGCGAACGCCTGCTCGGCGGCGAGCCGCGGCGTGTCCGAGATCTCGGCCAGAACCTCCGCCAGCGCTGCCAGCTCGGCCTCCGACACGTCGAGGTCCGCGCGTGCGACCCGGGCGAGTACGTGGGCCAGAGCAGCGAAGAAGGTGGCATTGGCGGCCAACTCGGAGGCCCGGCCAGAGCCGGGCGTTGCTGGCCCGGACAGCGTCTTCAGACGGTCCGCCGTAGCGGTGACCGCGGAGGACTCACGCGGATCCGCGCCGTGGCCTCCCAGGCCCAGCATTTTCAAGAGGGAGCGCATTCAGAGTATTTGGCCCAAACTCGCGGTGGATGTAAACTCGCCGCGAGGCGTGGCGCTGGCGAGAGGTCGCCCCTTGCCACGCACCCTTCCGCTTCGATGGTCTAGGAGAAGCCCGTGGATGCTCTAGAGAAGTTCCGTCAAGAAACCCGGGAGTGGCTCGAAGCCAACTGCCCAGAGTCGATGCGCACGCGCGTCGCCGCCGACCAGCTCCCCTGGGGCGGCCGCCGTATGGTGGACGAGAAGTCCGATCGAAAGCTCTGGATGGATCGCATGGGTGCGAAGGGGTGGACGACTCCTCGCTGGCCGAAGGAGTACGGCGGCGGCGGCCTCTCGAAGGACGAGGAGCGGATCCTGATGGACGAGATGCGCCGCATCAATGCGCGTCTCCCGATCTTCAGCTTCGGGATCTCCATGCTCGGTCCCGTGCTGCTCGAGTACGCGAACGAGGAGCAGAAGCAGCGCTTCATTCCGCCTATCGTTCGCGGTGAGATCCGCTGGTGTCAGGGGTACAGCGAGCCTGGAGCGGGTAGCGATCTAGCCGGCCTGCAGACGCGGGCGGTGCGGGACGGGGACGACTTCATCGTCACCGGGCAGAAGGTGTGGACCTCGTATGCGGACGAATCCGACTGGATTTTCTGCCTGGTGCGCACCGACCCCGACCAGAAGCACAACGGAATCAGCTTCCTGCTCTTCGACATGGAGAGCCCGGGGGTCACGGTCAAGCCGATCCCCCTGATCAGCGGGGCCTCGCCGTTCTGCGAGGTCTTCATTCAGGACGTACGCGTACCGGCTGACCAGCTCGTGGGACCGCACAACGGCGGTTGGGCCATCGCCAAGCGCCTGCTCCAGCACGAGCGCTCCATGATTTCGGGAATCGGTGGGTCGGGTACCGGGCGCGGCACCAGCCTGCCCGACCTGGCCAAGGATGCGCTGGGAACGACCCCGCAGGGGCGGCTCTCCGACCCCGTGCTGCGGGATTCGGTCACCCAGGTCGAGATGGATCGTCTGGCGTTCTCGGCGACCCTACAGCGCAGCAGTGACTCCGCGAAGGCCGGTCAGGGGCCGGGCCATACGGCCTCGATGTTCAAGTACTACGGGACCGAGCTCAACAAGCGAAAGTATGAAGCGATGATGTCGCTTCTCGGTACAAACGGGCTCGGCTGGGAAGGAGATGGCTTCACCCCCGAGTCGCTCGGCGTCACTCGCGAGTGGCTGCGTTCCAAGGGCAACTCGATCGAGGGCGGAACCTCCGAGATCCAGCTCAACGTGATCGCCAAGCGGGTGCTGGGGCTACCCGACTAGGTCGATCCTGCAATCCTGCATGATGTGTGCGCGGACCGGAATGCCATGCGTTCCGGTCCGCTCTCGTCTCTTCCCGTGGGTCCCTCGCGGCGGGTACTTCCAGTGCTTGGCCGCGTCCGAGCCCACGTCAGCGGGGTGTCCACGACCTTGCCGCACGCACGAAGGCACCCACTCCCTCCACGGGCGTCGTTGGCTGGATACCGTGCCCCAGGTTCACGATGTGGCCGCGCGCTGCGCGCCCGCGGTCGATCATGGCATGGACGGCGCGTTCGATCTCGTCTTCGGGGGCGTGCAGGTGTGCAGGATCCAGATTCCCCTGCAGTGAGACGCGCGCGCCCAGGCTCTGAGCCGCCTGCTGGAGCGGAGTTCGCCAATCCAGGGACACGACCTCTGCACCCAGGGACGCGAGCTCGCTCTCGAGATGCGATGCGCCGCGGGCAAACAGGATGACTGGGGGTCGGTCGGCGGGAAGCCGCGCGAGCACGGACTCGATCGCTCGACCGGCAAAGCGCCGGAAGCGACTGGCATCGAGGAGTCCGGCCCAGGTGTCGAAGATCTGCAGCACGTCGGCGCCCGCGTCGATCTGCAGCTGCAAGGTTTCCGCCGTGACGGCTGCGAGCTTCTCGAGGAGGCGTTCCACCAGGCCCGGCGAGTTGTACGAGAGTGAGCCCAGGGTCAGGACGTCACGCGATAGACGTTCCTCGAGTGCGTAGGCGGCCAGGGTCCACGGAGCTCCGGCGAAACCGATCACCGCGGCGTCGTCGCCGAGCGTCCGCTTGAGCATGCGAATGGCGTCGCACGTTGGCCGCATCGAGCTCTCGATGCTTCCCTCGAGGCGCTTCAGGTCGCTCTCGCTGCGAATCGGGTTGGAGACCAAGGGCCCAGGATCGAAGCGCAGCTCTACGCCCGCATCGATCAACGGAATCAAGATATCGGAGAACACCACGACACCGTCCATGGCAAAGCGCCGATGAGGTTGCAGCGAGATCTCGGCCGCGAGCTCGGGGTCGCTGCTTCGCTCCAGGAAGGAGGTACCTGCGCGGATGTCCCGATACTCCGGCAGGTAGCGGCCAGCTTGCCGCATCAGCCAGACGGGCGGGCGATCCGTAGGTTGGCCCAAGCAAGCCGACAGCATGCGTTGGCGAGGGTTCATCGAGCTTCCTCCAGTTGCGAGCGGGTCGCGAGTGTATCGGATCCGCGTTGGGTGCGGGGGGCTCGCTTCAGTCCTGCCCGCCAGGATGGTCGCCCGCTGCGCGAACTCGCGCGCGCGCCTGCGCACGCAGCTCGCCTACTCGCTTCTGGCACAGCTCGAGGAGCGGCATCCGGTCGGCCGCCGTCATCCCACGGGTCGGAATCGGGTCGCCCACCTCGACTGCGATCGTATTCTTGAGCAGCGCCCCAGCGGCGGGCGGAAGACTTGCATACGTGCCCGCCAGCGCGACCGGCAGGATCGGCAGGCCCTCGGCAATCGCCGTAGCGAATGCCCCCTTCTTGAAGGGTCGAAAGCTGCCGTCCCGCGAGCGCGTTCCCTCGGCGAAGAACAGCAGCGAGACCTCTGGATCGCGCGCCTCCAGAGTCTCGCGGAGCCGTTTGACGTCGCCGCTGCCGCGACGCGTGACGGTGACGTTTCCCGTGGCGCGGAGGGCGTGACCGAAGACTGGAATCAGCATGATCTGCCGCTTGATCACGAAGCGGATCTTGAGCTGCGGTAGAGTCATCATCAGCGCGAATGGGTCGAGATTGCTCTCGTGATTGCTGACGACCACGTAGGGCAGATCTGCTGCGGCCTTATCGACGCCATTCGTGAGCAACCGGCCACCGGCGATGCGTACGAAACAGTAGGAGAAGATCCGGTACGCCCACTGAACGTTGCGTTGCCGCGGACGACCGAAAGCGGACTGCAGGAGTGCGCCGCTCGAGACGCAGAACAGGGTGATCGGGAGCACCACGAGGGCGACGATCGTTCTCGGGAGATTGGCGAGCCAGCGCGGCATGCGGGCTACAGTAACCCAGGATCTTCCCGGTGCGCAGCCGTCAGTCGGATTCCGGGTACGTGAGCAAGCGCTTCAGGACCTTTCCCGCGGGGTTGCGAGGTAGCTCCTCCAGAAAGACGACCTCGCGAGGTACCTTGAAGCGCGCGAGGTGTGTCCGTACGTACTCTTTGACCGCGGACTCGTCGAGGCTCCCATCCGGAAGCTGCACGACATACGCACGGAGCCTATGGCCGAACTCTTCGTCCGGTACACCGACCACGGCGGCCTCCGCGACGTCGGGGTGACCGAACAAGAGGTTCTCGATCTCGAGGGGAAACACGTTCTCCCCACCGGAGATCACCATGTCGTCGCTGCGTCCCTCGACGAAGAGGCGCCCATCGGAGTCCAGGTAGCCCAGGTCGCCCGTGGCCATGTGTCCCTCGTGGACCTCCTTGCCTCCACCTCCCGTGTACCGATCGAAGAGATTGCTCGTGCGCACGAAGATCCGCCCGCTCTGTCCCTGCGGGACCGCGCGCGCCTGTGCGTCGAGAACGCGAACGCTCACTTGTCTGGGTGCACGCCCGGCGGTTCCTGGAGCTGTGCGGAGGTCGTGCGGAGAGGCGACCGAGACCACTCCGACCTCGGTGGAGCCGTAGAGGTTGTGCAGCGTATCTCCGAATGCGTCCATCCAGCGGTGTGCGAGCGCGGCCGGTAGCGCGGATCCACTCACGACGACGCTCTCGAGACTCTCCATGGAAAATCGCTTTCGCTCGGCGTCTGGAATGGCGAGCAGACGCTGCAGCATGACCGGGACGAGGCCGAGAACGCTCACCTCGAAGCGCTCGATGCTGGAGAGGATCGTAGTCGGGTCGAAGCGCGCGTGGGTGATCAGAGTCCCCCCGAGGCTCAGTGTCGACAACAGCAGCTTCAGTCCCCACGCATGGAAGAGTGGAGGGGCGACCAGCACGCGCTGCCCGACTCTGAAGCCGAGACGAATCAGAATGTCGAGCTGTTCGAGCGAGTTCGCGGCTCGATCTACAGCGTCGAGGGTTCCGCGTTGTGCGCCCTTCGGCGTTCCCGTCGTACCGGAAGTCAGAATGATGGTACGCCCCGCCTGCGGTGGAGGTGTCCAGGCGCCGACCGCTTCGTAGGCTATAGCGTCGAGTCGCTCGAAGCTTCCCAGACCCTCGCCGGTCGTGTAGCCACCGTCGCCAGTCGTGTAGCAGGGCAGGGCGCCTAGATCGAGACCCGCAATGAAATCAGGGTCGCAGATCAGTCCACCGATTCCCTCCCGCTCGACGACTTCCAGGAGCTGTGGCCCGGCGAAGCTGGTATTCAGGAGTACGACATCGCAGCCGGCCTGTAGAGCCCCGCAGAGTCCCTCTACGAAGTGTCGCGAGTTTCGGCAGAGCAATCCGATGGAAGCGCGGTACCCGTGGCCGCGCCGATCCAGCCCGGCGGCGATGGCACGCAGTCGCGGCACGAGCTCGCGGTACGAGACCGCACCCGCATCATCGATGATCGCGGACTGGAGACCGCGCGTCTCCTTCCACGCATCCATGGCTGCGCTGGGCGAGAACCCGTAGCGCTGAATGGCCAGCACCACGGGATCGAGGATCGTCGGATCGCCTCCAGTCAGCCGCTCCATGGCTGTGCGTACTTCCGCATCCTGCGCGCTTGCAGCAGCGTCTTCGCTCTGCGCCAAGGCGGGCTCCTTCCAACTCTCCGCGAGGGTAGGTTGTCTATCCTCCTATCCGTGTGTTCGGCTGTGTCGCTCTCCAGCTAGAGCGGTGAGTTGCGAGCTTGGCGAGTGTGGACGTCGTTGACGTCAGTAGCTCAGGAGGAAGAAGCGCGTGCTGCCGTCGCGTTCGACGAGCAGAAGCAGCTCGGGAGCAGCTAGCGCTTGCTGCAGCTGCTGGAGGTTGCCGCCGAGCGTGCGGCGGTTGGCTTCGAGGATCAGGTCTCCGAGCTGCAGTCCCGCGCGCGCGGCTGGCCCAGTCTGGTCGACCTCCGTGACGACGATGCCGCGCTTCACCGGGCGCAAGCTGAAGCGATTCGAGAGCTCGGAGTCCAGCTCGGCGAAGCCGAACCCCCAGGTGCTTCCCGACTGCGGCATGAGGGTACGATCCGTCGCCATCGCGACCTGTAGCTGAAGGGGCGAGCCGGCTCGCTCGACCAGGAGTCGAATGTTCTGACCCGGCTGCGTGCGCGCCACGGCCGCGATCAGGTCGTCGAAGGAGCTCAGCCGGGCGTCTGCAAATTCCAGCAGGATGTCCTCGGCCTGCACCCCGGCCGCTGCGGCGGCCGAGTAGGGCTTGACGGAGTCTACCCGTACGCCCGACTTCTCGAGGCCGGCCTGGCGCGTTGGGTCCACCAGGACTCCGAGCTGAACCCGAGGCGGCTCCCGCCGCTCGAGCATGCGCAGGACCGATTCTCGGAGATCGTTCACGGGAACGGCGAGGGCAAGCGGGCCACTGCCCAGGATTGCGCCGAGGCCCAGCCGACGCACGGCTCGGTCGCTCTCCGCCGTCGAGATCATGCCGATCAGGCGCCCCCGCATGTCTACGATGGGCCCGCCTGCATATGAGGAGAGCATGGGCATGTCGACCTGCATCTGTCGGCTACCCAGCGCACTCTCGCCCGTCGCGCGCCCCTTCCACCCAGCCAGCAGGCCTTTGGCGACTGTCGGAATGTCTCCATCCGACTGTCCGAGAGCTAGCACCCACTCCCCCACACGCGAAGCGCTCGAGTCCCCGAGCGGAACCGGGATCAGCTTCGGAGCGGGAACACCCGCTGGGATTTCGAAGAGGGCGACACGCGTGTTCGGATCCTGATTCACCGGTAGTAGAGGAACGTCGGATCCATCCCGGAAGTGGGCGCGGAGCTGTCGGCCTGCTCCGGTCAGGGCGCTCGACGTCACGATGTACCCTTCATCGGAGAGGACGATGCCCGTGCCGCGTAGAACCTGGCGCGGATTCTGCCTGCTGACTGCGTGCAGCACGACCACGGAAGCAGACACATCCTCGACGAGTTCGGCCAGCGATGGCGGGAGTCCCGGGGCGGGCCCGGGAGCGCCTTCCACGAACAGCCCGCCCGTCGGGCCCGCCGCGATCTCCGTGGCCAAGAAGCTCGCGCACGTCAGGCATGCGATCGCCAGCCATAGCTTCGCTGTTCCGAAGCGCATCAGCGTGTACCTGAGCGTGCGAGGGTGAGCAACAGAGTGCGGTCTTCGCGCCGAACCAGCAGCACGAGCAGCTCGTCCGAGAGGCTGTCGGTGAGTTCGGCCACCGATCCGACACCGCGCTGGTTCGCCTCCAGGATGATGTCGTCCGGGCGTAGCCCCTGGCGCTCGGCCGGCCCGTTCCGAATCACGCGGGTGACCCGCAATCCGCGTCCCTGCGATCCGAGCCCGAGGCGCTGCCTCAGTGACGGTTGCACTTCCTCGACGTCGAAGCCCCACGACTCGATTCCCGCGGGCTCGTCGGACTGCTCTGTGTCGTCGTCGTTCGAGCCCAGTTCGATCTGCTCGGCGGGAGTGGAATCCCCGGCCAGGCTGCCGAGGGTGGCCGTCAGCTGCTGAGTCCTGCCGCGGCGGAAGATCTCGATCTCGACCTCGGTGCCCGGGGCTTCGCTCCCGACGGCGCGCGGGAGATCGGCCATGCGCGTGATCTCAAAGCGGCCGAAGCGCACGATGATGTCTCCCGGCTCCAGCTGGCCGACCACTGGGCTCTCGGGTAGGACCATCCCGATCAACGCGCCGCGTGGGCCGTCCAGCCCGAAGACGCGAGCCATGGGTGCGGTCACCTCCTGGATCTGCACACCCAGCCATCCGCGCGTCGCGCCCCCGCTCTCGCGCAGCTGTGGGAGCAACGCCTTCGCGAGGTTGATCGGAATGGCGAAGCCGATCCCGGTGGTCCCTCCGGACATCGTGGTGCGGATCGCCGAGATGATTCCAACCACGCGGCCGGCCGTGTCCACCAGGGGGCCGCCCGAGTTGCCCGGGTTGATGTTGGCATCGGTCTGCAGGAAGTCGTCGTAGCTCGACATGTCGAGCGACCGACCGCGTGCCGACAGGATGCCCGCCGTGACCGAGTGCTCGAAGCCGAAGGGGTTGCCGATCGCAAGGACCCAGTCGCCCACACGCACCCGGTCGGAGTCTCCCAGAGGCGCCGTGGGCAGCGGCCGCGGGCTCTCGACCTTGATCAGGGCGAGGTCGCTCACGCTGTCTTGCCCGACGATTTCAGCAGCGAGCTCGAGTCCGTCGAGGAACTTGACCTTGATCGTGTCGGTGTCTTCCACGACGTGATTGTTCGTCGCGATATATCCGTCAGAGGAGAGCACGAAACCCGATCCACTCGCGGTCTCCGGCACTTCGAGCGCTCGATCCGGGGGTGAGAAGAACGGGGAGCCCTCCTCCTGGAAGGGCTCGAGCTTCTCTCGCATCTCGTCGATCGAGCTCTGCAGGGATTCTCGACGCTTCGTGACCTCGATGAAGACGACCGCGGGGGACACCTGCGTCGCGAGCTCCGCGAAGCTGTCGGGGCGGCCCGGCGCCGGAGTCGAGTCTCCCTCGACCCAGAAGGCCTCGCTGGCTTGCGAGGTCTCCGTCAGCGCAACTGAGGTGAAGCCGGCGAGCAGCAGGGACGCGATTCTGAGGAAGCGAAGGAACATGCTCTTATTCTCCCACGAAAGCCGGTTCGCCGGTGAGTCTCCCTCGAGTTCGGCTGGATCTTGCGCGTTCGTTTGGAGCTCCGGGATCAGGACAAGGACAGCGCCAGTCGTGCGCGTTCTCGTCCGCGTTGCACCAGCAGGATGGCTCGGTCGCGTCCGCGCAGCTTGAGGATGACCTCGCGTACGGCCTCCGGATTCGGAATCGCGACGCGTCCTACCGCCCAGATGACGTCTCCGGGAAGCAGTCGGCGACCCGCTAGACTTCCGGGGGTGATCTCGTCGATGACCATGCCGCGCTGTCCGTAGTAGCGCGCTTCTTCTTCGGTCATGGGTCGCAAGGTGAAGCCCAGCATCAGCCGCGACAGCTCGTCCGCCACGTTGATCGGCATCGCCTCCGCGCGTACTTCGAGCTCGAGCGTCTTGCCTCCGCGCGCGATGCGTACGCGCGCGGCATCTCCTTCGGTGATGCCGCGCAGAATCTCGAAGTAGTTGCGTGAGGACTGGACGGGAATGTCATCGAGGCTCAGCAGGACGTCGTCCGCTCGAATGCCTGCCTTCTCTGCGGGCGAGTTCGCGAAGACGAACTGGATCCGGGTTCCGCGCGCCTCCCGCGCCGACGGCCCTTCGCGCAGGCTCTGCTCCTGCGTCCACAAGCCCAGCCAGATCGGAATCACCTCACCGAAGTTGATGAGGTCATCCATGATCCGTCGGGCACGCTCGATCGGGATGGCGAACCCGATTCCTTCGAGAATCGCGGTGTTGATGCCGATCACCTCACCATCGAGGTTGAGCAAGGGTCCGCCCGAGTTCCCGGGATTGATGCTCGCATCCGTTTGTAGGAAGCCGTGGTACTCCGAATTCTTGCTGCGCACCGAGCGGTTCGTTGCGGAGAGCACACCGGTGGTCACCGTATGGTTCAGGCCGAACGGATTGCCGATGGCCACGACGGTCTCACCGATCAGAAGATCTCCGTCGCGCGCGAGCGGCGCGACCGGAAGTGTGTCGGCGCCTTCGATCTTGAGCACGGCGAGGTCCGTCTCCGGATCTGCACCCACCAGGACGCCGGGATACTCGCGACCATCTACCAGGCTCACCCAGATCTTCTCCGCCCCGGCCAGCACGTGCTCGTTCGTGAGCACGTAACCGGCTGCATCGACGATCACCCCGGTACCCAGGGTCTGTTCGGGAACGTCCGGGGCGCGTTCGAAGAACTGCTCGAAGAAGGGATCGCGCGGGAAGAACGGGTTGTTCGGCCGCTCAGGACGAAACTCCGTCGTGATGTTGACCGTCGCGGGGGCCACCCGCTCCACCGCGCGTACGACCGGAGTTCGGCGAGCACTCGAGGGCTCCGGATTCGGGGGTTCGGGATTCGCGACCGCCGACGTGCTGTAGGCGCAGCCGAGCCAGGCGGCCGCCAAGAGAGTCCAGCAAGGTCGACTGCGGATCCACATTGCTCAGCTTCGCTCCTTGACTGTGGATCCGGCGGACCCGGTGGCTGGTTGTGCGGTCGCCCGCGGAGTGATCAGCAGAAAGCGCGTGTCCTCTCCGCGTCGTGTCTGGATCAGGAAGGGCTTTCCCTCGGGCACCTTCCGTAGCGCATCTCGGAAGCTCTGGATATCGGTGATTCCTTGATCTTCGATCCGTTCTACGAGGTCGCCGGGGCCCATGTTGGCCTCGGCTGCCTCGGAGCCGCGCTCGACGAACGAGACCATGACACCGTCGCGCGTCCTCAGGCGGTGTTGTCGGTAGAGAGCTTCGGTGATCTCCTGGACGGTGAATCCGTACGGTGTCTCCTCTTCGTCCGGGACGACCTTGGGCTGCTGGCCCAGCGTGACCATCAGCTTCTGCTGTTTGCCGTCGCGGCGCACCTCGACGGTGACCTTCTTGCCGACGCTCGAGCGAGCCACCAGGCGTTGGAAGGTGCCCAGGTCTTCCTCTTTCTCGGCTTCGACTCGATTGCCGTCGAACTGGGTGATGATGTCACCCACGCGCAGGCCGGACAGCTCCGCGGGTGACTCGCTGGCGACACCGTTTACGATCACGCCCGTCACGTCGCCGACCTTCCAGTAGTCTGCGAGCTCGCGGCTGAGCGGCTGCAGCGAGATGCCGAGATAGCCTCGCGCGATTCCGGCGCCGAGTAGATCGGCCGCTACGCGCTTGGCCGTGTTGATCGGAATCGTGAATCCGATCCCGCGTCCCTGGCCGCGCGAGTTGATCCCGACCACACGCCCCTCCAGGTCCACGAGCGGGCCGCCCGACGACCCGCGGTCGATCATGGCGTCGGTCTGGATGAAGTCGTTGAGCAGGTTCGAGGCGCTCAGATCGCGGCCCATCGCCGAGACGATCCCGAGCGAGACCGTGCCATCGAGACCGTAGGGGTTGCCGATTGCGATCACCCATTGGCCGACCTTGAGCTGCTCCGAGTCGCCGACCTCGGCCGCGTCGAAGGAGGCTTCGCCCGCTCGTGGGGCGATGCGCAGCACGGCGAGATCGGTCAGCTTGTCGGTGCCCACGACTTCCGCGGGATAGCGTCCCGGGCGTCCGGGAACGACGACACTGACTTTCTCTGCTCGCTCGACGACATGTTCGTTGGTCAGCACGACTCCATCCTTCGACCACATGAAGCCGGAGCCCGTGACCAGGTTGCGCGAGGTGTTCTGTCTCACCGCAGCCTCGATGTAGACGACGGATGGCCGCAGTTCGTCGCCGACCCGGATGATGCGTTGCTGCAAGGCGGTCAAGGGGTCGTCGGCACGCGCGGGCCAGGCGGAGCACCCGATCGTCGAAAGTGTCAGCAGGAGGAAGCAGAGGAAGGCGCGATGCATGGCGTGATCTCCGCGAGAGGTCGATGGAAGTCCTGTGCAGCGGACTCCACGTCGGCCGCTGCTCCGAGCGATGAGACCGTGGCGATGCCCCACGCTCCGCTTCTCAAGATTCCACGCGTTTGGGCGGGCGTCACCCCTCCGAGCGCCAGCACCGGAATGGCCAGGCCTCGCACTGCGCGCGCGAGGCCTTCCACACCGAGCGGACGCGCTCCCGGCTTGGAGTCGGTGGCGAAGATGGGCGAGAGGGTCACGTAGTCGGCTCCCGCGGCTTCGGCACGCAGCGCCTCGTCAGCGGAGTGCGCCGAGTAACCGAGCCACAGCCCGCGTCCCGCCAAGCGCCGCGCGCGCGCGAGCGGCATCGAGTCGGCGGTCAGCTGGACCCCGTCCAGCCGATAGGCGAGGGCATGGTCGAGCCTGCGGCTGACGACGATCCGGAGTCCCCGTTGGCGGAGCGGCTCGAGTCGCGCGAGCAAGCGCTCGAAGGCTTGCTCGCAAAGATCGAATTCCCGTAGCAGGACCGCGCCGACCCCGCCACGCGCCCCCGCCTGGATCACGTCCTCGACGGGACGGCCGCCCGTTCCCCGCACCCCGTCGGTGACGTACCAGAGCCGCGGAATCACGTGAGCTCGATCCGACCCTCCTCGGGGCTGGAGGCCGCTGCGTGCAAGCGCCGCGGCATTCGGCCCGCTTCGTAGGCGAGCCGGCCAGCCTGGACGCCGAGGCGCATGGCGTGTGCCATCTTGATCGGGTCCTTGGCGAGGGCGATTCCCGTGTTCATCAGGACGGCGGTCGCTCCGAGCTCCATCGCGATCGCGGCATCCGAGGCGGTTCCCACGCCGGCGTCCACGATTACGGGGACCTCGACCGACTCGAGGATGATCCGCAGGTTGATTGGGTTGCGGATGCCGAGTCCGGACCCGATCGGAGCTGCCAACGGCATGACCGCCGCACAGCCCAGGTCCTGGAGGCGCTGACAGGCCACGACGTCGTCGGTGATGTACGGCAGGACCGTGAATCCTTCTGCGACCAGGATGCGCGCGGCCTCGAGGGTGCCCGCTACGTCGGGGAAGAGCGTGCGCGGATCACCGATCACTTCGAGCTTGATCAGTCGCGTGTCGAGCAGCTCGCGGGCGAGGCGGGCCGTGACCAGTGCCTCGTCAACGGTGAAACAGCCTGCGGTATTCGGGAGCAGCACGAAGCGATCGGGAGGAATGTGGTGGAGCAGCGAGTCGGCGTCGGTCGCAGACAGATCCACGCGGCGCACCGCGACGGTCACCATCTCGGCGCCGCTGGCATCGAGCGCGGCACGATTCTGCGCGTAGGACGCATAGCGTCCCGTGCCGATGATGAGTCGTGAGCGGAAGACGTGCTCTCCTAGCTGGTAGGTTTGCGCGGCGAGCGCATCGTCGGCTGCCGGATGCGTCGAAGACATCAACCTCCTCCTACGGCGTGGATGATCTCGATCTTGTCGCCGTGTTGGATCTCGACTCCCGCGTAGCGCGAGCGCGGCACGACCTGCGCGTTGATGGCGACCGCTACTCGACGTCCGCCGAGGCCGCACGATTCGAGCAGTGCCGGCAAGCTCAGAGGCGGCGCAGCGCGGCGAGCCTCGCCGTTCAGCGTAAAGCAGAGATCGGTGGGCTCTCGAGTAGAGCATTCCCGAGTTGGACTCACGTTCGGGCTCCGGACGGGGCCCGCGGCTGGCGGCGGAGTGCCCTGCGCCGGATTTCCATCCTTGCGGCACAAAGGTGGGCGGCGCAGCCGGGGGCCGCGCGGAGGCGGACGCGACACCGCTCGGCGAAGTTCTTGTCTCTCTCCCGGATCAAGCTTGAGCGAGGGTAGCACGTCCCCGATCCCCCGCCTGCGGCTGTGCGACGCTACTCTGGCGGGATGTGGGGCAGCCGAATCCAGAACGAGTCGCTCGCACCGCCGCGGTCGACGCGCCCGACCTGGGCGGAGCTGGATCTCGCCGCGCTGCGGAGCAACCTGCGCCAGGTGCGCGCATGCGCCGCGGGGCGCCGGATCATCGCGGTCGTCAAGGCGGGTGCATACGGGCACGGGATAGGCGCGGTTGCGCCCGCGCTCGTGCGAGAGGGCGTCGAGGCGCTCGCGGTCGCCACCCTCGAAGAGGCGCGTGAGCTGCGGGCGCTCGGGCTGGTTCTTCCGATCCTGTTGCTCGAAGGGTTGCACCGCGACGAAGATGCCGCCGAGGTCATCGGACGCGGATTCGTGCCGGTGATTCCGCGCGTCGACATGCTCGAGGCAGTGGCGGCGGCGGCGCGCACCTTGAGGCGGCGCGTGCCCGTCCACGTGAAGCTCGACACCGGGATGGCGAGGCTCGGGATTCAGCTCGAGGATCTATCCGAGGTGGTCGACCGGATCCGACGCGAGCCCCTGCTCGATTGGGCGGGCCTGATGACCCACCTGGCCGAGGCAGACGATGCTGCTTCGACGGAGACGTCGCGCCAGCGGGATCGCTTCCAGCGAGCGCTGGACCAGGTGCGGAGTGCGGGCTTCGATCCTGGCTGGATCCACGCCGACCCCTCTGCAGCGGTGCTGCGCGGCCCGACTCCGTTTTCTACGGCGGTACGGCCGGGCTTGATGCTCTACGGCGCCGATCCCACGTTGGAACGCAGCGCTCGCCTCGAGCCTGTCATGAGCCTGTTCTCGCGTGCGATCCAGGCCAAGGACGTCGCTTCGGGGACGCGAGTCGGCTACGGAGGCACGCACGTGACCGGTGTGCCCACCCGGCTTCTGACCTTGCCGATCGGGTACGCCGACGGGCTACCGCGCGCGGCCGGAGGGCGCGCGCAGGTCTCTGTCGCGGGAGCCCATGCGCGCTTGGTCGGCCGCGTGTCGATGGATCTCGCCGTCGTCGACGTGGGATCGCGTTCGGCGGCCGACGTCGGGAGCGAGGTTCTGTTGTTCGGCCGGCGTGGGTCGATACGCGTGCCCGTGGAAGAGCTGGCTCTCGCGGTCGACACCATCGCCTACGAGATCCTGACGGGGATCGGTCCGCGCGTCCCGCGCCTGGTCGTGCGCTGATCCGCCCGGTCGCGCCCTCGTCCTGGTGCCGGGCTGTGGGAGTTGACCCTATCGGGCCGGGCCTGTATCTAGCCCGAGCATGCGAGTCCTAATTCTCGGATCGGGAGGGCGCGAGCATGCCCTGGCCTGGGCGCTGACCCGCAGCCGTGCGGTCACGGACGTGCTTTGCGCCCCTGGCAGCGATGGGATCGCGCTCGAGGCATCGGTCGTTCCCGTCGATCTCAGCGACGTGGACGCGGTCGTAGAGCTCGCCCGCGACCAGCGCATCGACCTCGTGGTGGTCGGCCCCGAGGCTCCGCTCGCGCTGGGTGTGGCCGATCGGCTCATGCAGGCGGGAATTGCCGTCTTTGGACCGAGCGAAGCCGCCGCGCGCCTCGAGGCCAGCAAGGTGTTCGCCAAGGAGTTCATGCAGCGGCACGGAATTCCGACTGCGGGCTACCGGATCTTTTCCGACTTCGAACCGGCCCTCGCGTACGCGCGCGCCGCGGGCCGCCCCCTGGTCGTCAAGGCCGACGGACTGGCAGCGGGTAAGGGAGTGCAGGTTTGTGCGGGTGCCGAGCAGGCCGAGCGCGCGCTCGACGAGATCATGCGCGCTCGACGTTTCGGGCCCAGCGGTGCCCGAGTGGTGATCGAGGAGGTTCTACCGGGAGAGGAAGCCTCGTTTCACGTGCTGTGCGATGGCGTGAACTGTATCCCGCTGGCCCCGGCTCAGGACTTCAAGCGGGCGCTCGACGGAGGGGCGGGTGAGAACACCGGGGGAATGGGGGCCTACTCGCCCGCGCTTCTGGTCGACGCTGAGGTTCAAGAGAAGGTGATGCAGCGCATCGTGCGGCCTCTCGTGGAAGGGATGCGTGCAGAGGGGAGCCCGTACCGCGGTGTCCTCTACGTAGGTCTGATGATTTCAGACGGCGAGCCGTCGGTGGTCGAGTTCAACGTGCGTTTCGGGGATCCTGAAGCCCAGCCCCTGCTGTTCCGGCTCGAGTCCGATCTCGCTCCGCTGCTCTACGGCACTGCGACCGGTGACCTGGGTTCGATCGATCCAGCGGGGATCCGCTTCGGGCCCGCAGCTCTCTGTGTCGTCCTGGCGAGCGAGGGCTACCCGCGTAGTCATGCCACCGGCTTTCCGATCAGCGGGCTGGACGCGCTCGCGTCGGAGCCCGACGTCAAGGCGTTCCACGCCGGGACGCGCCGCATCGACGGCAAGTGGGTGACGGCCGGGGGGCGCGTGCTGGGAATTACGGCGCGCGCGGACTCGCTGGCGGAGGCTCGCGAGCGGGCCTACGCGGCCGCGCGCTCCGTGCACTTCAAGGGGGTGCATCTGCGCAGTGACATCGGGCAGGTCGCGGTGCTTGCGGCCGATGGGGCTCCGGAGTCGGGTCCGGAAGGCGCATGAGACTGACCTTCGAGGCGGCGGCGGAGCTCATTCGTCGCGGAGGTGTGGTTGCCTATCCCACGGAGACCGTCTACGGCCTGGGGTGCGACGTGCGCTCCGATGCGGCGCTCGCCGCGCTGCGTGCGCTCAAGGGACGCTCTCGCGAGCGCGGCGTCTCGGTTCTGCTGGCGGATCCCGAGCTCCTCTGGCAGCTCGAGACCGATCTGCCGGAGCATGCAGCGACGCTGGCGCGCGCATTCTGGCCTGGCCCACTGACCCTCGTGATCGCTGCTGCGGCGGCGTCCTATCCGCTGGTCGCGACCGACTACGGTGTGGCCTTCCGCTGTTCCCCACATCCACAGGCGGCGGAGCTGGCTCGCCGTGCGGGGGTGCCGCTCGCTTCGACCAGTGCAAACCTGAGCGGCGCCGAGCCAGCGCGGACGGCGGACGAGGTCGAGGCGATCTTTGGTGCAGGCTTTCCGATCGCCGGTGGGGCTCCCGCTGGGGGGGCATCGCCATCCACTGTGGTGGCGGTCGACACCGCGGGCGATTTGGAGCTGCTGCGAGCGGGAGCGATCCCTTTCGACGAGATTCGAGCGAGCGTCTCCGGGCAGGAGCTGCTGGAAGTGAGGATGTGATGAGTGAAGTTCGTCCGTTTCGTGGATTTCGGTTCAATGAGCCGTTGGAGCCGCTGCTCGCGGGCCCCTACGACGTGATCGCTCCAGAGGAGCGTGACCGACTTGCCGAGCAGCCGCATAGCATCGTCCACCTGACGTTGCCGCCGGGGGAGTCGGAAGCGCGCGACTACGAGCTGGCGGCCCGAACCCTCAAGCGCTGGATCCGCGAGCGCGTGCTCAGCCCGGACTCGAAGGAGTGCCTCTACGTGCTGGAGGAAACCACCGAGGACGGTCGCGTGCGCAAGGGATTCATCGCCAACGTGCGTCTGGCCGACTACTCGGAGCGCGTCATCCTGCCCCACGAGCGAACCATGCGCGGACCGAAGCAGGACCGGCTGCTGCTGACGCGTGAGGTGCGGGCAAATCTGGAGCCCTTGTTCTTCCTCTACGAGGACCGCGA
Source organism: Pseudomonadota bacterium (assembly GCA_003247575.1). GTDB lineage: Bacteria > Myxococcota_A > UBA9160 > SZUA-336 > SZUA-336 > SZUA-336. The sequence continues at coordinate 127,939 of QJZC01000026.1, forward strand.
GAATCGCCTCGGTGAAATCTGGACCAGGCAGGAGCGGGCGGCCGCAGTGGCGGAGTGCACGGGGCCCGACGGTACGCGGCTGCGGATGTGGGCCGACTCCGACCCCAGCCGGATCGCCCTGGTGCGGGAGCATCTGCGCGAGCGCTCCTTGATCATCGCGGATGGGCATCACCGCTACGAGACGATGGTCGCCTACCGGGACGAGTGTCGCCGCGAAGCCGGACGGGATGCGGGTCCGGCCGAGTTCGTGATGGCCTATCTCGTGAACGCCTTCGACCCAGGCTCCAAAGTGCAAGCGATCCACCGTGTGCTGCGAGGCAGTACCGCCGACCCCATCGAGGTCGCGCGCAGCTGCGGCTTCGAGTGCGAGAGCGGCCCCTCGGCCGAGACTGGAGACGATCTCGTGCGCGCGCTCGCGCCGCGAGCAGGGAGCGAGTGCGCCTTCATCCTGGTCGAGTCCGGGGGGCGCACCACGTTGGTCCGCCGTCCGCGGGACAAGCAACTGGATGTCGAGGTGCTGCACAGTGAGCTGCTTCCCCCACTCGGCGGGGAACTCAGCTTCGATGCGCGTCCGAATCGTCTCTTGGACACGTGTCGCTCGGGAGGTGCCGCCTTGGGCATCCTCCTGAATCCGATCGCGCCCGAGGTCTTGTTTCGCGTCGTGCAAGCGGGTGCGATCCTGCCGCAGAAATCGACCTACTTCGCCCCGAAGATCCCAACCGGTCTGGTACTGCGCTCGTTCGACGCGGGCTAGTTCGCGCTGGTCTTACGAGCGCGGCATCTCACGAGCGGGGAGGCACCGCGATGCGGAAGCGAAGATCGCGTGCGGTATCGTCGCCCAGCTCGCTGCGCAGCGTCCGGAGGATCCGGGCCTTGGCGAGCTGCGCTCTCTGCATCCAGGCGGAATCGGGTACCGTCGCGTGAATCACGCCTCGCCGGATTCCTTGTGGGTGGCTGTGCTTGGCCAGCTCGGGTCCCGCCGCTCGGTTCCAGGCTCGGAGCAGCGCTGCGCCGTCGTTGGCTGCATCGAGCCCCATTTCCTGCAGCACCTTGGGGATCCAGTCGCGCAGGGCCTCCGCGCGAACGTGGCTTGGCTCCGCGTCCTGCGGGCCCGACGAGTCCCGAGGGCCCGAGTTTCGCTGGTCCGTGTGTGGCGGAGTCCGGTGCCCGGGGCGAGCACTCGGCGGGAGGGAGCTCCTGGACGATGGGCTGTCTGGCTTGGATCGCACCTGCGCAGGGTAGCCTTGATCGTGGGGGAGTGTGCTAGTTTGGTACGCGAAATGGCAGAATCCGATCCGGCTCTTCCGCCGCAAGCGGGCCTCGAGGCGTTCACGTGCGATTTCTGTGGACGTAAAGTGCAGCGTGTTCGTCGCGTTGCGCTGGACCGGGACTACGATCGATTGGGCGTCAAGCACGTCCGGCAGTACGCCTGCGAGCCCTGTTCGGTTGACAAGGACAATCTGCGCGCTCGCGTCGATGCCGTGGCTCCGACGAGCCGCTGAGCGTAGGGCTCTCGGGAGCCCTCTTTTAGGCTCAACTTTGCACCCCTGGACAGGCGAGCAGCCCCGCTAACCGCGCCAGCGGGTTGACGGTCGCGGGGCAGCCGTTTAGCTTGCTGGCCTTCTTGCGCCGGTAGCGCGCCTACGTCCGCGAATGGCCCAGTGAAGGTCGGAAGCCACGCGGGAGAATGGGGCGGCTCGGCGCGCACTCGGCGCGCTTTCGTGCGCGCCCTCGTGGAGCTCAGTAGCATGGTGAAGATTCGTCTCTTGCGCACCGGAACCACCAAGCGCCCGTCCTATCGGATCGTGGCGGTCGATTCGCGTCGTCGGCGCGAGTCACGCGTGCTGGAGAATCTCGGCACATACGAGCCGCGGCAGGGCGGTCGACTCACCCTCAACGACGCCGCAGTCGCCAAGTGGATGAGCGAGGGGGCGCAGGCCTCGGATACGGTGGCCTCGATCCTGCGTCGCCGGGAGCGCGAGCTCTCCGCGGTCGAAGCGGCAGCGGTCAGCTAGCTGGGGCTCGCAGCCGGGAGCATCCGGAGCCGCTGCTTCGGTGTACCCCGGCCTCGTATTCCTACTCCCGAGTCGCATTGACTGGAGTCCAACCCATGCAGGAACTCGTAGATTTCATCGCGCGAGCGCTCGCGCAGCAGCCCGAGGAAGTTCGGGTCGAACTCGAAGGGGATCGCAAGGTTCTCCTCAGCGTGGCGGGTGACGATCTCGGTCGTCTGATCGGTCGGCGTGGGCGCACCGCAAAGGCGATTCGAACGCTCCTGCGGGCATCCCATGGTGCGGACCTCGAGATCGTCAGTGACGACGAGGACGCCATCGCAGAGCCGGAGTAGGCAGGCGCTCGAGCCTCGCGATGCCGCTCGGTGCGAACGCCGTTCCGGTCGGATATGTCCTGCGCACGCACGGCATCGAAGGCGGCCTGCTGCTGTCCGTCGATCCTGCTGGCCTGCGGACTTTGCTGGCGGCCCCGCGCGTGGTGCTGGTCGCGGAGCCCGGAATGATCCCGTACCGAGTGGCCGAGGTGCGCGCGCTTGGACAGGCGGCCGGGCGACTCCGCGTCTGGGTCCGTTTCGTCGGGCTGGACACCCCTGAACGAGCTCAGAACTGGGTGGGTGCCGAGGTGCGCGTCGAGCCACAGTTCCAGCTTCCGGCAGCATCCGACGACTTCTTCGCGAGCGAGCTGGTCGGACTTCGCTGCCGTACCCGTGAGGGGCGGGACCTGGGCGTGGTGCGCGAGGTGTGGCCTACTGCGGATGTGGATCAGCTGTTGGTCGAGGGGCGCGGCGGGTGCTTCTTCCTGCCGGCGAGAGACGAGGTGCTCGCGCGCATCGCGCCGGCAGAGGGAGAGATCGAGGTCGACCTGGATGCCCTGGGATTCGATCCAGAAACCATCGGGTGAGGTCAGATGAGCGGACTCCGAATCGACATCCTCACCTTGTTTCCCGAACTGTTCGAGTCGATGCAGACGGTCTCGCTGCTCGGGCAGGCGCTGCGCGACGGACGTATGGAGATCGGAGTCCACAACATCCGCGACTTCGCGACTGGGCGCCACAGGGTGGTGGATGACACCCCTTACGGGGGCGGGGACGGAATGGTGCTCAAGTGCGAGCCCGTCGTTGCTGCGATCGAATCCGTTCGGCGTCCGGGAGGTCGTGTATTGGTGCTCAGCCCGCGCGGCCGGAGACTCGACCAAGCGGTCGTCCAGGAGCTGTCGGGAGAGAGCCAGCTGGTGCTCGTATGCGGGCGCTATGCGGGATTCGACGAACGCGTGCTCGAGCACACGGGTGCAGAAGAGCTTTCCATAGGAGATTATGTACTGTCCGGCGGCGAGGCAGCTGCTTGGGTGGTTTCGGAGGCCGTTTCGCGGTTGGTGCCCGGAGTGCTCGGGAATCCGGATTCTGCGCGGTGTGACTCGTTTAGTGGCGGCCTTTTGGAGCATCCGGTGTACACTCGCCCCCCCGAGTTCCAGGGGCGGCAGGTGCCCGAGGAGCTCATGACAGGAAATCATGCGGAGATCGCGCGGTTTCGGCGCGCGCAGTCGATCCGGATCACGGCCGCTCGCCGACCGGATCTGATGGCGCGCTTCGAGGCTGAGCTCGCCGAACGTCGAGACGCGGAGGCAGAGCGGGACCGCGCGGTCCTCTCGGAGGTGTTGGATGCGAAAGATCGAGGCGATGGAACCCGTAGCTGTTAGAGAAGATCTGCCGGAGTTCCGGCCTGGCGACACCGTTCGCGTCCACGTGCGGATCCGCGAGGGAGACAAGGAGCGCATCCAGGTCTTCGAGGGAGTCGTGATCGCGCGCAAGCGTGGGGGTGTCAGCTCGAGCTTCACGGTTCGCAAGATCTCGTACGGTGTAGGTGTGGAGCGCATCTTTCCCTATCACTCGCCGCTGGTCGCCAAGGTCGAGGTCAAGTCTCGCGGCAAGGTGCGGCGCTCGCGACTCTTCTATCTGCGCAAGCTGCGCGGTAAGGCAGCTCGGCTGAAGCAGCGGAGGGAGGACGCCTAGAGGCGTGAATGCGCATTCATGGAGTCCAAGCTCAAGGACTCCGCATCCCCTCGGGCGGAACCGACACGCAGGAGCACGAATGCCTGGACGGCGAGTCGTGTTCTAGGCTGCCCATGGGCTCGCTTCGAATCGATCTCGGGCCGGGCTACGAGGTCGTTACCGCTGCGGGCCAAGCCGGTGTGCTCACCGACCTACTTCTCGCGGGGCTCTATCCGCAGCTCGAGCTGAGCCGACTTCTCGTGGAACACCCGGTCGGGGCAGCGGCGCCCGCCCGCGCCGTCATGGGCGTGTCGCTCGGTGCAGACGCGTTTCAGATCGTGATGGACCTGCGTCTGGCTCAGCTGGCGTTGATGCGAACTCTTCCCGAGACGAAGAGGGCCATTCCTGTCGCCAAGGGAGCACAAGCGGTTCACGACGAGCTCTTCAAGCGCGGTCTGCCGTCTCATGGCGACTTCGAGCTCCTCCACTGCATCGGAACCCTGCCGCCTGCTCTACGCCACGCGGCCACGGAGCCTGAGCAGGCCTCGCGTGCTGCCCTGAATACCCCGCTACCGCATTTGAGTGCGTCCGGGTCCGATGACGCACTTCCGGCAGGTCCGATCCGCGAGGCCCGTGAACCGACCTCGCTGGAGCTGGCTTCCGAGGACGATCCTGAGCTGGATCTGGAGCGAGTCAAGCAGCTCCAGGACGCGCGCGACCAGTTGGGCCGGGTCGAGGCGCAGCTCGCGCGGGCAATGGACGAACTCGAGGCACGTCCGCTCGTGGCTTCGATCGAGAACGGGTTCGAAGGGAAGCTGGCGGCCTATCGTAGCCAGGTCCGTCTGCGCGACACGGCGCTGTCCGAAGTCGAGCGCGCTCGTCGCATGCTGCTCGACCAACGCGTGCGGTTGCGAAGCGTGCCTGGGAACGAGCGAGGGGGGATGGCCCTAGGGGTCGGGCTCATCGTGGCCAGCGCCGTGGCGGCGCAGATGGTTGGCCCGGTGCTCTACTCCCTGTCGGCCGGGGGCGTGGTGATGGTGGCGCTGTTTGCGGGTCTGAGTCGGGTGGCGCGCGCGCGCCTGGGGCGGCTCGAAGCGCGCCTGTCTGGCCTACGAGTCCGCGAACGTACGGCTCAACAGCGCTTCGAGCGAGAAGCCCAGCCCGTACTGCAGCTCCAGCAGACCCTCGCGGTCGATTCCGTCGAGGCCCTGCAGCGCGCGGTGGCGGACTTCCGCGGATGGCGCGAGCGAGCAACGCGACTTCGGGCTGAGCTAGACGAGGCACAGCGCGCCTTCGGCGTACGCGAGGAGCGTGAGCTGGCGCAGCTCGAGGGGTTACTCCGAGACCTGATGAGCTCGACCCGGCCTCCGCAGCCTGCGCCCTCCGGGCGGGGCACGAGCGCGACCGACGGATCGGAGTCGAGCGAGGCGCGTCCGGCTGGCGAGGCGGAGGGGGAGAGAAGTCCCGAGGCCATGGCTGCTGTGCCCGCGGCGGTTCCCCCTTGCCCGGATGACCCGGATCGGCTCGTGCATGCTGCGCAGACCGAGAGTGGTCTTGCGGCGAGCGAAATCCGAGCCAGGATGGCTCCTGGACTTCAGATCTATCTTCGGGCGCTCTCCGAGGGGCGTCTGACGGACGCGCGGCGCGGCGTGGATCGCAAGTGGCAGGTGCACCGTGCCGATCCGGCCGGCTTCGTATCGCTCTCCGAGCTCGATCTCGCAGACATTCCGTGTGTCAGCATCGCATTTCGGCTCGCGATCCTGGAGGGGTTGGCCTCGAGCATCCGCACACCCTTGATCGTAGGTCCGCATCTCGAACTCGACAGCGCGTCGGCGAGGCTTGCGCTGGGCCGGGCACTCGGACGTTTGGGGGGGGTGCTTCAGGTGATCCACATCGCCTCGGCCGCGCGCGAGTGGGAAGCCCACGCGCACCAGATTCATCGACCGCTCGCCTCGAACGCCGCTCGATAGAGCGACACCTTCGGCGGGTCCCAGCGCGCATCGATGGCGACTACGTCGAAGCGAACGTCGTCGTGCTTCGGGGGACGGTTCTCCGAGAGCCAGGTGCGCGCAGCCCGTACGACCTGACGCTGCTTCCGAGCATCGATCGAGTCCTCGGCCGACCCGCGGCTGTGGCTGCTACGCAACCGGACTTCGATGAAGCACAACGTGCGTCCGTCGAGTGCGATGCGGTCGATCTCGCGTCGACCGGCGCGAGCGTTTCGCGCCACGATTCGATATCCGCACCCGTGCAGATGCAGTTCGGCGAGTTGCTCACCGTAGGCACCCAGCTGCGCACGGCTCGGCGGTGTCCGAATGCGTTCGCGTAGGTTGTCGGTGGATGTGTTGGCAGGGCGGTCGCTGCGCGAGACGCGCGCAGTGGACGGCTCTCGCGTGGGCTGCCTCGGAGAATGAGAGGTCATGCATGGCTCTCCCCGTCGACGCGGCACGCGCGCATACCCCGTGAGCGAGCTGGTAGCACCAGCACTCTGCGCGTGGGACACGGTGGGGTTTCGAGCGCGGCTGCGGGACGGGACTTCGAGGTGAGACCCGCGACGCTACCGAACTGGCACGATGCTGTCGAATCGTATAGTTGGCCGTCTGGCTGGCCGTGTGGTGAGCTGAACTGAGTGTGCAGTCCCAACGCGAATGTGCGATCTCGTCGAGGATGCGAGGAGTGCGGAGTAGGCTCTAGGGTGATGAGCGAAGCGAGCGACGAGGGGGTGGAGAGCGCGGGAGCGGCGGGCGGTGTGCTGTTCGTGGTGGCCACGCCGATCGGGAATCTGGAGGACCTCAGTCCGCGTGCGCGACGGGTTCTGTCCGAGGCCGACCTGCTCGTCTGTGAGGACACACGCCGCACAGCTGCGCTCTGTGCCCGCTTCGGAATCTCCACCCGTCGCACCGCGTTGCACGCTCACAACGAGCGAAGGCGTCTACCCGGGATGCTCGAGCGACTGGCGGCCGGCGAGCGTCTCGCGCTGGTATCGGACGCGGGCACGCCGCTCCTCTCGGATCCCGGAATGCACCTGGTCGGGGCGGCGATTGCAGAAGGATATTCGGTCGTGCCGATTCCGGGTGCCTCGGCGATTCTGGCTGCGCTCGTGGCCAGCGGCCTGCCGCTGCGGCCGTTCTCGTTCGTCGGGTTCTTGCCGCGCAAGGGGCGCGAGCGTCGAACCTGGCTCAGCCGCATCGCGGAACTCCCCGGAAGTGTCGTGTTGTTCGAGGCTCCAGGGCGAGTCTTGCAGACGCTCGATGAGCTCCACGGATGCCTCGGCCCGCGCCGTGTTGCGATCGCTCGCGAGCTGACGAAGCGCTTCGAAGAGGTCGTGCGCGGCCGACTCGGGGAGCTCGAGCTGTGCGAGCCGCGTGGCGAGGTGACCCTGGTGATCGAGGGGGTCTCTTGGGACCGAGACGTAGAGCTCGCGGACGACGAAGCCATCGCGAGCTGGGTGTTGCGGAATCGACGCGATAATGTGACGACGCGCGATCTTTCCCGCGAGCTCGCCGAGCGGAGCGCGCTCTCGCGCAGCGATGCCTATCGTCGAGTGCACGAGCTGCTGGCCAGGGCGGATGGCTCGCCTTCATCGGAGGGGGAGGGCTAACCGTTCTTAGCTGCCTAGCCAGAACGAGCGCTCGATCCTCACCGCGCAGCTTTGTGCGACATCTCGTGATGAGCGACCAATGCGCAGCTCGTAGGTGCCCGCTTCGACCCACCAAGCGTGACGCTCGGAGTCCCAGTGCGCGAACGCGCGGGCGCTGAGGGAGAAGCGGGCTTCTGCACGCTGTCCGTTCGAAATCCAGAGCTTCTGGAAGCCGCGCAGTTCCTGTTCCGGAGAGACCAGTCGTAGCTTCGGCGAGTGTACGTAGAGCTGCGCGATCTCGTATCCGTCGTAGGGACCCCGGTTGTGGATCTCGCAGCGCACGTCGAGCGAGGAGTCGCGGTCCAGGTTTCCCGTCCGTCGCAGATTCGTGTAGTCGAAGGTACTGAAGCTCAAGCCGTGCCCGAATGGGAACAGCGGCTCGATCCCGTGCGCGTCGTACCCGCGGTAGCCCGCAAACAACCCTTCGCCATAGCGCAGCTCGCCTGCGCGGCCCGGATAGAACGGCGTGCTCGGAGCATCCTCTAGCCGGTGCGGGAACGTAATGGGGAGGCGGCCGCAGGGATTGACCTCACCGAGCAGTACGTCACACAGGGCGTTGCCCAACTCTTGGCCGGGGAACCAGGCCGCGGCGACCGCGCGCACGCGATCGAGCCACGGCATCGTAATCGGCCCACCGGTGTGAAGGATCACCGCCGTATTCGGCTGGACTGCCGACACGCGCTCGATCAACTCGTTCTGAGGGCCCGGTAGCCCGAGGCTCTCGCGATCCCGTCCCTCGGTCTCCCACTCTCGCCCCGTGCCCACCACGAGGATCGCCAGATCTGAACGCCGCGCGAGCTCGACCGCCTCCTGCATCGGGTCGCCCACTTCCGGAGGGTGCGCACCAAAGCGTAGGGTGGCGATCGAGGACGAGTCTGGCCGCAGATACTCGATCACGAGTTCGTATGCTCGCCCGGCTTCCAGGTTGCGGGTACCGAGCTGCTCCGTGGTCTGTCCGGCGCCGAAGATGTCGTGGACGAAGGTTGGATCCGTCCAGTTGTCGATGCACTCGGCGCCATCGACGTAGAGGCGCGCGCGACCGGTTGCGGAGAGCCCGAAGACGTACTCTCCACTGCGGGACGGGGTGAAGCCGCCGCGATAACGAACCGCGAATGGAGCGCTTTCTATGCCCTCCGGAGGGATGCGACCGAAGAATGCCTGTGCGCGATCCAGGGTCGCACGGGCGGCTGGCTCGCCCTCGAAGGCGGGCCCGTTCCATATCTCCACGGCGAGGCCAGGCTCGTCGCTCGGGGTGCGCAGCTCGGATACGAGGATCGCGGGAGCAAAGTGCGGAATCGCGCAGCCTTCGGCGTGCTCCACGCGGCAGTGCGGGCCGAGCCGCTCGCGCAGTGCGGAGAGCAGCGATGTTTCGTAGTGCGAATGGACGAAGGCGCTGCCGCCGCCCTGAATGGGTCCGCGGGCGGCCAGAGGTCCGATCAGGGCGACGCTTCCGATCCGGCTCGGGTCGATCGGCAGTTGCCCCGGATTCTGCAGCAGAACGAGTCCCTCGCTGGCTGCGCGGCGGGCGAGTGCCCGATGGTGTGGGAGGTCTAGACTCGTCTCTGTGACGAGCTCCGGTGCCTCGGGCAGCGGGCCCGGTTGCAAGGCTCCCGTGCGTGCAGCCAGCAACAGCATGCGCCGCGCCTTGTCGTCCACGAGCGCAGTCGAGACCTCACCGCGGCTCGCCGCATCGTAGAGCCGTGCACCCAGGGAGCGTCCCGGTCCGGGCATTTCGAGATCGAGGCCTGCCCGTGCGTCCGAGTAGGTGTCGGTGGCGGCTCCCCAGTCGCTCACGACGACGCCCGAGAAGCCCCACTCCTGCTTGAGGATCTTCGTGAGGAGCTCGGGATGACAGCTCGCATAGATCCCGTTCACGCGGTTGTACGCCGACATCACCAGCCAGGGCTCGGCGCGCTCCATCAGCTCCTCGAATGGACGTAGGTAGAGCTCGCGCAGAGTCCGCTCGTCTACTTCCGAGCTGATGCTGCGGCGTTCGAACTCGCAGTCGTTGCAGACGAAGTGCTTGGCACAGGCGCCGATGCCCGCATCCTGGAGCCCCGCGACGATCGCGCCGGCGAGTGCTCCCGTCAGGTACGGGTCCTCGGAGTAGCATTCGAAGTTTCGGCCCCCGATGGGGGTCCGCTGCAGGTTGATCGTCGGCCCGAGGACGACCTGCGCACCCTTGCTGCGGGCCTCCTCCGCCAGTGCGTTCCCGAGTGCCTCGAGTAGCTCTACGTCCCAGCTGGCACCCAGCGCGATTCCACATGGAAAGCAGGCCGACGTCTGCCGGGGTGCCTGCCCGCTGCCGCGCACGCCTGTCGGACCGTCGCTCAGCTTGACCTTCGCGATTCCGTGCGCCGCGAGCGCACGCGTATGCCAGTGATCGGCCCCCACGGTGAGCGAGGCCTTCTCTTCCAAGGTGAGCTTTCGAAGCAGACTCTCGAGCGAATCGGACCAGGCTTGCGACATGAATTCTCCTGCGAAGAGATGCGCGCTCGCGCGCGGGTTGGGATGGAGACTCAGGCTCGGAGCAGCTCCTCGAGCTCCGTCTCGTCGATCACGCGCACGCCGAGCTCCTCCGCCTTGTTGAGTTTGGAGCCCGCGCGCTCGCCGGCGACGAGGAAGTCGGTCTTCTTGGAGACCGAGCTCGAGACCTTCCCACCCGCCGCGCGGATGCGATCCGCGAAGCTCTCGCGCGGCGCGGAGAGTGCGCCCGTCAGCACGAACACCTTGTCCGTCACCTCCGCTCGCGGCACCTTGCGGGTCACCGGAACTTCGATCTCGAGCTCGCGCTCGAGGCGGCCGATCTCGTCTCGGTTGTGCTGATCGTCCAGGAACGCACGTACCGAGGCCGCGATGATCGGGCCGATCTCGTCCGTCGCCTCCAACTCCTCGAGCGTCAGTGCCGTCAGCCCGGCGAGGCTCCGAGCGCGCTCGGCGAGCACGACTGCGATGCGCTCACCGACATGGCGCATCCCGAGTCCGTAGAGGAGCCGCCCGAGTGAGGTATGGCGCGAGCGCTGGATCGCCGCGACGAGATTGTCGGCGGACTTGGCCCCCATCCGGTCCAGGCTCGCGAGAGACTCGGAGTCGAGCTCGAAGATGTCCGAAGGTCGCTCTAGGTCGCCGCGTTCGACGAGCTGGTCGATCAGCTTCTCACCGAGCCCCTCGATGTCGAGGGCTCGGCGGCTGGCAAAGTGTCGCAGTCGTTCCTTGATCTGTGCCGGGCACTCCAGGTTCGGGCAGCGGCGCGCGACCTCGTCCTCGAGGCGCACCGTCGCGCTTCCGCAGACTGGACAGGTGTCCGGAAGCCTGTACGGCGTCGTGCCGTCGGGCCGCTCGCCGTGGACGACCTTGACCACCTTCGGAATGACGTCGCCCGCGCGCTCGACGAATACGAGATCTCCGATGCGAACGTCGAGGCGCTCGATCTCGTCTTGATTGTGAAGCGACGCGTGGACGACCGTGACGCCGCCGATCTGCACGGGCTCGAGAACCGCAACTGGGGTGAGCACTCCCGTGCGGCCTACGTCTGTGCGGATGTCCTCGATGCGGGTCGTCTCTTGCCGCGGGGGAAACTTGAAGGCGATTGCCCAGCGTGGGGAGCGATTGAGCTGCCCGAGCTCGTCTCGCAGCGCGAAGTCGTCGACCTTGATGACGCTGCCGTCGATCTCGAACGGTAGCGTGTCGCGGCGTTCCGCGAGCTCGTGGTGGAAGGCGATCGCCTCGGCTGCGCTCTCACATGGGCGTACGAGCTCGCTCACGCGCAGCCCGAGCTCCGCCAGCCGCTCGAGGAGTTCGAGCTGCGAGCGTACGGATAGAGACTCGGCGCCACGCCCCAACCCGTAGCAGACCAGATCCATGGGTCTCTCGGCTGCAGCACGGGGATCGAGCTGGCGCAGCGCGCCAGCCGTGGAGTTGCGCGGATTGGCGTACGGGTCGAGTCCGGCCTCGAGTCGTGCGCGATTGAGCTCCCGGAACGCGGCGATGGGAAGGAACACCTCGGCTCGGACCTCGAGCGACCCCGAGATCTCGCGCCGCAGCTTGAGTGGGAGCGAACGCACGGTTCTCAGATTGTGCGTGATGTCCTCTCCTACCCTTCCGTCGCCCCGTGTGGAGCCTTGTACGAAGAGTCCATCCTCATACAGCAGCTCGACCGCGATCCCGTCGTACTTGGGCTCGCCCACGTACCGAATCGGCTCATCGCGCCCGACGAAGCGGCGCAGGCGAGCGTCGAACGCCTCGAGCTCCGCGTCTCCATGTGCATTGTCGAGCGACAGCATCGGTAGGGCGTGTGTCACCGGTGCGAGGCCCGGGACGGGCTCCGCCCCCACACGCTGCGTCGGTGAGTCGGGGGTCACCCAGTCGGGATGCGTGGCCTCGAGCTCGACCAGCTCGGCATACAGCCGGTCGTAAGCCGCGTCCGAGATCTCGGGATCGTCCAGCACGTGGTAGCGATACAAGTGGTGGTTGAGCTGGTCGCGAAGCTGCTCCAGACGTGCACGATCAGCGCGGGTGCCGGACGGCATGATGATTCCTCGTACGGGAGAGTCGCCCAGTTTGGCTCTGGCAGGACGGATTTTCCAGCATTGCGCAGTGTGCAGCCCAGTTGCCGTCCGCGTGCGCAGAGCTGCGTCGACCTGCGCGCGGGTGGTTGCCGGCCTTGCCTGCGAGGGAACGAAAGGTGTCTTTTTGGGAAAGCTGGCGCCCTGTGGGACCGATAAGGCCAGCATCGTTGTGTGAGAAGGAACGATCCTTGGCGAAACCGTATGGGCAGGCGCGCACAGCGCCACAGCGCCCCCAGATTCTCGTGGTCGATGACACGGAAGGCATCCGAACGTATTTGAAGAGTCTGCTCTCGGGGAAGGGCTACGACGTTCTCCTCGCGGAGAGCGCGAGTCTTGCACTCGACCGCGTTGCCTCCAATGATCCGATCGCAGCGATGTTGCTCGACGTGATGCTGCCCGAGACGAATGGACTCGACGTTCTGCGCGAGGCCAAGCGTCTGCGTCCGGAGCTACCCGTAGTGATGCTCTCGGTCGTCGGGCGTGCTGCTACCATCGTCGATGCCATGAACCTGGGTGCCTCGGACTATCTATCGAAGCCTTTCGAGGAGCCGGAGCTCGAGGCCGCGATGGCGCGCGCCTTGGGGGAAGCCGAGCGCGAGGACGTCGCGGCACCCCAGCAGGCCCTGGAGGCCAGCGGGGCTGGCGACAAGGCCGCGTGCTGGACCTCCGATAAGATGGTGAGAATCCATCGAATCCTCGAGCAGGTCTCGGATGCCGACGTGACCGTCCTCGTGCACGGTGAGAGCGGCGTCGGCAAGGAGGTCATCTCGCGCGAGGTGCATCGCTTGTCGACGCGCAGCCACGGCCCGTTCGTCAAGGTGAACTGTGCGGCGTTGCCCGAGGAGCTGCTCGAGAGCGAGCTCTTCGGCTATGAACGGGGCGCGTTCACGGGTGCGTCCAACCGCAAGGCGGGAAAGTTCGAGCTCGCGAACAAGGGCACCATCTTCCTCGACGAGATCGGAGAGATGAGCGCCGGTCTCCAGGCGAAGTTCCTGCAGGTGCTGCAGGACAGCGAGTTCACCCGCCTCGGCGGGCAAGCCGACGTGCGCGTAGACGTCCGGGTCGTGGTAGCGACCAATCGCAATCTCGAGGAGATGGTCGCCAAAGGGCTGTTCCGCGAGGACTTGTACTACCGCATCAATGTCGTCAACGTGTTCGTGCCGCCTCTGCGCGAGCGCAAGGAAGAGATTCCGGGCCTCGTGTCGCACTTCTTGAATCGCTACTGCGATCAGTATCGGCGTGAGCCACTCAGGATCTCCGATTCGTTGATGGAGGCGTTGGTCCAGTACTCCTGGCCGGGAAACATTCGCGAGCTCGAGAACATGATCAAACGCGTCGTCGTACTGCAGAACGAGGACTCTATCCGCGACGAGCTCACCCTGCCGCCGCCCGTCGCCGAGGATCCGGACACGGCGCCCGAAGAGCTCGTCGACGCATTGGACCTGACGGAGCTGACCAGTGGGACGCTCTCCTTGCGCGAGATCGGTCGCCGGGCAGCCCGAGGTGCCGAGCGTGAAGCTCTCCGGCGCGTCCTGTATCAGACCAACTGGAACCGAAAACGTGCCGCGAAGATTCTCGACGTGAGCTACAAGACGTTGCTCGTGAAGATCAAGGAATGTGGCTTGACCGATTGAGCGAAGCTGTCTACTACACAGTCGCTCGTGCTTGCATTACGATGGTCTCATTCGGCATACCGATGAACGGGTTGGTGGGTGAGGTCGGTGGAGCTTCGTCGCGAGCGTACAATCACACCGGAAGATGTGGGGCTGCTGGTCCGGTACCGGCTCGCATGGTGTGTAGTTCCACTCGCCATCGGTGTATTGCTCGGGGGGGGGACGGCGCTCGCTCCGCGTGGGGAGCTCGAGCGCGTCCAGATCGAGCGCGTCCAGAGTCTCGACTCCGCCTCCGATTCCGACTCTGAGCGGGGCTCCGAGTCCAGCTCGATCGACGCCTTGACTCGTGCACTCGACCGCGAGATCGCCCAGCGGCGCAGCCGGATCGCGATGTTACGCACATCCGTGAGCGCGTTCGAGGCGACGGCGGGTGCTCCAGACGCATCCGCTATTCGCGAGCAGCGCGAGGTCGCGGCAGCGGAGCTCGCGCGGTTGCGCTCGCTGGAGCGTACCTTGCGGGCCCGCGAAGCGACCATTCAGATGGAGCTCGACAGCACGCAGAACCAGGCCGAGCCCGGTAGGCTGCAGGCGGTCGCGCGCGAACGCGAGCTGCGCCAGTACCTGGACGAGCTCGAAGTGTCCGGCAAGGCATCGGCTGCACGCGAGCGGGGAGCTGCGCGAGCGGAGCTCGCTCGGCTCTCGCGCGAGCTGGGCTCCGAGTCCGAGCGCCGAGCGGATCCCAGGGGGAGGCTGGAAGAGGCACTCGCGCGCGCGGAAGTGGAATCCATGCGCGCCCGAACACGTGCGCGCCGTCAGCTCGAACGCGTTGCGATGCTTGATGCTGCACTCGATGGGATCGCGCAGCGCATCGAGTCGCGCGCGGAATGGGGCAGCCGAATCGCCGAGATCGAAAGCGAGATCGCGAGCCTGCAGTCTGTGCGCGAGGCGAGCGTTGCGCGCTGGGCTCGCGAGCGGATCCGCCTGGCTGAGTCGCTTCGCCCACAGCCGCTCAAGCGCGCGATCTTCGGTGCAGGCTTTGGCGGAGCTCTTGGTGCGCTGGTTGGTGCGGTCTTGATGCTGTGGTGGCATCTCCGCGATCCACGTGTGCATACGTCGCGACAGTTGCGTGCAGCGCTCAATGTACCAGTCCTCGGTATCATCTCCGAGACGTCCGTGCGAAGCTCTTCTCTCGATTCAGAAGCGCGTGGATTTCGGCTCGTGCGGGCGATCCGAGCCGGATGGCGGAACTTACGGGAAGGATGAGCTCGGTCCTGTCTGGAGTCAGCGCTGTTCGGAGCCATTGGAAAGCGAATCGGCGAAGAGGGAATCGTCGAATCGAATCGAGGCGAGGGGGGGGACATCGTGTACAAGGAATACTTCGGGCTCGAGACGGATCCGTTTCGCGTCAACCCAGATCCGAGCTTCCTCTATCTTGCCGATGGTCATCGCGAAGCGTTGGCGACGCTCACCTACGCGGTACGGGAACGGAAGGGGTTCGCTGTGCTGACTGGCGAGGTGGGGACCGGCAAGACCACGGTGCTCAACAGCTTGCTCGCGGACCTACCTGGCAGCGTCGAGACCGCATACGTCTTCAACACACGTCTCGACGTCGAGGATCTGTTCGCATACATTCTGGACGAATTTGCCTTGTCTATCCCAAGTCCCTTTCGCAAGAGCGCCGCTCTCCACCTTCTGAATGGCTACCTGATCGAGCGTTTGGAGAAGGGGTTGCAAACCTTGCTCATTGTGGACGAGGCGCAGAATCTATCCGTAGACCTCTTGGAAGAGGTGCGGATGCTCTCGAATCTGGAGACTCCTCGTTCCAAGCTGTTGCAGATTCTGCTCGTCGGTCAGCCCGAGCTGAGCGACCTGTTGCACCGTCCCGACCTGAGGCAGCTCCGCCAGCGCGTGGAGCTGTTCTGCCGCATCGAGCCACTGACTATCCTGGAGACCGCCGAGTATGTGCCGTCGCGCCTGCAAGCAGCCGGGCACAAGACCGGTGATCTCTTCACGGAATCTTCGATGCACTCGATCTTTCGTTATACGCGGGGGATCCCGCGTGTGATCAACGTCCTGTGTGACAACGCACTGCTGGCCGCGTTTGCATCCTCGAGCCCGCGCGTGTCGGACAACACGATCCACCAGGTTGCCCGTGATATGGGTCTGTCGCGCAGTGCGCACTATCGCTACGAGCCGCCTCCGTCCGATCGCCCCACGGAAGCAGACAAGTTGCGAGCCGAAGCGGTGAACGCGGCGCCGCGCCGGGTCCCGACTGCGGCTTCGCTGGCGCCGCCCGATCCCGTAGAGCCGACCTCCGAGGGATCGGGGTCCCCACGCCTGCGCGGGTGGCGGCGACTCTTCTCTTCATCTCGGTCGCGGCACGCGCATGCCGAGGACTGACACCTCCGAACGTTGAGGTGCATCGATGGGTCGGATCCACGACGCGCTGAGGAGAGCGGAGCAGGCACGCGAGCGTGTGCTCGAGGATCCGCCTGCCGCCGGTGCCGTAGCGCCGCCTGTTCCCAGCGCGGTCTCGTCGCCGGTACGCCCGCTGCCAGCCGTGTCTTCGGGCGTCCGTACTACGCGCTTGCATCGCACGCTCGATCGGTTGCCGGCGCTCGCCGACTACTCCGACCTGCAGTGGCGGGTCATCCAGCTCCGCGGACAGCGCCTGCTCCGGAGTCTCGCGATTGCAGGTGCTGCGCTGGACGACGGTCGCACCAGCACTGCACTCCAGCTGGCTCGAAGCCTGGCGAAGGAGGCAGGTTTGGAGGTCTGCTTGGTAGACCTCGACCTCGAGCACCCCGGTCTGTCGAGCTGGCTGGAGGAACCTCCACCGGTTGGTGTCGAGGACGTCTTGGAGGATCGGGTCTCGCTCGACGAGGCTCTGGTGAATATCGAGGGCTCCACTCTCTACGTGTTGCCGTCGCGATCGACCCTGAGCGCGTCGCACCCTGCAGCGTGGAGTGGGGTCAACCTGGTTGCGGTCGCGAAGCTCGCGGATCGACTCCATCAGCGCTTCGATCTGACCTTGGTCGACGCGCCTGCGCTGCTGACCTCGGGCCCGGGGGCGGATCTGGTCGGAGACTTCGACGCGTGGATCCTGGTGATCCGGGCCGGGGTCACCACGACCCACGACATCGATTCGATCCTCGAGAGACTCGATGGCGATCGGCTCGTGGGTACCGTGCTCACTCGCAGCCGCCTCTACGACGGTAGTGCGCCCGAACTTTTGGGTGGATCGAGGCGTCTCCGGATGCGCTAGATCGGCAGCTTCTTCTTCAAGCCCCCGCACTCGGGTGTCTCCAGCGAGCTGGCACAGATCTCGCTCCCAGACTGCCTCCAGATGCTGCGGAGGGAGGCAGGCAAGCGATGACGACGTCGACCCGGTCCATGTTGGTGATCGATCCGGATGCGAGCGCGCGCAGCTGGCTCTCGGAGGAGCTCTCGGTGCGCGGCTGGTGCGCATACGCATCTTCCGGTTGGGGGGAGTCGGACGCGGCCGGACAGGCCTCGGAGTGGGATCGGTCGTCGTCTTTCGCTGCTGCGTTGGTCGACGTGAGCCGTACCGAAGACGCATTCAAGTGGCTGCGCGAGCGGCGTCCCGAGCTTCCGATCGTAGCTGTCGGGAGCGTAGCCTCGGCGTCTCAGGTCGTAGCGTGCATGAGAGCCGGGGCTGTCGACTTCCTGCCGAAGCCATGCGAAGCGCGCGAGCTCGAGCGCGTGCTGTCCCGGCTCGAAGCGGCGGAGATCCGGCCGGTTCACGCGAGGGTAGCGCGTGGGTTGCGGGGGCCTCTGACCTCCGAGCTCGATTCCGCAATGCACGGGCTGTTCGAGATGCTGGATCGCGTGGCCAGAACGGATGTTACCGTGCTGATCACCGGCGAGAGCGGAAGCGGAAAGGAGTACGTGGCGGATTGGATCCACTCCCATTCGCACCGGCTCGCGCGCCCGTTCGTGAAGGTGAACTGCGCGGCACTGCCCGCTCGTCTATTGGAGAGCGAGCTCTTCGGGTACGAGAAGGGGGCGTTCACTGGGGCGGATGCGCGCAAGCCCGGCAAGTTCGAGCTGGCTCACCGCGGGACCCTGTTTCTGGACGAGATCAGCGAGATGAGCCCCGAGCTTCAGGCGAAGCTGCTGCAGGTCCTTCAGGATCGATCCTTTGCGCGGCTGGGCGGCGAGTCCGACGTCGCCGTCGACGTGCGCATCTTGGCGGCAACTCACCGAGACCTGCGACGAGAGGTCGAGTGCGGCCGCTTTCGCGAGGATCTCTTCTATCGCCTGAACGTGGTCCACTTGCGCGTGCCCCCGCTGCGGGAGCGTCGCGCGGAGCTGCTCGGGCTCGCTGAGGAGGTCGGTCGCAGGGTCGGCGACGACGTGGGCCGTCCGCACGTTCCACTGACCCCGGCGCTGCGGCGTGCGTTCGAGAGCTATGCCTGGCCGGGGAACGTGCGCGAGCTGGAGAACATGCTCAAGCGCTGGGCCGTACTCCAGAGCGAGCCCTCGATTCTGGAATACATC
Source organism: Pseudomonadota bacterium (assembly GCA_003247575.1). Lineage (GTDB taxonomy): Bacteria > Myxococcota_A > UBA9160 > SZUA-336 > SZUA-336 > SZUA-336. Next base: position 146,281 of record QJZC01000026.1, read on the forward strand.
GAACGCCAGACTGCGTTGCTACGAAAGGGGGCCGTGGAAGAGGCGGCGCGGGACCAGTGCCGCGGCCCGCGCGGAGTGCTGGGGAGCTTTCTGGCTGGCGAGAGAGAGGCGGTTTCCTTGCGCGAGGTGTCCAGGGAGGCGGCGCTGCGAGCCGAGCGCCGCGCGATCGAGCGGGTGCTCGAGCATACGCGTTGGAATCGGCGCCGCACCGCGGAGCTGCTACAGGTCAGCTACAAGGCGCTTCTCTACAAGATGCGCGACGCCGGGCTCGGGGCCGAGGGAGGAGGTCGCCCCGGGATCTCTTCGGGTGCGGACAGCTCGCCACCTCGCGCCAGTGCTTGAGAGGGCGAGTGTGCAGAGCGCCGGACCCAGCTCGAGCAGGCGTGCGCAACTGGCGATCGGAGCCCGACGTGCCTACGTTCCTGTCCGTCTCATCGGGCCGCTGCGCGCCGTCGCGGGGCTTCCGCTCTGCGTCTACGAGGACTCTCCCGGCGACGGGCTCGTAAGGGGAACACGACCTTGAACAGAAAATGCGCCCTGATCACCGGGATTACCGGGCAAGATGGATCCTATCTCGCAGAGCTCCTGCTCGAGAAAGGCTACCGGGTGGTCGGAATGGTTCGACGCTCGAGCGCGGAGAACTTCGAGCGCATCGAGCATCTGGTCGATCGGGTGGAGCTTCGCCAAGCCGATCTGCTCGATCAGCTGTCCCTGATCCACCTGCTGCGAGAGGTTCGACCCCAGGAGGTCTACAACCTGGCGGCTCAGTCCTTCATTCCAACCAGCTTCTCACAGCCACTGCTGACCGGCGAGTTCACGGGCCTCGGGGTGACGCGTATGCTCGAGGCCGTGCGTCTCGTGGATCCTGAGATCCGCTTCTATCAGGCCTCCTCGAGTGAGATGTTCGGAAAGGTCCAAGAGACACCTCAGTGTGAGACGACGCCGTTCTATCCACGCAGCCCCTATGGTGTGGCCAAGCTCTACGGACACTGGATCACGGTCAACTATCGCGAGAGTTATGGGCTATTTGCCTGCTCGGGGATCCTGTTCAATCACGAGTCCCCGAAGCGTGGGCGCGCGTTCGTCACCCGGAAGATCGCCGAGGGTGCAGCGCGTGTCGCGGCGGGGCTGCAACCGGATCTGTGTCTAGGCAACCTCGAAGCCAAGCGGGACTGGGGGTATGCCCCGGAGTACGTAGATGCGATGTGGCGCATGCTGCAACAGGACGAAGCCCAGGACTTCGTGATCGGGACCGGAGAACATCACACCCCTCGGGACTTCTGCGAGGTCGCCTTTCGGCGGGTGGGTCTGGACTATCGAGACCACGTACGCGTGGACGCCGCGCTCCTGCGACCTGCAGAAGTCGATACGCTGCTGGCCGATGCCTCGAAGGCCAAGCAGCTTCTCGGCTGGGAGCCTCAGACTGGCTTCAGCGAGCTGGTCGAGTTGATGGTAGACGCGGAGGTCGAGCGCGTCGCACGGGCGAAGCGCAGCGGCGGAGGGAACTGACGAGATGCGGGTTCTCGTGACAGGGGGTGCTGGGGCGATTGGCTCCCATGTCGTCGACGCGTCGCTGGCGCGCGGCGACGAGGTCGCAGTGCTCGACTCGTTCCACGAGTTCTATCCGCGCAGTCTGAAAGAAGCCAATCTGACCCATGCGCGCTCCCAGCCGGGATTCCAGGGTGTCTTCGAGGGCGACATTCGCGATCAGGCCTTCGTGCGCAAGACGGTGCGGGATGTCCAGCCCACGGTGGTGATCCACTTGGCGGCCCGCGCTGGAGTCCGACCGAGCGTTGCGGAGCCAGCCGAGTACTGCGACGTCAATCTGACGGGTACCGCGGTCGTCGTTCAGGAGTCGATCGAGGCGTCGGTGCAGCGCCTGATCTTCGCCTCCTCCTCGACGGTGTACGGTCGCGATGCCGAGAGTCCGTTCCAGGAGGCGGCCGAGACCACGAAGCCGCTGTCGCCATATGGTGCCAGCAAGCGCGGCGGCGAGCTGCTCTGTTACTCGCTGCATCTGGCATCCTCGCTCCCGATCACCTGCCTGCGCTTCTTCAGTGCCTACGGTCCCCGCCAGCGTCCTGACCTGGCGATTGCACACTGGGCCATTGCGATGCGGGAAGGGCGGTCAATTCCCGTCTTCGGAGATGGCAGTGTCGAGCGTGACTTCACCTATGTGGACGACATCGTGGATGGGGTGCTGCGGGCCGCCGATCGAGCGTCTGGCTTTGCCATCTACAACCTCGGGCGTGGGGAGCCTTTTTCGATGAATCGCATCATCGGGCTGCTCGAGGGAGAGCTCGGAGTCTCCGCGCGACGGGAGGTTCATCCTGCTCATGCGGCCGACATGCCCCGCACGTACGCTTCGATCGAGCGTGCGCGAGCTGATCTGGGCTACGACCCGCAGGTACCGCTCGAAGAGGGAATTCGTCGCTATATCGAGTGGCTGCAAACCGTATCAATGCACGGAATGCCGTAAAGGAAGGTAGATGAACATTGCGGTGATTGGAACCGGGTATGTCGGGTTGGTGACTGGTGCGTGCTTCTCCGAGTTCGGAGTCAACGTCACCTGCGTCGACAAGGATCTCGAGAAGATCAAGCGGCTGGAAGGTGGAGAGATCCCGATCTTCGAGCCGGGGCTCGAGGAGATCGTGCGTCGTAACTACCAGGCGGGGCGATTGGCCTTCACGACGGATACGGCCGAAGCGGTACGTCAGTCCCTGGTCGTGTTCATCGCCGTGCCGACGCCGCCCCAAGCAGATGGGTCTACCGACCTCTCCTATGTCGATACGGTGGCGCGCACCATCGGCGAGCACCTGAATGGTTACAAGGTGATCGTCACGAAGAGCACGGTTCCAGTGGGCACGGCGACCCGCGTGCGCGAGACGATTTCGGAAGCTGCACGCGAGTTCGGGAACGAGCGCTACCACTTCTCGATCGCGTCGAACCCCGAGTTCCTGCGTGAAGGCAGTGCGGTCGAGGACTTCCTGCGCCCCGATCGGGTCGTCGTCGGTGCCGAGGACGATGAGGCGGTAGCGATTCTGCGGGATCTCTACAAGCCGCTCTACCTGATCGAGGTTCCGTTCGTCGTGACCAACATCACGACCTCGGAGCTAATCAAGTACGCGTCGAACGCCTTTCTGGCCACGAAGATCAGCTTCATCAATGAGGTGGCCAACCTGTGCGAGGCGGTTGGAGGCGACGTGCACGTGGTGGCGCGCGCGATGGGGCTCGATGGCCGAATCAGCTCCAAGTTCCTGCATGCGGGCCCAGGCTTCGGTGGCTCTTGCTTTCCGAAGGATACGGTGTCGCTGGTTCAGTTCAGTCGCGAGTTCGGTGTTCCGCAACGAATCGCGGAGGCAGTTTGCGAGGTCAACCTCGCGCAGCGCGAGCGTATGGTCGAGAAGATCGTTGCCTTGGTGGACGGCGACGTCAGCGGCAAGTTGATCGGGGTACTCGGACTCTCGTACAAGCCCAATACTGACGACGTGCGCGAGTCCCCGTCGATCGACATCATTCGGCGCCTGCAAGATCGGGGGGCACGGGTGCGCTGCTTCGATCCGCAGGCCATGCATACGGCGGCGCGCGAGCTCAAGGATGTCCAGTTCTGTACGGATCCCTATACAACCGCCACCGGGTGCCATGCGCTGGTTCTGGCGACGGAGTGGAACGAATTTCGCCTGCTCGATCTGGACCGGCTGCGCGCCGAGCTGGTGGAGCCAGTCCTCGTCGATTTGCGGAACGTCTACGATCCACGGCAGATGCAGGCTCAAGGCTTCCGATATGCAGGAGTCGGCCGGAGCGTAGTCGGCTGAGACGGTCGGGTGCCTTCATGGACTCCACGAGCTGACTTTGTTTATCCGTCCTGCTTTGGGGGCAGCTCTCAACTCGCGCGAGCTCGTGGAGCGGGAATCGGCAACGCATGTGCAGGCCGAAGCTTCGGGACCCGGACGAGAATGCCCCATGCGTGCGGCGAATGGCGTACCATGGGCAGCGCTCCGATGCAGGGTGTGTGTTGCCCCGCTCGGAGACGCATATCGCACGATGCCGGGATGAATTTCGTCGGAGACCGGTACGTCTAGGCGGCGTGAGGTGTACGCACACGATGGACAAGCGCGAAGTTCTGAGATCGATCCCGATGTTCCGGGGCCTACCGGACCCAGACCTGGATGAGATCGCCGATCTTCTGATCGAGCGGCGATTTCGTGCTCGGGCCACGATCTTCGAAGAAGGATCCGTCGGCGAGTACATGTATGTCATCCGCGATGGCGAGGTGAAGGTCTCGAAGATGTCGGATGACGGGCGCGAGAAGGTGCTAGAGCTACTCGGCCCTGGGCTCTTCTTCGGTGAAATGGCGCTGCTGGACCAGGAGCCTCGATCCGCTTCGATCAAGGCGATCACGGATTGCGTGTTGCTCGCGCTCTCGCGGAACGATTTCATCGGGCTCCTGCGACGGAACCCCGAGATCTCGTTGGTGCTCCTACGCGAGCTCACTCGCCGGTTGCGCGAGACCGACGAGGAGGTACGCGGTCTGCTGTTCGAGCGCGTCGAGGGGCGCACGCGGCGGGTCTTGCGCCGGATGGCGACTCGGCCGGTGCCGGGGCGTCCGGACATGGTGACCACCGGCTCGATCACGCATCAACAGCTGGCCGACTTGGTTGGGACCAGCAGAGAAACCATTACCCGCGTGGTCAAGGGCCTCAAGCATCGTGGCTGGCTGGATCAAGAAGGCAAGCACTACCTGATCTCGAAAGAGGACAGCGCGCGGCGCTGATCTCTGCGGCCGTCCGGGCTGCGCGGCAGTTGCGATGGCGCTGCGTTCCTCGCGTAGGTCCTGCGTTGGACGATACTTCGGGGGAGAGGAATCGCATGCGGATCCTACGAGGGAAGCATCGAGGACGTCGAGGGTGCGGGGGTGAGCTGGAATCCAGAGCTCGGCTGAGTTCACGGTGTGACCTCGTACGCTCCTCCACTTGGCCGAAGGTAACCGGCTTTGCCCTCCTGCTGGCGATCGTGTTCGCCGGGTGCCGCTCTCCTGAGGAGCAGCTGGCGGAACATTGGCAGCGGGCTGAGGCCTATCGTGCTGCCGAACGTTGGGACGCTGCCCGCATCGAGCTGCTGAATGTGCTCGAGCTCACGCCGCAGGATGCTCGCGCGCACTTTACCTTGGCCGAGACCTTGCTCGCACTCGCTCCCGAGGAGAGTAGGGCACCCGCCGAAGCCCTGATGCAGTTGCGACGGGCTGTAGAGCTGGCGCCGGAGGAGGTCGAGTTCCGGGCGCGTCTGGGCCTGCTGGAGCTCGCCGCGCGTCGGGAGCCAGCGGCCCGAGAGCATGCGGAGTTCATTCTGGCGCGCGACCCAGATAACGTGGACGGGTGGCTGATCAGGGGACAAGCCGCGGCGTTGCGACGTGATCCAGCGGCGCAGATCGAGGCGCTCCAGCGCGCAGTCGAGCTCGATCCCGAGAGGGGATCGGCTCGCGTGTTGCTGGCTCAGGCGCACCTGCGCCGCAATGACTTCGAAGCGGCAGAGCAGCAGCTGCGCGCTCTGATCTCACGCGATCGCACGACCGCTGCGTACCTGCACTGGGCCGCATTCCTCGTGGAGCGGAGTCGCTCGGACGAGGCCGAGAAGGCGTTCGCGCAAGCCATAGCGGTTGCCTCGTCGGATACGGAGCGACTCGAAGCGCGAACGCGGCTGGCGAACTTCCGCATCGCCGTCGGGGAGCTCGATCAGGCTGAGAAGGTGATGCTCGAGGTACTCGAGGAACAGCCTCGGAATGCCGCCTTGCTGGCGCAGTTGGCCCGATTCTATGCGCTGCAGGGACGGGCCGAGAAGGCAGAGGCCATGTTGGGGCAGCAGCTCGAGCGCGATCCGGGGACGATCGAGCCCTACCTCGCGCTCAGCCAGCTCTACGCGTATACCGGTCGCCGCTCGCGTGCGTTCGCGATCTTGGACGCGGCCCTCGCTCGCTCTCCCGAGGACGAGCAGGCGCGGATGTTGCGCGCGAGCTTGCTGCTCTCCGACACCGGCCCGCAAGCTGTGGAGCGGCGCGCCGAGGCGCGCGAACTCGTCGAGCAGGTGCTGGCGCAGCATCCCACGAGTCCCGCGGCCCTCTTTGCACAGGGGAAGTTCCTGCTCGCGGACGGGGCCTACTCACGCGCCGCTCGCCAGCTCGAGCAGGTCGTCGCGGCCGAGCCTTCCACGAATGCGAGACACCTGCTGGCTGCGGCGTACGCTGCGAGTGGAGACGATGTGCGGGCTGTGGAGCAGCTGCGCGACGCTCTCCAGGCCGACCCTTCAAGCCTCGAGCTGGGCCTCGACCTCGCGGAGCTCGAACTCCGCCTGGGGAATCCAGCCGTCACCGCGAGCTGGACAGTCCGGGCGCTGGCGCGAAGACCCGATTCGGCGCGAGCGCTCCTTCTCGCGGCGGGCGCAGCGGTGCGCCTGGGAGATGCCTCCAAGGCGCGCGAGTCGCTGCGATCCGTGTTGGAGGAGGCGGCGACGGGGGTGCCGCCTGTTCCGGTCTCGAAAGCAGGAGCGGGCCCGAAGGCGGGAGAGGTCTCGAAGACAGCTGCGGCCCGGACGAAGGCGGGCGTTCGGGAGGCGGATCCAGTGCCAGCGGAGCCGAAGTCACTCTTGGGACGCCTGCTCCGGCGGGACTCCGCCGCGCCGCGCGTGCGGGCCGCCGAGCTCCTGCTCGATCTCGGCGACGCCGAACGTGCACGACAGCTGTTGTCCGATGAGCTCGAGAGGCGGCCCGCCGACTTCCGCGCGCTGCGAGCGTGGATCGGCGCGCTTGGCGCAACGGCTCCGGAGTCCGAGGTATCGCAGAGGCTCTCCGAGGCGATCGGCGCCGATCCCGCTTCGATTGCGGGGTATGCGCTGCGCGCCGAGTTCGGTTTCTCGAGCCTCGAGGGCTGCAAGGGAGACCCCTGCGCGGCGCTGGCCGAGGCTGTCGAGGACGACTTTGCGACGGTGCTGCGCCTCTGTGACGCGCGTGACTCAGCGCGTCCCTGCTCAGCTGCGGAGCGCGCGAGTGCCCACGCTGGGGTGGCCCGCGTGCAGCGCGTGCGCGCGGAGTCGATGCTCGCGCTCGGGTCCTATAGGCACGCGATCGACCTGGCGAGCGGTGTGCTCGCAATCGATCTCGAGCTCGAGCGAGCGGCCTACCTCGAGGAGCTGGGGCGATCCGATGCGGCGCGAGATTCCTACACTAGAGTGTTGTCGGTGGAGCCCGATCACGCGCTCGCCTCGAACCGCCTCGCGCGCAGCCTCGCGAGAGCGGCGGATGTGAGCCCCGCCGATCTGCAGCGAGCATTGGTGCTGGCCCGAGTCGCGCTGAAGCGTGATCCCGAGAGCTCGGAGTACGCCGCCACCCTCGGGCACGTGTTGCTGCGTCAAGAGCTTCCCCGGGCGGCGGCGGCCGCGTTTCAAGACTCGATTCGTCTAGCCCGGACGCCGCACGAGCGCAGTGAAGCCCGCTTTCACCTGGCTCGCGCCCAGGATGCCGCAGGCGATTCGGATGCCGCTCGCGCGGAGCTCGCGCGAGCCCTGGACGAAGCCGACTCCTTCCCCTCGCGCGAGGCGGCGCTCGAGCTCAGGGCGCGACTGGGCCGCTGAGGGACAGCGAAGGTTCCCAGCCGACCGACGGGAGTTCGCCTGGCAGCCAGACTGCCAGGGGTGAAAATGCCTCAAGTTCGATCTGCCCTCGTGCCGATTGCCCCCTCGTAGCCAAGGGAGTGCCCATGCCTGCGCATCGATGGGGGTCTTTTTGCGGATTCTTTCTCGCCTTCGGGCTCGCGACCTTTGCGAGTGCCGACGGCGTGCGTGGTATCTCGCCCGACGGGAAGGAGGGCTGGTTGCACACCGTGGATCCCGGAGACACGCTCTGGGACATCACCGAGACCTACCTCGGCTCTGCCTGGATCTGGCCTTCGGTCTGGAAGGACAACGGCGAGATCCCGAATCCTCACCAGATCTCGCCAGGAGACCACATCTGGATCACGGAGCGCGAGATGCGGCGGCTCACGCCGGAAGAGGTCGAGCGCATTCGCTTCACGGACACCGATGCCGAGTCACTGCCGGCCGCCACCGACGCGGATTCGCAGACGGACGGTGCAGACCCCAGTGCGGCAGAGCCCGCGCCCGCAGTCTACGACCCGTTTGCGGCGCTCGATCGAACCTCGCGCGACCTACAGCAGGTCATCGAGTTTCCCGGGCTGCATCGCATGGGATTCCTGAGCCCGACCGAGGAGCAGGGATCCGCGGCGGTGCTCGGGAGTCACGACGAGAACTATTGGGCCTCGCAGGAGCGCCGTACCGTGATTGGAATCGGCGAGGGTAGGGTCCACGTCGGTGACCTGTTTACGGTGTTTCGCACGCGGCGTCGCGTGGATCACCCACTGACGGGTGAGACGCTCGGCTTTCTGATCGACCGTCTCGGGACCGCCGAGGTCACCGACATCCACGAAGAGAGCTCGTTCGTCCGGATCGTGAGCTCCTACTCCGAGATCGAGCCAGGCGATCGCCTGATCCCCTTCGAGGCTGAGCCGAAGGAGTTCGTCACCGTCTACGAGGGCGAGCCCCGCGAGGGCATCGTGGTCGGGATGCCGTTGCATCGCCAATATGCGCTGCGCGGCGACGTGATCGTGCTGGATTCAGGCAGCGATGCCGGCCTGGTCGTGGGAAACGAGTTCGAGATCTTTCGTGCCGGCAAGGAGGTGCGGGACCCGGTCACGGCTGCGAAGACCCTGGTTCCCGACGACGTGATCGGTCGAGTCGTCGTGCTCAAGACCACATCGACCTCGTCGCTCGTGCTGCTGACGGAGGCCCAACGGCCGGTGTCCGTAGGCGACCACTTCCGCAGCCTCTAGCGCACCACCGCATTCTCGAGCCACATCCGCGGTTCCCGGCGAGCGGCGCGCCACACGAACGGAGAACGAATTCCTTCAAGAGTGTAGTTGTACACTTTTGCGTTAGGGGTTCGGTCAAGCTGTCCCAGCGGGTCAAGATCCGTGTCCGTCCAGGGTGCCCTGGTCGGTGAGCATCCGGCCGGGTGGTTTCGGTCCCCTACGCGATCCTGCGTAGCATGCAGCTACTGGTCACGGCTGGCGTCCCGTGACGCGCGCCGCGAGGCCAGAAGCACCGCTCGCACCCCGCGAAACGACGACTTCGTCCGCCAGCACGCGATTCGCGCTGGATCTCGAGGGTACTCGAGCTGTATTGGTAATCGAATGTTTCATTCTCGTGGGACCCCGTGGGCTACGGAGCTTCGCGCTGCCAGCGGCTGGATTCCGCCTGTTTTGTAGGGATTGGTGATGTGTGTACAGGATCGGCGCTCGCTTGAGATTCACTATCCATTGAACCCAGTGCGCGCAGGTCCGGAGCAAGCCGGGCCTCCTCCTGTCTTTCTTCTCTCCCTTTTCTTTTTTCTCCAAATCTTTTCTCCGGGAGGCTCAAATCAGGCCATAAGCGCTTGACTCGCAATACTGGTCAGACAATCCTCGTTGCGTGGCTCCCCTCGGTGTACTCACCGCAAGGGCTGGATCGGATGACCAGTCCAGAGTTTCTCGGGGTTTGTCCGATTCAGGATTTCCGTTTCGAAAGGGAGATGAAGATCGATGATTAAGTTGACTAACCAACGCGCCATCGCGCTCGGCTTGGGTCTAGTAAGCATGGTCGCCTTCGGTGCCTGTGACAACGGCGGCGGGGGTGGGGGTACGGGCATTGCCGGTATCGACAAGTTCAACCGTCCAGGGCCGGAGCGGGTCACGACGCAGCGCGTCGGACAGTGCACTCGCTTCCTCCCGCCGCAGGGCCCGCAGGGCTCGCGCATTGGCCTCGGCTGGGCGAATGGTACCGGGGGCACGCCGAACACCTACTCGGGCATTCTCACTCGAGCTGCCTCGTTCGGCACGGTCGTGACCGCGGCGAACACCACCAACTCGGGCACCGGCCGCGAGGTCGATACCTGTATCGATCAGCTGGCCCAGGCGCGCAGCGACGCCAGTGGTCGCTTCGCGACGGCGGGTCACTCGCAGGGTGGCTCGGGCTGCATCAACGCCGCGCGGCTCAACAACCGCGTGATCACCACCTGCCCGGTGCAGCTGGACGGGATCTTCACCGCCCAGTCCAATCCGCGCGACATCAAGGGCAGTGCTCAGTCGCCCGCGTTCATCACCTGTGGTAGCGCGGACACGCTGGCTCCGTGTGGCTCGCCCAACAACGGCAACACGAAGTTCAACCAGGCTGGGGTGCCGATCGCTCAGACGACCGTCTCCGGTGCCAGCCACTTCGCGCCGACGGGTGGCGGCGGACTCTTCGCCGCTCTGGTCACCGCTTGTGTCCGTGCTTCGGTCGACGACGAGGCGCGTCGCGCGATCTCGCCGGGCGGCCTGAATGGCGCTCGCGGTCTGCAGGGATCCCGCACGCGGGGTTTCTGATCCGCTGAGCTGAAATCAGCTCAGAACGCCTAGAATACCGGCCGTGGTCTCCCGCTCGACGGGGGCCACGGCCGGTCCTTGCTTAAGCCGGGGAATGCGGGGTAGGGGCCCCGCCGAATGTGACCGCACGAGCCGCTCGTTGCTCGACTGCAAAGTGGGGGAAGAGTTTCGATGGGTGCGCAACCAGTAGACCAGAAGCATGGAAGCCGGCTGGCCGTGGCCGCCGCTGTGAGCCTCGTGTGGGCTCTCGGATGTGGAGCATCGGATTCCGAGAGTTCCGGGGGAGGCGCTGCCGCTCCCAGCGAGCCCATGCCAGGGTACGAGCTGATCTCGGGCCTGCAGGTGCCCGCGCGCGAGATCCAGGACGAGACCCTGCCGGACTCCTGCGATCTGCTCACCGAGGCGCGACCCCTCGAGATGATCGACGAGCCCTTTGCGCCGGTCGAGCGCATGTCGAACGTATGCATCGCCTATGCAGCTTCCACTCCGACCTTCGACCGCTCACTCTCCGTGGAGCTTCGGCGGCCCGAGCCGCTCGAGCAGGAGCGGGACGACGCCGGGGTCCCGCGCAACGAGGAGGAGTTCTGGGTCGCAGAGGGGGCAGGGGTCGGTCTCGTAGGGGGAAAGCAGGAGGAGCTCGAAGAGATCGGGGGGCTGGGCGACTACACCGTCTGGTATCCCATTCGGGGAGGAATGGCGCTGCATACTTACTGGAATCGGGAGTACATCCTCGCGATCAACGTGCGCGGTGTTCCCATCGAGAAGGGCGTCGCCTGGGCGCAAGAGGTCGCGAGGGCGGCGATTCGCAAGACGGCCTCCGAGGCAGAGGGTGACGCCGACGACACGGCCTCCGACACAGAGGACGGTGCCAGCGACGGGTGAACGCGAGGGAGTCCTCGGGGCGCCTTCACCCTTCACCCTTCAGCTGCGGCTGCGCTCGACCCAGCTCGCCACGGCGCTCTCGAGTGCCTCCGTCGTGGTCGCATCGGTGGCTCCGTAGCGAACACGCGTGATGTCATCGAGCAGGACCGCTGCCTGCTCCAGCGCGTCCCCCTGCTCCGAGGCGAGGTCTGGCGTCTGAGCGACCTCGCGGAGCTGGTGCTGGAGCCGAGCAAAGCAGGTGGCGGGAGTGCGTTCGATGCCGTACTGGCGCAGGGTTTCGAGCAGCGCGGAGAGATAGGTGGGGAGCGGACGGGCCCGTGAGCCCACTGCCGAGTCGCCGCCAGTCCCCTCTCCGATCAGGCGCCGCAGCTGGATCAGTGCGAATGCAGCAGCAAGACCCACGAGCAGCGCCGTCGTACCGTAGCGCGCGAAGAAGACCTGCAATGCATCGAAGGCAGCGCCGGTGGGTGCGCTCGCGTAGCGTGCGCCCGGCTCGAATCGTTCTCCGGGAGTTGGATCGAACGTGACCCAGGCTCCCTCGCCCGACCGCACTTGGGTGCGCGCTCCCGCGCTGACCTCCATCTGCATGTCCGGTACGAAGGCTTCGATCCATGCGTGAGCGTTCTGCTGACGTACAATTGTGTAGTTTCCCCAGCGATTGAACTCACTCGCGCGGTAGCCGGTTACAAAGCGCGCGGGAATCCCGGCCGCCCGAGCGAGCAGGGTCATGGCCGAGGCGAAGTACTCACAGTGTCCCCTGGGATCGTTCTGCAGGAACTCCACGACGGGGTCCACACCGTCTGGTCGGGTGTAGTTGACAGAGTACTGGAAGTCGGACTGAAGCCTTCCTGCGATGGCTTCGAGGACCTCGCGCTCGGATCGAGCTCCGGCGCTCCACTCGCGTACCAACGAGGTCAGCATCGGCCGGAGCGTTTCCGGGAGCTGCAGGTCCTCGGGTCCCGGAGGAGTCGCCGGGAACTGTGGCACGAGCGAGGTGCGGAACTGAACGCGCTGTGCGCTCTTCTTGACCCGCGGACGCGCGATACCGAAGGCATCGAACAGCACGGATTCTGGATCCGTCATCAGGGCGGCTGCATTCAGCGGTAGGAAGAAGCGATCACCGCTCGAGTCGACGAATTCGAACTCGGTGATCGGGCCTTCTTGGAGTGCTTCCGTCTCCTCCGGCGAGGTCTCGGGAAGCAGCCACTGGAACAGGGGAACGAGTGGATCGTCTGCCGGGATCGGCATCGACGTCCAGGCTGCCAGCGGGGTGTGTCGCGGGATGTGCCACTGTCCGGAACGGTATTGTGTATAGACGTTGCCGCGCAGATGGTCGGTGTGTGGTCCGAAGATGCGCAGTACCATCGCATCGGATTCGAGCATCCCACTGAGCGATCCGAGCGAGATCGTGTTGTCGTGAAAACCTACACGACTCCGGAGCCGGGCGTGCCAGCGACGGATGGCCCAGGCCGTGATCCTCTCGGAGGCGATTGGGATGGCCGTGGTGGTCGCGGCGGCCAGGCTGCCCGCGATCGACAAGATCGCGACGCTTGCCGCGACCTCGCGCCAGCGTGGACGCCACTGGATCTGCGTCCGCATGCGCAGTCCGTTCTTCGACTGTGAGCGCTTGTCTGACTCCTGCGCGGGTGTTGCCGGGTCGGTGGCGGCCAGGCAGAGCCATGCGATCAGGAAGTAGCTGACGAGTGCGACCGGATACAGGCTGCCCGACGTCGTGCTCCCGCAGCCCAGGAACACCAGTAGGCCGAGCCCGACGTCGCCGATCCGGCCTCCCGTCGGATGGGGGATGAAGCGCCGTAGGCCGATCATCCACAGGGAGCAGCTCGCGACTGCAAGGGGAAGCAGCTTGAGCGGATACGCACCGCTCCCCCTCACCTGCGCGTCGAGCCCGTAGCAGAAGAAGGCCAGGAGCGCGCAACCGAATGCCAGTAGGGCTTCCCCGGCGGCAGGCACCTTGTAGCGCGGCTCGCGTACGATCCCGAGCAGCGCGATCGCGCATGCTCCCGCGGCCAGTCCGGTGCGCCCGCTGATCTGTGCGAAGGTCGCGACCGCGATCAGGAACGGCACCAGCTGAATCAGGCGGGTGGTGAGCGTCATAGGTGGAGGAGCTCGTCTCGAAGGATCGACTCGACGGATACGCGTCGCTCCTCGCGCCCCAGCGGCGCTCCATCCACTGGATCTTCCGAGCTTGAAACGATCCATACGCGTACCGGGATTCCGCTGCTGCGCAGCAGGGCCACGAGCTTCTGCCGCTCGTCATCCCAGTCCAGCGCGATCAGGAATGCGCAAGAGAGTCGCTCCAACTCGGGCTTGATCCGGATGAGCGTGGCCTCGGCCGAGAAGGGTGTACCTGGCTGGGCGATCGCGCACAGGTCGAGAACGCGGTCGACATCGCTCTGGGCGGCTCCGAGGAGAAGCGGGTCGTGCTGCTCTCCGGTCAGGGTGACGGCGACACGCACTTCGCCGCGCGCGAGATGAGCCGAGACGCCTGCAGCGAGAGAAAGGCCGGCCTCGAAGTGCGATTCCGGATTTGCGTGCGTATTGGTGTCGACTATCAGCGAGAGTCGTGTGAAAGACTCCTGTTGGTAGACGCGGACCGCCGGGCTACCCAGGCGTGCCCACGTGACCGCGTGTAGGTCGCGGATCGGATCTCCAGGGACGTAGGGGCGTACGCCGCACACCTCGAGGGAGTCGCCCGCGTTCGAGACGAGCGCTGATCCCCCTGGCTGGGAGCGTTGGGCACCCGGAAGACCGAGCTCCGCGACCCGCGCCATGCGCGGCACCACCGTGAAGCGTACTCCATTCGTCTGGAGGGTCGGACCCTGTGCGAGCCGGCCGGGTAGAAGCGCCGCGACGAAGATCGAATCGAGGTGGTGAGGCCCGCGTGCGACAAAGCGCGCGTGGGTCGTGCGCCAGGTCTCTCCGTTCATCTCCAGCGTCTCGACGCAGGGTGCGCCGTCGATCCAGCTGCCATCCCAGGGCAGAATCGGACGCTCACAGCGGAGGTGGTGTACGGATCGCTCGGAGCGACTACGGAAATGCAGCCGCAGCTCCAGCTCCTCGCCTACCATGACGCGCTTGGGAGTCTCTACGTGAACCGAGACACCATTCAAGCGGAACCACGGCCGCACACAGAGCGAAGCCGTCAAAGCGCCGAACAAGAGCGATGCCAGCCAGTAGTTCTGGAGGCGTGAGATGTCGAGTCCGGCGACACCGGCGAGTAGGCATAGGAGGAGCGCGGCCCGTCCTTCCTGGCTGAGTGCCAGATAGCAGCGAAACACCGGGCGCATCACGTAGCGACCCAGGCGCGTGCGTCGCAAGCGATCCCGATCCGCCTTCGTATCGGGGATCAGGATATGATTCAGGCGTGCGAGATTCAAAGGGGTACCGGAAGCTCACTCAGAATCTCGGCGAGGAGGCTCGAGGCAGATTTGCCTCCGTAGCGGGCCTCGGTCGTGAGGACCAAGCGATGCGCCAGGGTAGCGTCGGCCAGCTCCTGGAAGTCGAGCGGCGTGACGAAGTCGCGACCGCAGAGGAACGCGCGCGCTTGCGCGGCGCGAAAGAATGCGAGGCTGCCTCGGGGGCTGACCCCAAGCTGAATCGCGCGGTGGCGGCGTGTCGCCGCGACGATTTCGAGACTGTATTGAGCGATGTCGGGCTTGACCAGCACCTTGCGCACGAGCGCCTGTAGCTCGATCAGACCGGGTCCATCGAGCACCTCCTCGACTTGTTCGAGAGGTGCACCTGCCTGGTCTGCATAGAGCAGCTCCAGTTCCTGCGCGAGCTCGGGATAGCCGAGTTGGAGCCGCAGCAGGAACCGATCCAGCTGTGCCTCGGGTAATGGATACGTACCCTGGAACTCGACTGGGTTCTGCGTTGCGATCACGAAGAATGGACCCGGTAGCTGCCGCGTGACACCGTCCACCGTGATCTGGGACTCGTTCATCGCCTCGAGGAGCGCGGACTGTGTCCGCGGCGAGGCTCGGTTGATCTCGTCTGCAAGCAGGACGTGCGCGAAGATGGGACCCGGCCGAAACTCGAAGGTGCCGTCCTGTGGATGAAGGATCTGTGAGCCCAGAATGTCCGCAGGCAGCAGGTCCGGGGTGAACTGGATACGCGAGAAGTCGAGTCGAGTCGCGCGAGCCAGCGCCTTCGCCAGGGTCGTCTTCCCGACGCCTGGGACATCCTCCATCAGGACGTGGCCGCCAGCCAGGATGCCGATCAGCAGCTGCTCGATCGGGTCCTCCTTGCCGTGCATCACTTGACCGAGGCAAGCGCGCAGGTTGCGAAGTCGATCGAGTAGGTCGGGGGCGTAGAGCGTCATCAGAGTCTCCGATCGGTGCGAGATACGTTCCAGTTGATCTCCAGGTTGCGTTGGCGAGAGTGTGCATCGCTGGCGCCACTGGCGCATCAAAGGATCTGGATACGGCGCCGATAGTCAGCTGCGTGGGGTCTTCGGATCAAGTCTCTGGATATTCGTTCGACAAGTGCGCTCGCGATCGGGACGGCGTGTCGATCTATGTGGGCACGCGCATCTCGGATCGTGCCCGCGTTCTCGTCAAAGTCTACTCGCCGGAGGCATCGCGGGAGGACGCGGCGATCCGGGAGTGTGAGGCGCTCCGGTCGTGCGCGCATGAGCAGGTGCCCCGAGTCCTCGAGTTCCGGCAGGATACCGATCGGCATGTGCTCGTCCTCGATTGGGTGGATGCTCTGACGTTGTCGAGCTGGGCGAATTCATCCCCGCGACCGCCGCCTGCCGCCGTGCTCTCGATCGGGATCCAAGTGGCCGACCTCCTCGCGCACGTGCACTCCGTCGGCTACGTGCACGGGAACGTGACGCCCCGAAACATCCTGATCGGCAATGACCCATCGAAGGTCTGGCTGACCGGCTTCGGGCTGGCGCTCTGCCCGGGACGCCATTCAGCGGACATTGCGATGCGACGCTCCGCCCTGACGCCGGTGCTCGAGTATCTGCCCCCGGAGCAGATCGGCCTCGTCGAGCGCGCTTGCGACTTTCGTTCGGATCTCTATTCGCTGGGCGCGAGCTTGTATCGCGCCCTGCTCGGTAGACGTCCCTTTGCCGATAGGAGCCAGGCAGGCTCGCTGCAAGCCCTGCTGAGCGAGTTGCCCGCCGAGCCCCATGAAGTTGCGCCGGGGGTCCCCGAAGCTTTCTCGCGCGCCATCATGAAGCTGCTCAGCAAGGATCCGGACGAGCGCTATCAGAGTGCTACGGCGCTGGCGTCGGATCTGCGCGACCTGCGCGCCGAGTGGGAGCGCAGCGGCGAGCTCGATTTCGACTTCGTACTGGGTCGTCACGAAGCGCCTGCACGCCCCGTGTTTCCGTCGGGTCTGTACGGACGCGACAGGGAGCTCGACTCTGCTCTCACGTTCTGCGCTAGCCCTACTGCGGACCGACCGCGGCTGCTGCTGGTGAGGGGCGAGCCGGGCACGGGGAAGTCCGCATTCATGGCGGCTCTACGCGGCGCTCTCGCTCGTGAGGACATTCACGTAGGGAGCGGAGAGTTCCGAGCCCACCTCGGTCAGGCCTATGCGGGGCTCGCGAGTGCCCTGGGATCGCTGACTACGTTGATCCTGCTCGGGAGCGATGCGTCGCTCGAGGCCTGGCGATCCGAGCTCACCGAGGCGCTCGGGAGTTCGGCGGCGGTACTGACCGATCTCGTGCCGGATCTCGAAGCGGTCCTTGGAGACGTTGGCGAACCCTCTCAGATTCGGTCGCGAGATGCGCAGGCTCGGCTCGCGCTCGCGGTCGAACGTTTGCTGAAGCCTTTCACATGCTCGGGGCGGCGCCTCGCGCTCTTGTTCGACGACCTCGACACGAGCGACATCGGGAGCCGCACCATTCTCGAGGGCCTCCTCACGAGCTCCGTACTCGGGGCGTTGACGGTGGTCGCAACCATCGGCTGTCCCAGTGATCTCGAGGTAGGTGGCGAGCTGGTGCCCTTCATTGCGAATCTGGACCGCGGTGGTTGCGCTCCCGAGTACCTCGAGCTCGGCTTTCTGTCCGATGAGGCTGCCCTGAGGCTGTTGGCGGATACTCTGCGACGTCCCGCGTCCGAACTGTCCGTTCTGGCTCAACGTATTGCTCAGGCGACGGACAATGCACCGCTGCTGATCCGGGAGTTCGTTCTCCACCTGCACGCGCGGGGATGCCTCGAGTATCGAGCAGGTGCGTGGTGCTTCGACCCGGAGCAGCTGCATGCGTTGCCTGCACCGGACGGGGCCGCGGCGCTGATGGCCGAGAAGTTGGAACGGCTGGAGCCTGCGCAGCAACGCTTGCTCGAGATCGCAGGTTGTACATCACGGGAGTTCGAGCCGGAGCTCTTGGCGGAAATCACCGAGTGCGATCTCAGCGAGACGCTGGCTCTACTTTCAGGACTCACAGCCGACGGCTACCTGATCCCAGGAAGTCGCGGCTTCCGCTTTGCGCATGCGCGCATCCGGGAGGCGGCTGCAGGTCGCCTCGATCCGACCGAGCGCGAGCGCACGTGCTGTCGCATCGGTGAGGCCCTGCTGGCGCACACTCCGGACGACAAGCGCGAGCTGCGCGCCATCGACATCGTTCAGCACCTGAACGCTGGGGCGACCGCGCTGTCTGAGTCCCTCAAACGATCAGCGATCGAGCTCAACCTCGTGGCCGGGCGGCAGCTCTTGTACGTGGGTGCCGGCGCCGATGCCGAGAAGTACTTTCGCGCTGCGGATGTACACATGAGCTCGGAGTTCTGGCAGCTGGAGCGCGCACTCGCCTTCGAGGTGCATCTGGACTGGGTCGAGAGCCTGCTTCAGTCGCAGCAGCAGGATCGAGCTCTCGACCTTCTGGATGCCCTGGCGCAGCGAAGTCCCAGTCGCGAGGAGTCGTTGCAGATTGGGGTCGGGAAGCTCCGCGCATATACGCTCTATGGAAGCTCGTCGGATTGTGCTCGCTATGCGCTCGAACTCTTGGCTTCGGTCGGGATTCGGTGGCCCCTCTATCCCTCTCGCATCCGCGTGTACGTTGCCGTCTTGATGGTCTCGTGGTGGATCCGCCGCCGTGCTCCCGCCGACCTCTTCGAGCCAGAGGTATCGCTGTCCCGCGAGCGAGTCGAACGCTTGAGTGTGCTGCGTGCTGCGGTGGGTGTTCTGACTCGCTTCAATCCGATGCTCGGGACGCTTTGCGCGTGCTACAGCACGCGTGACTTCATTCGCTACGGGAAGGTTGCAGACCCGAGCATGCCTCTCGCGGGAATGGCTTACTTCACCTGGCGTGTCACACGCAACCACCGACTGACTACGCGCTACATCGAGGCGACGCGCTACTGGCTCGAGCGCGCCGAACCTTCGGCGATGAGCGTGCGTGCCGAGATGCAGCTCGAGGGCCTGCTGATGGCATGGCTGGGTAGTCGCCGTGCAACCCTGTCGATCCTCGAGTCGGTCCAGCTGCGGCTGTTCGAACGTGGTGACTCCGAGTATGCGATCTACTCTCGCTTCAGTCGCGCGCTGATCCTGGCACTGAGCGGAGGCCAGGTAGACTCGACCGCGCGGGAGCTCTACGCGCTCGGGTACGCCTTCGAGCGGAGTTCGCCCCAGATGTCGGGTGTCGGCCGTCTGGCCCGAGCCTTTGCGTACCTCCAGGGGCCGGAGTTCGACCGCGCGGCGATGCTCCGCGATGCCAGCGAGGACGACGCGTTCCTGAGTAGATCCGAGAGCAGTACCGAGAGCTATCTGCGTTGTGTGTGGATGAAGGTGTTCTGTGTGTTCGAGGAGTTCGAGCGCGCCCATGCTCAGTTGGAGGTGATCGCAGGCCGCTTGCAGCACATGGTCTTCGGATCGCATAGCGTCGACATTCAGTTCTACGGAGCGCTCGCTGCTGCGGAGCTCGCCGGCAGGGAGCGCGGCTGGCGCCGGTTGCGCTGCGTCCGCTCGGTCGCACGCGCACGCAGTGCGCTGCGCCAGGCGGCCGAGTTCGGCCCGGACTTCATGGCGATGCGGCTGCTGGTCGAAGCAGAGTACGCGGCCTTGCGTGGGAGATCGACCAGTGCGGTCAGGCTGCGAGCGGATGCGGCGACCCGCGCATCGCAGCAGGGACTTCTGAATCTGAGCGCAATTGCACTGGAGCGGCGTGCGCGAGCTCTCGACGACTGCGGGCGTGCGAGTGAGGCTCGGTCGTACCTGACGCAGGCACAGACTTGCTACGCGCGCTGGGGGGCTCAGGCCAAGGCCTCTCTCCTGGCGCTCGAGCTCGAGGAAGGGGTGCAACCCGATCTGTCCGATTAGTCGCCCCTTCGCTCTCGGATCACTCCATTCACTCGGGCGGGTCGGCAAGAGCGGCGTGTCTGCGTCTGGATGCCTCTGGCTGCCGCGCTACCAGAATTCGAAGCGCCCCGAGTGAAGCACCCACAGCGCGAGCGCCGCATTGCTGACTGCATGCGCGATGATGCATGAGAGCAGATCGCGCCGTCCGACATAGAGGGTGCACATCAGGCCGCCGTAGCCGAGCGCAGCCGCCCATTCGTGCGGCGCGTGCCCGAGAGCGAAGACGCAGCTCGAGACCAGAGCGGCGCCGAGTGAACAAGCGCCGGGCTCGAGCTCTCGGATCGACTGCCGATCGAGCACGTGATCGAGGCGAGCCAGCCAGCCTTCGGCTCGAGTGCGCTGCCACTGCAGCGCGAGTCCGAGCACGAAGCTCCGCATCAGCGGCTCTTCGACCAGCGGGACGACGAGCGTGGCGCTGGCCATTCGCACGATGCGGGCGGCGAGTGGCCACCTGTCCGCGTCGCCGGAGCCGGTAGAGGGTGCGACGAAGGGTGCCAGCAGAGCGACCCATAGCGCGGTGCCGAGTAGCCCGACGGCGCTTCCCACCACCACCGAGAGTGCAGGGGAACGCGGCCCTCGCAGTGGCCTTTGCAAGGTTCTGAACCAGAGCCAGAGGGCGCCGGCAGCGAGACCTGCGAGCAGGTAGGCCGGCGTGCGCCCGAGGCTTGCCTGCAGACCGCTCGCGCCGACGTAGGCGAGATACGGAGCCAGGTAGGCAAGCGCGAGTTCGCGATTGGTTCGCAGGTCCCGTGTCGGGTCGGTGCCGGGCGGAGGCATCGTGCGCTACTCTAGCCGCCCCCACCCCCACCGGTCCCGCGGATGCATCGATGACCGCGAGATTCCCTCTGGGCTCGATCCCACCCGAGGCAATGTGGCTCGCCTTTCTGAATGTGTCGGGGGCGTCTCGGCGACGTCTGCACGCGCTCTGGAAACGCTGTCCGGATCCTGAGAGCGTCTTGCGGCTGGGCCGCGACCGGCTGCTCGAGTGGCTCCCGAAGGCCTCGGCTGCGGCGTTGCAACACGCTCCACCCCTGCGCGCCGCGCAGGAGTCGATTCGGCGACTCGAGCGGTTCGGCGCCCGGGCGCTGCTGCCCAGTCACCCAGAGTTCCCGCCGAGCCTACAGGAGATTCCGGACCCGCCGCTCTTGATCTTCGTCGCTGGCCCCACCTCGAGTGGCCGCTGCGTGGCGATCGTAGGCGCGCGCAAGGCCACGGCTCGTGGGCGCCGCTTCGCGCGCGAACTGGCGGAAGGCGCCGCCGCCTGCGGACTGGGAGTCGTGAGCGGCCTGGCCTATGGGATCGACGCGGCGGCACACGAGGGCGCTCTGATCGGGGCGCAGGCCGCAGGGACCCAGCCGGGTGTCGCTGTGTGGGCGGCTGGCTTCGAGCATCCGGCTCCTCGGGCGCATGCGGGGCTGGCGAATCGGATCCTGAGGAGTGGGGGCAGCTGGATATCAGAGTATGCGGTCGATCTGCAGGCACGCCCGCATCAGTTTCCGGAGCGGAATCGGCTCATCAGCGGGCTGGCGGAGGTGTCGCTGGTCGTCGAAGCGGCGGAGGCGAGCGGATCCCTCTGGACCGCTCGCCATGCGCTCGACCAAGGCCGCGAAGTCATGGCGGTGCCCGGTCCGATCGATCTAGCCGTGTGCCGCGGCTCGAACCGCCTGCTGCGAGACGGTGCTGCGCCGGTACTCGAGATCGCTGATCTCCTGGCCGGATTCGGGCTCTCGCCCGAGGTGTCTGGGTCTGGCGTCCCAGAGGCGGCGCTACACCTGAGCCCCGCCGCGCGCGGTGTCCTGCGGGCCCTCGACGAGGGACCGCTCACGATCGACGAGCTCGCCCGACGCCTCGGATCCACTCCAACCGCGCTGGCCACAGCGTGTGTCGAACTCGAACTCGCGGGGCAGGTGGTTCGAGAGGCGGGCATGCTCGCTCGTCGCTCGGCAGCCAGCTCGCGAGGCGTCGGGAGTGGAGAGACGATCCCCTGAGTCCGGCGCGCCGGCCTGCTATCCTGCCGGACCCATGATCGATGAGACGGAATGTGTACACGTCATCGGAGCCGGGTTGGCCGGCTGCGAGGCGGCCTGGCAACTGGCTCGCCGCGGTGTCGCTGTGCGGCTCTACGAAATGAAGCCGGCGCGCTACTCCCCTGCTCACAGCAATGCCGACTTCGCCGAGCTGGTGTGCTCGAACAGCCTGCGCTCCGACCAGCCGCACCACGCGGTGGGCCTGCTCCACGAAGAGCTGCGCCGCTTGGACTCGCTGATCCTGCGCGCTGCGGATCTGCATCGTGTTCCCGCTGGCCGCGCGCTTGCGGTGGATCGGGTAGCGTTCTCCCGCTACGTCACCGAGACGGTGGCATCCGAGCCACGGATCGAGCTCGTGCGCGAAGAGGTCACCCAGATCCCGCAGGGGCTGGTCGTCGTGGCGACCGGGCCGCTCACCTCAGATACATTCGCGCAGGTTCTGGCAGCGATCTGTGGAGACTCGCTCTACTTCTACGACTCGATTTCTCCCACCGTCTATCGCGACAGCCTCGACATGGACGTTCTCTTTCGCGCTTCGCGCTGGGAGGATGGCGAGGGCGACTATCTGAACAGCCCCCTGTCGCGCGAGGGCTACTACGCATTCGTGCGCGATCTCGTGTGTGCAGAGAAGATCCCCTTGCCCGACTTCGAGAAGCCCCTCTACTTCGAGGGGTGTCTGCCGATCGAGGTCATGGCCGAGCGCGGCCCCGATACGCTGGCCTTCGGCCCGCTGAAGCCGGTGGGTCTCCGGCCCCGAGGGACGTGCGCGCCACCCTTCGCGGTCGTGCAGCTTCGCCAGGAGGACGTCTCGGGTACCTTGTTCAATCTGGTCGGGTTCCAGACACGAATGAAGATCGGCGAGCAGAAGCGGATCTTCCGCAAGCTGCCGGGGTTGTCCGAAGCCGTCTTCTCTCGGTTCGGATCGGTGCATCGAAACACGTTCATCCGCTCGCCTGAGCTGCTCGACTCCCATCTGCAGCACCGTGCGCGCTCGGGGCTCTACTTCGCGGGGCAGATCGCCGGTGTCGAAGGCTACGTGGAATCGACGGCGCTCGGCCTGCTGGCGGGCATCCACGTGGGCGCTCGCGTGCACGGGCAGGTCGCGCCGCTACCACCCCCGACGACTGCTCTGGCCTCGCTGCTGCGGCACTTGCAAGGTGGGCTCGGTTCGTTCCAGCCGACGAACGTGACGTTCGGGCTCTTCCCGCCGCTCGACGTTGCGGCTCCGCGTCGTCTCCGCGGGCGTCGCGGGCGCCAAGAACGCCACGCGCAGCTGAGCGAGCGCGCGCTGCGCGATCTCGAGTCGTATCGTGCGGCAGTCCGGAGTGGAGCGACGTTCCCCGGGCC
>QJZC01000050.1 GCA_003247575.1 Pseudomonadota bacterium
ATATGAACGGCGGCGTCGTCGCCTGCATGCTCGCGATGTTGGTCTACCTCACGTTGATGGCATTGGTCGTCGGGATTCGCTTCGTATCTGGCCGCTGGCAAGCGATCAACCTCGCCGGAGTTCCGGAACTGACCCAGTAAATTCACCGTCGGTTAGACGCCTTCGACTTGCGCTTCATCGGCCCTCGAGCTGTTAACGTCGTGCGTGTGAGCCCAGGCGCAGGTCCGTACGTACTCCCATGCAGTGAAGTCCTGTCCCGCGTAGTCCTGTCGCGGTAAGTCCTGTCGCGGTAGTTGGGAGTGAGGCCAACTCGGTGGACCTGAACACTCGTTCGTCTCGGGTTGGTACCTAGCGATGGGGGGGGGCGGATTCCGAACCGAGAGAGCGGATGAGAGACTCGGATGTCCGCTATCCATTTGGCAAAGTCGCGCTCTCCTAAGTCTAGATATGCTCTTGAGCTTATCCCTCACGATTGGATCGATCTCAAACGCAGAATTCTGACTGTTCGAACTCAATCGCATCTACAATACCCAAACTGAGCTCATACTATTCAAGCCTGTCAGCCGACCCAGTTGGATCGCATCCAGTGGCGAGCACCTCGAGTCAGCCGGCGCGCTGGCGCCCGCTGTGACTCTGCAAGCAGACTGCTTCCGTCCTTGTTGGTTGCTAAGGCTAAGGGGGAGTTAATATTTTATGGCGCGGGTAACTCATTCTGATCGCGGCCATCTCTTTTTCTTGGTTCTTTCTTGTGCGTTGGCTTCTGGAGGGGTGGGCTCACTGGTTGCGCCTCTCGCCCATGCACAAGAGAACGAGTCAGAGGGCTCCAGTGCCTCCGTTCCACGCGCGCTCGACAAAATCGAGATCGAAAACATCGTCGTGACGTCGCGGAAGCGACTCGAACGAGAGCAGAGGATCCCGATCGCCATTTCTGCGGTGACCCAGGAAAACCTCCGGGACGAGGCGATCGATCGAATCCCCGCAATTTCCCCGCTCATTCCCAATGCCAACTTCGACAGGCGGTCGGCATCGAATGGCCGGCTCACTATCCGCGGGCTCACCGAGTTCGACCCAAATCCTGCTGTGGATCCAGCAGTTGCCACCTATCTCGACGGGGTCTACCAAGCGCGGTCCATCTCCGCGGAGCAATCCCTCTACGACATCGAGCGGATCGAGGTGCTGCGCGGCCCCCAGGGGACCGTCTTCGGAAAGAACGCGCTCGGCGGCGCGATCAACATCGAGACGAAGGCCCCTGGCTTCGATCGGGATGGCTTCCTGTCGGTCGGCGTCGGAAACTTTCGCTCGGTGAACACCGTCGCCGCATTCAATGTCCCCATCGTGGATGAGCGCCTGTCCACGCGGTTCGCGTTCACGACGCGCAAACGCGACGGATTCCAGAAGCAGGTCGATGGCTCCGATCGCGACGACGAGGCCGTCCTGGCCGGGCGCTTCTCCGCGCTCTATTTCCCGAGTGAGAGCGTAGAGCTTCTGTTCACGTTTGATCACGCGAAAGAGCAGAAGGAGGTCGGGACCGGGAAGTGTGCACTCACGGATACCTCGGGGCTCGCCGATCCGAACTCGTTCCAGTCGGTGTTGGCCTTGGTTGGGTTCCAAGACCGTTGCGCAGCCATCCAAGCCAGCGGCAATCCGTACCGCGTGGATTCAGAGGTATCCCCCGATGAGGACGTGTTGTCCGAGGGGGCCACTGCTCGGCTGACCTGGGCCGTGACTCCTGACACGCAGTTCACCTCGCTCAGCGCTTGGCGTCTCACGGAGAACAAGATCCCCTTCGACTTCGATGCGACCGGCATCAGTATCATCAGCGAACCGGCGGACATTCGGCAGAACTCCTACAGTCAGGAGTTCCAGCTGGCCGGCACGATGCTGAACGGAGATCTGGAGTACTTGGTGGGACTCTACGGGCTCTTGGAGAGGGCCCGTTTCAAGAATCCGAATGGCGGTGTGTTTCCGAACCTGACCGCCGCGGACATCGTCATTCCGATTCCCGACGTGGATGGCGACGGGGACCCCAGCAACGACGCTGCGGCCACGGCTGACCTCCTTCGCGGAGCTCAAGAGGACAACGACCAGAAGAACGACAACTTCACGTACGCGCTCTTCGGCCAGCTGCGCTACAACATCACCCCAAAGCTTCGTTTCGTGGGTGGGCTGCGCTTCGAGCGCGATCGACGCAGAATCTTCAAGAAGGTCACGGCGTCGACCCCGGGGCCCTGCTCCAGCCTCGGGTCGTTGGTCCCAGTCGCAGTCGGTACGATCTGCAATTTCTACGACCGGTCAGAACGCTTCAGTGACTTTCAACCGTCCGCATCCCTGACCTACAGCTTCTCGGACAACATCATCAGTTACCTGAGCTATGCCACCGGCTTCAAGGCCGGCAGCTTCAATGCGCGGTCGTTGAACAACGATCTTCCCGGCTTCGTCGATGTAACTGGGATGTTCAACCCAGGGATCCAGGAGAAGGTGTCGATCGACCCCGCGAAGCTGACCACCTACGAGGTGGGTTTCAAGGGAACCTTCGCCGATGACCGGCTGCGCCTCAACGCCTCGGCGTTCTACAGCATCTACGACGCGATCCAGACCCTGACAATAAGTTCATTCACGCCAGATGCCGTCGCGCCGGGATTCGGGAACGCGGGAGATTCCGTGATCACGGGTGTCGAGGTAGAGGGGACCTGGCTCCCGACGACGAATCTGCGTCTCGGGTTCACCGGTGGAATCCTGAACGACCGGTTCACCGACTTCGACGAACCGTTCATGGGACAGCCCGGGCGACCGGTGTTGGGCGACGGGCGCCTCCCGTTCTCCAGCAAGTATACCTACGCCGTCACGGCAGACTATGTGATCGACACGCGGATGGGGCAGCTCTCCGTTGGCGCCGCCTGGAGGGGGCGCACGAAGACTTTCTTCGACCCAGAAAATTCGGACAGCACCGCACAGGGAAAGATGGGGCTGTTGTCCGGGAAACTGATACTCGAGCTCCCCGATGGACTCACCGAAGTGGTGGTCACGGGATCGAATCTGCTCGATCGCGAGTTCACGTCGTTCGGGGTCGATTTCACGAATCTGCTCGGGAGCAAGACGCTGTTTCCGGGTGCACCGCGTCAGTTCGGCATCGAGATTCGGCGCCGCTTCTGATGACCTCCTCGCGCGCAAATGGCGGGGGCGGCACGAGGCCTGCCTACGAGCTCTCGCTACCGATGACTCTGGCAGAGTGTCATGAGCTGGATGGGGAGGCGAGCGCCGCTGGCTCGGTGGCCTACACGGTGGAGGGTGCTCCGGTCTTCCTGCGCTATGACGGCGTCGCCAGGCTTCTGGCGCATCGCGGTGCGGTCACCGGATTTCTCGGGATGCTCGAGGAGTTCTATCCAGACGGCCTCATCCGGCAGTGGCTCGACCACTTCATCCACAATCCGGATGAGGCCATCCACTCTCGCTTGCGGTCCCTCGTCTGGAGATCCTTCGCCGTGAGGCCCATGGAGCGGATGCGCCCGATCGCGCGGAAGATTGCCGAGGAAGAGTTGGATGCGCTCTCCCCCGGGGACGTGTTCGACGCCTTCGACGCGTTCTCGGCCCGGGTGCCCCTACGCGTTCTCGGGGCTCTGATGGGAATCCAAGACGAGAACACGGACGAGCTGCGGAGCTGGATCAGGGATTTTTGGCCCGTCTTCCTCGTGACCGAACCGAGTGCCGAAGTGCGCGCGAGAGCCGAACGTGCAACTGAGAAGCTGTTCGAGATCACGGACCGCCTGATCTCGGAGAGGCTCGAGAATCCGGGTGCGGACTTGATCTCGGAGCTCGCACAAGCAGAGCGAAGTGGCGCACTCACACGCTTCGAGCTGCAGGTGATGCTGTCGGGGCTGCTCTTTGCCGGCACGGATACGACCAAGTCGCTGATAGGCCTCGGGCTCTATCTGCTCTCGGAGCATCCCGACGAGCTCGAGAAGCTCCACCACGACCCAGAGCTGGCAGTCCCTGCGGTCGAAGAGATCCTGCGGGTTTCATCGCCCGTTCCATGGGTCCCGCGAGTCGCAACCGAACGTATCGTGTGCGACGAGGCTACTTTGGAGCCAGGTACGTTTTTCCTGCTCTCGCTGTCTGCAGCGAATCTGGATCCAGCTGCTTACTCGTTTCCGCGGCGCTTCGATCTGTCCCGCAAGGAGTCCCCGCATCTTGCCTTCGGGCGAGGACACTACTTCTGCCTGGGTGCGGCGCTGGCCCGTGTTGAGGGACAGGAGATGTTCAGAGCGCTGGCGGCGAGAGGCATTCGGCTTGGTAGGCTCGGTGATCCGCCACGCTGGAGGCGTAGCACCGGCTTCATGGAACCCAGCGAAGCCGTACGTTTCGAGGTGCTCGCCTAGCGACCCAGCGGTCCGTGGCCGGGGCTCCGGAATCGCGGACGCGGGGCCTGGTCGCGGACTCCCAACGGCCCCGCGTCCGCGATTCCAGTGCCTTGGTCGTCCTGCGTAGGCCGGGAGAGCGGACTTTGCGGAGCTTCTACTCGGTATCGGCCAGGCCGATCCTGCAACCGTGCATTTCGCGCCAGTCCGAGCACGTATTCGACTCGATTCCGTTCACACCGCGGAGCGTAGGCTGCCGCATTTACTGTTCGGCTTGCAAGTCGAAGTGTCCGGAAACTGTCCTCCCTTCGGGGGACCTGTAACACGCATGATGGCGAAGAATGCCCGCGCAGAGGACCGCAGGAAGAGCAGGGGTGCTCGGGCTTGCGGCTCTGCTGAACCGGCCTCCCTGCGCACCCACGGCCGGCAGGAGTCCCTCATGCAGCTGACGAACCATGCCTCTCCCACGAAGATCGATCCTCTGTTGGCCGCGCGGCGCAGCGCGGAAGGGGCGATAGCGGACTTCGAACTCTCCTTGCGGGATACGGATCGCAGCCTGCGGCGCGCCCAGCAGACGCTCCCCTCTGAGTCGGTTCGCGAGCAGATCGCGCAGGGCTTGCACGAGTGCACAGACGTGCTCGCGCAGATCGTGGAACTCTGGCCGGAGCTGGAAGTCCCGCTCACGGAGCAGTTCCGTCGAGAGATCGGTCCGTGGCTCTATCGCTCGCGGTTGTTCTGGCGGAGTGCCTTCCAGCCGCATGGGTACGCGGGCGACTTCCGCATCATCGAGTGGATCTACGAGCTGGAAGCCACGCTCGGCCAGCGCGATGATCAGCCTGGCATTGTCAACTGTCTCGACTATGCGTTCTCACAGATCAACAGTACACGTGCCCTCTGGGCTCGGCGAGAGCGCCTGCGTCGGATCGTGGAGGAGGAGCTCGAACGTGTCCCCACGTTGCGGATCCTGGATGTCGCATGTGGCGGTTCGCGCTACGTAGCCGATGCAGCTGCCACCTGTGACCCCGCGCGCCTCCACCTCACCTGCGTCGATCAGGATGCCTCTGCCATTCGCTTCGTCGAACGAAGATTCGAGGCGCTGGGTCTGAAGAGCTTCTCGGCGCACTGCGGCCCTCTCAAGGAGCTCGCGCAGGTGACCCGTGACCGACGCTACGACCTCGTTTTCTCCGCGGGTCTGTTCGACTATCTCGACGATGGCACTGCAAGGGGTCTCCTGTCGCAGTTCGCCTCTCTGCTGAATCCGGGAGGACTGATTGCGATCTCGAACTATCATCCCGACGACGATACGGCCTTTCTCAAGAAGATCGCAGTCAACTGGGACCTGATCTTCCGCACCGAAGCAGATCTGCTGCGGATTATGCCCAAGGGGATGACCGGAGAGACCGAACGCTCTTCCGAGGGATCGCTTGCGTTCCTGTTTGCGAGGGTTCCCTCCTCCTAGCAGAGGACACCCACGTCAATCGATTCGCAGCCCCATCGCGTTGGCCTTCGAGCGGAGCTGTGTCACCTTCGCATGTGCACCCCACTCGGAGTAGAGGTCGGCCGCATCCCTGAGCGCTTGCCTTGCGTCGATGTTTCGACCCAGCTGACTCAGCAGCTCGCCTCGACGCTCATGTAGAAGAGCGGCGTGATGGCGATAGCCACCTCGGGTTGCCGCCCTCGCAGCTTCCTTGTAGCGCTCCAGCGCAAGTGGATGGTGTCCTCTCAGGTGGGCGCTCGCAGCCGTGAGTGCGGATTCCATGTGCCGAAAGTCGGGTCCGATCCGCGCCCAGGTTCGAATCTGGCGCAGCTGGGTCGAAACGATGCGCCGAGCGTGCCGCCGGTCGATGCCCGTGCCGGCCGCGGCGCTCGCCGCGAGAGCACCGAAGAAGGCATGATCGACCAGCTGCGAGACGGTGGCCCCGACCTCGCGCACCCGCCAGCGGATCGATTCAGAGATCCGCACCGCCTCGGTATGCTGACCGAAGACGCAGAGAATCCCGAGCCAGAAGGCCCACGCCTGCATGGCGTCGTCAGCGGGCGAGTCACTGGCGAGCTGGAGTGCGCGCACATCGGTCAGAAGCTGCGAGACGTTGGCCTTCGGATCCTGCAGAGACTCGAGTGCGGAGACCTGGAGCTCCGTCGAGCGATGCATGCGCACTCCGAGCGCCTGGTACTCGCGCCGTACGTTCGCCAGGGGTTCGCCGCACAGGGCGAGATAGCCTGTGCGCTGCAGGGCTGCATAGTAGGCATACTCGAGGTCGCCGAACTCCATCAGAGCCTCGCAGTCCATCCGCAGTGGCTCGAGGACGCTGCGTCTTGGCTTCGTCCACGCCTCGACGAAGGCGTGAACGACGTAGCGAGCGCGCGCGCTGAACGGGACGTGAGGCACCGAGTCCGCCCACTCGAGCGCGGCGCGTGCGTAGCGATCCGCTCCTCGAAGATGACGCAGGACACTCAGGCGAAACGCGGCATAGCCGGCGAGGAGCAGGGCCGGCGGCATGATGTAGCCTCGCGTGAGGTACGTCCGCAGGATGAACGAACACGCGAGAGTCGTATGCCGGATCGAGTTGACGCTGAACGCGCCACTTCCCGCGGCGATGATCAGGATCACCGGTGCCCAACGCGCGTGGTCAGGGGGAGAGGTTGGTCGCAGGAGTCGGTCATCGATTGGGCGGCGCAGCAGCCAGTCGCTGTGCAGGATCGCGGCCCGCGTACGTAGCCAAGAGGGCGCTCTGGGCCATCGCACACCGAAGCGGGCGAGATTCTCGATGACCAGTGGAAGCACGGATTCGCCTGTCTGCGCGAGCTGCTCGATCGAGATCCGCTTTGCGCTCACGAGCGCGGACTGCATCCGAACGAGCGGTAGCCGATCGAGCTCATCGAGGAGGGTGCGCCCGAGCTCGAAGTCGCGCTGCTGATAGGCGGCTTCGACGGAGTGGAACAAGAGATCGAAACTCAGCCCCGGATCGTCGCAGCCCATCCGCTCTCGCAGACTGCGCGCTTCCCCGAAGTATGCGCTGGCGGTGCCGCTGGCGCCCGCAGTGAGGGCCTGCTTGCCGGCCATCAGGTTCAGCTCGAGCGCTCGCGGCAGAAGGTCGGGCTCGAGCAGAGTAGTTCCATGGTTCAGATGGTCGACGATCTCGAACACGCGATCGGGGACCGCGGCGGCGGGCACCCGCGCCAGAAGCAACATCCCTGCATCGCAGTGTAGCCGCGCGCGGTCCTCCTCGGAGAGCAGCGCCCGCGCTGCCTCGCGAATTCGGTCGTGAGCGAAGCGAAATCCAGCGGGAGCGGGAGCGAGCAGACCCTCGTCGCAGAGCTGGAAGAGAGCGGCCTCCAGCTGCTCCCGCGGATGTCGGCTCAGCTCGGCCAACGTGTCGACATCGAACACGTCCCCGGCGCAGCTGGCCAGCTGAACCGATTCGGCGAGCGCGGCCGAGAGGCGGCCGAGTTTCGCGGTCATCAGAGCGACGGCATTCTCGGGAATGTCTGCAGCTTCGATCCGGACGTCGTCCCAGGTCCAACCGATCCCGGCCTCGTAGTGGATCAAGCCCAAGTCATACATGTGATATACGAACTGCTGGATCAGCAGCGGTGCACTACCGGTCTTGCGGCCCACGCAGGCGGCCAATCCCCGAGTCGCGTCGCTGGAACGTCCGAGTGCAGCACTCAGCATCTCGGCGCACGGCTCGAGTGTGAGTGGACTCAGCGTGATGGGATTTGCAGAAATCCCGCGCTCGATGAGCTCGCTCAATACGCGCGTGAGCGGATGAGTCTCACCCACGTCGGATTCCCGGTAGATCGCCAGCACGAGCAACGCGCTCGCTTCCGGATCGAAGAGCACCTCGCGGAGAAGGTCGCGGCTCGCCTCGTCGGCCCACTGGAGGTCGTCGAGCACCAGCACCAGCGGGTGCTCTGGCTTGGCGAACGAGCGAAGGAGGCGTTGCACCGCGAGAATGAGCCGCGCGCGGGCCGCGGCGTGCTCCACGGTCGGGAGTGGTGGAACTTCCTGCAAGACCAGCTCGAGATTCGGCGCGAGCTCGAACAGCGCGGCGGCGATCGCGCCGAGAGCTCGCGCAAGCTCTTCACTCCAGCGCAGGAGAGCTGCATCGCTCTCCGTGAGAAGCTGGTCGACGAGTGCCGAAATCGCCTGTGAGAACCCTGCGTACTGTCGGTCTGGTCGGTAGGCATCGAACTTTCCCCGCACGAGCCGGCCGCTTCGTTCGGCCAGTGGGCCTCTCAGCGCGTGCGTGAGGGCCGACTTGCCGACTCCCGGCGCGCCGGAGATCAGCGCTACCGTAGGCCGTCCCGATGCTGCTCGTGCGAACGCGGTGCGCACGGCGTGCATCTCGCGATCCCGTCCATAGAGCTTGGAAGAGAACAACGGGCGATGAGGCACGTCGGCGGTACCGAGGAGCATGTCGTCTGCGATGCTGCCGCGTTCACGCAGCTGCCGGCGGCAATCGCTCAGGTCTACATGCAGCGCGTCCGCTGTCTGGTAGCGATCTTCGGGTGACTTATGGAGCAGCCTGAGGACGATGCGCGAAAGTGTGGACGGAAGCTCCGGTCGGATCTCGCTCGGTGGTACGGGCACCTTCGCGAAGTGTGCGTGGATCAGCGCGAGTGGGTCTGTCTCCAGGAATGGAGGTCGCCCCGTGAGCGCGTGGTACAGACAGGCCCCGAGCGAATAGAGGTCGCTCCGAGAGTCTACGCCTCGGTCCATGCGGCCCGTCTGCTCGGGCGAGATGTAGACCAAGGTGCCCACGCCTGTCGCGATGCTGTGCAGTTTGCTCGTTTGCAGCGAGGCGCCAAGGGGCCTCGTGAGTCCGAAATCGATCAGATGAGTCTTCAGTGTCTGGGGATCGACGATCACGTTGGCGGTACTCAGATCTCGATGGATCAGGCGCGCCACATGGACTCGGGTCAGCACCAGAGCAAGCTGCAGGGCGACTTCGAGAAAGGCATCCGCAGACACACGGGTAGACTCCGCCCACGCCTTGAGCAGAATGCCAGGCACATATTCCGCGACGAGGGTAGGGCGTGCATCCCCGTCGCCGGGGAGCACGCTCAACCCGCGTGGAACACCCGGTCCAGCCAGGCGCTGCAGGACCTCGAGCTCGCGATTCACCCGCGGCTCTGCGCTCTCCTCCTGGCCCTGGCGATAGGCCTTGAGGACCAGCTCCTGGCCATCGTCCTCCTGCATCGCCAGATAGACCTCACTGGTTTCGCTCCTGTGAAGACACTCCTTCAGTGAGAGACCTTCGGCAACGTAGACGAGAGGCATATGGCCCTAGATCGGCCTGCGGCTGAATGGAGTTGACGATTGCTTGCCCGGCCGCCTGCCGGGCGCAGGCTGCCGGGTCGCCCGAAGTCATCGCGCATCGATATGGGCACCGATGTATTCAGGCGGGGGCGCGCCGGATGGCTCGCCCGCTCAGGAGTCGAGTCGATCGAGTATGGCGCGGCCTGCGTAGGTGCTGTTCTCGAGCTCCTCGAAGATCGTGGGTAGCTCGGTGAGTCGGCCGGTGCGGCTCACGTGGGTGCAAACCCTGCCTGCGGATGCGAGCGCGACGAGCTCGCGCATCTCCTCGACGGTTCCGACTGCCGAGGACATGATCAGCGGGTCCTTGCGCAGCAGCTCGAGCGGACTGATGGCGAGCTTCCCCTCAGCGGCCGCGGGCATGCCGACGGATACGAAGAGCCCTCCACGCCGCAGCAGTTTCAGCCCGAGCTCGAATCCCGCGATCTTGGGAGCGAAGACGATGCTCGCATAGGCACCTCCATAGGTTTCCTTGATCAGGTCCAGTGCACCTTCGGCTTCGACGGCGACGGCACCGAGGGACTGGACGAGGGCGAGCTTTTCGGCGCCGACGTCGATTCCGATCACCTCATATCCGAACGCGAGCGCGAGCTGAACCGCGTAGTGGCCGAGGCCGCCCGCAGCTCCGATGATCGCGATCGGCTTCCCGGGAAGAATGTCGAACTTGAGCAGCTTCTTGAGGGCCGCGTATGCAGTCAGTCCGGCGCAGGCGAGCGGTACCTGCTGATCTCCAACCTCTTCGGGGAGCTTGACGAGCGAGCGAGCCCACACTCGGATGCATTCTGCGTAGGTGCCCACGATCCCCTTGCTCTCGCTGCAGAGGCGCGGTCGCCCGCTCAGGCAGTACTCACAGGCGCCACACCAGTAGCCGCCGCCGGTGCCGCCGAGCCCGAGAATCACGCGATCTCCTACCTGGGCATAGCGTTCTGCTCCAGCGCCCAGCGACTCTACGACTCCGATGCCTTCGTGGCCGAGGCGCATGGGGCCCGGGGGCCGAGCCGACGACCAGTCTCCGCGCACGATATGGAGATCGGAGTGACAAACACCCGCCGAGGTGACGCGCACTAACGCTTCCTCGCTACGCGGTGTCGGTGTGGGGACATCCTGGATCGATAGCTTGTCGGATTCGAGAATCGCGGCTTTCACGGAGGCTCCAGCGGATGGGGGGATCGGGGCGATCATACAGGAGTCGCATGCAGCCGGGACGCTGGATCACCCGTAGGGCTTCGGCTCCGTCTGACGATGAGTGGTGCTCGCATCTCGGAGGCCCTGTGGGTAGGTCCACGGTGATTGGGGCGTGAATCCAGGCCCCCGGCGTTGTCGGCATCGCCGCGGAGCCTGCGCAGGGCGGAGGTGCCGCGTCCGCGGACTGGCTGCGCTTTTGATGTATACGTGGGAAACAATCCCACGTACTATCTCGAGTAGAGGTCAGCAGGCGTCGCGGGGACGCCGCGTGGCTTCGCTCATCGGAGGTCAGACATGAACCGGATCCAAATCGCATCCTTCCTCGGCGCGCTCGCTCTCTGCTGCATCGGCGGGGAAGCGGCCGCGAGAGACCCAAACAAGGTGCGCTGCCGCGCGGTTTCAACCCACGGGGCGCAGCTGGACGCGCGTTATGAGGCGGAGCGTCGTCAGTTCAGCGCCGACTTCAGCGTGGGAACACCTTCGCCCGACTACGCAGATCGCTGGGAGGATGCGAACCGGGCCAGCGGCACGCGCATGCAGCGCTTTGCGCCGGGCGACGTGCTTCCGGTTCGCGTGGCTGGCGAACTGGTGGGCAACATCGTGCTCGACGCCGGCCTTCGGGGCCGGCTGAGCTTCGACGAGGATGCGCGGGGGCGTCGCGGTGACGGCGATCAGGCCTTTCCTGCCAACTTTCCCCCATTCCCTCCGGGAACGGTGACGCAGGTCGGAGAGCTCTCCTGCGTCGGCCAGCGCCGCTGACGGGCTGAGGGAGGGGAGTTCGGAGTATGCGTGCAACCGTGTCGAGTGTTCGTGGGAAATTTTCCCGCATTGTTGTCGCGCTGGGCACGAGGCTCGAAGAGCCCAGGCTCCGCCGGTGTCTGCCGCCGAGCCGCGGTTCGGCCGCGGGGGCCGCGCTGGGCTTGTTGCTGCGGCTCACGCTCGTGGGCAGCTGCCTTGGGGTTCCGTCCCCCGGATACGCGACCCCACCCGCCCCGTCGGAGAGCGGGAATCGATCCCGCTTCTGGGCGATTGCGCACAGCACCGCGGAGCTCCCCGAGAGTGCCTACTCCGCTCGGGCGACTCGAACCGGGCTCGAGAGGGACCTGCCGAGCACGCGAATCCCCAACGCGAGCGCGGCGGTTTCCAGTTCCGCTCGGCTGGAGTCGCCCTCCGGCGCCCGGACACAGATGCCCCTTGTGTCCGGGCTCGTCGGACGGAGCCGCTGTCATGGCCGTCGTGCAGCGTGCTCCAGGCTCGGCGCGGACGAGGTAGAGCTTCCACCGACAGGTGAGAGTCGGTGCTCGGAGCTCTCGTCCTCGTTCCGCCGAGCCACCTCGCGCGAGGAAAGCGAGCCGTGTTTGGCTCCCGTGCTGCGGGAGCCTGCGGCCCGCATTCCCGCCCCCGCAGCTCTCGACGAATTGCTCGCCCTCGGTGCGCCGCTCGCGATGGACGACCGCACACGGATTCTCGACGCGCTCGGTGTGCGACGAGAGAATCCACTCAATCCGTACGATGTGAACTCTCTCAAGGGCGACCGACCGATCTTCGGAAATGACTGGTTCCTGAGTTTGGGACTGCAGTCGCACAGCGAGCTCGAGCTGACCCGTGTTCCCGAGCTCGCCTCGGCGCAACCCGAGCGAGCAGCGGGTACATCGACGGCTTCCGTCTACGAGCGGCGACAGCGGTTCATCAGTTCTCTCCGGTTGGTGAAGGGGAACTCGGTCTTCCGTCCGGCAGACTGGCAGTTCTATGCGAAGGCGGCCCTGACCTTGCGTCACTCGGACACAGACTCGGACGCAGGCGATGCCCCGTCAAAGGCCGATTGGAGTCTGGAAGAGCTCTTCGTCGAGCGGCATCTGCGCAACAAGTCGGACCGCTATGACTTCGATAGTGTGCGGCTCGGGATCCAGCCCTTCATCTCGGACTTCCGGGGATTTCTCTTCTCGGGCGCGGAGCCGGGAGCTCGCCTGTTCGGGAACGCATCCAACAATACGCTCCAGTACAACCTGGCGTGGTTCCGTCTGCGCCGCGCCGAGTCGGCCTTCGACCTTCGCCCATCGGGTCAGAGACTCGAGCTGCGCCGCGACGACGTGTTCGTCGCCAACTTGTACCGGCAGGACACGCCGAGTCTTGGATTCCAGATGCAGGGCACCTTGCTCTATCGGCGCAACCGCGAGCGAGACGGCGGAGCCACTCGCTCGCTCCGAGCTCACGGCGGAGCCTTCGATGCGGTCTATCTCGGTTGGAGCGGAGATGGGCACTTCGACCGACTCAATCTGACTTATTCTGCCTATCTGCTGACAGGCTCGGCTCGACGCGGCGAGAGTGACCCCGGCGAGCAGCGGATCCGCGCGCACTTCCTCGCTGCCGAGGCCTCGATGGATTTCGACTGGATGCGGTTCAAGCTCTACGGCGTCTGGTCGAGCGGGGACTCGGACCCGGACGACGGGCGCTCCGAAGGCTTCGACGCGGTGCGCGAGCGCCCGCTCTTTGCCGGGCTCGAGAACAGCTTTTTCCAGAGTCAGTCCCTGCGCGTGTCGCCAGGCGGAGAGCGGCTCTCGCGTCGTGGATCTCTACTCCCAGTGTTCGGATCCAAGGGCGATGCCCCGGGATCCGACTTCTCGAATCCCGGGCTGCGTGCGCTCGGCATCGGGGCCGACCTCGACCTGCTTCCCGAGCTCCGGTTACGGGTCAACGCGGCCCACTTGGCCTTCGACGCACCGGGGGCGCTGACCCGTCGAGGCCAGAGTCGGTCTCGCACGATCGGTCAGGACTTGTCGCTGGCTCTCGAGTATCGGCCGCTGTTCATCAACAACGTCTCCGTGCAGCTGAGCGTTGCGACCTTGCTCCCTGGGGAGGCCCTAGAGCTCCTCCTCGGAAGCGACCGCTCGCTGCGTGCCGCCCGCGTGCGGCTGGTGCTCGAGTATTGAGTCCCTGGGGAAAGGAGGCTCGGGCCGCCGAGGCCGTCATGCGTGGTACACTTTCCCACATGACCGGAATGGCATCCCCGTCCATCCTCCCCCTCCCGCGCCAGCGGTGAGCCCGGAATCCATGGAAGGCCTCGGCGCCACAGACGATCGCGTGCCTCCGCTCGTCGCCGCGATGCGGCGACTCCTTCCGCCGCTCGTGCGGCTGATGCTCCGACACCGATTCACGTTCCCTCAGCTGAGTGCGTTGCTCAAGGAAATCTACGTGGATGTGGCGGCTCGAGAGCTCGAGAGCCAAGGAGCTCGGCAGACCGACAGCCAGGTCAGTCTGATGACTGGGGTGCATCGCAAGGACGTACGGCGGCTCCGCAACGAGCCGCCGCGAGTGGACGCGATCCCCGCTACGGCGAGCCGTGGTTCACAGGTTGCGCTGCGCTGGATGACGACGCCCCCATACCAGGATGATGCGGGTCATCCGCTGCCGCTTCCGCGTACTCCCGCGACTGCGCATGGCCCCTCGTTCAACGCGCTGGTCGAGTCGATCAGCAAGGACGTGCGGCCGCGCGCGATTCTCGAGGAGCTTCTGCAGCTGGGCGTGGCCGAGCTCGATTCCGAAGGGCGCGTCTGCCTGCGCGTGGAGGGGTTCGTGCCCGAGGCGGGCTTCGACGAAAAGGCGTTCTACTTCGGCCGCAATGCTCGCGATCATCTCGCTACGGCTGCACACAACCTGTTGGGCGAGAAGCCGGCCTTGTTCGAGCGTAGCGTGTACTACGAGAACCTGACCCTCGACTCCGTGCGCGAGCTCGAGGAGCTCTCCAATCTGTTGGCGATGGATGCGCTGCGGGCCGTCAATCGTAGAGGTGCTGACTTGCGACGCCGCGATGCCGAGCGGGTAGACGCGCACTTCCGTATGACTCTCGGTGCGTACTTCTTCCGAGGAGTGAAGGATCCCAAGGATGCTGGCCCCCGCTGAGTGCGTGCAGGATTCGTCGAGGTCGGTTCGTGTCGCCAGTCTACACGTAAAAGTGTGGATTGCCGTGCTGGTCTTCTGCAGTGGCGTGCTCGCGCCTGCCGCTGTGCGCGCAACCTGCAGCGATGGCGGCGAGGGGCTCGGTGGAACCGGTGTGCGCGCTCCGGACATCGGGCCTCCGGTGACCCCGAGCCCGCGCGCAACGGACGAACCGGAGGGACTCGGTGGCACGGGCGCGCGCCCTGAACCCGAAGGGCTCGGTGGCACAGGGGATCTCGAGGGGGCGCCGCCCCCCGACCGGGCTGGCGGCGCTCCGTCGGATCGCTCTCGGTCGAATGACTCTGAGTCCTCAGGCTCGGAGTCCCAAGACTCGGAGTCCCCAGCCCTCGAAACTGGGGTCTACGGAACGATCACTGGATTCGCCAGCATCTGTATCAACGGCGTCGAGGTCTTCTACGATGCGCGGACGGCGATCGAGCTCGACGGCGAGCGGGTCTCAGCGAGCGCACTTCGGGTAGGGCAGGTCGTACGAATCGAAGCCCGCGAGCGCGCGGGGGCTGGTCTTCGCGCCGCGCGCATCCGATTAGACCCCATCGTCGCGGGTCCGATCGAGCGTGTCACCCCGGAGGAGGTCGCGGTTCGGGTCCTGGGACAGCGCATCGTCGTGCCCCCGAGCGCGATCCTGAGTCGCGGCTCCGATGGTTCTCGTCTCGGCTACGCGGAGCTCGAGTCGGGGGCGCTGGTTTCCGTTCACGGGCTGCGGCGCAGCGACGGCACCATCGTCGCGTCGCGAATCGATCGGGTCGAGCGCACGCAGGCCCGCGTCGCTGGCGTCGTCTCTGCGAGTGAAGCGGGTGAGCTGCGCATCGGCGACTTGCGCATTTCTGCCGCGGAGGCTCGACGAGTCAGTCCAGGGGTCGAGTTGGCGCGCGGCGCGTCCTTGTTCGTGCGGGGAACTCTGCGCAACGGGGTGCTCGTTGCAGAGGAGATTCGCACGACATCTCCCTTCGACGACAGCGTGAGCGAGGTCGTGCTCGAAGGGTTCGTCGAGCCTGGGGCGGCTCGCGATCGAGCGCGCCTGGCGGGAATCGAGATCGACCTCGGCGGCCTGGGCGAGGATCCTGAATTCGAAGGATTGCTGCCCGACCAGCGCGTTCGCCTGCGGGGGCGCCTCACGAGTCCGGGCAGGGTGCGCGTACTGCAGCTCGAAGTCGGTCTCCCGGATGGCGCGCGCTTGCGCTGGAATCGAATGGGTGCAGCCGTCTCGCGCGATGGGGCTGCATCGGAACGCGGTGAACGCATGCAACGCGGTGAGCGTGGTGAGAGAATGGACCGGAGTGAGCGGACCGAGAGGAGCGAGCG
This sequence comes from Pseudomonadota bacterium, assembly GCA_003247575.1. Classification (GTDB taxonomy): domain Bacteria; phylum Myxococcota_A; class UBA9160; order SZUA-336; family SZUA-336; genus SZUA-336. The sequence goes on from QJZC01000050.1 coordinate 16,120, forward strand.
GCCGGAGAGACCCGAGCGACCGGAAAGACCGGAAAGACCCGAGCGACCTGAGAGGCCCGAGCGCCCCGAGCGTCCGGAGAGGCCCGAGCGTCCTGACCGCTAGCCTCTTGAGCGCGAACCCTCTGAGCGCAAACCTCTGGGCGCAAACGACGAGGGCTCGCGAGGAGGAAGGAACGAACGTGAAGATCCAGGATGGACGATCCGAAAGCAGGAATGGGTCCTGCACTCCGCCCCGTCGGTGGGTGCCCGTTCTTCTTTACCTATCCTGGCTCGCCGGCGCAGGGTTCACGCTCGCGTTCCCGCGGGCGGCGTTCGCGCAGGACGAACCGGCTTTCAGAGCCGTTGCGCGCATCGACGACAAAGCTTCGCGGCCGCGCGTGCTACCCCGCTTCAGCGCCATCGCGAGGAGCGACCGGGACCGCGGTGACCTGGATCGTGAGCTCAGTCTGTCTGCCGGCTTCGAGCTGAGCCGCGGCGATTTCAACGACTCGGATCGTACCGAGATCACGTTCCTACCCATCACCCTCAAGTACCAGAACGGGCCATGGATCGCGTCGCTCACGGTCCCGTACATTCGGATCAACGGTCCGGGCGACGTCGTCGGCGGGACCGAATCCAGCTTGGTCATCGGCAGTGATGCCGCCGGTCGGCGCACGGAGTCTGGACTCGGAGATGTGGTGACGCGCGTGTCGTATCTCATCGATCCGCCGACGCCGGCGTTTCCGCTCGTCGAGCTCACTGGCCGTATCAAGTTCCCGACGGCTGACGAGGACGAAGGGCTCGGCACCGGCAAGGCCGACTATTCGGCTCAGATCGATGTGTCGAAACAGCTCGGAAGATTCTCTGCCTTCGGTACGCTCGGATACCGAGTGCTCGGGGATCCGTCCGGCGTCGACCTCGACGACGGCTTCCTCGGCTCGATCGGATTCGGAGTTCGTCTGTCTCCACGGGTTTCGGCAGGTCTCGCATTCGATCTTCGCGAGGCATCGACGTCGGGGACGGACGGCTCCCGCGAGCTGGTTCCATTCACCTCGTTTCGTTGGTCGGATCGCTGGCGCATTGGAACCTATGGCGTCTTCGGACTTTCCGATTCGAGCCCCGACTTGGGTCTCGGGTTCAGCGTCCGTAGGATATGGTAGAGCGCGGGGTCTCGAGCTCGCGGCGCGCTGCGGTGCATCCGATTCCAGTGTGGCGCCGAGCTGCCTATGGGCTCTGCACGTGTGCATTCTTGCTTGTCGCGCTCGAGTCGTCGCTCTATCTGGGTGGGATCGAGCGCGTGCCCGAGCATCGCGATCCCTACGTCTCGTTTGCCGGACGGCGCCCCCTGTTCGTTGCGAGCGGTCCCGCCGGGAAATGGCGTGTCACCGCGCCGGAACGTCGGCGCTACTTCAACGCGCAGCAGTTTCTCGCTGAGAAGCCGCTCGGTGGCAAGAGAATCTTCTGCTTGGGCGGGTCTACGACGTACGGACATCCCTACGACGACCGCACGTCGTTCTGCGGTTGGCTGCGCGCCCTTCTGACTGAAGTCGATCCCGAGAACCGCTGGGAGGTCGTCAATGCCGGCGGCATCAGCTACGCGAGCTACCGCGTGGCGGCTCTGATGGAGGAGCTGGGCGACCTCTCGCCCGACGTGTTCATCGTGCTGACAGGACACAACGAGTTCCTCGAAGCGCGCAGCTATCCCAGGCTGCTGCAACACCTGCCGAGCTCCGTACTCGGGCTCGCGTCCCTCGCGAGCTCGAGCCGCAGCTTTGCGCTCGTGCACCGTGTGCTCCACGGTTCCGGAGCCGAGCAGGCACCGGGAGTCGCACGACTCCCCATGGAGGTAGATGCGCTCCTCGATCACAGCATCGGGTTGTCGGCCTATACTCGAGACGATGAGCGGCGCAGTGGAGTGCTCGCACACTTCGAGCTCAATCTGCGCCGTATGGAGGGGCTGGCTCGCTCCGTCGGGGCAGAGCTCCTTTGGGTGGTGCCCGCGTCGAATCTACGCGACTGCGCGCCCTTCAAGTCGGCTTTCGACCCCGCGCTCTCTGAGTCCGAGCAACAGTCGCTGAGCAAGAGGGTGCTTCTCGCTCGCACCGCGCAGGCGGCGGGGCGCTACGCGCTCGCCGCGGCGCGCTGGTCCGACGTGCTCGAGCTCGACCCAGCGTACTCCGAGGCGCTCTACCAGCTCGGGCACGTCCAGTTCCTCCGCGGGCACGAGGACGAGGCGCGGGCGCTCTGGAGCCGCGCGCGCGACACCGATGTATGTCCGTTGCGTGCACCTTCGGGGTTTCAAGCCGCGATACACGACGTGGCGCGCGAGTCGGGCTCCATGCTCGTCGATTTTCCTCTGCTCCTCGAGCGGCTCGCGGAGCAGCGTAGCTATCCGGCGTCTCCGGGTGCCGAGCTGTTTCTCGACCACGTCCATCCCACGCCGGAGGTCCACGGCATACTGGCCGAAGCCATCCTCGGCGAGCTCGTGCGAACCGGCAGGGTGCAGGCGAGTCGTCCGCTCGAAGCATCGATCCGCGAGAAGGTTCAGGCCGCGATCGCGACTGCCCGCTCGCCGCGGCAGGAAGGCATCGCGTTGCGGAACCTCGCCAAGGTACTCAGTTGGGCTGGCAAGACACCCGAAGCGGCGCGCCTCGCACGGCAGGCGATCCAGACTTTGGGGCCGGATGCCGAGAGTGCGTTCATTCTCGGTGCAGCGGCGCTCGAGCGCGAAGACGACCGGGCGGCACAGCGCTGGTTCACTCGAACCTTGGAGCTCGACCCCAACTACGCCAAGGCACATACGAACCTCGGAATCGTACTCGGGCGCCTGGGAGACCGCACCGGTGCTCGGACACACTATGACGCAGCGCTCTCGATCGAACCTGCGAGCGCCTCGGCTCTGTACCAGCGCGCCGGCTTGGCGTTCGATGAGGGGGACTACGTCGGTGCTATTCGGGACTATGAGCAAGCCGCCGCGCTCGATCCGGATGACCTGGAAAGCCGTGTCGAACTCGCGCGCACACTTTTCCGCTCGGGCGATCGGGCAGGCGCGTTCAGGGCATACCGGAGGCTCGAGCGACTCCCTGGGTTGCGGGCCGACGAGCGGCATCGAGTCCGTCACCTAGCGCGCGAGCTCGGGCTCTAGTGTTCGGCGAATGAGCGCCGCGAGGGAAGCTCATTCCTTTCGAGCCGGATTTCGAGCCGGAGTGAACAGCCGCTTGAGCGAGGTGAACAGCGAGCCGACGGCGGAGCCTACCGATGCCGAACCAATCTGCGGCACTTCTGGGGTTTCATCCTGCACCCCTGGAAGGGCCAGGCCGCACTCGCTGCATTCGAGTGCCTCGGGGTGCAAGGCGTGCCCACACCCCGGGCAGCTTTCCGGCGACAGATGCTCGGGATCGAAGTCTGGGGGCAGGTCGGCCAGGCTGGCACGGATCAGCCGAGACTGCAGCTGCCGTGCAACCTCGAGATCCTGGCTCGATACATAGACGTAGACCCGAGCGCGTCCGACCGACCGACGAACTGTCGTTGGGACATCAGCTCGCGGTCTCGGACTGAGGGATGGCTCGATGCCGTGCTTGCTGAGCCACTCCGCCAGCTCCTGGGCCGCCCTCGGTGCCAGGGTGTCGAGATGAGCGGACGAGCTGATCTCTGGGCTCTGCGGGGCCTCTCCTGGGGAGCGACCTTCAGGCGGATCCTGGCTGCGACGTGCCATGACTCCGAAGCATACGACAGTTGAGAGCACTCCTCCCAGCTTCGCCGCAGCGGAAGCCATAGGATGGAGCGATCACGGATCGGCATCAGCGTGCGAGCTGTTGCACCTTGGCGTGTGCGCCCCAGGCTTCGTAGAGGGCGCGGGCTCGGGAGAGTTCGGCCTGGGCGGCGGTGGACTCTCCAAGAGCCGCGAGCGCGTCTGCCTTGCGTTCCAAGGCGAGTGCTGCGTGGTGCACCCAGTCTTGCTCCTCGGCCTGCTGCGCCACCCTAGCGTAGAGCTCCGCCGCGGTACGGGCATCACCGCGCGCGCGGCGTCGCTCGGCGGCTACCAGCGCGGTCATGTTCACGAAGTCGGGTCCGAAGCGCGCAGCGCGGCGCAGGTCGCGCTCGCAGCTACGGGCGGTGCGTGCAAGACGCGCGCGATCCAAGCCGCGAGACCGGGATGCAAGTACGGCGGCAGCCAGCCCTCGCAACATGAGATAGTCCATCGTCTGAGCAGTCATCGTGAAGCGCTCGAACATCGTTCGCGACATCAGCTCGGAGATCTGCCAGACGGCGGAGAACTCGCCGAAGATCGAGAGGGCCAGCATCCAGTGGGGCGCCAGGTACTGTGCCAGGCCTGCGTAATGCTCGATGAGCGCGTACACCTCCGCGCTGTCTGAGATCGACCCCTCGGGCTCGTGGAGCGCGCGGTAGGGAAGTGCGAGTGCGCGGGGGGACTGCGCTGGGGTCATGTCCCCGCGCACCCGCACCGCGTCAAAGTAGGAGAGCACGGCGTTGATCGGGTAGCCGGAGAGCGCTGCGTAATTCGCTCGCATGAGCCAAGCGCTGGTTTCCCATTCGATCTCTCCGCTCTCCGCGAGCGCCTCTGCTACTTCGCGCAGTGGCTCGACCAGCTGGCGCTTCGACTCCAACCAGGGGAGAGTGGAGGAGAGCAGGTAGAACTTGCCCGTCGTGCTGCCTCTCGTGCTGCGATCCCGCGTGAGCCAGTGGCGCGTAGCGGATGCGTATCTCTCGAGCCCGCGGCTACTGCGAAGGACCCCGCGTCGCGAGCTCACGAAAGCAGCGATCAGCATCCCGGGTGCGATTCGATACCCGTACAAGAGAGCGAAGCGCAACATTTCCATCGAACCCAGGCAGGAGAGTCGAACCGAGTGGGCCGCGCGCGCGCGGGAGCCTGCGCTGCACAGCATGGGCACTACCTGTGTGGCCGGATCCACCTCGGGTGGCATCGGTCGGAGGGGCCAGGAGTCGGGAGCGCCCCGGAGCATTAGGTCGACACGCGCAATGGCAAGACGGGTGCGGAGCCAGGATGGATCGCGAGGGAGGCTGCTTCCGAATCGTCGCATGGATGCGTAGAGAAGATCCAGGGTCTCGGAATTCGGCTTGCACTCGGAGAACGTTCGTATCCGTAGTGCCGCGACGAGTCCTTGCTGGAACACGGATGGGCTTCCTCGCTCGAGTCGATCGAGCAGATCCAGGGCATCCTGGAAGCGCCGTAGTTGATACGCGCACACCGCCGCGTGGAAGCCGAGCTCGAACGCGAGCTCCGGTCTATCCACCCAGTCTGCGTCCTGAAGGAGTGTCATTGCCGCCGACAGATAGTGACTCGCAGTCGCGAAGGCGCCGGAGGCGAGCGCTAGTAATGCGGCATCTCTATGGTGTAGCGCCACCGCTACGCGATCTTCGTCCGGAATGCAGTCCGCGGCGCGCGCAAGGTGATCCGCGATCTCGAGGCAGCGCGCACCCCCCGCCTCGTCAGGCTGTCGGTCGAGGAGCAACCTGGCCGTCCGGTAGTGGAGCTGTCCGCGCTCGGAGTCGGCCAGAAGCCGTTGTGCCGCCTCGCGAATCCGATCGTGCACGAAGCGAAACCCGGCCTCGCACGGGGCGATCAGCCCTTCGTCGGACAGATCGTACAGGGCGGACTCGATCTCGCCTCGCTCTCTGCCGGACAGTTCTTCCAATAGGTCGACATCGAACTCGTCTCCGATGCAGCTCGCAAGCTGTACCAGAGCCCTCGATGCCCCGCCGAGACGCTGCAACCGGGCCAGCATCATCCCGATTGGATCGGCGGCCGCGACGGCATGCTCCGCGGCGTCTGCATTCCACGCCCACCCGTTCGCGCGGTCGTGCCAAATGCACCCGATCTGATGCAGGTGGTAGATGCACTGCTGAAGGAGCAAGGGATTGCTGCCACATCCGCGAATGATGGCGTCTGCCAGGTCTCGCACCACCTCGGCGGAATGACCGAGCGAGTCGGCGAGCATCTCGTATACGGGCTCGCTTGCTAGAGGTGCGAGAGCGAGCTCTTCGAGGGGGAGCTCGCTCTGGGTCACCCGTTCCAGCAGCCCCTTGAGCGGATGCCGTGCGTCGACCTCGTTGTCGCGGTAGGAGAGAATCACCAAGAGGGGAGTCGACCTTGCTACGTGCAGGATCTCCTCGAGCAGATATCGACTGCCCGCGTCGGCCCACTGCACGTCGTCGAGGAACAACACCAGGGGCGCGGAGTGTTGCGCGGCGGCCACGATCAGCCGTCGCATGGTGACTCCGATTCGCTGCTGTGCTGCACTCGCGTCGAGAGGCGGCGGGAGCTCGAGGTCCCCGAGGAGCGTGCTGAGCTCCGGGATGAGCTGAACTGCGACACGGTCGAGTCGTCCCAATCCGGTCTTGAACGCCTCTCGCCACGCACCGCGCCGTGACTCACTCTCTCGTGAGATCTGCGATACGAGGCTGCGAATGGCACTCACGAATCCGGCGTACGGTAGATGTCCGCGGTAGAGGTCGAGCTTTCCGCGTGCGAGGTAACCTCCGTCGAGGGCGAGCGGGCGGTAGAGCTCGGGCACGAGCGCGGACTTCCCGATCCCCGGAGCGCCTCGCACCACGACCAGCTCGAGCGATCCACTGCGGGCACGCTCATACGCAACGGCCAGAGCCGCGCACTCCTCGGAGCGGCCGTAGACGCGGCGCCGGAAGAGCGGGCGGTACGGCGCATCGGCGGCACCGAGCACGAGCTCGTCGTCGATCGTTCCGGTTCGCTCGATCTGCTCCAGACAGGCTTCCAGGTCCACACGGAGCGCCTCCGCCGTCTGATAGCGATCTTCCGGCTCCTTCTCGAGCAGCTTCATGACGATACGGGAGAGCGTGCCCGGAACGCTGGGCTCGACCTCGGTCGGGGTACGCGGCCGGCGCGCGATGTGCGCTTGGATCAGGTCGAGCGGGTCGCGGGCATCGAACGGTGGACGCCCAGACAGGAGCTCGTAGAACGTGGCGCCGAGCGCGTAGAGGTCGGTGCGGAAGTCGACGCCGCGCTCGATGCGGCCGGTCTGCTCGGGGGGGATGTAGAACAGAGCCTCCGAGAGCGCGTATTCCGGGTGGGCAGAGGGTGCGGGTGCACCGAGCGGTGCTGCCCGGCCGAATCCGACGATTCGAAGTGTGTGTTTGTCCGGGTCGTGAAGCAGGGTCTGCGGTCGAATTCCGCGATGAACGATGTGGGCTCCATGAATGAGAGCCAGCTGATGAGATGCCTGGAGTGCGAGCGCGAGAAATGCGGGCGTGGCGACAGGGCCACGCACCGGCCGCCCGTCGATCATCTCGAGTATGAGGACAGGGATGGAGTCCACCGCCTCGAGTGCCAGGGCCTTGGGACCGACCCCTGGAGGGAGTGCGCGGAGGCTCTCGAACTCCTGCAGTGCTCGCGAGCGTCCTTTGTCGCCGTGTGGATCCTTCGGGTAGGCCTTGAGTAGAATCTCTGCGCCGTCCGAGTCGCGGACGCCGACGTAGAGCTGCTTGCGCACGGAGTCGAGGAGACACTTCCTGAGCGTATAGCCTTCTGGAGTCCGCATGGGCTGCTCGATGGGATCGGTCCGGGGACGCGCGATCTCAAGTTCGCTAGAGCGATGCGTGCACGTTCTCGCCCACGTGCTGCCAGATCATCCCCAGCTCGACGGAGAGGCTCCGTCAACTGCGCCTGCGGGCGCGCCGATCACACGTGCTGCGTCATGCTGCGTGTATCCGGATATAGCGTATGGGATCAGATCCATCATACGTCGAATAGCGAAGTCTACACGGGGACTCGGAAGGCGGATGGCCGGCGAGTCGTGCTCAAGGTCTATCGATCGAGCCGATGCATCGAGCTCGGACGGGCCGAGCTCGAGTTCTCGCTTCTCCAGCGGATTCAGAGCGAGGGCGTCGTGCGCCCCGTCGAGGTCGTCGGTTCGGCAGACACTCCGGTTCTGGTCGTGGAGCGAGTCGCCGGCTATCCGCTCTCGCGCTACGCCAAGGGTGCGGAGCTATCGGTCGAAGACTTTCTCTGGATTGCACTTGGTGCGGCTCGTGCGCTCGCCGATGTTCACGATGCGCGCGTAATCCACAAGGACATCAAGCTCAGCAACATCCTCGTCGACCCCGAGAGAATGAGGATCTGCTTGATCGACTTCGGGATCGCGACAGAGTTCGGTAGGGCGCAAGAGGCAGCGCCCCCAGCGACCGCCGAGGGGACGATGCACTACATCGCGCCGGAGCAGACCGGGCGCATGGGCATAGGCGTGGATTTTCGTACGGACCTCTATTCGTTCGGAGCCAGTCTTTATGAGCTGCTCACGGGCGAGCCGCCATTCCAAGCCGAGCGGGCCGTGGATCTGGTCTGCGCCCACATGGCTCAGCGTCCGCGAGAGCCGATCGAGCTCGTACCGAGCATTCCGGTCGCGCTGTCGCGCATCGTGATGAAGCTCCTCGAGAAGGATCCGGAGCTTCGCTATCAGACGGCGCGCGGGCTTGCGACGGACTTCGAGCAGTGCGCCAAGCAGCTGGAGCTCGGTGGCGAGCTCGACGACTCCTTCGAAACGGGAACCGCCGACGGCTCCGATCGGCTGCGGTTCCCGAGCAGACTCTACGGGAGAGAGTCCGAGGTGGCCGCTCTCTTGGCGAGCTTTCGCCGGGTTGCTCGCGGCCAGACGGAGTGGGTATTCCTGTCGGGCCCCGCAGGGATTGGCAAGTCGAGCCTGCCGGGCACGATCCGCGAGCCGCTTCTGCGCGCGGGAGGCTACCTGGCCGAAGCGAAGTTCGACGCGGATCGGCGCGAGCGGCCGTATGCGGGAGCCGCCGCCGGGCTCGAAGCACTGCTGTGTCAGCTACTGGCGAGCTCCCCGGAATGTGTAGCGACGTGGGGGGATCGGATCCGGTCGGGAGTCGGAGCCATCGGCGGAGTTCTGCGGGACCTGGCTCCGAGTCTTCGGTTTCTGGTGGACGACTTTCCGGCGCCACCCGCGGTCGGAGTGCAGGAAGAGCGGGAGCGGCTCTCGATTGCGTTCTGTCGACTCATCGAGTCCCTCGCGCGGACCGAGCATCCGCTGGCCTTGTTCTTCGACGATCTGCAATGGGCCGACGCCGGAAGCCTGTGGCTGCTCACGGCGCTTGCAAGAAACTCTGAGAGCGGAGCCCTGCTGATCGTCGCAGGCTACCGCGACAACGAGGTAGGCCCTGAGCACCCGGTGCGCAAGCTCATCGAGACCGTGGTGGACTGTGGTGTGTCCCACGACTCGCTGGAGCTCGGGCCGCTCGGACTCGAGCATACTGCGGCGATGCTGGCGGATGCGCTCGGGCGCACTCCCGCTGAGACCGCGGGGCTGGCGCTCCGCATCGGTCCAAAGAGCCAGCACAATCCGCTGCTGATTCGGCGCATGGTGTTCCATCTGTGGGACCGGGACCTGATTCGCTACCAGCACGGACTGGGCTGGGTTTGGGATGAGCGGGAGCTCACCGAGGCGGAGATCACCGAGGACGTCGCAGGCATGGTTGCCGAGCGCGTCGAGTCGCTTCCGGATCGTGCGAAGAGACTCGTCAAAATTGCCAGTCTGGTCGGGATGTCGTTCGATCTGGAGATGCTCGTGACTCTCTCCGGCATCGACCGCCTCGACCTTCTGCAGGAACTCATGGCGCTGGTCGACCAGGGGTTGATCGCACCGTGTCGGGAAGGGTTCAAGTTCGTTCACGACCGGATTCGCGAGGCTGCTCATAGTGCCCTCGTGGACGGGGAGCGCGCCAAGCTGCACCATGACGTGGCGAGAATCCTGCTGGAGAAAACTCCGCCGAGAGAGCTATCGGAGGTGGCGTTCCAACTCTCGGATCACCTGATCGGGGCGGTCGAGCGCCTCGGCGAGAGCGAGCGGCAGCGCGCACTCGAGGTCTTGAGCCTGGCCGGGACGCTGAGCTTGTCGAAGGGGGCACCGGATTCGGCGGCCCACTACTTCGGTGCGGCCCGGGACCTCCTGTGTCCGGCTGACTGGGAGGTTCGCCTCCCGGTCGCCTTCGGCGCGTACTTGCACTCTGCAGAGGCTGCATTGCAGCTGCATCGATTCGATGCGGCCGATGCGATGCTGTCGGAGCTCGAGCGGAGACCCCTGGACCTGCTCCAGTCCGCGCAGCTCGTGGCAACCCAGGTGGCTCTCTCGTCGGTTCGGTTGGACGGGCGTTCTGTAGACCTGGCACTTGCGGGCCTGCGACGCTTCGGAGTTCGTTTGGCGCGAGCCCCGAGCCCGCTGCGTACGTGGATCGAGCTCAAGCGCTGGTCGTGGATCTTGCGCGGGCCCTTGGATGAGCGGACGTTTCGACCGGCAGACACGCTCGAGCCATCCAGGGTTGGGCCCATCCTCATCATTCGGGCTGCCGCGGCGCGGATGACCGCGGAGTCCTTCCGACTGACGGCGCTGGTGACGGGGCACGTGCTGCGCAGCTACTGCGCGCACGGCATCTTCGAGTCCCCGAGCTTCGTACTCTCGGGATGTGCCAATCTTGCGATTCGTGTGTCGCACGACATCCGAAGAGCGCAGCGCTACGCCCGCGCCGCCGAGTATTGGAGTGCGAAGAACTCGAGTCCAGTGGCGGATTCGCGCAGCCGCTACATCGTAGCCCTGTTGGTTCGCGCGTGGTCTCAGCCGAGATGTGAGATCGTCGCGGAGATGGAGTTGGCAGCCGAGAGCTCGCGCGAACTCGGTGACCTCGAGTATTCCATTCGAGCCCTGCACAGTGCGGTCAGTTTGGCGGCGCTCTCGGGAAGCCCGCTGGCGCGAGTCCAAGAGTCTTTGCGGCTTCAGGCCGGCAACCCCGTGGGAAAGATCATGAGTGACGCGTACTCGATGCTGCAGGTCGAAGCTTCGCATCGTGTGGGCGACGAGCTCGACCTCGCGGAGGCACTGGCGGGACTCGGAGCCGGCGAGCTCTATGCCGCGGATCACGTGTTGGCGTCGCTTTGTTTCGTGTGCCGGTGGGAACTCGGAGTAGAGATCTGCGAGCGCGTCTGGCCGCGCGTGCTGCTCTCCGGGGCACTCGGCTCCCGGCTTGCCGACTACGCGTTCTATCGTGGGATCGTGCACAGTGGCTTCGCGCTCGCGAGTTCGAGTCGCCGTAGTGCGCGAGGCGGGCACTACGCGATCGTCCGAGCCTCGCGCCGACGACTTCGCCGCTGGGCCCGCCACGGCCCGGACTTCGTACACATGGCCGCACTCCTGGAAGCGGAGGAGATCGGCGCCGGACGCAGAGCCCGGGTGGCCCCCCAGCTCTACGAGCGCGCAGCGAAACAGGCTCTCGCAGGGGGCTACCTGCATCATGCTGCGCTGAGCCACGAACGGCGTGCACACTGTCTACGCCGACTCCACTGTGAATGGGAGGCACGCGAGGCGTTCGCGACGGCGATGTGGCTCTACGAGGAGTGGGGAGCTCATGCGAAGGTTTCCGAACTCGATCGAGTCCGAGAGACCCGAGCTGGATAGCCGCGCGACCTGCTCCCTTGCACGGAGAGCACGGAGAGCGCGCGGGGTCTGCGGGCAATAGGCAATAGCAGCCACGCGCCGGTGGGCCGTGCGCAGGCTGTGGACGCGGCCCGTCCTAGGGAAGGAGCCCCTGGATGTCCTGAGCGAGGGGCTTCACGACGTCCGCGTCCGTCCAGTATCCGGAGTGGCTGAACGGAGACCACGATGCAGCCAGGCTAGCGAACGAGGTTCCATTCGCGTTGACCGCTCGGTCGCTGTGAACGGCATTGCGGTAAGCACTGCTCAATGGCTTGAGCGGCCAGCCGAGGACGTCGTCCTCGTCGTAGAAGTTCTTCCAGCGAATCGAGTAGCCCTCTCCAGTGGTTCGGATGGGCTTGATCGCATCCTCTGGAAAGCCGGAGACGAAGAGTGGGATATTACACCCGGTGGTATAGAGGCACCGCAGTGACTTCAGCCTCAGGAAGTCGTCGAGCTCGCTTCCCCGTTCGGTTTCAGGAGCTCTCCAGACGCCGCGTGTCGCGCGCCGCTGCTGTGCATCCCAGATGTAGTTGGAGAGGACCTGCGCACCCAGTGAGTGCGCGATCAGAATGACGGGCTTGGTCCCCCCTACGAAGCTGAACGCACGCGACAAGGTATCTCGGATGATGGCTTGCACCCGCTCGTAAGGGCTGCCTGCCTCGCTCGCGCGTCGCTCCAACCCCGCGGCATCGGAGAGTCCGTACAGCAGGAACCGACGGAGCTTGATCCAATCGAGATCGTGGGCTCGCATCGCATCGAGCACGCGCCGTTGATGAGGCTGGAGCACTCCCTGATAGAAGACGGAGTCGAAGAGCACTTTGTCGCTCGCGTCGGTCGGGAGATGACTCGTCAGAGTCTCCTGCAGATCATCCGCGAAGTTCTCGGCAGTGTCTCCCATCCCGTGAATGGCGAGCAGTACGAGCTCCTTGGGCATTGCGGTGTCCTCCTACTCGTTGCGGACACTATATCTTTTCGCGCGGATCAGTAGCAGCTAAAACCATTCAGTCGATGTCTCGTCACGGGTAACTGAGTGCTCGAGCGGTGACGCAGAGCGGGGATTTCCGGTCGTACTCGTAGCGTCGAGGCCCAGGTCGAGTGTGGCTTTCGCGACAGGTCGCTTACTTACGGGACCGGTTGGATCTGCTCGAAGTGTAGACCGAAGCGGGCGAGGTACTTCCGTAGTCGGTCGGCGTCGTTCGGCGATTTTCGTCGCAGACGTGAGGCCCGATACAGCTCGCGGCCGGCCGCGGAAAGCGTGCGCGAGCGGCGGCAAACGCGGACTGCCTCCGCGAGCTGCACGCGGTCGAAGGGATCCAGCGCTTCGAGCATCGTGGTTGTCAGCAGCTCCTCGAGACCGTCTCCGCTCGACGCGGGGGCGCCGTCGCGAGAGCTCCAGGAGTTCCGAAGTCGCTCGATCTCGTCCTCGACCAGGGCGAGATCGATTCGGCCGCCTGCTGCGAGGGTCGCCATGCGTACGATCGCCGCGTTGAAGTCGCGAAAGTTTCCAGACCACACTGCCTCGGTCGAGGTGGCAAAGCGCAGAAAGGCCTCACGAGCCTCTCGGTTCATGCGCACGCGCGAGCCTTCGCGTTCCTCCCAGCGCACGAGCTCGTAGTCGAGGTTTGGCTCGATGTCTTCGGGGCGTTCGCGCAGTCCGGGCAACCGAAAGGTCCAGAGGTCGATGCGAGCGAGCAGGTCTTCGCGAAAGCGCCCTTCGCGTACCGCGAGCCCGAGATCGCAATTGGTGCCGGCCAGCAGCTGGAAATCGCTCTCGAGCTCGCGATCACTCCCAACAGGAAAGAAGCGCCGTTCCTCGATTGCGCGCAGTAGCATCGCCTGTTCGTCGATGCCGATCTCGGCGATCTCGTCGAGGAATAGAATGCCGCGGTCGGCCCCCCGCAACAGTCCCGCGCGATCGGACTGCGCACCTGTGAAGGCTCCGCGAACGTGTCCGAACAGGGTCGACATCGCCCCGTCGCCGCGAATCGTCGCGCAGTTGACTTCGACGAATGGGCCGTCGACCTGATGGCGACGCCGTTTGAGCTCGTAGATGCGACGTGCTAGCTGCGACTTTCCGGCTCCGGTTGGACCGGTGAGTAGGATCGGAGCGCGCGAGGCGGTCGCCACGCGCTCGATGCGTTCGATCAGCGTATTGAATCCGTGCGAGCGCGTCTCGATTCCCGACTTGAGAAAGGACAGATCCTCGCGTTGCTCCTGCTGGAAGCGAGAGGCCAGGCGGTCGTAGCGGGAGAGATCCAGGTCGATGATGCTGAACGTGCCGGGTGCGGACGTACGCTGGTGCCGGGGCGGTGAGGTCTGCAGCAGCTGAGCGGGCAAGTGCCGCGACTCCGTCAGCAGGAACAGACAGATCTGCGCCACATGCGTACCGGTCGTCATGTGCACCAGGTAGCGCTCGTGTTCCGGGTCGAAGGTGTACGCACGCGCAAAGTCGTGCAGCTTGCCGTAGACCTCCTCGAAGTCCCACGGGTCCTCGAAGTGTAGGTCGTGAACGCGTAGCTCGGTATCAGGGGAGATGCTGCGCAGATCCTGGCCCAGCTGGGTCACGAGGTCTACGTAGCGCTCGGACGCGATCAGCTCAAGCCGGTCGACCAACAGGTCTTCGTGACGGCACAGATCGACGGTGGGCCGCCAGCGCTCCCAGCGGCGAGGGCCGCTACCTCGATCCAGCTGGGTGCCCAGCATCCCGAGGACGACCGTCCGTGGGTTTCCTGTTCTGGTACGATGTCTCTCCATGGAGATATGAATTTATTCTACAGGATAGAATCTGACTAGAGAGGACGCCCGCGCGTCGATGCAGAGGTCCTCGTAATTATCTGGATTCGCGAGTGTTTTAGGTGCCTTCAGCAGATGGGCGAAGGTTGGGCACGTTCCGTGCTCTAGGGCTCCACGAGTGCAAGAGAGAAGACCGGAGAGACTGATCGGCCGCCGGGTGGTGCGTACCCCCGCGGACCCGGCGGCCCCTGGGCGGTCAGCCCGAAGACGCAGACAATGTCCACGAGGAGAGCCCGCGATGACGCAAGATCCGACGAACTACGAAGTGTTGCACGCGCCCGAGGGTGTGCCGATCAAGGCGTGGACACGGGGAGTGCCGTTCGAGGACGAGGCGCGCCGGCAGCTTCTCAATGTTGCGCAGCTGCCTTTCATTCACCGCTGGGTCGCTGCCATGCCGGATGTGCACTGGGGAATCGGTGCGACGGTGGGCAGTGTGATTCCCACGCTGGGAGCGATCATTCCGGCGGCTGTTGGAGTCGACATCGGCTGCGGAATGATGGCCGCTCGTACGAGCCTGCGCGCTCAGGATCTTCCGGATTCGCTGCGCTCGATGCGAACGCGCATCGAGGCGGCGGTACCGCATGGTCTCAGTCGCAGCCGCGGTGGCCGCGACAAGGGTTCTTGGGGAAACCCGCCCGGACACGTCGATCGAGTGTGGAGCGAGCTGTCGGGCGAGTTCGAGCAGATCGCCGCCAAACATCCCAAGGTGGCGCGTGCGAACCACCGCGTACACCTGGGTACGCTGGGCACGGGAAATCACTTCATCGAGGTGTGTCTCGACGAGATGGATCGAGTGTGGGTCATGCTGCACAGCGGATCGCGCGGCGTCGGAAATCGAATCGGTACGTACTTCATCGAGCTGGCGAAGCGAGACATGCAGCGCTGGTTCCTGAATCTACCGGATCAGAACCTGGCGTACTTTCCAGAGGGAACCGAGCACTTCGACGACTACGTCGAGGCGGTGAGCTGGGCGCAGCGCTTCGCCATGTGCAACCGACAGCTCATGATGCAGGCGGTTATCGGCGCACTGCGAGAGCTACCCGAGCTGCCTCCGTTCGAAGTGGATACCGAGGCGGTCAACTGCCATCACAACTACGTCGCCCGCGAGCGGCACTATGGCAAGAACGTGCTCGTGACGCGGAAGGGAGCGGTGCGCGCGGGACGCGGTGAGCTCGGCATCATCCCGGGCAGCATGGGTGCTCACTCCTACATCGTGCGCGGGAAGGGAAATCCCGAGAGCTTCGAGAGCTGTAGCCACGGAGCCGGCCGGGCGATGTCGCGAGCCGAGGCCAAGCGGCGCTTCTCGCTCGAGGACCACGTGAAGGCGACGCAGACCGTCGAGTGTCGCAAGGATGCGGCGGTCATCGACGAGACGCCCGCCGCCTACAAGCCGATCGATGCCGTCATGCAGGCCCAGCGCGACCTGGTAGACGTCGAGCACACACTGACTCAGGTGGTCTGCGTCAAGGGTTGAAGGGGTCCGATGAAGACGATCGACGGAAGTCAGGGCGAGGGCGGGGGGCAGATTCTGCGCAGCGCCCTCGCCCTGTCTCTGATCACGGGGGATGCGTTTCGCATCGAGCACATCCGTGCGGGGCGCAAGCGCCCGGGGATGCTGCGGCAGCATCTGACCGCGGTGCTCGCGGCCGCGCGGATCGGTGGCGCCGAGGTCTCGGGTGCGGCGCTGCACGCGTCGTGGCTCGAGTTTCGCCCGCGCGCGTTGCGCGCGGGGGAGTATCGATTCGAGATCGGCTCCGCAGGCAGCGTTTGTCTGGTGCTGCAAGCGGTCTTGCCCGCGCTTCTGATGGCTCCGGCAGCAAGCCGACTCGAGATCGAGGGGGGGACGCACGTACCGTTCGCGCCGACCTGGGACTTCTTCTCGCGGGTCCTCGTACCGGTACTCCGGCGCATGGGGGCACAGGTTCGGGTCGAGCTGCAACGCCCTGGATTCATGCCCGCGGGTGGGGGGAGCGTGGTCGTCGAGGTGGAGCCGTCCGCTCTGCGTCCGCTCGAGATTCTCGAGCGCGGAAGGCTGTGTGCTCGTCGCGCGACGGCCTGGATTGCTCACATCGAGCGACGAATCGCGCAGCGCGAGCTCGAGCGTGTAGGTCGCAGCTTCGAGCTCACCCCGGAGGAACTCTGCATTCGGGACGCGCGATCCGCGAGCTGTCCGGGGAACGCGCTCACCCTCGAGCTCGAGAGCGAACACGTGACCGAGCTCGTCTCGGCGCTCGGTCAGAAGGGCCGCCCCGCAGAGAGCGTTGCGCGCGAGGTCGTCTCTCGAGCACGACGTTACCTGGCGAGGCAGGCACCGATCGGGGATCACCTGGCGGATCAGCTGCTGATTCCTATGGCGATCGCGGGCGGTGGTACATTCTGCACGTCGCCCCTGTCTCTTCACGCGCGCACCAACATCGACGTGCTGCGAGCTTTCGCTCCAGTGGAAGTGACTCTGCGCGGGGGCTCGGAGCGCGGCGTCACTGTCGAGCTCGAAGCCCGCGCCGCGTTCTAGTGGACTGCTACCTCGCGGCCAGCTGGATGTCGAAGTGGCAGCTCAAGAAGGGCAGGTCGCGAGTCGTGCCGTCCGGTGCGATTCCCGCGGGCTCGGGTTCGAACGGAACGATGAGAGCTGGCTTGACGCCGAAGACGGCGTCGCTTTCGAGGTAGGGGTCCGAAGCGACGAAGAGGTGGGTCGTGAGGGTCTCGAAGCCCGGTGCAGAGACGATCATATGGACGTGTGCTGGACGGAAGGGGTGTCTCCCCAGAGCGCGAAGCAGAACGCCCACGGGGCCATCGCTCGGAATGGAGTACGACACGGGCCGAACCGTCCAGAAGGCGAAGCGCCCTGCTGGATCCGTCTCGAATTTGCCGCGCATCGAGGGGCCGCCCGACTCCGTGTGTTGGACGTCGTAGAGCCCGTCGCCATCCGTCTGCCAGACGTCGAGGACGGCGCCGGCGATCGGCGAAGAATCGCCAGCCAGCACCTGCCCGTGCACGCAGCTCTGCTCGCCGGCTGAGTCACCGGCCAGCGAGGCTCCGTAGGGAAGGGTTGGAGAGCCGGGGCGATAGAAGGGTCCGAGGACGGTGCTCGGAGTGGCACCGGAAGGGCGGCGATGCGCCAGCTCGTCCACCAGCATCGACACGCCGAGCACGTCGGACAGGAGGATGTACTCCTGTCGTTGATCGCTGCAGGTCTGCCCGGTCGAGGTCAGGAACTCGATCGCTTCGAGCCATTCCGACTCCGTGGGTTCGACTTCGCGGACGAACGCGTGAAGATGCTGAATCAGGCGCACGAATACCTCGTGCAGGCGCGGGTTCTCGCACTCCTTAAGGCGTTCGATCACCTCGCGCGTGAGGGACGTCTCGGACTGGGCTGCGTGCATGGCTCTACTCCTGGAAGCTCAAGCGAGATCGTAGCCTACGTAGTTCTCGGCGAGGCTCGTCGCGGCGGCTCGGGACTGGGCGATGTAGCGGAGGTGCGAGACCTGGAGGCGGTGCATGAACCCAGTGGAGTCGTCCGGAGCGCGGTGCAGCATCTGGGTCATCCAGGCTGAGAAGTGCTGTGCGCGCCAGACTCGCTGCAGGCAGGTTGCCGAGTACTGCGCGAGCAGCTCGTCACGCCCGTGTACGAACCACTCGCTGAGCGCGTCGGCGAGAGCGCGCACGTCGGAGACTGCCAGGTTGAGTCCCTTGGCTCCCGTGGGGGGGACGATGTGCGCGGAGTCGCCGGCCAGGAACAGGCGGCCGTATTGCATGGGCTCCACGACGAAGCTCCGCATGGCTGTGATGCTCTTCTCCAGAATGGGCCCCTCCTGCAAGACCCACCCGTCGTCGGTAGCCAGACGCCGATGGAGCTCGCTCCAGATGCGGTCGTCGCTCCAATGTGCGATGACGTCGTGCGGCGAGCATTGCAGGTACAGGCGGCTGAGCTCCGGGCTTCGCAGACTGTGCATCGCCAGGCCATCCTCGTGGTGTGCGTAGATGACCTCGTCGGTCGATGGCGCAACCGCAGCGAGCACACCGACCCAGGCGTACGGATAGTCGTAGTGGAACACCTGCTGCTCGCTCGCTGGAATGCTCTTGCGGCAGACACCGTGGAAGCCGTCGCAGCCGGCCACGAAGTCGCAGTGGAGCTCGACGGCTCGATCCCCGTGACGGAAACGGAGGACGGGCTCCGGACCGGCAACCTGGTCGAGGCTCAGGTCGGCTACCTGGAAGTAGAGCGCGCGGCCTGTTTCTAGGCGCGCACGCACGAGATCCTTGACCAGTTCCTGTTGCCCGTAGATCGTGATCGAGCGGCCTCCGCTGAGCTCGCTCAGAGCAATGCGGTGCGCATGACGAGTGAAGCGAAGCTCGATGCCGTGGTGAACCAGTCCTTCTCGCAGCAGCCGATCGGCGAGACCCGCTGCGCGAAGTGTGTCTACTGTCCCTTGCTCGAGGACGCCCGCGCGCACGCGGTGCTCTACGTACTCGCGACTCTGTCGTTCGAGTACGACGGACTCGATCCCCTGGAGATGAAGCAGGTGAGCCAGGAGCAGCCCAGAAGGTCCAGCTCCCACGATTGCTACCTGTGTTCTCATGACTGACTCCGTGCTGTGGTGCCTATACGTGACATCTCAGCCGCTGCACGGCCCGTATGCGTGCACAGTCGGCTGTGCTAGGAAGTGCCTGCGAGTTCCAAGACCGAGCTCAGGCGTCGGAATGCGGTGTTGGCTGCAGGGACGCCGCAGTAGATGGCTTGTTGGAGCACGACCTCGCGCAATTCGGACACGCTCAGATCGCCTTGTTCCAGTGCCGCGCGTGCGTGTAGCTCGAGCTCCTCCCAGTGACCGAGTGCGATCAGTGTTCCGATCACCAGGATGCGACGCGAGCGCGCGTCCAGGTCCGGGCGCGTCCAGATCTCTCCCCAGGCATAGCGGGTGATCAGATCCTGGAAATCTTTGGTGAACGCTGTAGTGCGAGCCTGCGCGGCCTCGACGTAGGCTTCGCCGAGGTGCGCACGGCGTGCTTCGAGTCCAATGGCGTGTCGCTCGCGCTCGTTCATCGGCTCGTGCCTCACCCCGCGAGGAACTTGGAGAGCTCGTCGTTGAATCGATCCGGCTCCTCGACGTGAGCAAAGTGAGCAGCACGGAGCTCGAGAAGTCGCGCACCCGCGATCTGCCTGCAGAGCCACTCTCCCTCTGCTGGAGTCGCGGCCAGGTCGTCGCTGCCGGTGATCACCAGAGTCGCCGCTCGGATGGCGCTCACCTCGCTGCGGAGGTCGCTCGCTCCCAGTGCGGCACAGCAGCCGGCGTAGCCCGCTGGTGCGCAGCTCGACAGCATGCGTGCATACTGATCCACGACGTCGGGGCGCTCGCGCAAGAAGCGCTCGCTGAACCAGCGAGAGAGCATGCCGTCGAGGAGTGCGGAGATGCCCTGCTGCTGCACGAGCTGAATGCGCTCGTTCCACTGCTCTCGGGTGCCGACGCGGGCGGACGTGTTCGCCAGTACCAGCCGCTCTACGCGTTCGGCTGCATGAAGCCCCAACCACATCGCGATCTGGCCGCCGATCGAGACTCCCACCAGATGTGCGCGCTCGATCCTTTCGCTGTCGAGCACGGCGAGCATGTCTCGCGCCAGACGTTCGATCGTGTACGGCTCGGCGGGCGCATCCGAGCGCCCGTGCCCCCGCAGATCTGCGCGAACGATCCGAAACCCGGAGGCGAGTGCGTCGCGCTGCGAGTCGAAGAGCTCTCGCGTGGTGCCTAGGGCAGGGATCAGGAGCACGCACGGTGCGGTATCGGGTCCCGAAACGTCGTACGAAATGCGGCAATCCTCTACGTCGATCTCAGCCATTCGATCTCCTCTCGAGCTGCCATGCGCTCACGGCCCGCTCGATGAAAGTATGTGTTGCACCCAGGTAGTTCTCAGGGTGGAGGAGCTGCTCCAAGGTCGGAAGGTCCAGGTGTCGTGTGACCACCTCGTCGTGCAGCAGCACGTCGAGCAGGCTCCGCCGCTCGAGCTCGCTCTGCCGGCACGCCTTCGCCAGATGAGCGTGCGCGGCGCTCCTTCCGAGGTGAGGAGAGAGTGCCATGCTGACGGCTTCTGCGCAGATCCGGCCCGAGGTCTGCTGCAGGTTGAAGCGCATGCGCTCGGCATCGACCTCGACACTGTCGAGGGCGCTCGCGAGCGAGCGAAAGGTTCCTGCGCTGAGCGCGACCAGATCGGGCAGGGTCTCCCACTCAGCCTGCCAGCCGCCGAGCGCGCGTTCGTGCTCCTGCGGTAGTGCGGACAGGAGCGTAGCGACCAGGGCCGGGGCTCGGGTTGCGGCTGCCAGGATGAGAGCGCACGCCACGGGATTGTGTTTCTGGGGCATCGTCGACGAGCTGCCGACCTCGGAGTGGATCGCTGGCGCGATCTCTGCGATCTCGGTCTGCGACATCAGCGCTAGATCGCGCGCGATCTTTCCGCTGCTTCCCACTGCGATAGCGAGACTGCAGGCCAGCTCGGCCAGGCGATCCCGCTGGGTGTGCCAGGGGAGGAGGGCGACCTGGAGCTCCAGGTCGGCGGCCATCGCCGCGACTACCTCGGGGCCGTGTTCTCCCAGAGCAGCGAGGGTTCCGGATGCCCCGCCGAGCTGCAGGACTTGCATCCGCTCGAATGCAGATGCGAGGCGACGTCGACCGCGCAGTAGTGCGTCGAGCCAACCCGCGGCCTTCAGGCCGAAACTGATCGGTGTTGCGTGTTGGAGCCAGGTCCGTCCCGACATCGGCGTGGACGCGTGCTGCTCGGCCAGCCGGGCGCAGGACTCCATGCACCGATCCAGCAGGGCCAACGTGGGCCCTGCGGCCCGAGCGAGTTGCAGAACGAGAGAACTATCGAGCAGGTCCTGGCTGGTGGCACCAAGGTGGACATAGCTTGCCGCAGCGGGGTCCAGGAGCGAGACCTGCTCCATCAAGCGCTCGACCAGTGGGAGCGCTGGAGTACCCGACGCGCGTGCGCCAGGCTCGAGGTCGGACGCGGTGTAGGTGCCGGATCGAGCGGCCTGCTCGATCGTGTGGACGTAGGTCTCGGGTACGATGCCGACCTTCGCCTCGGCTCTTGCGAGGGCGACCTCGAATGCGAGCATGGCTCGGATCCGTGCCTCGTCCGAGAGCTGCGAGGCGACCTCCGGATCCTCGAATAGAGACGCGTGCAGGCTCCGCTCTCGAGTCATGCGCGCGCTCCTGTCAGAGGTCGAAGAACACGGTTTCATCGGGGCCCTGCAGCCAAATGTCCAGCTGGAAGCCGAGCTCGTCCCGGGCTGCGATCAAGGTGCTGCGACGTTCCGGCGGCACGCGGATCAGCACGGGATCCTTGTCGTTTCCGGGGTGTCCGTCGAAGTAGATCCGAGTAGACAGCCCGGCGAGAAGACCGCGCGCGAAGATCTGGAGTACGAGGTGAGGGGCTTGTGGCTGACCGTCTAGATCGGGTGGGGCCGCCGGCATCGGCGTGCGGAGCTCGAAGCACCCGTCGGGCCCGGTCGCGGTGCGACACAGAAGGTTCGTCGCGCTGTCCTCGTGCTCCAGTGCATCGGGCCGGGACGGCGGTCCGGCGGGCGTGTCCAGGGAGCCGTCGTCTGCTCGTACCGACCAGCTTTCTAGCCAGGCGTCACTCACCGATGCGCCCGCTCCGTCTCGAAGCGTGCCACGAATGAGGATCGACCCGGGAGCTGCTCCTGCAGCGGCTGGCGACTGCGGAGTCAGGGCGCCGTGGAAGAAGGGCCCGATCGTCTGCGACGGAGTCGGGCCGCTCATCGACCCGGCTCGATCGGGGTCGCCCGCGCACCGCGCAGCACGATGTCGAAGCGGTAGGCGAGGGCCCATTCGGGCACCGTGGCGCCTAGGTCGAATGCGGAAATCAATCGCTGGCGTGCGAGCGGGTCAGGAATCGATTGAAAGATCGGATCGAGCTCGAGCAGCGGGTCACCTGGGAAGTACATCTGTGTGATCAACCGGCTGAGCGAGCAATCCCCGAAGATCGAGAAGTGGACGTGCGCGGGACGCCAGGCATTCCAGTGGTTGCGCCACGGGTAGGCGCCTGGACGTACTGTCAGGAATCGATACCGCCCGGCTTGGTCCGTGCGCATGCGACCGACGCCCCGGAAGGCGGGATCGAGCGGGGCTTGATGGTCGTCGCCGATGTGCACGTAGCGGCCGGCCGCGTTGGCCTGCCAGATCTCGATGGGCGCGCCCACGAGGGGGCGACCTTCGGTGTCGAACACGCGACCGTGCACGACGATTCGCTCGCCGATCGCGTGGTCTCCTCCATTTCGTGTCAGATCCGTGATCTCCTCGTCGAAGCGTACCGCGTGGATCTTCGGGCCGAGGGCCTCTGTCGAGGACGGCGGGATCTGGATCTTGGGCTGCTTCGGATGCCGCAGCGCGGTGGAGCCGTAATCCGGCGAGTCGTTGTCGGGGTGCGTACCCGCGGGAACGGGTGCGTAGACGACTACTGCGCTCATCGCATACATCTCCTGAAGCACGATTCGATCCGTGGATTTCCCTGCGAAGTCGGACGAAGCAGCATCGGCCAAGGCGGTCTTCCGCACCACGAAGGGCGCTCGCTCCCTCGGGTGGGATCTCCTCTCGCCCTCTCGCATTGCCTCTTGCCCTTTCGCTCGATCTCGGGTGGCGCGCGGGCACGAACGTGCGCTATACGCACATATTGCCGGGATACGAACAATCCTGGCAGGACGAGTCGTGCTCCGTCAAGCGGGCGACCCTCCGAGTGCCAACAACCGATCGAAAGGGCTCGAACATTGTCTCAGGAACGTGCTCGCTCGCGCGACTTCGTGAACTCGGTCGCGAGGGCTTTCCGCGTGATCCGCTGCTTCGATGACAAGGCTCCGGTGCTCAGCCTGAGCGAGGTGGCGGTGCGGGCCGGACTTACGCGTGCGACCGCGCGCCGGCTGCTGCTGACTCTGAGTGAGCTGGGCTACGCTCGTGTGGAGGGGCGCGGCTTCTCCCTCACTCCGCGCGTGCTCGAGCTCGGCTATGCGTATCTGTCCGCGATGAGCTTCGCCGATCTCGCGCGCCCCTATGTCGAGGAAGCAAGCCGCAAGGCGAACGAGTCCTGCTCGGTCTCGGTGCTGAGCGGTGCCGACATCGTGTATGTGTGTCGGATTCACACCGAGCGCATCATGTCGATCTCGCTGGCCGTCGGCTCTCATCTACCGGCGGCGGCGACCTCCATGGGGCGCGTGCTGTTGGCCCATCTGCCCGATGCCGAGCTCGAGGAGAGGCTCTCGTCGCTCGAGCTCGAACGCTTTACTCCGCGCACCGTGACCAGCCTGCGGCGGCTGCGGACGATCTTGACGAGCGTTCGGGAGCACGGATATGCCGTCGTCGAGGAAGAGCTCGAGGCGGGTTTGTCCTCGATCGCCGTACCCGTGCGCGGTCAGGGAGACACCGTCGTAGCAGCCGTCAACTTCGGGGGGCCGGCTGCTCGTCTGCAAGGGCCCGCATTCACTCGCCGATATCTGCCGATCCTTCGCGAGACCGCCGAGCTCATCGGAACCGCGCTGCGTCATCGTGCCCTGAGCGCGACCGATCGGTCCAGCGGAGTCTGATGGCGTAGGGCGAAGCAGATTCGTTCCGGATGGGCAAATCTGTCTTGACGCGCCCGCTCGCGCCGAAACAGAATCTCGCCGTTCACATATCGCCCTGATGTGCGCTATGCGCACTGATGCGATGCGCCTCGAATCGACCCGCTCGTGCAAGACCAGCCACACGGGCGGCACATCTGTAGCCGTCCTGAGTTCCACCAGCGTCCAGAGTTCAAGCAGGAAGGAGCCCGATGCCGACCGAGAGAAGCCAGCGCGTGGAGGGGATCGCCTCTCGATGGCCATCGAGAGCGGGAAGCGCGCTGTTCGTGTGCGCAATCGCAGGAGTGCTCGCAGTCCCGCTCGTGGGCGTTCGAGCTCAGAGCGAGACCGCGGCGCGCAAGCCAGGTCTCGAAGAGATCGTAGTCACGGCGCAGAAGCGAGCCCAGAACGTCCAGGATGTGCCCATCAGCATCACCGCGATGAGTGCGGATCTACTGCGCGCCAAGGGCCTCACCAACGTGGCCGAGGTGGGTGAGCTCTCGCCGAACGTCGACATCGACACCACCTCGCCATTCAGTGGTTCGAGCTCCGTGCTGAGCCCCTTCATCCGGGGAATCGGCCAGAACGACTTCGCGTTCAACCTGGAGCCGGGCGTCGGAGTGTACGTGGATGGCGTGTACTACGCGCGCACCATCGGAGCCACGGTGGATCTCTTGGACCTGGATCGAGTCGAGGTGCTGAAGGGTCCCCAGGGAACGCTCTTCGGTCGCAACACGATCGGTGGCGCGATCAACGTGGTCACCCGCCGTCCATCGGAGGAGTTCGACTACCAGGGGGAGGTGACCTTGGGCAGCTTCGATCGCCTCGAGCTGCGCGGCGCACTCGATGTTCCGATCCTGCCGGAGAGGCTGTACAGCCAGTTTGCCTTCTCCTCCAAGCGCAGCGATGGCTACCAGAAGCGAAAGACCTTTCCGGGCTCAGCGGGGTCCGTGTCCGACGAAGACTCCTTTGCCCGGGCCGCATTCAAGTCGCGCACGAAGTCAGGCGGCTCGCATCAGGACAACTTCCGCGGGAAGCTTCTCTGGATGGCTGGCGACGACGTCGAGGTCACCCTGACCGCGGACTATTCGACGGTCGACGAGCAGGGCACCCCGGGTACGCTCGTCGGGACCAACACGGGCTTGGGGCCCGACGGGAATCCGACGATCGCCGCCGTCTACAACATCTGCATCAACAGCACTCCGGCGACCCTGCCCCCTCCGCTTGCAGCGGTCTGCGGGCCGCGGGCGGTCGGGAGGACGGCGGGCCCGGGCCTGAATGCCGACGGTGCCCCGTTGCTCGGGGTCAACACCGACGCAGACCCGACGAACGATCGGCTCAGCTTCGGCGATGCGTTCATCTCCGACAAGGACGTATCCTTCGCAACCGGAAGCAACTTCTCGAAGGTCGACACGTCTGGAGTCGCCATGACCTTGGACTGGAGTCTGCCCGGAGACCTCGACTTCAAATCGATCAGTGCGATGCGGAAGCTCTCGGCGAAGTTCGGTATCGATCTCGATGGATCACCGATCAACATCGCCGATACGAGCTTCGACACGAATCAGACGCAGTACTCGCAGGAGCTTCAGCTCACCGGCTTGGCCTTCGAGAGTCGTCTCAATTGGGTGGTAGGCCTCTTCTACTTCCACGAGCGGGGCGATCTGACCGACTACGTGCCCTTCGGTGAAGGCCTGGTGCAGGTCTTCGGCGAGAACCTCTTCACCAACGAGTCCTTCGCGGGCTTCGTGAACATGAACTACAGCCTGACGGAGCGGCTGGGGCTGACGCTTGGCGTTCGCCACACCGACGAGGACAAGCAGTTCGAAGGTCGACAGCGCGATCTGAACGCGTTTCCGAACAAGCTCGGTGTGCCTGCAGCCGCGCATCCCGATCCCTCGGACGTGACGCGGATCTACCCGCTCGGTGAGCAGAGCAAGGACTTCAAGGACCGCTCGATCAGGCTGGGGATCGAGTATCAGCTGCAGGATGAAACCCTGCTCTATGCCTCGTTCTCGCAGGGGACCAAGTCAGGTGGGTTCACGACTCGGCTGCTGGTTCCGGAGCCGAACCCGAACGTGGCACCCGACTTCGACGAGGAGACGGCGGACAGCTACGAGATCGGTTTCAAGTCGCGCATGTTCGATGACCGGCTCCAGCTGAACATGGCCGCGTTCTACACGATCTATGACGACATCCAGGTGACCGTTCAGCGCAACATCTCTCCGACCTTCGAGAACGCCGGGGAGGGCGTGATTCGCGGGGTCGAGGCGGAGTTCGAGAGCTTGATCACGGATACGTTCCGGTTGAGCGGGGGAGTGGGGGTGCTCGATGCTCAGTACTCGAGCCTCGAGCCAGGCACGGTGCTCGACCGCGGAGACCGGTTCGTGAACACGCCGAATTTCTCGGCCAACCTGACCGCGAACTACACGCTTCCGTTCGTCGCTGACTACATGGCGCTCAACGGTGAGTTCCGCGTGCAGGCGTCTTGGAACCACAAGAGCAACGTGGCGAACGACGCGGAGAACAATCCTCTCTTCTTCGAGGACCACATCAACGTCGTCAATGCTGCCGTCACGTACACCTCGTATGCGTCGAACTGGGAGGCTACGCTCGGAGTGCGGAACTTGACCGACACGCGCTTCGTGGCCAGCGGGTTCGAGAACCCCGGCATCGGTTTCTCGAACGCAATCTTTTCGCGTCCGCGAGAGTTCTATCTGAGCATGCGCATCTGGCGCTGAACAGCGCACCTCGGGTGCCCGATACGGACACGAGTGGACACGGACACGAGTGGACGCGGGCACCCGTGGAGAGGAGGTGGATCCATGGAGAGCTACACCACACAGTTCGGCTCGCTGAAGAGCTATCAGAAGGGCGGTGTACAGGTCATCGCCGATCGGGTCGAGAACTATGCGTTCTCGAACGTATTCGAGATCTGCTCCTCGGCGCGTCCGTACGAGCGCGTAGTCTTCGGCCTCAATCAGATCTACGTGCTCGAGGCGGTACGGGCCGAGGGGCACTCACCCTGGTTCCTGTGTGCGCATGACGAGTTCGTGCTGTGCATGGATGGGGCGGCGCGTATCGACCTGGTCGAGGTCGATGTTCCACGCCTGCCCGAGGACAAGCTCGGTGCGGTATCCCTGCCGAACCCGCCAGAGGGGACGCCGATGGGTTGGATTCGTATCCAACGCGGGCATCAGGCGCTGCTGCCGTCTCAGTGCGCGTATCGGTTCGACAGCGCGACTCCGAGTGTGCTGGTGATTCAGACCTGCAAGGGCGATCTGTCGGTCGAGCGCTGGGCCGAGATCTGCCAGCGCACGGGAGCCGCAGAGGAAGCGGAGGGGGGACGATGAGCGTCGCACCGGTGGTCAGCGAAGAAACGGGGGCGCTCGGAGCGAATCGCTTCGGGTATCAAAAGTTTGCTCTCGGTAGCTTCTCGTTCGAGCGGGACGAATACTTCGCGCACATCGCCTGGAGCCATGGCACCCACACGATGGATGTGGGGGACTTCTTGCGCGCCCTGATGCGGGACGTCGCCTGGGGGTTTTTCTACGGCTACGTCCACTTCGACTCGGTCTTCGGAACCTGCAATCACTACGGGACGGTCGATGTCTTCGCTGGCACGTACAACAGCAACTACAAGCGCGCGGGTGTGGATGAGCTGCAGAACCACCCCACCGACCGAGTGGGCGCGACCTTCGTCGCGATGATCGAGGACTGGACCAACGAGGGCTTCGATCCCTTTGCGGCACCGATGGAGACGGGGTCCCCCTATGGGCCGAACCGCGGCTCGAACCTGGAGGCGGTGCGGCGAGCCCGGTCTACTGCGACGCGTTGTGTCGGGCTCGATGGGGACGCGCCGCTTCGGACGGACGGGTCTGGTTATCCGGTGAATCGCGCGTTTGCGGATGTCGATCAGAGCGAGCCCGAGGTCCACGCGGAGCCCGGCTTCGAGGACCGCGTGCACGCCTTCAACCTGTTCGCCTATCTCTCGCGCTCCGACGTCACCTGGAATCCATCCTTTACCTCTGTCGTGAAGCACAGCTTCATGTGTCCGACCACGGAAGAGCACATCCTGCCGATCGTGCACGGGAACGACCGGGTGGAGTGGTTCTTCCAGCTCTCGGATGAGATTCACTGGGACATCTCTACGCGCGATACCGCGGAGCCGCGCTCGCGGGTGATCATGAAGCCGGGGGACATGGCGGCGATGCCCGCAGATTGCCGGCATCAGGGATTCGCTCCCAAGCGTGCGATGCTCCTCGTCTGGGAGAACGGCTCGCCGAAGATCGTCGACGAGATCTCCTCCGGTCAGGCGCCCGTGAATCCAGTGGACTTCTGAAGTCGTGGAGACTCGTCTGTTCATCGGGGGAGAGTTCGTACCCGCGCGTAGCGGCGAAACCCTACCCGTCAGGAATCCGCACGACGGAAGCGAGCTGGGACATGTGGCGATGGCTGCCGGTGACGATGTGGAGGATGCGGTCGCGGCAGCGCGAGCAGCACTTCCCGCCTGGAGATCGACGTCGGCGTCCGAGCGGGGCCGCCTGCTCTTGGCGCTGGCTGATGCGATCGAGGCTCGATCCGATGAGCTGGCCCGGCTCGAGAGTCTGGATACGGGACACCCGATCCGGGACACGATCGGTCTCGACGTTCCGCGCACCGCAGCCACGTTTCGCTACTTCGGCGGTATTGCGGACAAGGTGGAGGGGCGCGTGATCCCGGTGGATCCGGGCTTTCTGAACTATGTCGTGCCCGAGCCCGTCGGCATCGTGGGGCAGATCGTTCCCTGGAACTTTCCGATCATGTTCACCAGCTGGAAGCTGGCTCCTGCGCTGGCTGCGGGGAATTGCGTTCTGCTCAAACCCTCGGAGCTGACTCCACTATCGAGTCTGCGTATGGCGGAGCTGATGGCGGAGGTGGGCTTTCCGCCCGGTGTCGTCAACGTGCTACCCGGTGACGGCAAGGACGCGGGTAGCGCGATCGTCGACCACCCCGAGATCGCCAAGATTGCCTTCACGGGCTCGACCGCCGTGGGGGCGGAGGTTGCGGCCCGAAGCGGCGCCCGGCTGAAGGGCGTGCAGCTCGAGCTCGGCGGCAAGGGAGCGAACATCGTCTTCGAGGATGCCGATCTGCGTGCTGCGGTGAACGGAGCGGCCTTCGCGATCTTCCACAACCAAGGGCAGGCTTGCATCGCGGGATCGCGCATCCTTCTGCACGAGTCGATCGCACGTGAGTTCCTGGATTCCTTTCTCGAGCTCGCAGGATCTATCCGCGTGGGCGACCCGCTTTCATCGAGCACGGAGATGGGTCCGCTCACCTCGGCGGAGCATCGGGATCGTGTGCTGCGCTACACCGAGATCGCGCGTCAGGAAGGTGGCGAGGTGCTTCTGGGAGGCTCGCGTCCGCGGGATCCCGCTCTCTCGGCGGGCTACTACGTCGAGCCCACGGTCGTTCGCTGTGCTCCGGACGCGCGAGTCGCGCAGGAAGAGGTCTTCGGTCCATTCGCGAGCGTGCTGATTTTTCGCGACGAAGCGGAGGCGATCGCGCTGGCGAACGCAACGCCCTATGGCCTCGGGAGTGGGCTCTGGACGCGGGACCTTCGGCGCGCGCACCGTGTCGCGGAACAGATTCGAGCGGGGATGGTCTGGGTCAACTGCTACAAGCGCGTGCATCCCGGATCACCGTTCGGGGGCATCGGTGCCAGCGGCGTGGGTCGGGAGATGGGGTTCGATGCGATGCGCGAGTACACCGAGACGCGCTCGGTCTGGATCAACATTGATGCGGCCCTCCCGGCGTACTATCCGCGTTGAGGTCGCCGGGTGTGTCGTCGAAGGTCGTAGCGGACGTGGAGGCGGCGGTTGGTGGGATCGAGTCGGGATCGACGATCCTGATCGGTGGCTTCGGCAGTGCCGGACTTCCGAGTGAGCTGATCGATGCACTGATTGCCAACGGCGCTTCGGATCTCACGATCGTGAGCAACAATGCAGGGAACGGGGAGCAGGGCATTGCAGCCCTGCTGCAGGCCCGGAGAGTGCGCAAGATCCTCTGTTCGTTCCCGCGTCAGTCCGACTCCTTCGTGTTCGACGCGCTGTACCGGGCCGGGGAGATCGAGCTCGAGCTGGTTCCCCAGGGGACGCTCGCGGAGCGGATCCGGGCCGCCGGAGCCGGCATCGGTGCCTTCTATACGCAAACGGGCTTCGGGACGCGACTCGCGCAGGGCAAGGAGTCTCGCATCATCGACGGAAAGGGCCATCTGCTCGAGCACCCGATCCATGCGGACTTTGCCTTGATTCGCGCAGAGCTGGCGGATCCGCTGGGAAATCTGACCTACCGGAAGAGCGCGAGGAACTTCGGTCCGGTCATGGCCACGGCCGCTCGCTGCACCATCGCCCAGGTGTCCCGCGTGGTAGGCATTGGAGAGCTGGATCCCGAGGCGATCGTGACTCCGGGAATCTTCGTGAGGCGGGTCGTATGCACGCGCGGGCGCAGGCAGGCTGGGTGGACGGAGAGCGCGGCATGACGTCGCTGGGACTACGCCGCGATCGCAGCGCGATGGCCGCTCGCGTGGCTCGGGACATCCCCAACGGCAGCTACGTAAATCTGGGGATTGGCCTGCCGACGCGAATCGCCGAGCATCTGAATCCCGAGCGTGGCGTCGTGCTCCACAGCGAGAACGGCATCCTCGGAATGGGGCCCCCTCCCGAGCCGGGAAACGCGGATCCGGATCTGATCAACGCGGGCAAGGAGCCGATCACGTTGATGCGTGGCGGCTCGTTCTTCGATCATGCTCTGTCCTTCAGCATGATCCGAGGGGGGCATCTCGACATCTGCGTGCTCGGCGCGTTCCAGGTCTCCATCGCTGGAGATCTGGCCAACTGGCACGCGGGAGCCGAGGACGCGATCCCAGCCGTGGGTGGGGCGATGGATCTCGCGATCGGCGCGCGCAGGGTCTTCGTTCTGACCGAGCACCTGACGCGCGCTGGCGAGAGCAAGCTCGTCGAGAAGTGCACGTATCCGCTGACCGCTGCGGGTTGCGTCGATCGCATCTACACCGATCTCGCGGTGATCGATGTGACCCCGGAGGGGCTCGTCGTGCGCGAGATCGTGCAGGGGTGGACGCTCGGGGAGCTCTGTCGGATCTCTCGCTTGAAGCTCCGCGGAAACCCTGTCGAGGTCGCACCGTGACGCGCTTCGTCGCCGAGCTCAGAATGCCGCGCGTCGTGTTCGGGGGCGGTTGCAGGCGCGAGCTTCCCCTCGAGGTGGACCGGCTCGGCGGCGAGCGAGCCTATGTACTCGGGTCTCCGGAGCAGCGCGACCAGCTGGAGGAGTGTCTCGAGCTGCTGGCCGAGCGGGGGGCCGGCGTGCTCGATCGCGCGCAGATGCACGTGCCGCGTGAGTGCGTGGTCGCCGCGCGATCGGAGATCGAGCAGGCGCGTGCCGACGTGCTGGTGGCCGTCGGTGGGGGGTCTGCGATCGGGTTGGCGAAGGCGCTGGCGCTCGAGACCCGGCTTCCGATCATCGCGCTTCCTACCACGTATGCCGGATCGGAGATGACCCCGATTCACGGGATCACCGAAGCCGGTCGCAAGCGAACCGGCCGAGATCCGATCGTTCTCCCGCGTACGGTGATCTACGACCCAGAGCTGACGTTCGCGCTGCCGCTCCCGCTGTCGGCCGCCAGCGGCATGAACGCGATCGCACATGCGGTCGAGGGCTTGTACGCGCCCGGAGTGGATCCGGTGACCTGTTTGATGGCAGAGGCGGGAATCCGCGCGTTTGCAGCCGGACTTCCACGAGTCGTCGCCTTGGCACAGGATGCCGACGCGCGTGCAGAGTGTCTCTACGGCGCTTGGTTGTGCGGGAGCGTTCTGGGATCGGCGACCTTGGGGCTGCACCACAAACTTTGTCATACGCTCGGCGGTAGCTTCGGACTGCCGCATGCCGAGACGCACTGTGTCGTGTTGCCGCACGCGTGCGCGTACAACTACGAGGCGGCACGCGGAGCGATGGCGCAGGTCGAGCGCGCGCTCGATGCTCGGTACGCGCCACGGGGGCTGTTCGAGCTGGCCTGCAGGCTCAAGGCACCGACCTCGCTGTCGGACCTCGGGATGGAGCTGGCGGACGTGGATCACGCGCTGGACCTCGCCCTGCAGGACGCCTATCCGAATCCGCGCCCGCTGGAGCGCGAAGGCCTCCGCGAGCTGCTGCAGAACGCGATCCAAGGGGTCGCGCCGTCGTAGCGCCCGCGCCGCTCCGACGGACTCGGGGCGCCACCGGATCGAGGATCTCCGGGAGGGATCGCGGAACGCCAGGGGGGGATGAAGCCAATGTCGGAAGCCTATGTCTGCGAGGGTGTGCGGACGCCCTTCGGTCGCTACGGCGGTGCCCTGGCACAGGTACGCACCGACGAGCTCGCGGCACTGCCGCTGCGCGAGCTCATGCGGCGGCGGCCCGCGCTCGACTGGCAGGCGCTCGACGACGTCGTGCTCGGCTGCGCGAACCAGGCGGGCGAGGACAATCGCAACGTCGCGCGCATGTCTCTGCTGCTGGCTGGGCTTCCTGTCGAGGTGCCGGGTGTCACCTTGAATCGTCTGTGCGGGTCCGGCATGGACGCCGTGATCATGGCCGCGCGTGCAGTCCGAGCGAATTCCGCCGACCTCGTGCTGGCCGGTGGAGTCGAGAGCATGTCCCGGGCCCCGTTCGTACTGGGCAAGGCCGAGACGGCGTTCGGGCGGGACTGTAGGCTCCAGGATACGACGCTCGGCTGGCGCTTCATCAACCCGCGCATGCAGGCAACCTACGGAACCGACTCCATGGCGGAGACCGCTGAGAATGTGGCGGCGGAGTTCGGAGTGACGCGTCAGGCTCAGGACGCGTTCGCGCTGCGCAGTCAGGCACGCTGCGCCCAGGCGGAGGCGGCGGGTCGCTTCTCGGCCGA
This sequence comes from Pseudomonadota bacterium, assembly GCA_003247575.1. Classification (GTDB taxonomy): domain Bacteria; phylum Myxococcota_A; class UBA9160; order SZUA-336; family SZUA-336; genus SZUA-336. Next base: position 48,929 of record QJZC01000050.1, read on the forward strand.
GCGCATGTTCGTAGAGGTGCCGCGACGTCGCGGCGCGTCCGTTCGCGTCGAGGTAGACGAGCACCCGCGCCCAGAGACCTCGATGGAGGATCTGGCTGCGCTCCGGCCAATCGTTTCCGAGCGGGGGAGCATCACTGCCGGAAACGCATCTGGGATCAACGACGGTGCCTGTGCGTTGCTGATCGCATCGGAGTCCGCCGTGAGGCGTCATGGCCTGAATCCGCTCGCGCGTGTGGTCGCGGAGTCGTCGGCAGGAGTCCTTCCTCGCATCATGGGGATGGGGCCGGTGCCGGCGACCCGGCGCGCGCTGGCGCGCGCATCGCTCAAGCTCGACCAGATGGACGTGATCGAGCTCAACGAGGCCTTCGCTGCGCAGTCTCTCGCCGTCGTGCGCGAGCTCGGATTGCCGGATGATGCCCCTCACGTCAATCCGAATGGAGGCGCGATTGCACTGGGGCATCCACTGGGAGCGTCGGGCGCGCGGCTCGTTCTGACTGCCGCGCTGGAGCTCGAGCGCCGCACGGCGCGCTACGCACTCTGCACGATGTGCATCGGCGTCGGGCAGGGCATCGCGCTGATCCTCGCGCGCCCCTGACCCGCGACGGTCCTGCCCGCACGCGCCTAGGGCTGATATGATCCTGTCCTGGCTATAGGGCTCCGCACTGCTGCAGCGGCTTCAGGGTGCACCATCGAGACCTCGAATCACACAGAGCTGGAGAGCTTCAGGAGTCATCCGGGCGGGCGACGTCGTTCGGGCGGAGCCCTCGGATGTCCAACCGATGACCAGCTCTAGGGCCTCTCTCGGGGCGGCGGTCATCGCGGGGGTCTGCACGATTCTCGCCTCGATCGTGCCGGCGTTGCTTGCTCGGTTCGATGTGGGACCCGTGCGGGACTACGTGTGCGGTCCCGGTCCTTCGCCGATGTTGCGGTCAGCTGACCAGGGTGGCGCATCCGAACTCCTCGCGGCAGTCGCGCGAGAGGAGCGGTCCCCCGACCGCTCGGTTGGCGCACCCGCCGATTCTGCGCCAGAACTGGCTGTTCCTGCCTCCCTGGACCAGCTCACAGGAATCAAGGACGGGAGCATTCATTCGGTTCTCGGCGGGCAGGTTCGGATCAAGGTCGCGAGGACGTATCGCGATGCTGTCGGAGAGGCGGCAGCGACGATCTTCGTCGAGTTTCGAGATCGATCCAAGCCAGGGCGTACGGGAACCGTTCGAACCGACCGTCCCTATGCGTTCGAGTATCGGGACGAGGAGTACGAGGTCCGGGCGACGCGAATCGCAGTCTCCGACCGCGAGCTAGATGCCCGTATCTTCCGCCTGCCCCGCCCCTGACTGTCACCGCTCAGAGCACTCACTGTTGCGAATTCGCGAGCGTTGAAAGAGTTGTCGAGTCCTGGATGATAGCCGGAAACTTATTATTTCTGATTTCTATATGTTTCTTGTGCACGTTATCTGGAACGGTGGATATGTGTCAGGTTGTCTTGCGTGTTTGCGGAACGAATCGCCTGGCTGCGACATCGCCGTCATGTTTGTGTTTTATCTATCCTTAACCTCCGCGGTCGCGCCCAACATGGCACTTGCTCGTTGATTCGCGGTGGATTGTGTAGACTTCTGCCGTTGCGCTATACGCGGTTTGAGCCCGAAACAGGGATTCATCCCCATTCGCCCTGTCGGGAGATACGATCGAGCGGGAGATTCGTCGAGCAACTCTGGAATCCATGCTCGAGACCAAGGGTGCGCAATCCTGAACGTGCGCCCGGATTCAGTTGCGAATCCGGGCGCTTTCTTCTTCTTTGTGAATATCGCGGGAGCAGGGGGTTAGAACCCCGTTCCCTGTAAGTTCCCTGGCCGTACCCCTTACGGACCGAGGCGGATCCAAGTATCGTCGCGCTGCATCTATCCGTCATCCGCGTTGCGGACGCTGGTTGGGCGTGTGCGGATATTGAATGCGAAGACTCTTGTGAATGAGTTCAATTGTTACAGGGGATACTCAATGCGATTCAGGTGCTTCTCGGCTTGCCGGATCCTGTGGGGACTCGTCGCGGCGATCTCGTTCGCGGCGCCACCGGCTCAGGCCGATGGAGGTTGTCGCGTCGACTACGAGATCATGGGGCAGTGGCCAACCGGGTTCTTGGCCAAGGTGACCTTGGGCAACCCGACGTCCGAGAACGTCGAAGGTTGGACACTGACCTGGAACATGCCGGATGGACAGCAGGTCACCCAGCTCTGGAACGGGACCGTCATGCAGTCTGGCGCTGCGGTCCAGGTCGTCGACGCAGGCTACAACTCGCTCATTGCTGCGAACTCGAGTGTTAACTTCGGATTCATCGGCTCGTACAACGGCCCGAACACGGTGCCGGCGAGCTTCCAGCTGAACGGGCTGGAGTGCGGAGAGCTGGCTGCGGCGCCCCCGGCTGTCGGCGGTCCCGCGGTGGGGAGTGGCTCGGCTGCCCCGATGGCTCCCGCCCCGGTCGAAATGCCGGCAGCTGGCGTGCCCGAGGCACCCACGGCGCCCGAGGTGTCCATCGCGGAGCAGGCCGAAAGCGGACAGGAAATCCCGGTGCTACGGGGACTGTTGCCGATTCGCGCTCCTGAATCCAGCGCGCCCACCGCGGCGAAGATCGAGCTAGGGAAGATTCTGTTCTTCGATCCGCGCTTGTCGGATACGAAGGTCTTCTCTTGCGCCGTCTGCCACATGCCCGAGAAGGGATGGGGTGACGGTCTCGACACGTCTCCGAAGTCGAGCGGAAAGCTCAACACGCGCCATACGCCCACGATGTACAACATCTCCTACTCCGCGGAGTACTACTGGGATGGACGCCAGCCCTCCGTCGAGAGCACGGCTCGCGCGGCCTGGACGGGTCAGATGGGCGGTAAGCCGGACGAGGTCGCCGCGGATCTGGCCCTGATTCCCGAGTACAAGCAGCGGTTCGAGGAGGTCTTCGGATCGGGCCCTACGGGCGAGCAGATTCCGCTCGCGCTCGGCGCGTTCATCCGCACCATCCAGAGTGGAGACTCCCCCTGGGATCGGTTCTTGGCGGGCGATCAGAATGCCGTCAGCGATCAGGTGGTGCTCGGTGAGCGAGTCTTCCGAGAGGCGAATTGTACGAACTGTCACATTCCGCCGCTCTACAGTGACTACAAGTTCCACAACATCGGTGCGGACTACGAGGGCAACGACTCCCCCGACCTGGGGCGTGGAAAGATTACCGGGGTCGAGGCGGAGAATGGGGCCTTCAAGACGCCCACTCTGCGCGGTGTCGCAACGCATCCGCCGTACTTCCACGATGGCAGCGCTTCCACCCTGGCCGCGGCCATGGACTTCATGCTGGCCGGCGGGTATCGAATCGGAAACCCGCAGATCGATCCGCTGCTGAAGCCCGCATCGGTCACCTCCGAGGAGCGCGCAGCTCTGCTCGAATTCCTGAAGGCGCTGTCGCCAGACCGTCCGTTCGAGCGGCCGAGTGTGCCCGTGACACAGGTCGCGGACGGCTCGGATGGTGCTGGAGGGGCGAAGTCCGGACTGGCGTTCTACACGGAGCAGTGCGCCGTGTGTCACGGCGATGACGGAATCGGTGTGGGAGGTTTCCCGGATACGACCGTCGCATCGCTCCAGTTCCTCTATCCGACACGTGATTCGCTCATCGAGAAGATCGAGCGCACGATGCCGACCTTCGCTCCGGGTGCGTGCTCTGGAGACTGTGCGGCTCTAACAGCCGATTACATTCTCGAGAACTTCCCCGGCGTCGCCGACGGCGGTGGCCAGGGGGGCGCAGGAGGCTTCACTGGGACCGGTAGCCCAACGGGTGGATCCGGCTCTGACTCCGGCTCCGGCGGCTCCGGCGGCTCCGGTTCCTCGGGTGGATCCAGTTCTGGATCCGGCGGTGGCGGACCCCTTGGGGCTGGACTCGATCCCGTTCCGCTTCCAGAGCTCGTCTGCAACGGCGAGACTCCCGGACCGCGCGTGCTGCGGCTGCTCACCCGGCGTGAGTTCGACGCGACGACCGAGGATCTGCTCGGTGTCCGCACGCAGAAGTCGATCGACCTCATCCCGATCGAAGCCCGCAAGGAGGGATACGACAACAACGCTGGGAACAACCTGATCACCGCGCGCCATGTGGACAGTATCCTCACGGTGGCGGAGGAGCTCGCGGACAAGGCCGTGGCCCAGAATCGGCAGCGACTGCTTCCGTGCAACCCGGATCAGGATGCTCCACGCTGTGCAGCAGAGTTCGTGGAGACCCTCGGCACCCGCGCGTATCGGCGTCCGCTGAGCGACTCGGAGCGCGCTGCACTGATCGAGATCTTCGACAGTGCAAACGGGGACTTCACCGAAGGCATGCGGCGGACGATCGTCGGCATGATCCTGTCGCCGAACTTCCTGTACCGCTCCGAGCTCGGAAGCCCGGTCGGCGGCGGTAACTTCCAGCTCGATCAGTTCGAGGTCGCCAGTGCGCTGTCGTACCTCTTCCTCGGGTCGATGCCGGATGAGGAGCTGTTCCGCGCGGCCTCGGAGAATCGTCTCCAGCGCAGCGAAGACCTCGTGGCGCAGGCCAAGCGCTTGCTCGAGAAGCCACGGTCCAGGGAGCAGGTCGGCATCTTCATGGGCCAGTGGCTCGGAGCCGATCCATTCCAGACTGGTCAGAAGGACCCCAACATCTACCCGCGCTACACGACTGCGGTGCAGCAGTCGTCGGATCAGGAGCTCGTCGAGTTCGTGAATCACGTCGTATTCGACAGCACGGGGCGGGTGCAGGAGTTGTTCTCGGCCAACTACGTGCTCGCGAATCAGGTGATGGCGAACTACTATGGGCTGCCGGGTGCCAACGGGAATGACTTCCAGGTGATCTCGGTCCCCGATGGGACCCGCGGCGGCATCCTCGGCCTGACCAGTGTGCTGGCGTCCTATGCGCACTCCGATGACTCCTCGCCCATCAAGCGCGGTGTCTTCGTGCGCGAGCGGTTGCTGTGCCACGATCTGCCCGATCCGCCACCGGCGATCGACAACACGCCTCCGGGCCTCGATCCCTCGCTCACTACGCGTGAGCGCTTCGCGGCCCACAGCGAGAGCCCGTTCTGCCAGCAGTGTCACTCGTTCATCGATGACCTGGGCTTCGGGTTGGAGCGCTACAACGGGGCGGGTGAGTTCCGGCAGAACGAGTTCGGCATGCCGATCGACGACTCTGGATTGATCAAGGCCCTGGTCGGGTTCGATCCGGAGCAGCTACGCGCGAACTTCCCGAGCACGAGCTTCGCGGGGTTGCGCGAGCTGAGCGATCTGCTTTCCGAGAGCCCGGACGTTCCGGACTGTCTCGCGAAGCAGTACTTCCGGTTCGCCAAGGGACGCATCGATACGGAGGCCGATGCCTGCACGATCAACTTCATGCAGGACCGATTCGTTGCGCAGGAGTACGACATCAAGAGTCTGCTGATCAGCATCGTGGAGTCTCCGACTTTCACGTTGCGGAAGCAGTAGGAGGGCCAATCAAATGGCACCCATGATCAACCGAAGGAGTCTGCTCAAGGGAGCGGCTGCGACGATTCCGCTGTCGATGGGGTTGCGGCTCAAGCCCGCCCTGGCGGCGCAGGGGCCGAAGCGAGCCATCTTCTTCTTCATACCGGACGGTTGTGTCCCGTCGCTGTTCCATCCAACGGGAACCGAGACCAACTTCCAGCTCTCGCCCATGACTCAGGCACTCGAGCCAGTCAAGAACCGCTGTGTGTTCCTGAACGGGTTCGAGATGTACGAGGGTGGGAACTCGCACGGAGGGGGAGTTCAGAAGGTGCTGACCGGAAATTCCGATCAGTCGCTCGATGTCTTCCTCGCGGAGCGTCTGCGAGGGCAGACCCCGCTCTCGTCGATCTTCTTCGGGATCCACGCGACCCACGAGAACGGAAGTGACTACTTCTCGTTCCTCCCGGGCAATAAGGTGCGGACACCGGAGGACAACCCGATCGCGGCCTTCCGCTCGGTGTTCGGAATGGCGAGTGCGGGTGGCGGTTCGGGAGGCGGGGCAGCTGCCACCGACTTCCGGTCGAGCATCCTCGACAACTCGGTGGCAGAGATCCAGCAGCTGGAGAATCGGCTCGGGCAGCTGGAGCGCCAGAAGCTCGACCTACACCTGACATCGCTTCGCGAGGTCGAGCGTCGGATCTCTTCGCTCGCCCGCGCCGCGGCGGCGGGTCCGAGCTCCAGGCGACCGGCGGGTCCTCTCACCGTCGAAACCTTCAACTCTGAAGGTTTCGAGGTGCCGGAGGGGCCGGGATTCTTCGGCTACCCAGCCATCTTCAATCGCGAAGAGAACTTCGAGTTGGTTGGCAAGCTCCAGACCGACACGATTGCGCTGGCTCTCGCCAACGACATGACGCGCGTGGTGGGGCTGCAGTGGTCGCATCCGGTCAGTCCAACCCAGATGGCGTTCACGGGCTCGACCCAGCGGCACCACGATGCTTCGCACTACGGGGCGCCAACCACCCCGACGGCGGCGAACTTCGTGAAGCTGCAGAACTACTACACTGGGCAGCTCAAGAACCTGATGCAGAAGCTCGACGCGGTCCCCGATGGGGATGGAACCTTGCTCGACAACACGATCATCTTCCTGTTCTCGGAGCTAGGTGACAGCAACCTGCACGACCACCGCAACATGCCGTTCATTCTGGCGGGTGGCGCCGGTGGTGCACTCAAGGGTGGGCGCTATCTCAACCTTCCGGGTGAGGCGCACTCCAAGATTCTGGTGAGTATTGCGAACGCGATGGATCAGAACATCGACAGTTTCGGGTTCACCGGAAAGGGACGCGGCGGTGTTCCGGGGTTGATCACCGGCTCCTGAGCACGCGCATCTGACTGAAAGGGCCCCCTTGCTGGAGGTTTTCGGACCTCTGGCAAGGGGGCTTCTTGCGTTCAGCGTTCTTGCGTCAAACCCGCGTCGAGTTTCCGAAGTGCGCGCTTGGGAGCCACCATCCGATAGCCTTCCTCGAGTAGCGCGCGGACCTGGTTCCAATCGACGTCGCCGTCGACACGAATTCCGATCCAGCCGCTGGGTCCGGCATAGGGTGGGACGAAGTAGATCCGTGGGTCGCTCTCGGTCAGGATCGCCTGGCTGTCGAACGTGGCCTTACACCAGATCGCGATCCGGCCGTCCCCGTGAAGGTTGTTCTGGAAGCTCGCGAAGGTCTTGCGACCTCCCCAGAAGGTGGGGGCTCCGTGGGAGATGCGCTCGTCGGTCTCTGGCCACGCTCGGACGATTTCCCGAAGCTTGGCAAGGGCCCTCTCTGCCGTCGATCGTGCCATGGATCCGGTCCTCCCTCGTCGATCTTCCAGGTTTGCTCCGCGATGCTAAGTGAGAACTACATCGAATTTCATGCAATAGGGCTCGAAATTCGGCCAGTCTTGACTGGGCCATGATCGAAGCTGCTACCTCTAGAATCGCCGAAGCGTGCTTGGAGGCGCCACTTCAAGCGGATCCCTGGACGCATGTCTCCGAAGCGATCGGCAGCGCGTTTCCGGGGCATGGTGTATTTGTCAGTCTCGCACCGGGATGGTCGCCGATGGGCCCGACCTTCTTTGCGGGGGTGGACCCACGCGATGTAGAAGGGGTCGTCCGGCACTACCACCGGAACAATCCTTGGGCCCCGATCACGCACCTGTTTCCGGAAGGCTACTTCGGGCTCGGCTACGAGACGTTCTCGCCGGCGGAGCTCAGGAAGCGGACGTTCTACAACGAGTTCATGCAGCCGAGCGGATTCGGGTCTCACGTGGTGTTCGGCGGCTTCGCGTCGCGCAGGGAAGGAAGCGACGAGCTTCTGCTCGCGGTCTTCAGTCCAACGGGCACGAACGACGTTGATGCGCAGTATGTACGGTTGGGTAGAGGGATTCTCGGCTTCCTGAAGCGCACCTTCCGCGTGCTCGAAAGGCTCGAGGGTCTGGCTGTAGAGGGTACGGAGGGACGTGCGGTCGGCGACTGGTCGAGCCGCGCGCTCGATCAGCTCCGGTTCGGCGTGCTCGTCGTGGATGCCAATCGTCGAGTGTTGCACGCGAATCGAGCGGCCGAGGAGATTCTCACTACGCGTAGGGGGCTCCGCAGGCGGGGCCCGCGTATCGCTCTCGAGGATGGTGCCGACGACCGGCGTCTGGGTGAGCTGATCGCGCTTGCGGCTTCGAACGTGACCTCGCAGGGGGGGGCAATCCGCGTGAATCAGCTCGAGCGGGAAGAGCTCGTCCACGTGGTGGTGGTTCCGCACCCTGGATGCGGGCCGACGCCCAATCGTGCGCTGCTTCTCCTGATCCCCGGCAGTGTTCCAGTAGAGCTTCCGAAGATGCTTCTGAGAAATGCATGGGGGCTTACACCGGCAGAGGCGAGCCTGATGGTAGAGCTCTCGAACCGGCTCGATCTACGCGAGGCTGCCGAGAGCGAGAAGATCTCCTACCAGAGCGCCCGCACCTATTTCAAGCGAGCTGCCGAGAAGCTGGGAGTTCGCACGCAAGCCGGTGCGATCCGAACCGTGCATCAGATCTGCGTCGTGCGCGAGCGGTGATCGATCGTATTGCCCCGTGTCTTCCTGCGGACACGCGGGTGGGATGCGAGGGCTGCGCGCCCGCAGCCGGTCGTCCGGAAGGGTGACTGCCTACGATGGATGAGGTGAGCGAAACGCACTGCGGCTGGCGCTCGCCCTCGCGGCTTTCCCATTTGGCCTACCTGCCGCTAGACTCGCGGTATGGAGGCCGCTACGTACGACGGAGAGCGTCTGTCCGCACGCGTGCGCGAGCTGATTCTCAACTTGCGCGAGTTCTCCGATCGCGGCTGGACGCCCGCAACCAGCAGCAACTTTTCGCAGCGGATCGATACGCACTACATCGCGATCACCGTCTCCGGCCGCGACAAAGGCCGGCTTGTCGAGGCCGACATCATGGTCGTGGATCTCGAGGGGAAGCCGGTTGGGTCGCGAGCCCAATCGTCGGCCGAAACACTCCTACACACCCGCATGTATGCCCGATTCCCAGAGGTCGGTTGCGTGCTGCACACCCATTCGCTTGCTCAGACGGTTGCGTCGTGTCTGTACGCGCCTGCGGGTTTCGTGAGGCTAGAGGGCTACGAGCTCCTGAAGGCGCTCGCCGGCAATGAGACTCACGAGCGTCCGGTCGACCTGCCGATTCTACGGAACACGCAGAACATTCCCCTTCTTGCTGCGCAGGTGGACGCCTTGCTCGATGCACGGGAGCTCTGGGGCTATCTGATCGAAGGACACGGTCTCTACGTGTGGGGAGCCGACATGACCGAGGCGCGACGTCACCTCGAGGCGTTCGAGTTTCTGTTGCAGTGCGAGCTGGAGCTCCGGAGGCTCCGGTGAGCCGTCTGCGCATCTTCTCGGACGGAAACCCCTCGGCACCTCGGTGGGCCACGGGCGAGCCTGGTGAGATTCGTGACACTCTCGCTCAGATTGGCGTTTTGTTCGAGCGGTGGCAGACGAGTCGTCGCGTACATCCAGGTGCAGCAGCCGAGCAGATCATCGATGCGTTTCGTGAAGACGTCGATCGCCTCGTCGCCGCGCGCGGATTCCGCTCGATCGATGTCGTGAGCATCACCCCGGCCGACCCGCAGCGCGAGGTGATGCGGTCGAAGTTCCTGCAGGAGCACTTTCACGAAGAGGACGAGGTGCGCTTCTTCGTGGCCGGATCTGGTCTGTTCTCTCTCCACGTCGACGATCAGGTCTACGAGGTGCTGTGCGAGGCGGGTGATCTGATCGCTGTGCCGGACCGGGTGTGTCACTGGTTCGACATGGGGCCGCAGCCCAGCTTCGTCGCGATCCGCTTCTTTACCCAGCCGGAGGGGTGGGTCGGGCACTTCACCGGCACGGACATCGCCGACAAGTTTCCGCGCTACGACGAGGGACCAGCAGCCCGATGAGCGTGCCCGAAGGCGCCCGCCCCCAGGCCATTCTGACTGACATCGAGGGGACTACGAGCAGCCTCTCGTTTGTCCGAGACGTGCTGTTCCCCTACGCACGGCGGCGCTTGCCGGATTTCATCCAGCGGTTCGCGCGGGACTCCGAGGTACGGAAGTGGCTCGATGGGGTCGCAGCGGAGAGAGGCGGGCAGCGCAGTGATAGCGAGCTTGCCGGAGAACTGCAGGACTGGATCGATCGAGATCGAAAGCACCCGGCGCTCAAGGCGCTACAGGGAATGATCTGGGCCGATGGCTATCGGAGCGGAGACTTCACCGCACACTTCTACCGCGACGCGGTCGTTGCGCTGAGGCAGTGGAACGATGAGGGAGTGCCCATCTACATCTACTCCTCCGGTAGCGTCTTCGCGCAGCGCCTGTTCTTTCGATATTCGGCCTTCGGCGACCTGACCTCGATCATCTCCGGCTGGTTCGACATGGAGACGGGCGGGAAGCAAGAGGTCGAGAGCTATCGACGAATTCAGAGCGAGATCGGGGAGCCAGCGGCGTGCATCCTCTTCTTTTCGGATGTCGTGCCGGAGCTCGACGCGGCACGAGAAGTAGGGATGATGACCGTGCTCGTAGACCGCTCCTTGGACTACGTAGAGCCCCGCCTCGGTGCCGAAACGCACGGACACCGTCGGATCGAGACGTTCGATGTGCTCCAGCGCTCTGGCTGACCGCCGTCTTGGCCGAGTCGAGCTCGCGGGAGCGAATGGACGATCCCACGAGCTCGTTCGGGTCTACTCGAAGCAGGCCTTGATGCCTGCGACATCCCACTCGGATTTTGCTTCGTCCGAGTAGAACTCGATTACAGCCGAATACTGATCGAAGCGCACGCCGAGTGTGCCGCGCACGCCGAACTTCTTGGCTAGCTCGAGGCGAAGGAACTTGTCGCCGGGGAGCTCCTGCACATTCTTCGAGAAGTCGGTGCCTGTTTCAGACGACCAGGCGCGACCGATCAGGCCGACGCCCGGCGGAAACGACGCAAGCTTCGGGTCCCGGCTGCCCTCGTTGTAGCCAGAAAACTCGGGCTTGCTGGCGAACGACGGACCCTTGGTGGCGGTCAGTGGCTCACCGGTGAAGACGTTGGAGCCTGCTAGGCCGTACTTCTCGACGGCGCACTTCATGCCCTTTTCCAGCGCAGCGGAGTCGGCAGCGTGAGCAGAGGTGCCGATCGATCCAACCGATAGGCCAGCGGCGAGCGCAATGAACGATAGATGGGTACGAATTTTCTTGAATTGCATAATTCTAGCTATCCTCCTGCGCTGCCCGTATACAAGCTCCGTACCCACTCGTGGAAGCAGGCTGAAGCTGCGTGATTCGCGCGATCAGGCGGCCTTACGGCCTGGTCGCGCCCAACTTCTGGTAGGCATCTGCTCGTAGCGCGAGCAGTCCGCCTGCAAAGCTTCCGTCAGATGCTCAGGTCGAGCAGGTTGTAGTCGTGCAGGAGGTTGCGGGCTTGGTCGTCCCACACGAAGAGCTCGCCTCGTTCGGCGAACGGGGCGTAGCGGTAGGGCGGGGCGTCCGGAAACCTCAGCTGACGAGCTGCGATCGCGTATCCGAGTACGCGCGATCGTTCGGCGATGCGGGCCGCGTCGTAGGTCGCGCGCGCATTGTGGACACCACCTGCGTGCACATCGAGCACGGAGCTTCGCCGGTGAAAGCCGAAGTTGATGGACACGCGTGGCAGACTGCTGGTGTTCGCAAAGGATCCATGGACCAGCTGGCGGTTGCAGATCGCGACATCTCCAGCTGAGCAGACGATTGGAACGGCGCTCGGCAAACGATCTGATCCCGCACTCGCGACGAGCGCGGGAATGTCCGCCCTGCCGAGCGCGTGCGTGCCTGGGATCACCTAGACCCCGTTCGCGGCGGTACTCCCATACAGCTGGGCCATGAAGTTGAACCCGTGGCAGCCTGTGTCGAAGAGAGGGCTCTCCCAGTGTGTCGTGCCGTCCTGGTGCCAAGCGACGGAAGCCCCGAGACCTGGTTGTTTGATGAACAGCGTCTCGTTGAACGGGGTGAAGTCGGGGCCATTGATCGCCGCCGCCACCCGCAGCAGAGACGGATGGCCATAGAGGCGGAGGTACGCGTCCGAGAACTGGAGCGGCCCCAACACCAGGAGCACGATATCCGTCGGGGAATCGGGTGGAGGGGCTGGTTCGGACATCCTGACTGGGTGGCGGCCGTTGGCGATTCGGGTGCCGCCGAAGGGATCGGCGAGCGGCTTTGCCCACACCACCGTAGGTGCGCGGCAGTCGCTGCCCAGAGCCGGTCGGCCTCGAGAGTCCTGGGCGGAGCCGCGGTGGACAGGGAAGCGCGACACCATGTCCTGGACATCGCTCTCGAGCTCCGCCAGTTCCTCGCTTCCGACAACCCCCTCGAAGACGTAGAACCCGAGGGACTCGTAAGCGGAAAGAATGTCTCGATGTAGCCGACCGTCGGTCTCGAAGCGAATCGGTCCCCGATTCCCTAGCGAGCGCGCTCGTTCATCTCCCGCCGCCACGTACTCGGCCAGGGCGGAGGCATCTGCGGGCGGCCGCGGAGCAAGCGCGACGTCGGGATGTGCTCGAGTGGAGTCGTGGGGCACCATTCTCTCCGGAGATCGCAAGCTCGGGTGCAACAGCGCTTGACGCTCGCTTCGAATAGGTCAGGCGAGCGCGGGTGCTCCCGCCGAGCGCAGCGGGTCGTAACTGGGCGGGTCGAGCTCGAGCCCGAGCTCGGCGCGCACTTGGGCGAGCGGTAGCGGCAGCAGGGCCTCCCACGGGACGGCGGGGAGCCAGCCCGCGCGGCGTCCCCGAAGGAAGGCTTCGCGAATTACACGCCGAGCGGCGCCAGGAGATCGAAGCCACGCGATGGCCACGATGAGTCCGACGCCACGATTCCGCGTTTGCGCGTACGTGAACGCGAGCAGGGCAGCCTCTCCGATCAGATCCCGGTCATAGCCGGTGACGACGTGCCAGAGGTCGTGCGAGTCGCGCATGCGACGCCGAAGCCGTCCGCCCGCGGGGTCACCGGTCTGCGTGCGCTCGAATCTGCGTCCGCTCGCATTCACCAGTCCTTCGGCCGAGATCTGCTCGCGGTCCATGAAGCTGGCGTATTGGTGCCCGAGAGATCCCTCGGGCAGGCGGCGCAGGGCTTCGCGATTCGCCAGGCAATCGAGGAGTTCGCGCTCGTTCTCCAGGATCTCGCGTCCTGTAGCAGTGGCGCGCATGCGTTCCAAGGTGCGAATCTCGTGTCCGCCCTTGAGCGCTTCGACGATGTGGAACACCTGAGAGGTGTCGTCCGGGTTGCGTAGGAGCTCTCGGATGGCGCGAAGTGCGACGAGGGGGCGGATTCGTGAACGATCCAGGCTCGGCATGGCTCGGGCTCCTTCTCTCTGGCGGGTCTTCCAACGGAAGACTCGCCTACAATGATGTTCATTATTTTTGCTGTAACCTACAGGATTGTCAATAGCGAGCATGTCAAAGCCCAGTGCATCGGCCCCGCGGAAGCGGCGCAGCGCCGCCGAGGCGCGCCGCGAGATTCTCGACGCTGCCCAAGCGCGCCTCGAGCGCGGCGGGCCCGAGGCGGTTCGGCTGCAGGAGGTGGCAGCAGATGTCGGCATCTCGCACCCGACCGTGTTGCACCACTTCGGCAGCCGCGACGGTCTGCTCGAGGCGCTCTCTCGGAGGGCGGTCGAGGGCCTGACCGAAGACCTATTGGGCAAACTTCGAACGGGCGACCTGAGCACGATGTTCGAACGCGTGGAGCACACGTTCGGAGACGCCGGGTTCGCGCGGTTGCTCGCGTGGAATGTGCTCTCGGGGCGGACACGACCCGACGACGTGAAGGACCAGCTGATCAAGCGCCTCGCGGAGAGCGAGCTCGCGCATGACGGTCAAGTTCCCGACGACGCGCAGTATCGTGAGATCCTGTTTCGGATTCGGCTCTCGGCCCTAGCGCTTTTCGGAGAGGTGCTCATCGGACCTCTGCTCACGCGGAGCGCCGGTCAGAGCGACGAGGTCGAGGTACATCGAGAGTTCGTACATTGGCTGGCGAGCCTCCTCTCCGATACGGCGCCCCACGGCCATTAGTGTAGGGTCGTTCGAGCAGGTTCGAGACTCTAGTGAGACGCGCGCACTGCAATGAGGTGGATGAAGGAGGCAAACATGCCCTACGTCGAGAGTGGATCGGCAACGCTCTGGTTCGAGAGCTACGGAAGCGGTCCGGCGGTCGTCCTCTGTCACGGAGCTGGAGGCAACGCAGCCAGCTGGTATCAACAGATCCCCGCCTTCGAAGCGAGTGGGATGCGAGTGATTGCCATCGATCACCGCGGTTTCGGTCGGTCGACCTGCGCCGAGGAAGACTTCGACCCCGTTCGGTTCCCGAGCGATCTATGTGCCGTGCTCGATGCGTGTCGCGTCGAACGTGCATCGCTCGTGTGTCAGTCGATGGGCGGCTGGACTGGGCTCCCCATGGCGCTCGCGCATGCCGACCGAGTGTGCGCCCTGGTCCTCTGCGGGACGCCGGCAGGCCTCTCGACTCCCGAGATCACCATGGCGCTGGCCGATGCGGGGCGACGCATCGCGGAGCGCGGGAGTGTTGGTGCGCCCGGCGGCCCCGCCCTGGGTCGTAGCTTCCAGGAGAAGGAGCCCGTTCGCGCCTTCCTGTACAGCCGAATCGCCTCGTTCAATGTGGCGCTGCCCCAGGATGCGCTCGCGCGGTTGGGGCGGGTTCGAATCGTACCCGAACAGCTCTTGGCGTTCTCGATTCCAACCCTGGTGGTCGCAGGGGACGAGGACGTGCTCTTTCCCCCCGCGGCGCTGCGGTCGGTGGCCCGCTCGATTCCGGGAGCGGGCTTCGTCGAGATCTCAGGGGCGGGCCACTCCACCTACTTCGAGCAGCCGGAGCGGTTCAACTCGCTCGTTCTCGCGTTCCTGTCGGAGAGTGCCCAGTCTGGGCCGGAGCCCTGAGACTAGGTGTGCGTACGTAGTGGAGATCGAATTCGGTCTCGCTGACCAGCTCGAAGCCGTGGTACAGGTAGAAGCGATTTGCGGCGCTTTCCCGCAGTGCGCTGACTCGCACCGCGCGCTGAGCGGAATCGGCCTCTGAAAGCAAGCTGCGCAGCGCACGCGATCCCAGTCCGCGGTTCTGGAAGCTCGGGTGAACGTGCAGCTGGGCGAGATAGATTTCGCGGTCGCGCGCTTCCGTCATCAGGAACCCGACGAGGCGGCCCCCCAGATCGAGGACGCGCGTCTGATCGGGGTCGAAGCGCGCGAGTACGCGCGCGCGGGCGCGCTGCGGATCGAAGCGCCCAACCCTCTCCAGGCTGTCTCGCATCGCTGCGACCCGTAGCTCGGCGAGGGCGGACACGTCGTGTGCCTGAGCGGGCAGCAGGCGCAAGCCGAGTGCTTCGATCCGATGGGGCAGCCGGCTCAGGTCCGCGAGGCAGTCGTCCGCACCCGCTGTCGCCAGCACACCAGGAGGAGTTTGGTGCGCGAAACCGTACACGCGCATGCCTGCGGCGACGGCCGCGCGCACACCGATCGCGGTGTCCTCGACGACGCAACATGCGCTGGGAGGGACTGCGTGCGCGGCTGCGGCGTGAAGGAAGATGTCCGGTGCCGGCTTCGGGCGCGGTACGTCGGCGGCACTGAAGATGTGGCCCTCGAAGCGGGACAGCAGCCCGGCTGAACCGAGACTCGCGCGAATCTTGGCGTGTGAGCCGCTCGATGCGACGCAGTAGGACATGGGTAGGGCATCGAGCGCCTGCACCACGCCGGGCATGGGGGCGACCTCTCGCGAGAGCGTCTCGATGAATGCGCGTTCGAGCCGCTGCTCGAAGTCGGGGCCGAGGTCGCGCCCGAGGCGCGCAGAGGCGATCTCGATGCAGGTCGGAATCGAGTGCCCCATGAAGGTCTCGAACATCTCGGGTAGTGAAAGGGACAGCCCTTCGGCGGCGAGCAGACGTTGAAGCACGCGATTCCCGGCGGGCTCGCTGTCGACGAGAACGCCATCGCAGTCGAAGATCACCAGGTCGCAGGACGCGAGCTGACGTGCGTGACTCGTCGGATCCACCGCGCCAGCTTGCCATACAACGTGGGACCTCGCAGCGGGCGCGCCGCGGGATGCTCGAAAGAGCTGGAGGCTCACGCGAGTGGGGCGCACAATCCTTTGGCCTCGCCGCCCTACCTTGGGCTCGCAGGCCAGCGCTGTGGAGAGCATGTGCCGGGAGAGGGAGGAGCTGGATGAGTGGGGAAGAGATGGATGCCGTCGTCTGGTGCGATGCGACGGAGCTCGCCCGGCGAATTCGCGCACGGCAGCTCGGTGCGCGCGATTGTTTGGAGGTCTTCCTCGATCGCGTCGCGCAGTTCGATGCGGACATTGGGGCGATCGTGGTGCTCGATGCCGATCGCGCGCGCGAGGCGGCTACGGCGGCGGATCGCGAGCTGGCAGAGGGACGGGTGCGGGGACCCTTGCACGGAGTGCCGATGACGATCAAGGAGGCCTTCGACGTCGCGGGGCTGCCCACTACGTTCGGGAGTCCCGAGTTCGCGTACGGGCGTGCCCAGGTCGATGCCGACGTGACTCGAAAGCTGCGCGATGCGGGGGCGATCGTATTCGCGAAGACCAACGTGCCGCTTGGGCTCGAAGACTTCCAGTCGTACAACGACGTGTACGGCACGACGAGCAATCCCTGGGACCTCTCGCGTAGCCCGGGCGGATCGTCGGGTGGAGAGAGCGCCGCGCTGGCTGCAGGCATGACGCCACTCGGCTTCGGGTCCGACATCGGAGGGTCGCTGCGCAACCCTGCGCACTACACGGGGACCTTTGCGCACAAGCCGACCTTCGGCATCGTTCCTCACGTCGGCCACAGCCCGACGCCCCGCTGGTCGCGAGACGACCTGAACGTCCTCGGGCCGATGGCACGCAGCGCGCGCGATCTGAGGCTCGCGTTGGACGTAACCGCTGGACCGACGCTCGGGCACGGTGTCGGCTGGAAGCTGGAGCTGCCTCGAGTGACGAAGGCGCTCTCGCAGCTACGCGTCGCCGTGTGGGCCGAGGACCCTAAGGCTCCCGTGGAGTCCGAGATCTCCCGACGCTGTGTGGAGCTCGGCGAGTGCTTGGCAGAGCAAGGCGCCAAGGTCAGCTTTCGGGCTCGACCCGACTTCGAGCCAGATCGAGCCCATTCGACCTACGTCAAGCTCCTGACCGCCGCGCTGTCGATCGGACAGGCTCCGAGCGACTTCCACGAGATTCTGCGCCAGGCGTCCCGATTCGACCCCGAGGACCCCGCGTCGGAAGCGACACATGCGTGGAATCGCGTGATGCCTCATCGTAGATGGCTGCGCGCCGACGAGGAGCGGGAGCGCGTGCGGGCCGCGTGGGGGCGTTTCTTCGAGGAGTGGGATCTGGTCGTCGCTCCAATCGGCTCGACCGCAGCGTTTCCACATGACCACCGACCCTTTGGAGAGCGTCGCCTCGTGGTCGATGGGGTGTCGCGGGGATACTTCGAGCAGCTCTTCTGGGCGGGACTCGCAACCGGTCCCTACCTGCCGAGTACCGCGATCCCGACCGGCCTGAACGGCCAGGGGCTCCCGATTGGTGTGCAGCTGATCGGTGCTGCATATCAGGATCATCTGCTGATCGACGTCGCCGAGCAGCTGGAGTCGCTCGGCTACTGCTTCCGCGCGCCGCCGGGCTACGCCTAACGCGATCTGGGAGAGACACCGAGTCACTCGGAGCGCCCACCCCTGAGTCTTTGAAGTCTTCACGCCAGGTGTCATTGCTGGCTGGACGGCAAGTGGCTCGTGTGGCTCCGAGGCGATCGAAGCGGACCGGGAACGTTCTCGTGATGGTATGATCGGTTGCGGCTACTCGACTTGGGCTAACTTGGGATAGGTAGAGCGACTGACGTCGCTTCAGTGTATCTGCGATTCACAGCCTGTCCGTGGAGCCACGAGATTGGAGCTCGCAGTCCTCGCAACGTCGATTGCATTGCAGCTGATTGCTGCTGGGCTGGCGGTGCACCTGGTCTGGCGGAGTCGTGCCCTCTGGGCCTGGGCCTGGTTTGCCTCGGCTCTGGTTCTCATGGCAGGCCGCCGGATGATTACCTTGCTCGGCGCCTCGGCCGGGCGCATCGAGATCGATCTCTCTGCCGAGCTGGTGGCGCTCGTGATCTCGGTCTGCATGGTGGCCGGCGTCGGTTGGATCGGGCCGAGCTTCGATCGCATGCGTAGAACCGCGCAAGAGCTCCGCAAACGGGAATCCGAGCTCGAGTCGCTGATCGATCTGGCGCCCGAGGGCATCGCGCTCGTGAGTAGGGGCTACTGGCGCTACGTCAACCCGAGCTTGGTTCACCTGCTCGGCTTGGCATCGTCCCAGACTGTCGAGGGAAGGAGCGTGCGAGCGCAGCTCGAGCCCGCCGCAGAGGGCGACTTCGACGACTTCGTGGCGTGGATCGATTCGGGCGCCCCCGATCTTGACGGCCCAGCGATCCGCGAGCTCCGGGTGCGACGCGAAAGAGGGGTGATCACGCTCGAAGTCACGCGTGGACCTGTCATGAACTATGCCGGAGAGTCCGTGCGCTTGCTGTTACTGCGTGACGTCAGCGCTCACCGGCGCGTCGAGGAACAGCAGCTCGAAGCGACTCGCATGGAGGCCGTGGGGAGAGTTGCCGGAGGAGTCGCGCACGACTTCAACAATCTTCTCACGGTGATTCTCGCGTCCTCGGAGCTCGCGCGGGTCGAGAGCTCACTCGATTCCGGTGGGCTCGAGTTGCTCGAAGCGATCGAGAAGTCCGCTCAGCGCGGCGCGAAGCTCACGCAGCAGCTGCTCTCCTTTGCACGCAGGCAACCAACCTCACCGGTGACCTTCGATCTCAACCAGGCCATTCTTGCGGCGGTTCCCCTGATCGAGTCGCTGTTGGGCGAGGCCATCTCGTTGCGCCTCGGACTTTCTGCGAATCCATTATGGGTGTGTGCAGACCGTGCTCAGATCGAGCAGGTGGTCGTCAATCTGGCTGTGAATTCGCGGGATGCGATGGCGAACGGTGGGACCCTCGAGATGACTACCCGACGTTCCATTCCGAGCGAGCGCTCTGCCCCACTTCAGGACGCGGTGTGCACGATGGACGAGGGTCGGGCTCGCGGCGCTGCGGTGCAGGTTCTAGAAGTGCGCGATACCGGTATCGGCATGAACGAAGAGGTTCAGCGGCATATCTTCGAGCCATTCTTCACGACCAAGCCCCAGGGCAAGGGTACGGGGCTCGGACTGTCCATGTGTCAGGGGATCGTCGCGCGGGCCGGCGGCCGCATCGAGGTTCAGAGTGCCCCCGACTTCGGTACCACGGTGCGCATCGTCCTGCCCGAGGCGCCGTCGGGAGGGGCGACGCAGCCTTCGCTCGACTTCGCGTCGTCGATGCGCGGTACGGAGCGAGTCCTGTTGGTGGAGGACGAAGCGCTCCTGCGAGATGTGGCACGCCGAACCCTCTCGCGAGCAGGCTATGAGGTCCTCGTCTGCGAGGACGCGATCGACGCGATCCCGCTGCTGGAGAGACTCGAAGGGCAGGTCGATCTGCTCGTCTCCGACATCGTGATGCCGCGCATGAACGGATGCGAGCTCGCAGCGTATGTGCGAGTGCACCATCCGGCCGTGCGGATCCTGCTCGTTTCGGGCTACGGGGAGAAGGTGCTCGGAGAGGTTGGGCTGCCTGCAGACTGTGCGCTGCTGCCCAAGCCGTTCACTCCGCGCTCGCTATGTCGGGCCGTTCGGCTCGTCCTGGATGGTCAGCCCCTGCGGGCTGAGGCCGGTGGCCTCGAGGTGCCGTTCGACGAGGGTGCGGTGTAGGTAGAGTCGCGGAGCTCCGGTTGCTGCGCCGCATAGGCGGCGAGATCTCGCTCCATCGCCACTCCGAGCACCTGGAGGTAGTCGTAGAAGGCCTTGTGAAGAATCGAGAAGTAGAGCGCCTCGCGGAGCATCGACGGCCGCTTGGAGACCACCTGGTACACCAGCTTGAGGGTGAACGAGCGACGTTCGGGGCCTCCCGTCACCAGCATTGCGCTGAGTACCCGCGCTAGGGTGCGCACGTATTCGAGACGCATGCGGATGGTGGCACCTACGCGTGGACCACACGCTAGCAGGAACGCTACCGCGCGCTCACGATACAGGTCGAAGGAGTACAGCTGGCGGAGCAGGTCGAGGTATCCGCGAGCCAGCTGCTCCCGCGTCATCTTGAGCGGTTCGATGTTGGTCAGAACGAACTGATTTCCAGTCGAGTCTTCGACCAATCGACCCTCGGCGCGCATGCGGGCCTGTAGAGGGGTTTTCGGGAAGGCATTGAGCATTCCAGTCATGGAGACCGGAATGCGCGCATCCTGAATGAAGCGCAGATGCTCTTCGAAGATGTCCTGATCATCGGCGTCGAAGCCGACGATCATGCCGGCCTGCACCTGCATTCCGTACGACTGAATCTTCTGCACGCTTGCGAGCATGTCCTCGCGAATGTTCTGTAGCTTTCGCGTCTCCTTGAGGCTCTCCGCGCGAGGAGACTCGATACCGACGAAGAGCGAGACGAAGTTGGCTGCTTGCAGCAGCTCAAGAAGCTCCTCGTCCTGGGCTACGTTCAGTGAGACTTCTGTGTTGAAGATGAGTGGGTAGTCATTGGCCTTCCCCCAGGCGGCCAGCTCGCGCAGCAGCACCTTGGCGGCGTTCTTGTTGCCGATGAAGTTGTCATCGACGATCAAGACGTGGTCGGCGCCGAGCCGGCGGCACTCCTCGATCTCGGCCATGATCTGCGGAACGGACTTGGTGCGAGGCTTGCGGCCGTACATGACGATGATGTCGCAGAACTCACAAGTGAACGGGCATCCGCGCGCGAACTGGACACACAGCGATTGATAACGGTCTGGCTTCAGTAGGTCGAAGCGGGGCATGGGCGATTCGGTCATCGCCGGCTTCTCCGTCGCCACGTACTTGTTGCTGAAGCATCCGCGCTCGAAATCCTTCAGGAACTGGGGCCAGGTGCGCTCGGCCTCGTCGACGAACACGACGTCGCAGTGCTTGGCGGCATCATCGGGACACAGCGAGGCATACGGCCCGCCGATGACGACGAATTTGCCACGGCGCTGGAATTCATCCGCGATCGCCCGGATCCGCTCCGCGTGGATCATGTACCCCGTCAGGCCAACGATGTCCGCATCGACGTCGTAGTCGACCGGCTCCACGTTCTCGTCGCAGAGCAGTACCCCGTGTTCGGGGGGAGTCATGCCGGCGACCGTCGGCATGGACAGGTTCGGGAGCGTGCAGTCCTTGTCGAGGATGGGGAGGATCGACTGGAAGGTCCAGAAGCTCTCGGGATTTCTCGGGGTTACCAGGTAGATCTTCACGCCGCCCTCGCTCGTTGCCGCGATGTGCGACCGCATGCTACCAGAGGTGAATTTGTGCCACAATGACGCATTGCGTTCGATCGGCACGTCGTGATGCGATCAAGCGTCGGGATCGCGCAGTGTGTAGCCGACGCCCTTTACGGTCCTCAGCAGCTTCGGGCTGAAGTCGCGGTCGACCTTCTTGCGTAGATGCGCGATGTGAACGTCGATCACATTGGAGTACGTGTCGAAGCTGTAGCCCCAGATGTGCTCCATGATCATGGTTCGCGACAGCACCTGCCCTGCGTTGCGCATCAGGTACTCGAGCAGCGAGAACTGCTTCGCCGTGAGCTCGAGGGTGCGCCCCGCACGCCGGACCAGATGCGCCTTCAAGTCGAGCTCGAGATCCGCCACCCGGAGTACGAAATCCTCGGGATCGTCCAAGCGGCGTCGAGACACGGCCTGGATGCGCGCCAGCAGCTCCGCGAACGCAAAGGGCTTGGGCAGGTAGTCGTCCGCTCCGAGGTTGAGACCGCGGACCCGATCCTGAACCTCTCCGCGCGCGGATAGGAAGAGCACCGGTGTGCTCGTATCGTGCTCTCTGAGCCGCGCCAGGAGCTCGAAGCCGTCGAGCTCGGGAAGGCCGACGTCGAGAATGATGAGCG
This sequence comes from Pseudomonadota bacterium, assembly GCA_003247575.1. Taxonomy (GTDB): domain Bacteria; phylum Myxococcota_A; class UBA9160; order SZUA-336; family SZUA-336; genus SZUA-336. Next base: position 70,888 of record QJZC01000050.1, read on the forward strand.
CATAGCTGTGCGAGAGGGCCAGCTCCAGCCCGATCGCCCCGTCCTCCGCCACGTCTACGACGTGTCCGTGTTCGGTCAGCCCGCGACGAATGTACTCGCGGGCCGTGGGATCATCCTCGACGTAGAGAATCTTCACGTGCTGGTGCCCGTTCGAATGGGCAGGGTGACGCGGAAGGTTGCGCCCGGCCCCGCGCGCTCGATCTCGATGTCGCCCCCGTGTGCTCGCGCGATCTCGCGCGCGATGGGGAGTCCCAGTCCGAAGCCTGGACGGGTTTGGGACTGCTTTCCGCGGTTGAAGCGCTCGAAGGTGCTGTCGGCTTCGGTCGGCGCAAGACCCGGGCCAGTGTCCCGCACACGCACGCTCACCTGGTTTCGGTCGAGCTCTGCCAGAACCGCGACCGCCCCACCCGCGGGCGTGAACTTGACTGCGTTGGCCACGAGGTTGGCGAAGAGCTGATGCAGCCAGCTGGCATCGCCCATCACCACGACGTCTGGAATCGGACCCTGATGGAGCTCGACGTCGCTCTCCTCGGCAACGGGTCCGAAGAAATCGAACACGTTCTGGAGCACCGGTCGAATCGGGACCGGGACCCGGTCCGAAGGGGCGATCCCGGCCTCGGTGCGCGCTAGCCGCAGCATGGCGTCGAGCACCTCGGAGAGCGCGTGTACGCGTCCGTGTGCGTCCTCGAGCACCTGCCGGTACTCACCCGCGCTCCGCTCCCGCTCGAGCATCACATCGAGCTGGCTCGAGAGCGCGGTCAGAGGTGTGCGCAGCTCGTGGGCCGCGTTCGCATTGAAGCGACGCATGCGTGAGAGACCGTCCTCCACGCGAGCGAGCATGTCGTTCAGGGTTTCGGCGAGGTGATCCAGCTCGTCGCCCGACCCCGTCAGGGCGATGCGCTCGTTGAGATGGGTCGCGGAGATCCGGCGCGCGGTCTGGGTCATGCTGCGGATGGGCTTGAGCGTGGTGTCGGCCAGCAAGAATCCAGCTCCGCCAGTGAGCAGCAGCACGATCGGAAACGCGAGCAGGAAGACCTCGCGAATCCGCGCGATGTTCTCCGCGTAGCGCTCCGTGCTGAGGACCATCTGGACCGCACCATCCGGGACCGACATGGCCATCGCCAGATAGGCGTACGAGTCTCCCAGATTGACGGCCCGGAGCGAGGAGGTCTCTTCACCACGGAGTACGCTCGACGGCACGGGAGCCCGCGTATCCGTCAGGATTCCGGCGCTCAGCAGAGGCGTTCCGTCGGCTCCCAGCCAGGCGACGCCGAGCTGAAGGCTCGGATCGGAGGTCCGAACCAGACGTTCGAAGCGTTCTCGGATTACTTGCCGCCGCTCTACTTCCGAGCTGCCGGGAGACTGCGCGCTGCGAAGCTCGTCGGCGAGCTCGCGCATCTCGACCTCGAGCAGCAGCTTGGCCTCGCGATTCACGCGTCGGGTCACCTCCGCGTACACGAACAGGGCCACCACCGTGAGCGTCACTGCGATCGCGGCGGTGTAGCGGAGGGTGAGCTTCGCGCCGATCGGTAGCCGCCAGCCCGAGGCTCGCGCTTGTCCTGACGCAGCTCTGCCCACGAAGGCGCTAGTATATCCTCGATCCCCCACAACGGCCTCCACGAGATGAAGGCTACATGAATGGGGGAGATCGGGCCCATCCGGCTCGGGTAAGCTGGCCGATGGTCCCAGACGAAGAGACCCGTGACCTGAATGAGGAGACAGGTGAGGCGACTTCGAGCATGAATCGACGTGTGCGACCCCGACGAATTCGACGGATCCGAGCCGTGCGACCGACGCGAAGGCTGCGGTATCTCACCGCCGTCTTGAGCCTGTGGTTTGGGATCGGACTTCCGGCCCCCGAGGTGTACGCAGGCTGGTGGGGACTGCCCGACGGGCTGCCCGACTCCGGCCTGGAGGCCAACCGCGAGCAGCAACCGTCTCGGGAGGCGAGTGACGCGAGCGCGGACCGAGACTCTCGCCCTGGCGACTCCGGCGCTGACGAAGACTCCGTGGAAGCGTCCGAGCCGAGGGTGGAGCCGACCGCAGAGTCCGATGCGATCGAAGGCCGGTCGCCAGACGGAGCGCAGTCGGGACTCCCCGACGGTGTGCGCCCGGACGTGATGCCGGCGCTCTCCGAGCGGAGCGGCCCCGAGCGGAGCGGCAGGGGATGGGAGCCGAAAGCTCCTGAGTCCGAGGATGTCGAGGACGTCGAGTCTGCCTACTTCGCCTTCGCCTCCGAACAGACGGAAGCGCCCGACCGGCCGGCGGGCTGGGCCGTCGGCCGCACTCCCCGGGTCTTCTCGCGATCCGAGCAGCTGGCGACCCGCATCGGGGGCTGGGCGGATGCCTCGTATCAGGACAACGATACGGATGCATCGAGCTCGTTCAACGTGAACCACTTCAATCTCTACTTCGACACACGCTACGGCAAGACGTGGCAGGCGTTCCTGGAGGTAGAGTTCGAGAACGAGTCGGGAGTTCGCGGCTTCGAGGAGGAGCGAGAGTACGAGGTCGAGCAGGCCTACCTACGCTGGATGCCGAGCGATCGGATCGGTGTCCGGGTCGGCCAGTTCAACACCCCCTTCGGGATCTGGACACCGCTTCACTGGGCCATCCTGATGGACACCATCACCGAGCCGATTCACGAAGGAACGCGCGTGACTCCCGAGCAGCAGGTCGGGCTCGAGGTCGCCGGTCGGATCTTCCTCGATGAATGGCTCCAGCCGGGGAGCGAGCTCCGCTACTCCGTGTATGCGGGGTATGGCGACGACACCGAGCTCTTCAGCGAATCTGGCAGCGACGGCGTCAGTCTCGGCTCTGATCTGAATTTCCGCTTTCGCGAGTCTACGCTGTTCGGTGTGTCGATGTATCGGCAGACCCGCGAGCAGGAGTCGCTCGAAGATCGCTCCGAGCTCGGATACATGATCTATGGCGAGGCTCAGCCGTTGGATCCACTCACGCTGCGGTTCGAGGTCTTTCGACAGTACCGCGATCGGCATGTGACGCCCGCTCTCTCGAGGACGATCAACATCGGCTATGTGAAGGCCCGTTGGGACTTCACCGACCGGGTGTATCTGAACTACCGATACAACTACGGCGATGACGAAGGCGAGGGGGCATCGGACGAGCGCCGTACTCATACCGTCACGTTGGGGGTGCGACCACGGGCGGATCTGCGACTGAAGCTCGAGTACGCCACGAACAAGTTCCAAGACTCCACCCGTCGTGATTTCAACTACTGGGGTATCTCTGTCGGAGTGCTGTTCTAGATATGCAGTCTCGGAGGATCTGGGTCCTGTGCGCGGCCGTCTTCATGACCGCGTGGATGCCCGCAGGAGCGAACGAGCCCGGCGCGAATCACATCGCCGTGGTCGTGAGTCGTCGCTGGGATACGCCGAGCGAAATCTCGCTGACGATGTTGCGTCGCGTTTACTTCGGCACTGTCACTCGCTGGGCGGGCACCCAGGTCGAACGCTACGAGCTTGCTCCGCGAAGCCGTGCCCGTGGCGCCTTTGCCGGTGTCGTCTTCCGCCGCACCGAGCGTGAGCTCGAAGACTACTGGTTGGAGCAAGCGCTGACCGGCGGTGCGATCCCGCCTCGTGAGGTATCGGGGGTTCGCGAGATGATCGAAGCCGTGGCCGATCGAAGTGGGGTGATCGGATACCTACCGCTCGGAGAGCTCCTGCCGGCCGACCGATCGAGGCTCCGGGTTCTCGCGGTAGGGCTCCCGAGCGGATCGACCTCGCCGGGAGACCCGCAGTACCCGATCCAGATCGATCAAGCTCTGCCGGACGAAGTCGGCATGGCACGCGAGTAGCTCGAAGCTCGCACGGGGCCCGCTCCTCTCGATCGGTATGGCACCGCTGGACCAGCCGGCCGTTCGGCGCTGCAATCATGGGCTGCCATCTCATTTGAGAACAAATGTTCACGTTACTGCAGCCTGGGGCGCGGCCTGCTGTATCGCGAGTGTTCACAGCTCTTTCACGGTTTGCTCAAACTTTGCTCAAGTCTGTAGGGTGAACCTACCGCAAGCTCGGCGAGATGTGGTGGGGCGAGATGCCGAGTGATTCGGATGATGACGTAATCCGCGTGATCGCGATCGAGCTGCCCACGCCGACGTCGAGTGACACGTTCAGCTTTGGAGCCGATCTCGAGCGCGCCCTTGCAGTGGATCTCTCCGCCGCCGTCGGACCTACTCAGAGTTCGCCTGCCTCGGCGCGTCTTCTACAGATCGAGATCGTTTCGGATCTGCCTGAGCTGAACGAGTACCCGTTCGAGCGCTGGCCCAATCGCGCAGGTGGCCGCCTGGTCGGGTGCAGCGAGAGCCCGGTAGAGATCACGCGGCGTTCCGCGGTCCCAGAGGCGAACCTGACCGATGGGTGGCCCAGTGCACCGCGCGTGCTCTTCGCATGGTCGGAGGCGCTCGGCGAGGTGCCGGCGTCCGAGCATCGCTGTGCGTTGGAGCAGGCACTCGACATGTGGTGGCCGGGAACGCAGACCTGGGATCGAGGCCTCCCTCCGGTTGCGGACTCGCGGCTCGATGGCTGCCTCGTGGAGGTCCCCAATGCAACGCTCGGGGCGGTGGCCTGTGCCTGTCGCGCCGCCGAGAGCCTGGGCCGGCCCTTCACACACGTGCATGTGCTGGCGGGGGCTCCCGGTCCGGATACACCCGAGTGGGTTGCAGCCGGGCGGGATCTGTTGCGGCCTCCGCCGGCGATCCCGCGCCTGAACGGCGAGGACCGGGACCCCGGCTCCTTGGTCGAAGCGCTCCGCGGTAGCCCGCGTGTCGTCACCCTGTCGGGCTGCGCGGATGTCGCAGGGGATTCGGTCCACCGGGGAACCGCGGCACTCGCGTTCGCGCTACAACGCAGCGGCGTTTCCGTCGTGCTTGGGTCGCACGCGGCGCTTCGCCCCGCGTCGGCGCTCCTGATGGTGGACGCGTTCTACCCGTCCGTCCTCGCCGGAGCCGATGTCCGGATCGCACTCCATGATCTTCGTGTGTCCCTGGTCGACGAACAGTCCACCGCAGGAGCAGATTGGGGGAATCTGTGTGCGTACGTGCGCCTGCCAGCAAGCTACGCGCGCGCGAGAGAGGGACTGCGTGAGCTCGCCGCGCACGAGGCTCTGCGACGTGTGCGGGCCCGCGCTGCGCACATCTCGAGGCATGTGTCCGAGGATCTGCGCGCTGCGGACGAGGCCATCGGCCGCCTGGGTGCACGCATCGGTCGTGTCGAGATGGGGCGTCCGCTCGTCCGTGCCACCGCGACGAGCTGTGCGAGCGCCGAGCCCTGCGCGCTGATCGCTTCCAGCGCGAAGCTCCGCGCCGAGCTCTGCTTTCGCCGCGGGTTGCCGGATGGGATCGTTCGCGCAGATTTGGCGCGCGCGCGCCACTACTTCGCCGAGGACTTTCGAGCTGATTTCTCCTTGCATGCTGCGGGTGTCGAGTGGCTCGGCCTGACCGCGGTGCTCGAGGGGTCCATCCGCGAGCTCTCGCCATGGACCGAGGTGCTCGACAGCGCGCAACGCGGGCTGTCGAGCGAGAACTCCTGGGAGGTCTACGCGGCCACTGCCTCGATGTTCGAGCTGAGCCTGCTGTCTGCGTACGTACGCTTCGATCTGGCGGAGACGACGGCCGTGAGACCCGAGCGCGAGCTGCGCAGCCCCGAGGTTTGGCTGACCGCCTTGCGCGGAGCGAGCATCTCCACGAGCTCGGCCGGGGCGGCCACTTTGGAGCGCGTGCGGGATCAGCTGGAGCGATACTCGACCTGGTGGCTGTGCGACCAGGGCTTCTTCCCGGGAGCCTCCGACCTGTCTACCGTTGCGCGGCCTCTGTGGCACTCGGCGCGGGCGCTACCGACCGAGTCACTCGCCAGCACGACGACCGCTGATGTGGAGCCGGAATGTGAGCCACTCGATCTCGCTCTCTGAGCGGCAGCGAGGCTGAGCCTCTCAGCCTCGGGTGAGACCCGATTTGGACAGACCCTCCCAGAAGCGTTCTCGGATCTCCGGTAGGGTGGAAACCAGGAGCCGGTCGAGCTCCGGCGCAGAGTAGCTCGGGTGGAGCTGATGCACCCGCTGGAGCGCCCAGGTGCCGCGCTCGGTCTCGCCCATGAGGCCCGCGCAGGAGGCAATGCAGAGGTAGTTCGGCGTCAGGTCCGGACGCTCGAGAGCCGCCCGCTCCGCACAGCGTGCGGCTTCATCGTAGCGATGGGCGACGAAGTGACCGATTGCCAGCGCGGACAGGAACGAGCTGCGTCGCGGATCGCGCGGACTCAGGCGCAAGGCCAAGCGAGCTTGGCGTACGCCTTCTTCCCCCCGGCCCCGCATCGCGAGCAGCTGGGCGAACAGGGAGCGCGCATCGGCCATGCTGGGATTCAGCTCTACCGCTTGTTCCATCCGCTGGAGTGCCAGGGAGCCCTCGCCCCGAACCATCGAGACGAGCCCGTCCAGGAGGTAGCCACAGGGATCGCGCGAGTCGATCCGCAGACAGGTCTGCGCCGCCTCGGCGACCCGGATGAGGTCGTCCTCGACCGAGTTCGTACACTGATGATGGACGCGTAGATGCCGCAGGTAGCCGAGCAGGAAGTTCGGCAGCACGAATCCTGGGTCCTGACTTCGCGCGCTCTCGAAGTACTCGGCGGTACGCTCGTCGAGGTGCCCGCGATGGTAGCGACCCAGGCCGATCAAGGTCGTCTGCCAAGCGTCGAGCACGCTCGGGGGCCGGCGCTCGATGCAATCGATCTCCGCACGCACCAGCTCGGGGAGCAGCTGCGAGGCGATTCGCTCGGCGATCTCGTCCTGCAAGAGAAAGAAGTCGTCGAGCGGTTCGTCGTACCGCTCGGACCACAGGACCTGTCGGCCAGCCACCCGGCTGAGACGAACCCGAGCGCGTACGCGAGACCCTGCCGTGTCGATGCTCCCGTCGACGACGTAGCTGGCCCCGAGCTCCTCTCCGATCGCACCCGGATCGCCGCTCGGCTCCCGACCCACGAAGGACCAGCTCGACCCGCCCGAGATGACCGGGAAGAGCCGCCAGCCAGAGAGGCATCGGATGAGGTCTTCGCTCACGCCGTGGCCGAAGCGCACCTCTGCTGGGCTCTGCGTCAAGCTCGAGAAGGGTAGGACGGTTACCGCGTTGCGCTCGGACTGGGGGCTGCTGCGGAGCGGCACCGTCTCGAGCGGGGCGTTCTCTACCCGTTCCGCCGCGGGCGCGAATGCGCGCGCCTCGGAGAGCGAGATCGGACGCGTCGACTGCCATGCTTCCGGAAAAACGTGCACTTCGCGCTCGAGCTTCCCTTCGAACTTGAAGCCGCGACCGTGCACGGTTCGGATCAAGCGCCGCCCATCGTCGCCAAGCGCGCGCCGAATATCTGCGATCGACTGCGAGAGAGAGTTCTCGGTGACCAAGCGACCTTGCCAGACCTGGTCGAAGAACTCCTGCTTGGTCACGACGCGGTCAGAATTCTCGACCAGGTAGGCAAGCGTGTCGTACGCTTGGCGTCGCAGCTCTATGGGCTGGTCGTCGCGTTGTAGCTCGAGCACGTTCTTGTCGAGGTTGAAGCGTCCGAAGCGATAGATGTTGCTCATGGGTGTCGTGGCTCAGGTGCGGAAGATGCCGCAGTATACCGATGTCTGCGGATGTCGCGTGCGTCCGTCTGGCTGCGCTGCGCAACCCTGGTCGCGGAGGAGCCGGGGGGTAGACCCTCCGGATGGATGCGGCGCGAACCGATGCCGCTGGCGCAACTTGTCCCGCCTCGACCGCAGTGGCATCGCTGGCGCTCTATGCGCATGTGCGACTTTCGCAGTATGTCGTTGATATGACGGAGGAAATCTCCGATACGGCAAGCGTGCCAGAAGCCCTTCCGCACAGATCTCTGCTCGACAAGCTGCGTGCCAGGCGAGGGGCTCGGATGCAGGTCTTGCTCGTGGGGCTCGCACTCGCGATGACTCTGGGCAGCCTTGCCCTCGAGCATCGGCTCGTCGATGCCCATCTCTCGGTGGTGGAGACCAATCGCATCTGGGCTGCGCGCCTTGCGGCCTACTCGAGGCTCGGGACTCTCGCTGCAGAGACCAACGCCTTGGGCAACGACATCCTCGTGCGCCGTCATCTCGATGCGGCACGTACGAATCTCGAACGCAACATGCGCAAGTTCCTCGCAGCGCTCGAGGTGGAAAGAGAGCGGCTCTCGGATCTGCCGAACCCGGAGATACGCGCGCTCGTAGGGACTGCACTTGCGCAGCTCGAGGCGCACATGGTTCGTCACGCCGCAGGGTCGCGGTCCGTTCTGTCCTACCTGGAGGATGGGCACGAGGCACTGGCGGTGCGAGAGATGGCTGCGATCGACCTCACGTACTACGAGCTGAGTCGCGCTTTGGATCTCATGCAGCGGGCGGTACGCAGTGCGCAACACGAACAGCTCGTGGAGCAGGCGATTGCCGCGCAGGAACTGCGCCACAGCTTGGGCGTAGGCGCAGTGGCAGCGATCGTCGTGATCCTGGGAGTCGGTTCGCTCGGTCTCTCGGAACGTCGCGAGCTTGCGCGCCGGACGCGCGACATCACACAGCATGCGGCCCTGATCGAGTCGGTCTTCTGGCAGGTTGCAGACGGAATCGTCATGACCGACGACCACGGGATCATCGAGCTCGTCAACCCTGCGGTGAGCGCGCTGTTCGGATATACCCGTGCGGAGCTGATCGGGCGCAATGTATCGATGTTGATGGCCGAGCCGCAGCGCAGCGAGCACGACTCCCATCTGGCCAGCTATCGTGCGACGGGAATCGCCCGCATCATCGGCGTGGGCCGTGAGGTGATGGCGCGTCACAAGGATGGCTCGGTGTCTCCCTTCCATCTGAACGTGGCGCGCGTCGACGTCGGAGGACGTCTGCTGTTCACGGGAATCCTGCGCGACATCTCCGACCAAGTGGAGTCCCAGCGTGCTCTACGCGACGCGAAGGAGCTGGCCGAGTCGGCGACGCGCGCCAAGAGCCGCTTTCTGGCGACGATGAGCCACGAGATAAGGACTCCGATGAACGGGGTCATGGGGATGACCGAGCTGCTTCTCCATACCGAGTTGAACCCGGGACAGGTGGAGTATGCCCGGTCGGCGCTCGCGAGTGCGCAGGCCTTGGTGGGGCTGATCGACGATATCCTCGATCTGTCGAAGATCGAGGCTGGACGTTTGGAGCTGGAAGAGCTCGAATTCGAGCTGGTGACTCAGCTCGAAGAGAGCGTCGAGATGTTCGTCGGCGCCGCGCGCTCACGGAAGCTCGTGTTCGATTCGGTGCTGGACCCGCGGTTGCCTTTCACGGTGTATGGTGACCCCAGTCGCTTGCGCCAGGTTCTGGTCAACTTGATCGGTAACGCCCAGAAGTTCACGCAAGAGGGCGCCGTGGTCGTGCGCGCGCGCATCCTCTCGGCGGACCCAGTCGAGCAGCTCGAGGTCGAGGTCTCCGACACGGGACCGGGAATTTCGCCGGAGCGTCACACAGCGATCTTCGAACCGTTCACGCAAGCGGACTCTTCGACGACGCGTCACTTCGGTGGATCCGGCCTCGGACTGACCATCTGTCGCGAGCTCGTAGGTCGGATGCACGGCGAGATGGGTGTCGACAGCGAGCTGGGGCAAGGTGCACGTTTCTGGCTTCGGCTTCCCCTGCGCGAGGCCGACTGTCAGAGATCGGATCCGAGCGCAGCGCCGCTTCGCGGGGTACGGGCTCACGTCTTGGGTCTGGCCGGAAGCGCTCGCGATGCTGCGATTTCTTGCCTGCAAGCCGTCGGGGCCGAGGTGAGCTCGAGTGAAGAGACGGCGCTTTGCGCCGACGTGGAGGCCGATCTGATCTGCGTGTGTGGGGGGTGGGATGCGATGGAGCCACCCGACCTGCGACACCTTCCGTCGGGCTGTGCGCGCCTCTTCCTGGCGCCGGACCTACCGGCGGGGACGACCACCTCACTGCTCGAGCGCGGCTTCGACGCGTATGCGCGTACGCCGCTGCGACGCCAGTCGTTGGCGAATCTTGCGCTCGCAGCGCTCTCGCAGCGTGCCGCGCATCGCACGGGTCCGCACGCTCTGCTCACCGAAGCGAGTGTGCGCAGCATCGCCTCGGAGTCGAGGTCGGTCGGGGAGTCTGAGCACCGGGTCGTGGAAGAGCCCGCGGACGAAGTCGGACTCAAGCCCGGGCTGCGCGTGCTGGTAGCGGAGGACAACCCGACGAATCAGCTCATCGTTCAGCACATGCTGGAGCTGCTGGGCGCGAATGTGGAGGTGGCGGCGACCGGGGTCGAGGCGCTCCGACATCTCTCGGAGGCCGAGTTCGATTTGGTTCTGATGGATTGCCAGATGCCGCAGCTCGACGGCTACGAGACCACGCGTCGACTCCGCGCTGGCGCCGGAGAGAACCGGGACATCCCCGTCATCGCGCTGACCGCCTCGGCGATCGCGGGGGATCGAGAGCGATGTCTCGAATCGGGAATGGACGACCATCTGACCAAGCCGATCGGCATGGCCGAGCTGCAGGCGGGCATCGAGCGCTGGGCGGACGGACGGCACCGACGCGGCGACGACAGCGCCTAACACCGGATGACTCATCAGTCTTCGGCAGGGGCTCTGGAATCGCGGCTGCCGGGCCTGGTCGCGGACTCGAACGGCCCGGCAGCCGCGATTCCAGAGCCCGATCGTCCGGGGTGGTTCGGGGGGAGCGGATCGGGTGGGTTTGCCACTCGGAGTCTGAGGTGGTCTGTCGTTATGAGCTCGGAGTGTGATCGCGTAGGAAGCTCTGTACGCGTGCTACCGCTGCGGCTACGGATGTGGCGTCCTTCCAGTGCTCGATCAGTTCGGCGCGGGGGGCGAGCGAGGCGATCTCTCGCGAGATGGCTTCCGGGTGGTACAGATCGTTCCCCATGAGCACGAGCAACGGGGTTGGGCAGCTTGACACTGCTTCGCGTGTGACGTTGAAGACGAAGTCGCCGTCGTACATGCGACTCCGGAACTGCGCCCAGTCGGCGGCGCTTACCGCGGGATGGTGCTCTGCCAGCGCGCTCGCCCACCCATCGAACATGTCGTAGAAGGCGCGCTGGTTCTCTGCGCTGCGACCGATCGGCTGCTGGAGCACCGCGGCGGTGACGCGCTCGGGTGCTGCCTCGATGAGGCCGAGTGCATACGAGCCACCGATGCAGCCTCCCACGACATGGCAGCGCTCGATGCCGAGGTGGTCGAGGAGCGAGATGTGATCCCGCGTATAGGTGTCCCAGCCGTCGGAGGGTCGAATCGGAGCGGTAGAGCTGCCCGCATTGCGTTGGTCCATCGCGATCACGCGGAACTCGTCGGCGAGCACGTCCACTGGGTTCCAGGGCGCGCTCTTCCAGAAGCTCGCCGCCGAGCGCATGCCTCCGGGGGCGAAGAGTAGTACCGGAAAGCCGTTCCCCCGCTCCAGATAGCTCAAGCGGACACCGCCAAACTCGAATTTCTGCATGAGGCGAGACTGCCATCCCGTGGCGAGTACGGCAATCGCTCTCCGATCCGGATCTTCGATCCGTGCACTGTGGCCCTGAAGGGCGCGTGGTGGCACTGAAGGTTCTTCAGTTGCCCATGCTGGCGACCGAGACAGAGGATCGGCTGTGCGACTCTGACGGAGGGGAGGAGCTCGCGAGTCCCATGGGAGACGAGAGCGTGGACCGGACCCTCTATGAGCAACTCGGTGGCAAGGCGGCAGTGGAAGCGGCCGTGGATCTCTTCTACGACAAGGTGCTCGCGGACGAGCGCATCCATCACTTCTTCGATGGTGTCGACATGGCGCGCCAGCGTGGGAAGCAGAAGATCTTTCTCACGTACGTCTTCGGGGGCCCGGTCAAGTACGAGGGCAAGGACATGCGCCAGGCTCACCAGCACCTCGACCTGCGCGAGGAGCACTTCACGGCGGTCGCCGAGAACCTCCAGTCGACCTTGGAGGAGCTCTCCGTGCCTGCAGAACTGATCAAGCAGGTCATGGAGATCGCTGCGAGCACGCACGACGACGTGCTCGACGTCTGAGCAAGGAGCGCGCGAGCGGTGGGCCTCTGTTCTCAGGGAGAGCTCGTGGCCCACATCCACGCGACTCCGAGCGCCGCCAGCGCGGTCGCACTCAGGAGTCCCTGAGTAAGGCCGCGCGGCGGCCGCGCGAGGAGCAGCCCCGACCCGATTCCGAGCGGTGTGCCCGTCAGGAGTCCGAGCAGGTGAGCCAGGACGTCCGTTCGCTCGCCGCCCGTTCCCAGCATCGCGAGTAGCCCCATGCTCGCCGCCAGTGGAAGCCACGCGCGGCGACGGGAATGAAAGACGGGGTAGCGCCAGCGCGCAGCGAACTGCAGACCGCAGAGCACGCCGATCATGGCGAAGACGGACGTCGAGGCGCCGATCGAGAAGTGTCCAGGTCCGTGCAGCCAGGCGTTGAGCCCGTTCGCGATCGCTCCCGCAGTGACGCCGAGCAGTGTACCGAGTCCCGGGCCCAGCGAGCGGAAGAGGAACGTCGCGAACACGCCTCCGGTGACGGCATTCGAGAGCGCGTGGGCGTAGTCTGCGTGCAGGGTGAGCGCGGTCAAGGTTCGAAACCACTCACCGCGCAGGACCGCCCCCGAGTTGAGCTGGCCCGCGTCCATGAGCTCGGCTCGTCCCGCGAAGCCCACGTGCAGTGCTGCTACGCCCAGGGCGAACAGCCAGCCGGTATGGGTCCGGCCCCATTCGACGCGTGTTGGCGGCGGGACGGCGCGCAGGCGCGCGTCGTGTGCGAATGCGGCGAGCGCGCGCTCGCCAGACGCGAGTAGGTCCGGCGCGATCAGCACGTGGTAGCTGCCCTCGAGCAGGACCACTCGATTGGGAATGCCCGCCGAGTGGAGGACGAGCGACCACTCCTCCGCTTGTGTGCGCGTCTCGCTGTGGGCGAGGCATGTCGAGTGGGGGAGGTCGGCCATGCGGGCTCTCGCCGGACGCGCGCTAGAGCGAGCGTCGGTAGCGGCCGCCTACGTCGAACAGCGCATCCGTGATCTGACCGAGGGTGGCGACTTTGACGGTCTCCATCAGCTCCGCGAAGACGTTTCCGCGCGATGTCGCCGTCTCTTGCAGGCGGCGCAGCGCGGCGGGCGCGCGCTCTGCCATGCGCTCCTCGAAGGCCCGTCTGGCTGCCACCTGGACCAGCTGCTGCGCCTGGCTCGCGCGCGCGAGATCCGACGTCTCGGGTTCGGGCTCGGGAGCTTCGGATTCGAAGACATTCACACCGATGATGGGGAGCTTACCGGAGTGTTTGAGGGATTCGTAGTGCAAGCTCTCGTCCTGGATGCGCCCGCGTTGGTAGAGGGTCTCCATCGCGCCCAGCACGCCTCCGCGTTCGGAGAGTCGTTCGAACTCGCGCAGGACCGACTCCTCGACCAGGTCGGTCAGCTCGTCGATCACGTAGGCCCCTTGGATCGGGTTCTGATTTTGAGTCAGACCGAGCTCTCGCGCGATGATGAGCTGGATCGCCAGAGCGCGTCGCACGGACTCCTCGGTGGGCGTGGTGACGGCTTCGTCGTAGGCGTTCGTGTGGAGGCTGTCGCAGCGGTCCTCGAGAGCGGTGAGTGCCTGCAAGGTGGTGCGGATGTCGTTGAATGCCATCTCGCGGGCGTGCAGCGATCGTCCGGACGTCTGAACGTGGTACTTGAGCTTCTGACTGCGTTCCGCCGCGCCGTAGCGCTCGCGCATGACGATCGCCCAGATGCGCCGCGCCACGCGGCCGATCACGCTGTACTCTGCATCGAGGCCATTGCTGAAGAAGAACGAGAAGTTGTTCGCGAACGCGTCGATCGGCATGCCGCGCGCCAGATAGTACTCGCAGTACGTCAGGCCGTTGGCCAGGGTGAACGCGAGCTGGGTAATGGGGTTCGCTCCGGCTTCGGCGATGTGATACCCCGAGATCGACACCGAGTAGAAGTTCCCCACGTCGTGCAGGACGAAGTAGGCCTGCATGTCCCCCATCAGCGAGAGCGCGAACTCGGTCGAGAAGATGCAGGTGTTCTGGGCTTGGTCTTCCTTCAGGATGTCGGCCTGAACGGTGCCTCGCACTCGGCGCAGGACGTCGCTCTGGATGCGTGCGTAGGTCTCGGGATCGACCACCTGGTCTCCGGAGACTCCGAGGAGCGCCAGGCCCAGCCCGTCGTGGCCGTCGGGGAGCTCTCCGCGGTAGTGGGGGTAGCTCGATGCAGGAGTCTTCTCGCCGCGCAGTCCTGCGAGCGCGCGCTCGAGCCCACCGGTCTCGCGTAGGTGCCGCTCGACACCCTGATCGATCGCGGCATTCAAGAAGAAGGCGAGCAGCATGGGAGCCGGGCCGTTGATGGTCATCGAGACCGATGTGTTGGGTGCGCACAGGTCGAATCCCGAGTACAGCTTCTTGCAGTCGTCGAGCGTGCAGATCGAGACGCCCGAGTTGCCCACCTTGCCCAGGATGTCGGGGCGCTCGTCCGGATCACGCCCGTACAGGGTGACGCTGTCGAAGGCGGTCGAGAGGCGCACCGAGCGCTGCCCACGGGCGAGGAGGTGGAAGCGGCGGTTCGTCTGCTCGGGCGGCCCTTCGCCCGCGAACATGCGGGCTGCGTCCTCGTCCTCGCGTCGGAATGGGAACACGCCGGCCGTGAACGGGAAGCAGCCGGGCAGATTCTCCTCTCGGTAGTAGCGCACCAGATCTGCCCACTTCTGTGTGCGTGGGAGTGCGACCTTCGGAAGCGAGGTTCCCGACAAGGTCGAGGTGTAGTTCTGGACCTCGAAGTGCCGCTCACGAACCTGATAGGTCTGGGACGCGGCGCGATAGCGTTCTCGAAGCTCCGGCCAGCCGCGCAGCCAGGCCTGCGTATCCACCGGGAGGGCTTCCCAGCTTGCCCGGTGGCTGCTCTCGAGAACGTCCGTGGCGGCTGTCTTCGACGTCGCGGTGGTCGACTCCGCTGTGCTCGCCCCGTCGCGCTCGAGGATCTCGCGTGCGATGTCCAGCGACTGTGCGATGTCGGCTGCATCGGCCTGTGCGCGCGTGTCTGCGTGATACGCACGTACCAGCTCGGCGATCTCGGCCAGATAGCGCTGGCGCGCCGTCGGGATGAGTGCGTCCGGATCGAGGCTGGTGGGCGCTCGTCCGGCCGTGGGGCGTTCGCCTACCTTGGGCTCGCCGCGTTCAGGCTCTCCGTGTTCAACTCCGTGTTCGACTCCGTGTTCAAGAGGGGGCAGGCCGGCCCAGGTCGTGCGCAGCTCCGCGTACAAGGCTCGAATCCCGCGGTCGTTGAAGCGACGCGCGATCGTCGGAAAGACCGGGATTTCTGCATCCTCGCGCGAGAAGTCCGCGTGGTTTCGGCGCCACTGCTTGCGGATGTCGCGTAGCGCATCGGCGGCGCCGCGCCGATCGAATTTGTTCAGCACGATGACGTCGGCCAGATCGAGCATGTCGATCTTTTCGAGCTGCGACGGGGCTCCGTACTCTGGGGTCATCACGTAGATCGATTGGTCCACGCGGTCGACGATCTCGGAGTCGCTCTGGCCGATGCCCGCGGTCTCGATCACGATCAGATCGAAGTCGGCCGCCTGCAGGACCGAGATCGCGTCGGCCAGTGCGCTCGACACGGCCAGGTGGGTGCGACGCGTCGCCAGGGAACGCACGTAGACGCCACTTCCATGGATCGCGTTCATGCGAATGCGATCGCCGAGCAGCGCGCCGCCGGACCGACGGCGGGTCGGGTCGACCAGGATGAGGCCGATCGATCGACTCGGAAACTCGAGCCGGAAACTGCGAACCAGTTCATCGACCACACTCGACTTGCCCGCGCCTCCGGTTCCCGTGAAGCCGATGACCGGTGCGCGCTCCCGTGGCCGGAGGGTGCCGAGCTGCTCGCGCAGCCGGCTGCACGCTGGGTTCGGGCGTCCGGCCGTGCGCTCGAGCCGCGAGATCAGGCGAGCGATCGCACCGGGCTCGCTCGGGGACAGGCGTCCGAGGGCGGGCTCGAAGTCTTGGTCCGAGGCGCGTCTCAGAGTGTCGGCCTGCGCCGATCGGCACTGCTGCAGAATCTCGCGGATCATGCCCTCGAGCCCGAGCTGGCGGCCTTCGGCCGGGCCGAAGATTCCCGCGACTCCCGCCGCTTCGAGCTCGCGGGCCTCGCTCGGTGTGATCGTTCCACCGCCGCCTCCGTACACGCGAATGTGCTGCGCGGAGCAGGTGCGCAGTCGGTCCACCAGGTAGCGGAAGAACTCCATGTGGCCGCCCTGGTACGAGGACACGGCGACGGCCTGCGCATCTTCTTGGATCGCGGCCTGCACGATCTCCTCGACCGAGCGATCGTGGCCCAGGTGAACGACCTCTGCGCCCTGTGCCTGGAGCAGGCGACGCACGATGTGGATGGCCGCATCGTGGCCATCGAAGAGCGAGGTCGCGGTGACCACGCGAATCGGAGGGGGAGTCGGGTCTTCCAACCCGGAGTCTCCCGATCCGGAGTCCGCCAGTTCGGAGTCTCCCGGTCCGGAGGTGGGCTGCTCCCGAGCAGACGCGGACTCCGCGTCCCCAGGGCTCGTCCCATGCTCCGTGAGGCCTGCGCCTCGCGGCTCGCGGGCTCGGGATCCAGTCTCTTGCGGTCTTGTCGCTCGGGGTCCTGTCGCTTGGGGTCCTGTCGGACTGGCCATCGGGGTCTCCGTATCTTTGCACGCGGAGCTTCTGGGCTCGGCGACGAGCGCGGGCTCGGGCCATTCGGTCGAGTCCACCATTAGGAGTGCACCATAGGAGTGGCTAGCATCCGATTCGGTGAGCTGGCAACGCGCCCGCTCTAGCGCCGAGCGCTCGAACCTGGGGGAGGTTGCCCGCGCGTCGCGAACGGCGAAGGTTGGCCATCTCTGTCGCGGTTGACGGGGCAGGGACAGCCGTCCACTCGGTCGAACGTCGGACGTTGGCGCCGGTTTGACACCGCACTGTGATGAAATCTGGCTTCGAGTCGGCGCAGTCGGCGCGGTTCGTCGCCGGCTCTCTGAACCAACCCGAGCCGTCCGCGACCGGCGTAGGCTTCGGGGTTCGGCATGCGCACGGTGCGGCGAGTCATGCAGCATGCCCAAGCTGGGTGCCTCGTCCCGGTGTGTGCACCCAGCCATGGCTGCATGTCGCAGCCTTCGTGTGCGGGCCGCCCGTTCTCGAGCCACCCATCTCGAGCATCCCATCACGCGGATCCGGGTCGCGCTGCGAGCTCGGGGATGCCCGCGACACCGGTCTCTGTCGGGCCGAACGTTGGTGCAGACGTTTCGCGCGAGTTCGATCGCGCCAGAAATGTTGGCCCGATTCTGTGTTTTTTATGCGCTCCCGTGCAGGCTTCGGTGTAGGCTCTGGGGGAGCGTTCGAGTGCTCATGCCCGGCTCGCAACCCGC
>QJZC01000049.1 GCA_003247575.1 Pseudomonadota bacterium
GCCCGGCCGCCGAAACGCCAGAGCCCGGTCGTCCGGGGTAGGTCTCGAGTGGACGATCTCATACTCATGCCTCGGGCGGCGAGCCGAGGATGAGGAGGTTGAGCTGGGGGATGTCGTCGATCGCGATGGCCTTCCTTTTATCGCACCTGTAGCCTGGCTAGCAGCCATCACGATCGGAAGGCGCACACTCAGTATTGCGACAATATTCTCACAGGCAGGGTTGCTTCTCTTTGGATATGCAGCCGTTGCGATCGCTGCACACCTCGATCCCAGTGGGTACGCCGCATGGTTTCTGGACTGAGCGACTTCTCGGAGGGCTCAGCGCAGTCGTTTGGCTCTGATGCTAGGGATGTCGCCACCCGCGGCACACCCCGGACGATCGGGGCCGTGGAATCGCGGGTGCCGGGCCGTTGGGAGTCCGCGACCAGGCCCGCCACCCGCGACTCCACGGCCCCTGACGGAGACTCGCAGTGCGATCTCCCTCCGGCTAACCTTGCGCCGATCGCTCCGGCGCGATGCTCGGCTCGTGAAGCCCGGATTCGCTGGCAGCTTCGGCCGGGACCACCGAAAGGTTGGGGCCTACGGCGTCGCCCGGCTCTAGCCATGCAGCCAACGCGGGAATCAGCAGAATCGCGCCTGCCATGTTCATCAGGAACATGAACGTGAGCAAGATCCCCATGTCCGCTTGGAACTGCAGCGCGGATAGGATCCAGGTGCTGACCGCAATCGCCAGCGACAAGCCCGTGAAGATCACCGCGGCTCCAGTCTCCGAGAGTGCTCGACGATAGGCGCGCTCAAGCCCGATCCCAGCGCGAAGATGCTCCTGAAGACGAGCAAAGATATAGATCCCGTAGTCTACGCCGACCCCCACACCCAGTGCGACGACCGGCAAGGTGTAGACGGTCAGTCCTATGGAGAGCTGCGCCATCACAGCGTAGGCGAGCGCCGACACGATCCCCAGCGGGAGCACGATGTACAGGGTTCCGCGCCAGGAACGGAAGAAGATCAGGCACAGCCCGATGACCGCGGCGTAGACATAGAAGAGCATCGGAATCTGCGCCTCCTGCACCGCCTCGTTCGTCGCAGCCATCACACCCACGTTTCCGCTGGCGAGTCGAAATTGAACTCCCTCGGTGTCCAGATCAGCGGCGGTTCGCTTCGCTTCCTCGATGATGTGGGCGATCGTGGTCGCCTTGTGATCCCGGGTGAACAAGGTCACTGGCATCACACTGCAGTCAGTATTGAGAAGCCCCGAAGCCGTCTCGACTCCGGAGACGCTCTGCGCCAACACCTGAGAGTTCCGCGGGATGACGCGCCACTTGACGTTCCCTTCATTCCATCCGGCATTGACGACCCGGGCGACGTTCGCCAGAGAAATCGTCGACTGGACACCATCGGTATTTCGCATGCGCCACTCGAACTCGTCGATCGCGCGCATCGGGCCAAAGTCGATGCACGCGTTCGGACTCGCCTCGGCAATGATCGAGATCGAGTCGACTCCGATCGAGAAGCGATCGGTGATCAGCTGCGAGTCTTGGTTGTAGCGCGCAGCATCGCGCAGCTGTGGCGCTCCTACCCGGAGATCTCCGATCTGGAGGCCCTGGGCCTGCCAGAGGCCGACACCGCCGATGAGCACCACAACGCCCAGCACGCTCGCCGCCACCGGGCGCCGGGCGAGACCGGAGAGACTGCTCCAGAGGCCGCTCACAGTGTCCGGTGCACTCGCGCTCCTCGCAAATGCCTTCGGTGAGACCCTGAGACACGAGATCAGAAGCGGAAGCAACAGCAGATTCGTGAACACGATGACGGCGACGCCCAAGCTGGCAGCGATGGCGAGCTCCCGGATGATCCCGATGTCGATCAACAGCAAGGTCAGAAATCCCACTGTATCGCTGACCAAGGCGACCGCGCCCGGAAGTAGCAGTCGTTCGAACGCGCTGCGCGCAGCCTTGTCGGCGGAGCTTCCCGCCGCGAGCTCGGCTCGCGTAGCGTTGATCATCTGCACACCGTGGCTGACACCGATGGCGAACACCAAGAAGGGCACGAGAATGGACATGGGATCTAGCCCCATGCCCAAGAGAGTGAGCAGACCGAGCTGCCAACACACCGCGACCAGCGAACACATGAGCGGCAACAAGGTGAGCAGCCAGGAGCGTGAATAGAGCCAGACCAGGCCGGCCGTTATGAGTAGCGTGATCCCGAAGAAGGCAACGACACCCGCCGCACCGGAGGCGACGTCGCCGATGAGCTTCGCGAATCCGATGATGTGGACGCGCACACCATCCGACTCGTACCGAGTTCGGATGTCCTCGAGCTGCTGGGCAATCGCGAGGTAGTCGATTCGCTCACCCGTATCGGGATCCCGCTCGAGAAGCTGCGCCGAGATGATCGCGGCGGTGAAATCGTTTGCCACCAAGCGCCCGACTTCACCCGCCTTCAGGGTGTTCACCCGCACTGTCTCCAGGAACTCGGGCGTAGGAGAAAAGTCGGCCGGAACCACGTTGCCGCCCGCGAATCCGTCCTCGAGAATCTCGACGAAGCGCACGTTCGGAGTGAAGAGCGAGCGCACCTGAGCCCGATCCACCCCGGGAATGAAGAAGATCTCGTCAGTGACCGCCTGGAGCTTCTCGAAGAACGCCGGTGTGAAGATGTCGCCTTCGTCGACACTCAAAGCGACCAGGATACGATTCGCTCCCCCGAACTCGGCCTGGTACTCGAGGAAGGTCTGCATGTAGGGATGCGTCAGCGGAATCGACTTTTCGAACCCGGCATCGGGTCGCAGCGAACTCGCCGCGACCAGCATCCCGAGCGTGATCACGAAGAAGCCGCTCAGCAGCACCGTTCGCTGACCGAAGACCCAACTCGAGATGCGCTTGGAAATGGAGCTACTCACCTGGATTCCTCGCCGATCATTTAAGTGATCCCCTACCCCTAGCTCGCTGAGCGGCGGCCCGCCTTCAGACGGCCGTCGTCCTCGGTGCGCAGCTCGTCGATGCCGAACGCCCCGAGCAGCACGGCACCTCCTCCGTCGATCGGAACGATCGCAGCGATCGTCCCGCGGTCGGCTCGGCGCGAAGCTGCCAGGCTCGCCTGAGCCAAGTCCCCCTCACACATCACACCATCCGCCCCACCGAGGATCAGCTGCCCATCGGCCGTGATCCAGCCGGCCATCAAGGAGCTCTGCGTATTGGTCTGGAGCCTTTGCCATTCGCCCGACTCGACGCGCAGCCGATAAGCGTTCCCTCTCAGCCCGAAGACGAGGACGTCGCCCTGCGAAAGGGCGAGACCTCCAAAGAACGAGGCGCTGTAGGGAGTCTCCTGTGCGCTCCAGGACACGCCGCTGTCGCTCGATTTCAGCAAGGTGCCGAACTCTCCGGCGATATAGAGGGTTCCGTCGGGGGCGACGAACAGTGAGTTGAAGTGAGCGTCTGCCTCGGAGATCTGACGTCGCTCCCAGGTCGCACCCGCATCGCGCGTCTCGAGAAAGAGTCCGTAGGCACCGACTGCAAAGCCGTGCGCCGGATCGCTGAACCAGACATCCAAGAGCGGGCTCTCGAGCTCGATGTCCCGGTATTGCAGCTCCCAGGTCTCCCCACCATCGGACGTGTGCAGGATCACCGCGTCGTGACCCACCGCCCATCCACTTCGCTCATCGACGAAGAAAGTTGCGGTCAGAGTGGCTGAGGTCGGAACCGCGACCTGCCGCCACTGCGCCCCCCCGTCGTCGGACAGGAGCACATGACCACGCTCACCGACCGCCACCAACCTGGCGCCCGCTCGAGCTCCGTCGAGGAGCAACGAGCGGTTCGCCAGGGGTGCGATCAATGATGGAGAGTCGACAGCACTCGCTTCGACCGATTCACTCGCCGCGTCCACCGGATTCGCGGCGGGGACGAGCGGCGCACTCCAGAGGAGCACGGCTCCGGTCACGTTCATCAGGATCGTCCGCCACCCGTACCAGCACGATCTCGTCCTCGCTCGAGCGACCAGCCCGCCAGAGCCAGCCAAGCGTCTCAGGGTCACCGATCTCCCTCCCACGACCTGCCGAACACCGACAACCTACCGAACCCTGCAACCGCTAGCGCCGGCCGAGGGTACGCAGACCGGCAGGAGTGAAGTACGAACTCGGCTTCTCACCACCGTCGAACACCTGCATGTCCTCCTCGTTCTTCATCCCGAGCGCCAGATAGCGGCCCGCCTGCAGGTCGTAGATCACCTCGACGGTATAGGTCGTGAGCGGAACCTCGTAATAGTTGATCGTATGCCCTTCACCAGACCGCCAGAGCTGATCTCGTCCATCGTAGTGATCCACCAGTACGATGTTCCAGCTGTCCTCGTCGAAGTAGAACGTGCGCCTCTTGTAGATGTGGCTCGTTCCCTCCTTGAGCTTGGCATCGACCACCCAGACCCGGTGGAGCTCCCAGCGAGCGTAGTCGGTGTTCAAGTGCCCGGGACGAATCAGGTCATCGACCTTGATCGCATCGCTGTGCATCTTGTACGAGTTGTACGGGATGTACATCTCGCGCTGCCCGACGAGCTCCCAGTCGTATCGGTCGGGAGATCCGTTGAACAGGTCGAAGTTGTCGTTCGTTCGAAGCCCATCGGAGGCCGTACCCGGATTGTCGTAGGCGACGTTCGGCGCGCGGCGCACGCGGCGCTGTCCCGGGTTGTAGCTCCAAGCCTGACGCGGCTCGACGATCTGATTCAATGTTTCGTAAACCAGCAGGATCCTGCCCGCAAGCCGCGGCGGGGATTCGATCGTCTGCATGAACGACGTGACCTGGTTCCCGACGTTCTCGGGTGTGACCCCCTCCCGCGCGTACTGATTCTGAACCTCTTCCTTTAGCTTCACGATGGTGTACTCACCGTTTCGCTGCGGGGTCACCTGGTCAATGGTCCGCTCGAGCTGCTTGCCGATGTAGCGCAGCTTGTGGTTCCAGATGCACTCGAGGCCGTCCTTCGGGAACGGGAACGGCGAGGTAATCGCCGCCTGGGTCACTCCGTTTCCGTCCGGGGCGAGCTTCGCCGATTGCGCATTCGCCTTGAACGCATCGTACACCCGCTGCGGATAGGAAGTGCTGCGGCGGGTCGGATACACGTTCAGCTTGTACGTATCCGGATACTTCTCGATCATCGCCTGGGTGCCAGGAGACAACTTGTCCCGGTACTGATCCAGGTTCGCACTCGAGATCGTGAACTTGATCTCGTCGTCCGCGAACGGATCGGGATGATGCATGCCTGGCTTGTAGACAGCTGGCGGCTGCGTGATCCCACCCGTCCACTCGGGGATGGTCCCATCGGCGTTCCCGCTACGGATGGAGCCCATCGGGGTGAGCTGCTTCCCGATCTGATCGACCGTACGCTGAATCCCATCCGCCGAGAATCCGTTCGATGCGAGCCCCAATCCGACTCCCAGACTGACTCCCAGACCGACCACCAGCGTTTTCACCGAACGAGAGCTCGAAATCATCATGTCTCTCCTTTGACTCTACTAGAAGGAATACTGAAGGCTGAGCGAAACGAAGTCACGATCGCGCAGCGTGTTCTCTTTACCGGCGCCGGTGAAGATCGAGTACGTCAGGTTGAAGGCCCACTTGTTGAGGTAGTCACCCTGCAGTCCCAAAGTGAGCCCCTTTCGGTCCTCGACGAAGTTTCCGATGGGCGTCGGCGAAGTCCCGTTGATGTCGTGGCGATAGGCGACCGATGGGGCCAGGTTCCACCCCCAGATCGCGTTGTTGTACTGGAGCCTCGCAACCGCCACGACCCCCCAGGAGAACTTCTGCGCGAAATCGGAGTCGAGATCCGCGGTGTTCCCCTCGACGATCGCCTGCGGAGTCACCGCCCCCTGGAAGGCGATCTTCCCCGTACTCTCGAGACCTCGGACACGAACGAAACCGGCCTCTCCGACCAGCGCGAGCTGACTGGCCCCGAGAAACCCACCGACGATCGGGCCGGGCTCGACCAACTTCGTCAAGCTCAACTGTCCGGTATAAACGCGGTGATCGAATCCCCCGGAAGTAAACTCTCCCGGCGCCGCGATGCGCACACCGGGCAGCGGAGCGATGGTCGGAATCCCGGCACCGGTCACGAGTGCGCGCAAGCCCTGCTGCTCGGCAAGCTGGAGCGGAAAGTCCTTGCTCCAGGACACCTCTCCCTGGACGGCGAGGTCGAGCGCTTCGATGGTCGTACTGAGACTCACGCCGTACTTACGAATGTCTTCCGGGTAGTCCTGCTGCGCAACCAGCTGGGATAGACCCCGTGTGATCGCGGCGAGGGCATCGGGTTCGGTCGCGAGATCGATCCGCTCCCCGTAGCTACCCCCTACGTAGGGAAGCCGGCTGTGATAGTTGATCGCGTACAGCCCGATCTCTGCGCTGTTCAGCCAAGGCACGAAGAGGCGCACTGCCACCCCCCACTGGTTGCGATCCTTGGGCTTGACGTTGGCTCCGCGCCGGAGACAGCTTCCCCCGACGGTTCCATCACTCCGCACACCGAAGATCAGCGGATTCGATCCGCAGTCGTTGTGTCCCAGACTGATGTCGAAATTCTTGCCCCCCGGGCCCAGCGCGTCACTGGTACTGAAGAACGTCCCCGCCGGATCGAGTTGAGTCTCGCGCCAGCTCCACTGCCAGAAGCCTTCCAGCGTAATGTTCTCGGTCACACCGATGGACATGTAAGCTGCGGGAATGGGGAGCAACGCCTCACGCAGCTCGGCCCCCGGCGAACGGAGGCGACTGACATCGATGGGATTGATCACATTCAGCCCGTTGGGAATGAAGGTGCTCTCCCCCCAGTTGATGACCTGCTCCCCGACCTTGATCGTAAGAGGCATCTCCATGGGCGTGAACGAAGCACTCACATAGCCGTCCAGTAACTCCCAGTCGGCTCCGCTCTCCTTGCGAGCCTTTCCTACCAGGGGCGAAAACCGGCGGCTGCCGTCGTGGTTCTCGGAGTCGTAGAAGTAGTTCACGCGGGTGAACAGACCGAAGTTCCGCCAGCGGACGTCTACCTCGTGGGTAGCCTGGACCGTGCTGGACGTGATCCGGCCTCGCTTGTAGTTGAGATTTCCATCCGTGCCACCACAGTTCCCGCCACTGCCTCCGAGAACGGTGCACACGTTGCTCGAGTCGGGACTCTCGACGCGCAAGGTCGCACCCACCGTCACGGTCGTATCGACGGTCGCCTCGATCTCACCCCACTCGAACTCCGCGGCCTGAGCCTCAGCCGGGCCCAGCGAGACCGTGAGCAGTGCAGCCAGGAGCGCGACTCCGCCGAGGCCTGCGGCCAAGGGCAGGCTCAGGCTCGCGATCCATCCTGGCAACCAATCGCGCGCGAGAAGTCTCGCGGTTCGGTTCATGTCAGCCTCCTGTATCTACACCATTCTGCGAATGTCCCGCAGGGTCATTGCAAGTCAGAGGCCGACCATGGAGCGGGTGAAAATTTCAGCGCGGAAACGAAGCAACGCGACGACCGCAATGGGAATACACCAACGAGCGGCCGCTCCGAGCGATTTGCGGCGCGATGCCGCCCGGACGCGAAAAGAGCTCACGGGACAGCCTGGCCTATTCCGTCGGCCAATGGGACTCACAGGCACATGCTTGGACCCAAAGACACACGCAACCTGCGACTCCACCCAACTGAACTCGCCGGACCACCAGAGCCGCTCTCCGACCAGGGAGAGGCGCCCGAGCTAAGTGAACTATGAGATCCGGTGGGGACGCGTCCATGGTACGCTTGGTTCATGGTTCCGCGCGCGGGAGCCTAGAGCTCGAGCAAAGGAATTGCACAGAATCTCGAGAGGAGAGGGATCGATGAGGCTGCACGACTGGTTGGACTTTCACGCGCGCGAGACACCGGAAGCGGAGTTCGTGTACTTCCAAGGCAGCTCAGTCTCGTATGGAGAGGGCCAGAAGTCAGCGAATCGGCTCGCCAACGCACTCCTGGCAGAAGGGCTCGCCCAGGGCGACCGCATCGCGATCGCGGCCAAGAACTGCACCGAGTACGCACTCCTCTACTTCGCCTGCTCGAAGGCCGGCATCGTGCCGGTGCCACTCAACTACCGGCTCGCTCCGGCGGAGTGGCAGTACATCATCGACGATTCGGAGGCCAAACTCATCATCGCGGGACCCGAGTTCGCGGAGGGAGTGGACTCGATACGTCCAGCGCTCGGTGGAGTGAAGCGCTTCGTCTCACTGGGGGGAGAGATCCCCGCCGGCTGGTCCTCGTACTCTGCCTGGACGGAGAGCCACGGCGTTCACGACCCGGGGATCGAGATCGAGTCGACCGCGCCCGCCTATCAGATGTATACCAGCGGAACGACCGGTCGCCCCAAGGGTGCGATCGTGACCCACAACGCGGTCACGTCGAATGTGTCCCAACTCCTGACCGGCTTCTTCATTCAGCGGGACGAACGCTACCTCATCGTCGTCCCCCTGTACCATGCGGCTGGCGCCAGCGCCCTCTTCATCACGACCGCGTGCGGCGCATGCACCTACCTGCAAGCCGACTTCATCCCGCAGGAGGTCGTACGCGCCCTGTCGGAAGAACGCATCGCGCTGACGACTCTCGTTCCTGCCATGATCCAAGCGCTACTCGTCATGGTCCCCGACGTGGCGAAGCGCTCCTACCAGTCCCTGCGTCAGCTCGCGTACGGAGCCTCACCGATCAGCGAAGAGACCTTGAGACGGGCCATCCAGGTCTTCGGGTGTGACTTCGTGCAGGGCTACGGAATGACCGAGAGCACCGCAGTCCTCACCCTGCTGACGCCAAAGGACCACGAGCGCGCCCTGAAGGAGAAGCGAGAGCTTCTGCGCTCTGCAGGTCGGCCGATTCTCGGAACAGAGCTTCGCATCGTCGATCCGGCTGGAGAGCCCGTGCCGACCGGGACTCCGGGGGAGATCACGGCTCGAGGCCCCCAGCTCATGCAGGGCTACTGGAACCTCGAGGACGCGACACGTCGTACTCTGGAGCACGGCTGGCTACACACCGACGACGTGGGCTGCGTCGACGAGGAAGGCTACCTCTACATTCTCGATCGCGTGAAGGACATGATCGTCTCGGGTGGCGAGAACGTATACCCGAACGAGGTCGAGAACGTTCTCTTCTCGCACCCGGCGGTGGGAGATGCCGCTGTGATCGGTGTACCCGACGAACGTTGGGGCGAGGCAGTCAAGGGGATCGTGGTGCTGCGAGAAGGCCAGACCGCGACCGAAGAGGAGCTGCGCGAGTTCTGCAGATCCCAGCTCGCAGGGTTCAAAGTACCGAAGAGCATCGACTTCGTGGCCGAACTACCCAGAAATGCGACCGGCAAGGTACTCAAGACCGAGCTGCGGAAGCCCTACTGGGCCGGACACACACGCGGCGTCGCCTGAACCCACCCCCCTCGACTGCGACGCTGATCGCTCGATTGGAGTCCTGGGCCGCGCCCTCGGCCGTTCGTGGCGCCATGGCCGAAGGTCGTCAGTCCATCCAGTGGACCTGCGGATGCTCGATGGGACCGAGGCTGTCGGGATGCGAGGCCACCACACGCGGGGTGTAGAAGTGGGCTGGCCGATCCGCAGCGATTTGCGCACGGTAGATGTAGCGGGAGATTTCACCGGGAACGGCTCCCGAACACGCCATCTCCACGATCTGCCCGTCCGGCACCTCGCTGTAGAGCTGCACCCGTACCCAGTGCGGCTCGACCTCTCCCAGATCGATCTCGACCTCGTAGAGGTGCAGCCCCGCCCGCTCCGAGACCTGCAACGAATGAAACCGCAGGCCGGGCCAGGCACGCTCCAGCCGGTCACTGTACGAGCTCAGCGCGAGGACTCGGTCTGGCCCGAGTTCGGCGCGTGACCGCACTGCACGAGCCGCTGGCACGTATGCATCCTGGACATATTCGCGAAGCATTCGCGCCGCCGAAAAGCGCGGAGTAAGCTCGTCCATGCTGGCTCGAACCCTCTCCACCCACGCTGCCGGAACGCCATTCGAGCCGCGAGCATAGAACTCGGGCACGATCTCGCGCTCCAAGGTCGCATACAGCTGCTCCGCGTCCTCGGCATCTCCCTCGGGGCCCTTGAGGTCGCGCCCTCCGAGCGCCCATCCCACGCCTGGCTGATAAGCCTCGTCCCACCAGCCATCCAGGGTCGAGAAGTGCAGCCCACCGTTGACGAGCATCTTCATCCCACTCGTCCCACAGGCTTCCGCAGGCCGACGAGGATGATTCAGCCAGACATCCACACCCCCAGCGAGATGCTGCGCGAGTACCAGATCGTAGTCCTCCAAGAAAACGGCACGATCCGCGATGTCACTCCTCTGCGTGAAGTGGACAACGGCGCGAACCATCTGCTTTCCGTGCAAGTCGTTCGGGTGCGCCTTGCCGGCGATGATCAGCTGAACGGGGCAGTCCGAGCCCCGGAGAATTCGGGCCAATCGCTCGACGTCCCTTAGCAGCAGATTGGGGCGCTTGTATTCGGTAAACCGACGCGCGAAACCCAAGGTCAAGATTTCCGGATCCAACACATTCCGAGCTCTCTCGAGCTCCTCGGGCCCCGCTCCCCTCTCTGCCAGCTGCCGAGAAAATCGCCGGCGAACGTACTGCACGAGATCCGCGCGCGCTTCGGCGCGGAACTTCCACAGCTCGACATCCGACAGACGCCGCGAGCGGTTGGAGGCTTCGTCTACGTCGTGCACCCAGCTGCGCACTCCCTCTCCAGCCGCGCCCCAGATCCGATTGGCCGAGCTGGAGTCCCACTCGCCCACGTGAACCCCATTCGTGACGTACCCAACGGGAACCTCCCGCAGCGGAAGTCGAGGGAACAACGGACTGAACAAGCGGCGGCTGGTCTCGCCGTGGAGCCGGCTCACACCGTTGACCAGCGAGCACCCCCGCATCGCAAGGTAGGCCATGTGAAAGGACTCGCCCGAGCTTTCTGGATTTCGGCGCCCGAGGCGCAACAGCTGATCTGCGGAGAGACCCACCGACCGAAACAGCGGCTCCACCAGGGAAAGCACCAGCGCTGGATCAAAGCTATCAAAGGCCGCCTCGACCGGCGTGTGTGTCGTGAAGACGTTCCCCGCCCGCGTCGCCCGCAGCCCGATCTGAAACGGAACACCATGCGTATGCGCATAGCTAGCGGCACGCGCGAGAACGACGAAGGCCGGGTGCCCCTCGTTCAGGTGACAGACCTGCGCATCGACACCAAGCTTCTCGAGTAGCTGCCAGCCGCCCACACCGAGCAGAATCTCCTGGAGGATACGGCGCTCGGGTCCGGCGTCGTACAGGTTCGCGGTGATCGCGCGGTCGCCGGGGGTGTTGCGAGGATCGTTCGTGTCGAGCAGGAACAGGCGCACCTGCCCAACGCGCACCTCCCAGGTGCGCGCCAGCAAGGTGCGCCCAGGCAGATCGAGACGCACTCGAACCCAGCGGCCGTCGGGACCGCGCAGGGGCTGAATCGGCATGCTGCTCGGATCGTTGAAGGGAAACGCCTCGAGCTGATCGCCACTCGGAGCCAGGACCTGACAGAAGTAGCCCTGCTGATAGAGCAGCCCCACACCGACCAGCGGAACCCCCAGATCGCTCGCACTACGCAGATGGTCCCCGGCAAGGAACCCGAGCCCGCCCGAGTAGATCGGAAGTGACTCGCTCAGTCCAAACTCCATACTGAAGTAGGCCACGCCACGGAGCATCGCATGAGTGGAATCACTTCCGAACCAACGCGCCCCATAGCTCTCACTCTCCCGTCGAGCCAGGCAACGTTCCAGATCTGACAAAAACTCGCGGTCGCGCGAGAGCGCATCCAGTTTCTCGCTGTGAGCGTTCAGGAGAATCAGGTAGGGGTTCTCGGTGCGCTCCCAGGTCTCGAGATCGATCGAGCGCCACAAACCTACCGCCGTTCGGCTCGCTGTAAATCGCAAGTCCAGCGCTAGATCGATCAATGGGCGTAGCCGTTCGGGCAGCCGGTTCGCCAGCAGGTCATGAATCATCCGCGTATATCCCAAATCTGTCTCTCTGCATGAAACGACCGCTTTCGGCCGGCTCTTCGCCTCAGTCTCAGCCCCTGGTCCGATCGCAGCTCGCGGGTCAGTACACCAGCTCCATCCATCGGTGGCCAGCCTGGAGCTCGGCCTTTCGCCGTGCCCACGCGGCCTCGGAACCCGCGATGCGCGCGAAGACCCGATCGAGCTCGCTCAACATCTTCTCGAGCCCCGCGATGTAGACGTACGTCTTGGGTGACCCGAGCATCTCCCAGAGCTCCGCACCATGTTCTTCGAGCGTCGAGCCCCAATCGACTCCTTCGTGCCAGCCAGGCCGCGTCGCTAGGGCCTTGAACGCTCGAAAGGTATCGAGATCGTAGTACTGCGAAAAGTCGTCCCTCAGATCGTTCATGTACATCATCTCGAGCCCGGTCCGCGCACCATAGAACATCCAGATGCGACCCTTCCAGTCGGGCACATCCTCGAAGACATGGCGCACGAATGCTCGAAACGGTGCGATGCCTGTGCCACTTCCGATCAGTACGAGATCCGCCGATCGCTCCTCCGGAACCTCGAAGGGGATCGGAAATGGCCCGCGCATCTCGACCGCATCACCTGGGCTCAGATTGCACAGGAAGTTGGATGCCACACCGGGATAGCGCTCGCCACTGTACTCATCGATGTAGCTGCACCTGCGCACACATAGCTTGATGCGCGCAGCGCCGCCTCCTTGGGCCCCATCGGCGACGTCAGCAATCGTATACAGCCGAACGTGTGCAGCATTTCCGAACTCGCGACTCCCCGGCGCGTGAATCGCGACGATCTGGCCCGCGCTCAGCTCGGGCACGCCCGACTGGACATCGAAGCTGAGCTCGCGAACCTCATCCACGATCGAGCTCGGCGTGAGTAGGCTGTTCTCGACCAAGGTCGCCCGTAGATCCTCCCCACCTTCCATGCGACCCACACGCTGTACTGGATCCATCAATGTTTCTCCTCGTTCATGCTTCCCGGTGACTCGGAGCTCCGAAGTAAACAGTGCGGAAGAACACAGCTCGAGTCACAGTGCGAGATCTCCTCGCCGACTGAGCGGTCTCGGTTGGAACCCGAATCGGATGCACCCATCCGCAGGACGAAGAGCCATGCGCTCGCAACGGCGGTCGTGACGACGAGCCCCAAGGCGTAGTGTTCGATTCCACTCATCACCACCCTAAGCCCCCATGCCCGAGAAGCCCATGAACCCGAGCGACAGGATACCTGCCAGAATCAGAGCCAGGGCCGTTCCACGCGCCACATCCGGTACCTCCTCGAGCTCTAGACGCTCTCTCAAACCCGCCATGAGAACGAGCACGAGCGTGAAGCCCAGCCCAGCACCGATCGCATACACCAGGCACTGAAGGAGACCGTAGCCCTTGTTGGTCTGGAACAATGCCACTGCAAGGATCGCACAGTTCGTCGTCATCAGCGGAAGGAAGACTCCCAGACTTCGGAACAGAGCTGGACTCACCTTCTTCACGAACATCTCGACGAGCTGAACCGCAGAAGCGATGACCACCACGAACGTGATGAGCTTGAGATAGGGCGCGTCGAGCCAGAGCAGAACTCGCTGAATCCCGTAGGCCGATGTCGAGCTCACGATCATGACGAAGCATACGGCCAACCCCATGCGCAGCGCGGTATCCCGCCTAGTCGATACTCCCAGGAACGGGCAGATCCCCAGAAAATACGCGAGGACGAAGTTGTTGATCAGGCTCGAGCTCAAGAAGATGCTGGCCAGAGACTCCTGGTTCATTGGGCACGCCCCTCCAGAGGCTGCAGCCTCGGGCGTTGACGTTCCTTCCAGGCTGCGAAGACGAGTAGCCACGCTGCCAGCGCAAAGAATCCACCGCTAGGCAGCAGCATGATCACCCAAGGCTGAAAGTTTGGCCCGAAGAGCGAGATTCCGAACAAGCTGCCGCTCCCGGCCACCTCCCGGACCGCCCCGATCATGAACAGCGCGAGGGTGAACCCGAGCCCCATACTGGCCCCGTCGATCGCGGCTGCGGACATCGTGCTCTTCGATGCAAACGACTCCGCTCTCCCCAAGATCAGGCAGTTGACGACGATCAGCGAGATGAAGGCCCCGAGCGCACGGTGCAGATCGAGACTGATCGCCTGGATCGCGTAGTCGATGCAGGTGACGAAGGTCGCGATGACGAGGATGTAGCAGGCGATACGAACCTGTCGCGGGATCAGCGAGCGGATACACGCCACCACGGTATTCGACAGAACCAGCACCGCGCAGGTCGCGAGCCCCATCGCCAAGGCGTTTCGCGCGGAGTTCGAGACCGCGAGGGCGGGACACATTCCGAGCACCTGAACGAAGACGGGATTCTCCCTCCAGAGCCCCGCTTCCCACATGGAGCCTGTGGCCTCCGAGCTCGCGCTGTCCAGCTGGCTCACGCTCTACCCTCCCTGACGCATGGATTCCCAGTGGTCGTTCAACTTGGGAATCCAGCGGGCCGCACTCTCGCGCAGGATCGAGGCGACGGCGACCGAAGAGATCGTGGCCCCGGTGATTCCGTCGATCTCCCACGCCGACTGCTTCTCGCCACTGCGCACGGCGACGATGGGGTGGAGAAGCTCGCTACCGCTCTCGTCGAGAGTCACGTCGAGCGCGATGAAGTTCTCCTGGAAACTCGGATCCGTCGCGATCCGATCGCCCAGACCTGGCGTCTCACGACTGTCGAGGACGGCAAACCCGGTCACCGCCTGCCTCTCTCGATCGTAGGAGTAGAGGACCGAGATCAGATCCTGATATCCGAGTCCGCGGCCCTGGATGGCCACACCGAGCAGCTCCCCGTCCGCAGCATACGCAGCGTAGACGCGTTCCTCACCAGGGTTGTCTTCCGTACCGCGGGCGATCCCACCATCGGAGCTAGCAACGAAGACCTGGATCCGATCAGCGCCCGGGATGACCGTGCGCACAGCGAGGTCGAGCGCTCGGCGTCGATTCTCTGCAATCGTTGCTCGCGTCACTAGAAACGAGGTCACGATCAGACTCCCGCAGAGAACTCCGAGCCCGACCATTGCGCGATACATCTGCCAGGTCTTCACGACGGCCGTAGCGCTCGTAGCCATCGGTTCGGTCATGCTCTCGCTCCGCCAGGCGCCCCGAAGGGACGGGGACGGATCCATTGATCGATCAGCGGGGTGGTCGCGTTCGCCAGCAGGATCGCGTACATGACGCCTTCGGGCATACCTCCGAAGGCGCGAATACTCACCACGAGCACGCCAATGAGAGCGCCATAGAGCCAGCATCCGCGTGAAGTCATGGGTGAACCGACCAGGTCCGTTGCCATGAAGAGGGAACCCAGCATCAGCCCCCCGGAGAACAGCATGAAGACTGGCGATGCATACGACTGTGGGTCCGCCCACCGAAGTAGACCACTGACCAACGCCACGCTGATCCCAATCGACACAGGCACACGCCAGCTCATCACGTTGCGCGCAATGAGATAGAGGCCACCCAGCAGCAGCAGCGCGCTGCTCGTCTCACCGAGCGATCCCGACGTGAGCCCGAGGAGCAGGTCCATCGAATCGGTCGTCTCTGCGTCGAACTTCCAAGCTGCGAGTGGAGTCGCCGATGTACGAGCGTCGTAGACTGGCCGTAGAAACGGCAGCGCCAAGGTCGACTCGGGAACCGAGCTGAAGCGCCCAACCGAAAACGACGGCAGCCAATTCGTCATCGCTGAGGGGAACGCGGCCTGCAAGAATGCGCGCCCTACCAAGGCAGGATTGAATGGGTTGCAGCCCAGCCCCCCGAAGATGGCTTTCCCGAGCCAGATCGAGACCACGCCACCGACAGCGACCATCCAGAGGGGCAGCCCCGGTGGCAGGGTGAGCGCGTACAAGACAGCCGTCACGAGCGCAGATCCATCCCTTAGGGTCCGGCCCGAAGAGCCCGACCAGAGGGCCTCCATCGCCAGACAAGCGATCACACTCACGCCGATCACGAGCATCGCGGCCGCACCGAACGCACAGGCAGCGAACACCAATGCGGGAGATAGGGCGATCAGGACTTGCAGCATGATCCAGTCGACTCGAGACCCGCGCACCAGGTGCGGCGACGTGCGGATCGCGAGTATGGGAGACGACGGACCACTCATGCGCTCAGTCCTCGACGGATGCCGGCCTTGGCGATGCGGAAGTGCTGGACCAACGGGATGTGTGAAGGACACACATAGGCACAGCACCCGCACTCGAAACAGTCCATCAAGTGATATCGATCGACCATGGTCGAATAGTCGCCATGACGAGAAAGACGCATCAGCGTAGCCGGATCGAGATACATCGGACACGCCGCGAGGCACTGACCACAGCGAATGCAGGGGTAGACCCTGGACTCTTCGGAGTCTCCCTGCTCGCGCGCATAGACGATCACACCCGAGATTCCCTTCGTGAGCGGAATCTCCAGGCTCGATGCTGCGACGCCCATCATCGGCCCGCCGAGAAAGACCTCGTCCACGTCTCCGCTCACTCCCACCTGTTCCAGCAGGAAGCGCAACGGTGTACCGATCGGAATGCGGTAGTTTCCCTTGCGCTCCACTCCAGGACCGCCAAGCGTCACCACTCGCTCGATGATCCCCCTTCCATGCGGCAGCAGGCGGCCGATCTCTGCTGCAGTCGCAACGTTCACGACCAACGCACCGACCGCAGAGGGCAAGCCTCCCGAGGGAACCTCGCGGCCGAGCAGAGAACGGATCAGCAGCTTCTCCGCACCCTGCGGATACTTCACCTCGAGCTCGACCAGCTCGAGCGCCAGGTCGTCCGGCTTGTGTCTGCGCAAATGCTGGGACGCGTCTGCCTTGTTCTTCTCCACGGCGAGGATCGCGCGCGAGGCTTCGATGGCACGCAGTAGGTATCGAATCCCCAAGAAGAGATCCGGCGCCTGCTCGAGCATCACACGATGATCCGTCGTCAGATAGGGCTCGCACTCGGCACCGTTGAGGATCAAGGTATCGACCTTTGTACCTTCCGGAATGCGCAGCTTGGCGTGCGTGGGGAAAGCGGCCCCACCCAGCCCGACGATACCAGCAGCCTGGATGGCATTACGAACATCCTCCGGCGTAGCGCTCTCGAGTGAGCACGCCACGCCCGGAATCACTTCTTGCGTATCCCCAGGTCGAGTCTCCAAGTAGATGGCGGGCAACATCCTTCCGGTGATGCTCGGCGCGGGGCGGATGCTCCGCACCGTACCCGAAACTGGGGCATGCACCGCGACGGACATGAAGCCGTCCGGCCTCGCGAGGATCTCTCCGCGCGCAACGCGCTGTCCCTCTCGCACCTCAGGAATCGCCGGCGCACCGAGATGCTGGAGCAATGGAACCACCAGCTCGGACGCGAACGGGAACGAGCGAATCGGCAGATCTCTCGTCTCTTCCTTGTGTTCCGGCGGGTGAACCCCGTGACCGAAGCTTCTGGATGCAAGCCAGGGCATGCCCATGAATACCTAGGTGTTGAACTTATCGCCGCGAGCGATCCACTGCTCGATGTTGCGTTCGCTCCGGTCCCGCGGCCTTCCCGGGTGGATGATGCGCGCCGCACAGCGCTCTGCAGCACGAACGAGGTCGCTGTAGGGCCCTCCCGCAGCGTTCTGGATGTAGGCCTTTCGGTCGGGGCCATAGGCGAAGATTCGCGGGTTGAGCCGCGTGCACTCGTCACACGCCGTACACTCGCTCGAATCGATCCACGGAGCCAGCACGTCATCGGCCGTGGACTCCGCGGGAGCGCTCGCGGCGGCCTCGACAGGGGTCGTCTGGACCTCGGACGCGGCGACGAGCGACGACAGCGCGCCCTCGCCGAGCTCGTCCGAACCAGTGCTGAGCCTCATCAGGTTTTGAGCCAGTCGGGCCACCCACTGCCGCTGGAGTTCCTGCTCGATCTCCTCGCGCGACTCACCAGGTGCCCTCCCCTGCCCCGCGAGTGACCGAAGCATGCGAAAGAACCCTCGGCGCTCCTCCGACGACTCCACCATCGTGTGGTCGACGATCAACCGCTGCAGCTCCTGCTTCGAGCTCACAGTCCAGACGAACGGAAACCGACCTTCGCGATCGCTCACATCGAGCTCGAGGAACTCGGCGAGCGGAACCATGTTCTCGTTCCATGTATCGCGCGGAGCCATCCGGAAGTGCTTCCGAAACCGAACCTCCGTCAGCGCGAAGTCTGCAAACGTCGTCGGGATCTCGAGTGTCTTCTCGCGCTTGCCTTCACGGTATCGCAGTTGATAGGTCGGCCAGTCTCGCTCCAGGTCCGGATTGCCTGTGAGGTCGAACGCTTCCTCCGGCAGGGGTCCTGCCTCTGGATCGTATGAGAACAGCGGATAGGCCCGTGACTCGACCGCAAGCCTCGCCTGCGCGGAGCTCATGTCGTCGCCGATCCCGTGCTCCGGTTGGCACGAGCTGTAGATGTTGAACAAGGCCGGGCGTCGGGCCTTCAGCCCTCGAATGAACCCCTCGATCATGTGGCCCGGATGCGCGATCGTACTCTGGAGCACGAACGTCGTTCTGTGGGCCATACCGATCAGCCCGATCTCCTTGCGCGGCTCCTGCTTTCCCCTCCCCGTACGGCCGAACTGCGCCATGTCCGAGATCTGTCCCATGAACCCCGACGTGCATGCCTGACCTCCTGTATTGGAGTAGACCTGTGTATCGACGATCAGCACCTTGATCGGCTTGCCGGACGCCATCAGGCGGGACAGATTCTGGAATCCGATGTCGTACATCGCACCATCTCCGCCGACCGAAACCACGGGTGGGCACAGCTCCCATTCCTCATCGCTGAACTCTCGCCAGTCGAAGTAGACGAGATC
This sequence comes from Pseudomonadota bacterium, assembly GCA_003247575.1. GTDB lineage: Bacteria > Myxococcota_A > UBA9160 > SZUA-336 > SZUA-336 > SZUA-336. The sequence continues at coordinate 18,806 of QJZC01000049.1, forward strand.
CTCACGCGAGCGACCCACGACCAGATCACCGGCGAGCTCCTGCTCTGCCAGGCGAATCGCGCGGAACCCATCCGCCATCTTGGCCATGTGCCCCTCGAAGACACCCATAGCCAGCGACGGGGAGTCCTGGAAGAGATGATTCGCCCACGGAAACGGATACGGGTTGAACGGGAACGTGCTCCCCCAAACCGACGTACAGCCCGTGGAGTTGAGGATGCCCATGCGCGACCGCCCGCGTCCCGTCACACCGCCACCATATTGATCGCGAAGCAACCTCAGATGCGACAGGAGGTCGCTCATCTCCTGGAGCCACTCGGTATCGATCGGTTCTGAAGATCCGCCGGAGCGTAGGCCGGATGTGAGCCCCTCGAGAGTGACATCCGTACGCGAGTTCTGGGCGAGGAAGTGCGCCAGCCGATCGCGATCACCGACATCGACGTCCTTCACGATCTTGAGCTGCACGTGCTGTTCGAGACGCGTGATCAGATCCTCGAGATAAGCCTTGTGCCGCGCGATTCTCGGCTGCATGAGTGCTTCGACCGTCGCGACGAACAGATGCAAGGTCGTCTTCTCGGAGCAGCCCAGACAAGCCCCATCCCCGCCGGAGAATGCGAGGTAGCAGTCCTTGTCGAGGAGCAACGTCTCCAGAGCACCGATGCCGCTCTCCAGGTCGTCGATGCGTAGAAAACGTTTGGGTGTATTCGGGAGATCCAACCATAGGTTCCAGCGCTGCCTCAGCAACGCGACCTTTTCGTCGGTCTGCCTCACTGGAACGAGCGCATCGTCGCCGCATACCTCGACACACTCCATGCACCCCTTACACGAATACGGATTGACCGTGATCGAGAGAAGCCCCCCCTCACCGCGACCCTTCTTCTCGTTCAGGCTGTAGTAGGGACGCGTGATCGCCAATGGGAAATCGCCAAACTCCTCCTGGAACAGAGCGATCTCGGCTTCCAGTTTTGGGCGCGTCGCAGGGCTCGCCTCCAGCAGGGTCTTGGCGAAGGCATCTTCGAGGATTCCGTCTACGGAATCATTCGTTTCGGCCTCGCGGAGGAGCTGCTGCGCGTGTTCCTCTACACGCCGAATGGCCCGCGGGAGCTGCTCCAAGGCGTGCCCGTTGGAGCGAACCCGGCGCAGGATCGTGTCGAAGACGGCTCCGAGCTCGTGCACCAATCCAGGGATCGCGGTGTCGGGACAAACCGTCCAGCACTTCGCACAACCCGTACAGTTTTCGGGGACCCACTCCGGATGCTGGAAGCGAATCTGGGTCATATCTCGAAACAGGGCAGAGCTCGCCGGCATGACGCTGAGACCGATGAACGGATCCGTCAGATTGTCACTTCCCATGCCGCGTGCGTAGAAGCTCCCAGTCTGGTCCCAGAAGCGGTGAATGTCGCTCAACGGACTACCGCTGCGCGGCAGCCTCTCGACCATGATCGGCATGGCGGGTGCTCGAGACTGCTCACCCGAGGCATTGGGATCGCTCAGGCCGGTAGGCTTGATCTCTTGCAGCTCGTCGAACCCTCGCTGGACAACGCGCAGATTGTCGGAGACGATCCGTGCTCCCTTGGACCCAAACTTGCGCTCGAGCTGTTCGCGGATCGCGTGCAGGAGACGCTCCTCGTCGAGTCCGGCTTCCTGCATCAAGCCGGACGCAGCAAAGAACGCCCCTTGGAAGGCGATGCCTTGCATCCGGAGCTGGAGATCGGGATCGGTCGCTTCCTCGCGCGCGATACGGAATGCATCCAGAAAGTAGACACGCAGCTTCTTGTCCAGGATGATCTTCTGGAACGGCCTCGGTATCGAGCTCCACACCTTCTCGGCGGAGCCGTGCTCGCTCTGGAGGATGAAGACACCTCCCTGCTTCAACCCGGCGAGCGCGTTGGTGTGGTGAAAGACGTTCGGATCGGGCGAGAGGACCACGTCAACGTAGAAGTACTCGCAGTTGACCCGGATCGGCTCGGGCGCAGCTGAAAGATAGTAGGTGGTCGGCTGCCCCTTCTTCTCTGAACCATACTTGGGGTTCGCTTTGACGTGGTAGCCAAGCAGGTCGAACAACGTGAGCGCGAGGTTCTTCCCGGTGGTGATCGCTCCCCAGCCACCCACTGAATGGAAGCGCGCCGTGATGCTCTTCGGGGGCATGAGGTTGGGGTTCTCCGAGCCTCGCAGAGCCAGACTCCTCACCCCGGGATAGGCCTCCTCGATCGCATCCTGGTGTATGCGCTGCGTCGGCGTGCGGGGCTCAGAGTGCAGGAAGTCGATCGACAGGTAGAAGAACCGACGGCCTTTCCCCTCTGGAAGCATGTTCTCGACGGCAGCGACGAGCCCCTCCGGCTGCAGATCTCGGCTACCCAGTCCAAACGATCCGGAGTAGAGCATCGGAATTCTGGACAGATCGCCATAGGGAATCAGGTCGGGATAGGAGCCGGGATCGCGTGCACACTCGATACACTTGCTGACGACGCCCCGAACCTCTCGCATGAGAGGAAGGTCTCCTGCCAGCGGCTGGTCCAGCCGTTCGAGAACGCAGACTCCCTTCTTGCCCTCGAGGAATCGGGCAATGAGGTCCGAAGGGAACGGGCGGAACATGCACAGGTTCAGGACGCCCACGCGCAGCTTCCGGCGATCTCGCAGATAGTCCGCAACAGCCTCCGCGGTGGGAATCAGGCTCCCCTGTCCCAGAATCACGTAGTCTGCATCCTCTACTCGATACGCCATGACGCGTGCGTACGCACGCCCCGTCAGCTCCTGAAATTCGGCAAATGCCCGGTCGACGAGCTCACGCACGTGATCGAAGAAGTAGGGACGTTGTGCAGCGACGCTCTGCATGTAGGAGTCCTGGTTCTGAACCACTCCCGCCATCACGGGGTTGTCCACATCCCACAGGATCGGGATCCGTCTCCGACTCGCACCGTAGATCATTCTCTGTGCAGGTGTAGGAGATTCGATGACGTCGTCGGGGCGTCCGAGGTACTCCGCGACCAGCTCCCTCTCCGGGACCTGAATCGACTCGATCAGATGAGTCGTCAGAAAGCCATCCTGCGCCACCGCTCCCGGAGTCAGAGAGAGCTCCGCTGTTCGGTGCGCGATCAGGTTCAGGTCGGCAGCACTCTGCGCGTCCTTGGCGAAGAGTTGGAAGAAGCCGGTATCGTCGATGCAGTGGTAGTCGTCGTGACCGGCATGCACGTTCAGAGTCGCCTTGGTCATGGCACGCGCACCGATGTTGAGGACGTAGGTGAGGCGCTTCCCCACGGCCGCATACAACGACTCGTGCATGTATGCGATCCCCTGCCCAGACGAAAAATTCGCGGATCGCAGGCCCGTCATCGAGAGGCCCGCCGTCACCGCGGCGGCGGCGTGCTCCCCCTCCGGCTCGACGAAGATCAGCGGCCGCCCGGAGATGTTGATGTGGCCAGCAGCCACGGCTTCCGCCCAGTACTCCCCCATCTGCGTGGAAGGCGTGATCGGATACGCTCCGGCAGCATCGCTCGCCTCACGCTCACACAGGATGACTGCTGAATTCCCGTCGACCGCGGCGCGCACACCGGGATACCGCACCTCGAGCTTCGCGTCACCTCGCCGACCAAACATGCACTCCCCCAATCTCAGGCTGTACTCTATGCTTCAAGTCGCACCATCCGGGCGACCGCCGCGTCGGATGATACGACGGGCGGATGCGCCCACGCAGAAGCCGCGCTCCTTCTCGAACCAGCCGATGGCGCCCGTCGGGCAGCGCTCGATCGCACCGCGTGGAATGCTCCCCCCCGAGTAGTCTAGCTTCGGCAGACCGCCTTCCATCGAGATCTGTCCGGGCGCATCGACTGCACAGCGTGCGCAGGCAGTGCAGGCTACCTCGCACTCTTCGAGGATCGCGTCGCCGGAAGCGCGAGAGGCACAGGCGACCCACATGGGCTGCTCGACGGGTTGTAGCGAGAAGAGATCCTTCGGACACGCGCGAACACAATCGCCGCAGGCCGTACAGGCGGCCTCGATCACGCGCGGAAGATCGTGCGCGTCCATGTAGATTGCATCGAAGTCGCAAGCCGCGGCGCAGTCTGCGAGCCCCAGACATCCCCAAAAGCAGCCCTTGCCTCCGCCCGAGACCAGTGCCGCCGCGCCGCACGACCCGAGTCCACGATAGCGCGCGCGGGATCGGGCGACATTGGTCCCTCCAGCGCACGCAAGCCGCGCCACTCGCCTCTCGCTCACACCGACGTCTACACCAAGAAAGGTAGCTATGCGTCGGTGTTGGGCCGCGTTCCCTACGGTGCAGCCGCTCGGCGACACTTCCCCCCGAACGAGAGCCTCGGCGAAAGGCCGGCATCCCGGAAGACCACACGCACCGCAGTTCGCATGAGGAAGCATCTCCTCCACTTGGTCGATGCGAGGATCCTCGACGACGTGCAGCCACCGGTGTGCGGCCACGAGCACGCTCGTCAGCAAGAACATGAGCGCCGCGAGCGCGAGGACCACGATGACGAGACTCATTCGATGTATCTCTCACAGCAAATGAAACCCTGCAGTCCGGACCACGTCCAGATTCTTCGTGATCAGGCAGCCTTCACAGTCGGGCAGCGACTCCAGCAAGTCTCGCCCGCGCTGCGGTCCGAGGGTCATGACCAAGGTGGCGAGGCCATCCGCCCACGCGGCATCGGTCGCAACGACCGTGGCGCTAGCGAGCTCCGGAGCGGAGCGGCCGGTACGCGGATCGAGGATGTGGTGCTGGACTCGGCTGCGCTCGAAGCTCTGCATGTAGTCGCCGGATGTGGCCACCGCACACCCGGACACCAGGCCACGTGCGAGCGTACCCCTCTCGCCTTCGGAGTCGGCTCCAGTCAGCCGCTCCGCACTCCGGCCAGACAGAGCAAAGCGTCCCCAGATCCCGGGAGAGCGAGGATGCTGGATACCCAAGGTCCACGGCTCTCCGCTCGGCTTGCGGCCCCGCGCGATCAGGTCTCCACCCGCCTCGAGAAATACGTTCCGATATCCCTCTCGTTGCAGCACCTCGAGACCGCGTTCCAGAACGTATCCCTTGCCGATCCCGTCCAAGGTGAGCTTCATCCCTTCGCGCTCGAAGCTCACACGCTCGGGCGTGACGGTCAGCGCGCGCTGCCCAACACGCTCGAGCAAAGCTTCCACCTCGCGGGTAGACGGGAGCGATCGACCTCGGTGCTGATGCTGATAATAGAGGTCGAGAAGTGGCTGCACGGTCGTATCGAAGACGCCGTCGCCGAGCTCGTGGAGCTTCTGAGACGTCGTCAGCAGCGCTACGAGATCGGGCTGCGAGGGAACGACACTGCCGTGGGCATTCAACCGCGATACGTCGCTGTCTGGTGTGAAGCGACTGAGCTGCTGCTCGACTCGAAACATGCGATCGAGCGCCGCATCGGCGGCCTTCGCCATCGCCTCGGCGTCGTCCCCGATGATCCGGAGGCGCAGCTCCGTGCCCATGAGGATTCGCGACCGAACCACGGAGGTCGTACGGAGGTCGCTACGCAGCACCCACGCGCCTGCCATTGCCGAGCTCACCGCGATCAGACGAATGACATCGCGACGATTGAGCCAGGCCGAGTGCGGGCCTCGAGCTTGCGAGCGATCCAGCTTCGATCCTGGCGTGGCCGCTGAGGACGACTCTTTAGCCGATGGAGCGAGCACGCTGCACGGCGCGGGCATACCCGCGGCCGGCGTGGAAGCCGGCGGCCGCTCCGTGCTGGAATGCGAGGCCCTGAACGAGTCGCGGTTCATCGAGAGACGGAACCAAGCAGGATCCATACCTCCTGCGACTTGCGAGATGCCGAGCTCGATCGCGGGGCACCAGGTCTCCCTTGGTGCACGGAGCGCCCATCGCCTGTGACAACCTGCCTACCAATCGAGTCAGCCTGTCCCATCCAAGAACTCATCGCGGGAACTTCCCCACCTTCGCCTCGCCCTCACTCGGCGCCGCAGATCCGAGACGATCCCTACCAGTGCAGCGCGCGAAGCTGGGAGCGCTTCTTCTGCTGATGTGCCTGCATGCGGCCGAGAATGTCGATCAATGTGCGCACCGCTTCGAGAATATAGGGCCCCTTGTTCAACATTACGCACTCTGCGCGCTCGCCCATGGCTGCATCGGTGAGCTCCGGTCGCGACGCGATTCCCCGCTTGGCGAGGGACTCCAGCACCTGGGTAGCCCAGATGACGGGGACGTGCGCAGCCTCGCAGAGCCACAACAGCTCCTCCTGTACTTCCGCCATGCGTTCGCCACCGACCTCGACGGCGAGGTCCCCTCGCGCGATCATCACACCGACCCTGTGCCGACCGATGGTTCCGAGGAGAATGTCCGGCAGGTTTTTCACGGCTTGCCGCGTCTCGATCTTGGCGATGATGGGAAGCCGAGAGGCACCCCGGACAGCGAGCTCGGCAACCAGCCGGTCCATGTCGGCCAGAGATCGCACGAACGAGTAGCCGACGAGATCCGCGTGGGAAGCGACGAAATCCAGCGCGCGCTCGTCGGCGCTCGACAGCGCAGGCAGATCCAACTCGGTCTCGGGGAAGTTCATCCCCTTACCGTGCTTGATGCGCGCTCCGTGGGGTGACAGGTGCACCAGACGGACCCGCGCCCCAGCCGCATCGATCGACTCGACCACACCCCCGATCTCGCCATCGTCGATCCAGACGGGATCCCCAACGCGCAGCAGGTCACACACCCCTGGGTAGGTGCACGAGATCTGGACCTTCGCATCCTCTGTTGCCGACTTCGCCGGCATGACCAACCTCGCAGGCTCGGAGTCCCGCCCCGGGCGAACCGCTCGAACGAGCAGGATGGCCTCGCCACGCATGACTCGGGACGACCGCCCTGCCTGCTCCTCGAACCCCGGCTTCTGCTGCATTCCCACGCCAGCGACCGCGGTGCGAATCTTGTGTCCTGGCAGATCCATCATCACGCGACAGCGACGACCGGAGCTGAGCTCCACATCGCGGATCAGAGCAATCATCTTCTCCCAGGCTCGGAGGTCATCGTGCGCGCAATTGATGCGGGCACAATCCATTCCCTCCTGCATCAGCCCCATCAGCAGTGCGCGATCGGTCGCGGCCTCGCTCGGGAGAGTGACCATGACTCGCACCTGTCTTCTCTCGGGCGGAGGACCGAAGATCGAGTCGGTGTTCTCCCGCAACAGCGCGCGCCCCGCGCGATAGGACAGCCGCTGAGGCGCGGACTCCACTGCGGCAGGGCTGGCACTCTCCTGCAGATCTCGATGGGGGACAGTGACTTTCCCGAGCAAGTCGATGACCTTGTCGAGCGTATCGATCACGTGAGCTTCGGATCTGCCGAGCGAAGATAGACCGTGCTCCGCAAGACGTTCCTGCAACGATCTCAGATCGTGCTTCCGCAGGCTGACGTAGTGCGCGAGATTGAGCGAGCTCGCTGTGAAGTCTCCGCTCGGATAGCAGCCAGCATAGGGCTCGAGTCGCGCCCGGGCGTCGGAAACGATTTCTGCCCGGAGCGCCACGAGTTCGCGACGCAGCGCAGGAAGCTCGAACTCCGCGGCCGACTGCGAATCAGAACCAGCACCATGCACCATGCAGCCTCTCTCCCATCTCCTCACGAAGGGCGCCACTTTCAGGTGCCGTCCGCGGGCTACCGCCACAGTATTCGAGCTGCGTCACAACTCGATGAAGCTCCGAGGAAGCTCACGAGCACGATTCCAGCGGCGTGCAGGCATTCCGTCTCGATCTACGACAGGATGTCCCGCGGGTGTCACGCAGATCCCCTTCCAGCGTGTCGATCGAACCGACCGCGCACGGTCGATCGACCTGGCCGTGCGGCCAAAAACTCGCCGGATCGCGGTTCCGCGGTACCCGTGCGGCGCAACGGTCTTTCTGCGACACCCAATTCCGCAACATGTGGATCCCCCGAGAAGCGCTGCCGCGCAGTAAGGCAGACTTCATTCTCGACTTAACCCCTTCGTCATGCAGGCTCCTGCCGGAAGGCATGGCTCTTGCTGGCTTCGGGACGAACGGCACCAACAAGGATGTGATTTGCAGTTCCACCTGATCTCTTTCGAAGGCCCAGATGCATACGCTCGCGCCGGCGGCATCGCCTCCCGAGTCGGGGGACTCGCGCATGCACTGTCAGCAGCGCAGCACGAGACCCACCTCTGGTTCGTGGGCGACCCAGATCTGCCAGGCCACGAGCACTGGAGCGAGCACCTACACGTACATCGTTGGTGTCAATGGATCAGCCGACACCACAGCGGCGGCGTCTACGACGGAGAGGAAGCGAAGGAACGCGACTTTTCGCACTCGTTGCCGCCTTTTCTGTACGAGCATCACTTGGCTCCGGAGCTCGCTGCAGGGAGGGAGGTCGCAGTCTTGACGGAGGAGTGGCACACCGCTCACTCCGCTCTGCACCTGGACTGGATCCTACGGCGCGCGAATGCGCGTCACCGTGTTCGCCTCCTGTGGAATGCGAACAACGTCTTCGGCTTCGATCGGCTCGACTTCTCGAAGCTCAAAGCCGCCGCAACTTTGACCACCGTCAGCCGCTACATGCGGCAACGAATGTGGCCGCTCGGATGCGACCCGCTCGTCATCCCGAACGGCCTCGGCGATGATGCCTACCCTGCCGTGCCGAGTACCCAGCTGCGTGCCTTCGCGAAGCGCGTTCCGGGCCGTCTGGTTCTCGCGAAGATCGCGCGCTGGGACCCGGACAAGCACTGGCTCTCTGCGATCGAGAGCGTCGCCGCTCTACGAGCGCGGGGACTCCGGCCCCTCCTGCTGGCCAGGGGCGGCGCGGAGTCTCACGGGACGGACGTGTGGCAGCGCGCACACTCGCTGGGCCTGCGGATCGAGGAGCGGAGCATCGGAGCCGAGGGAGCTTGCGGGCTGCTCGACGTGCTCGAAGACGCCGAGCATCTGGACGTGCTCGTAATCGGCTCCCACATCGACCCAGATGCCCGGCGTCTGCTGCTGCGAGCCGCGGACGCGGTACTGGCCAATAGTGGCCACGAGCCGTTCGGGCTGGTTGGACTGGAGACGATGGCAGTCGGGGGCGTCGCCTGCACGGGCTGCACCGGAGAGGACTATGCGACCCCGGGACAGAACGCGCTCGTCCTCCAACGCGACGATCCAGACGAGTTCCTCCGCCTGTTCGAGCACCTGCGTGCGACCCCGGGGGCAGAGCGCGCATTGCGACGTAACGCACGTCGCACGGCGCTCGACTACTCCTGGGACCGAATCGTGGACCGCGTCCTGCTCCCCCTGGTAGGGGCCACTCCGAGCGGCATGCACGATCCCACTCGCACGCAACTCAGCGTGGGACCAGAAGACGACACACGCGGACGGACCGATAAGAGCGCGCTCAGCTCGATCGCTGCCGTCCGCGAGCGTGACTCGAACTCGCGCCTGTATCCGGCAGCGCGCGCCAGTTAGCGGGGTCGGGCTTCGGCTCGGAGGGCGACACAGCGTCCTCCGCGGGCTTGGCTGGACGTGGGTTGCTCGGGGTTCCGCAGATGTAGTGGGTGAGCTCATCCACGTGCTCGTCCAAGTCTGCTGCGACGGAGGCACAGATTTCCGAGAGCGTGAGCAGGCCCTCGAAGCCCCGCGCCCCGACGACCGCGGCATACTCCGATCCGTCCGCTACCAGCTGGCGCAGTGATGCGCGCACGCTCACCTCGGGGTGAACCACCGTCACGGATCGACTCATCACCTGCTCGACCGGGGCGCGAGTTGCGCCAACACAGCTCGCGCTCAGACAGGCGCTGCAGCGGTCCAGATGCTGGCGCCCTACTACGCCGCGAATGGAGCTAGCATCCGCCACGGCGATGAAATCGAGGCGCTCCATGGTCAGGCGGTCGAGCGCTTGCGCAACCCCGGCGGATGGGGAGATCCAGCCCGGGCGTCCGCGCGTCTGCTTGAGCAGCTGATCGACACGGGTGTTCATAGTGGATACCTCCAACGCGGCCACCGCTCGACTCCGAGGTCAGAGGTCGATCCCCCTCGGCCAGGATGGCAACAGGCCTTCATATAGCAGGCGTCATGCCAGGCGATGCCAGGTAGGGCTGGAGACTGCGAGAATCGGCCTCTGCGGACACGAAGCGTCCACAGGTGGGCCCCAGGGAGCCCCGAACTCCCGCACGCGCCACGATAGGCGCCTCGGCTCCGCAGCGAGTACTCCCGCCATCGAGTGAGTGGGAGCCTTCACCCGAGCTTTTCGTCCGGGGACTTTGCCCGTTGAGAGGCGAAACGCCTCGCGATGGCGCCCACTGTGACGCATTTCCGTGTGTCCCGGCGCCCCACTGGATCCAGGGACAGCCTGGGGCGACGCGACCCTACCGCGATAGCTCGAACGCAGCTCGAGCGAACCGAGAGACCCGCCCCAGCTCAGCGGCCGAACGCTTCCTTCGCAGCCGCGGACACATCTGGCTCCTCTACCTTGGGGGAGGCTTCCGCAGACTCGGGGACGCGTGTAGCCAAGCTCAGCAGGGCTGGCGTCAGCACCATATCGGCAAGCAACGCAAAGAAGATCGCCAAGGTCGTCAAGGTGCCGAAGAGGATGAGGTTGTTCAGCTCGGAAAGCATGAAAACAGAAAAGCCTGCGCACAAAACCAGTGTGGTGAAGACGAGCGCACGCCCTGAAGTGAGCATTGTGGAGCGCAGCGCGGCACGGACGTTTTGCATCCGCTCGAGATCTCGCGCAAAACCATGGACCACGTGGATCGTATCGTCCACCGCCAAGCCAAGCGCGATGCTTCCTACCAGGATCGTGAACATGTCGAGCTCGATCCCGAACAGGGTCATCACCGACAACGTCGCGATGATCGGAAACAAGTTCGGCACCATACTGACCAGACCCGCCCGGAGGTTGCCGATGAGCAGAACCATCAGCGGCGTGATCACCATGAATGCCAAAATGTAGGCGCGCGCAGCGCTGTCCATCACGTTCGACATCGTGCGGGACATGAGCGGCAACATCCCCGTCGTGTAGAGCTCGACATCGGGACCGAAAAGCTTGTTTGCATACCCCTCGATGTCTTCGATGAACGTGGGATAGAAGCGAGAGTCTACCCACTCCACCTTCATCGTGATGCGGGCCTTCGAGAACGTCGGATTCGTCACCTTCTCGAGGTCGTCGGTGCCACTGTTCTCGAACAGCAGGAATTCCTGTCCGGCGGTGAGCTGATCAGCGGGCAATCGATAGTACGCCGGATCGCCTTCATGCAACGCTTGGTGGATCTCCTTGGAAACATCGACGATGGAGAGAGTCTTTCCCACCACCACGTCTCCAGTCGGACGACTCTTCGCATACTCCGCCAGCTTCTCGATCTTCTGCAGCACGCTCGGATCGTGCAGCGCATTCGGCTTTTGGAAGTCGACGATCATCTCCATCACCATCGTGCCGTCGAGCTTCTCTTCCAGATAGTCGTGATTCACTCGTACCCGATCGTTCTTCGGCAGCCAGTGCATGGGGTCGTGCGCGAAGTGCAGCTGCACGGCTCCGTAGATCGACGCGATCACGATCGCAGCTCCGGCCAGCGCGATGGGCTTGGCGTGGCGGTAAGAGAAATCGGCCAGGGCCACCAGCCAGCGATCGGAGGCAGAGATTCGAACCGTGGGGACCGCGCGACGCCGGGTCCGAACCGGAAGCACCGCCAGCAGAGCGGGAAGCAGCACCAGGGTATACAGGCATGCGAAGCCGACTCCGGCGGGAGCGACACATCCCATTCGGTAGAGCGGAAGCAGGTCCGAGGTAGCGAACGAGCCGAACCCGACCATGGTGGTGAAGGCCGACATCGCAATCGCGAGACCCGAGTGGCCAACGGCATAGCTAGCGGCTTGACGCTTGTCTCCGCTCTCATCGTAGCGGCGATAGAACAAGCTCAACAGATGAACCGTGTACCCGATCCCGACTGCAAGAATCGCCGACGGCAAGATCTGCGTCCCGAACGCCACGTCGACGCCTACGAGAGCCATGAAGCCCATGAACGACAGAATCGCGAGAGATACCGCGAGCAACGGCAAAAACACACCGGAGAGACGTCGAAAGACCAGGCCGAGCAACAGCGCGATCCCGGCGAGCGACCAGCCCATGAACACCGCGAGATCGTGCTCCATGGCCAGAAGCAAGCGGGCCGTCATGGACGGAGAGCCCCCGACGCGGATCTCGAGATCGGGCGATCGGTACTTCTCCACGATCTTCTCGACCGCCGCAACGATTTCGGCGTTGTGCTCCGACAGCAGCGGCTTCCGCTCGACGCCGGACGCCGGCAAACTCATCGAAGTCGGATCCGAATCGAAGGAGAAGTCCTCCTCGACCGACACCGCAACCTCCGCGTCGCTGCCGAAGTCGAACGCGTCCGACTCGATCGCGAGGTTTGCGATCGTACCATCGTCCGAGATCCACAGATCCCGGTACACGGGATCCTCCATCGCGTGCACGCGAAACTGCTCTAGCTCCTCGGGTGTATTCGGGAGCTCTTGCAGCAGGTCGTCCACGAACAGCACGTCGCCCTGGCCGTACGTATTCCGTGCGTTGACCAGGCTCGTGACTTCGTCCAGGCGTGGAAGGTTGTCCTCGAGATCCCGATGGATCGTCTTGAGCAGCGCCAGGAACTCGGGATCGAAGAGATTGTCAGGCTTCAGGGCGACGAGGATCATTTCGTCGCGACCGAACTCCTCGCGGAACTCGTCGTAGTTCACTCGCAGCGGATCGGTCGGCTTGAGGAAGCCGTCGATCGAGGTATCGAATCCAAGTGAGGGAAGGTTCGAAGCCAGGGCCCCCGTAAGAGCCAGCGAAGCCATGATGACGGTCCAGGGATGCTCGAAAGTCCAAAGGCCCAGACTCTCGAAGAAGCTCTCGATCCGGTGCCGCATTGTGTTGGATGCCATAAGCGCTCAGCGTCAGAAGCTATACCGCAGGTTGATGAACACGCGATCGTTCTTGTCGATCGCGTTGAACGGTGGCAGATCGCCTTCCTCGAACAACAGGATCCCACCGCCGATCGTGAAGGCATCGCGCAGGTCGTAGTCGAAGGTGACCCGCAAGGTGGTTCCGTCCTGGGCTTGCTGACCGAAGACGATGAACAGAGCCGTCAAGCGCGCTCGATCGTTCAGGTAGTTCGCGGTATAGCGGAGCGAGCCCTCGAACGAGTTCTCGCGCTGTCCATCCGGAAAATCGAGGATGCGGTCGTCGTAACCGTGCAGCTTGCGTGCGACCAGCTCCAGGGTGATCGCCTTGTCGGAAAGTCCGGAGTACTCGATTCCGAGCAGCGCGTCGCTGCGTCCGAGCTTGCCGCGTGAGCCGAAGAATTCGAGCCCCCGAACGCGCGCGACCTCGCCGCGGACCAGGAAGTTTCCGAGGGGCACATCCGCCGACGCCCCGATCAGGTTGAGCCGGCTGTGCTCGAGCAGGCCGGAATCCCGGTCGAGATGCGGCTCGTCGTCGAAGTACTGAGCCCAGTTGAGCGAGGCGTCGAAGCTCGCGAAGCGACCCGTGAGAGCGACCGCATACTCGGTATCGCTGCCGCCGTTCGCCGGTCGGACCTCGCCCGGCAAGCGCTCCTCGAAGGGGAAGAAGTCGCTCCCGAACGGGGGCGTCTCATCGAATCGACTCTCGTGGATCGCGATTCCAGTCAGCCGGAAGGGCCCGCTGAAATACGACACCTTCGTGGCAGCCACCGGCAGCCGCAGATCGCGCAGATCGACGAGCCCGGGCTCACGGTTGTCGAGCGGGCTCAACACGTCGAGGACCCGCAAGGTCTCGGAGCTGCCCCAGGCCAGCACCTGGCGCCCCACCCGGAAGTCCAGTTTCTCGCCCACGGTCCCCTGCAGGTAGAGCTCCTTGAACTCGAGCTCCGACTCGTAGAGCTGCAGAACCTCGTGAGAGAACTCGTCCTTGTCCTTGAGCGAGTAGGAGGAGTCGCGGAAGCCGCGCCCCGCCACGCGAGCGGACAGACCCAGAGGAAGCTCCAGATCCAGCTCGAGATCGAGTCCGAAGCGGAGCCGAGAGAGCCCCTGGTAGTCGGCCTCGCCGCTCTCGGGGCTGTCCTGAGCGTAGTTGTATGCCGCCCCGAACGTGAACGAGCCGCTGAGATCGTAGAACGAGTTGTCCGGATTCAGCAGCGAGGCATTCGCTGGACCTAGTTCCTCAGGTCCCAGCGCAGAGTCGATGTCGGCACTCGGGAAGTCGTCGAATCCGGACGAGAGCGAATCTCCACCGCCGAAGCCATCATCCTCGAAGCCACTTTGGAGGCCCGCTTCGGCGCGCGTCTGAGCCGCCGCAGACGTAGTGCCACGCAGGCCCGTGGCGCTGCCGCCGAAGGCGTCGTCGAAGCCATCCGAGAGTGCCGCCTCCTGGGAAGTCTGCTCGACGGCTCCGATGCCACGGTTCTGAGGAGGCGCTGTGCGCCGTGAGCTGCTCCCGAAAGGCTCTCCGAGCGCGCGTGCGACCGCCGTGAATCCGTAGTCACCCGCGACGGCCTGATAGCCGCGTCGCTCCAGACGCGAAATGGCAGCGAAAGCTGCATCGCTGAGCGCTGTAGCCGAGAAGGGCGGGACCGAGAACGAATCTGCCTCGAAGACAGAGAAGCCGCCGTCTCGTCGCTCGCTGGGATTGGCCAACAGCGACGAGCTCGCCACCAGCAGGAGCACCGTGACTCCACCCGCTGCAAGGCGTCGTCTCATGGGCCCTTCTCTAGCTGGCGCACGCTGAACATATCCTGCTCGTAGCCCTGATTGTACTTGAGCTCGGACACCTGCAGGATCGTGCGATGCTCCGTCGTCTGATCCTTCGCCTTGGTCGTCATCACGATCTCGAGCGGAGACCAGATGCCCTCTACCAGCTCGAGCCGAGGCACGTCGTAATACTTCATGCGCCCGCCCTCGCGCACCCAATGAACCGCTCGCACCACGACGAAGCTCTCCTGGGATACCCAGATGACCGACTTCGTGTAGCCCGTGCGACCCATCTCGCGCTCATTGGGAACGGCGCGAATCTTCCAGGCGGGCTTGCCGCGCACGTCTTCGGTGCCGAGCAGCTCGTACTCGTACTCTTCGTTCTCACGCTCGGTCAAATCGGCGAAGCTGAAGTCCGTGCCGACGAACTTGCCGCTCTGATCCGAGGTTGCGATCCGCTTGGTCTTCTTGAGCGCCGGAAGGAAGAGCCACTGATCGTCGTCGAGCTCCACTCCGGCGTGATCGAAGGTGAGCAAGCCGATGTCCTCGACGTCCGCAGGTCCGAGGAAGTAGATCAGCTGCTTGGTATCCGCTCCGACATCCTTGCTGAAGGTGCGCAGCAGGCGCTGGCGCTTGCCGCCCGACTTGTCGATCAAGGTCATGCTGATCTCTGAGGTCGAGTTGTCGCCATCATCGCGATCGTAGACCCGCTGCATGATCTCGTTCGCAGTGAGATCGGCAGCCATCACAGGGGCTCCGTTCACGAACGACCAGCTCGCCGCCATGATTGCGCAGAATCCGACCAAGTACACCCGCACGCCGATCTCCCTCCAGCAATTCAGCCAATCCGCACGTTCCCTGCTCGCACTCTGCCTGCGCGACTCCCCGAAGAGCCACTATCGGCTCTGGGGCGCACTCGGCTCGGGGCGGCTCTCGGGCCCGCTCGTGGCCGGCCCTCCCGGGCAGCCGCGCGCAGCTAGAGCAAGGTGACCCCAGCATAGCCGAAGCCGCACCACAGCAGCGTGATTTCGAACGACTTTTCGCGCACTTTTCCGGCTCTCGAGGAAGCTCGTGCACGACCGCTCGATCGACGCGGCGGCAAGTCTTCCGTTTTTCTTATCCCGATCACACCGACGGGAGGTTTCCCCGATAGTCGCACACAAACTACACAGCTACATTGCAATTTCAGTAGAATATTCGACGTCACTGCGGTGATGTGACATGCTGGAGAGACTCGGGGCGGGAGTTCGGGAACGTGCCACCACTCGGCCAGCACGCGATCGTCGTCGGGGCGGGCATCGCGGGCTTGGTCGCCGGGCGCGTGCTCGCCGACCACTACGCGCAGGTCACGTTGCTGGACCGGGATTCCCTCGAAGATTCCGCCTTGCCGCGGCCGGGCGTGCCGCAGGGGGCTCATCTCCACGCTCTGCTGGCGGGCGGCTCGATGTCGCTCGAGTTCCTCCTGCCCGGCCTCCAGAAGGATCTCGAGGCGCACGGCGCGGTGCCCTTGGTCGGCGGGCTCGACATCCTGGTGGAACGCGCGGGGCGCGCACCCGACGCGCGACGAGATCTGGGGCTTCGCTCGTTCTCACTGTCCCGGCCGCTGCTCGAGCTCAGCATTCGTCGGCGCGCATGCGCGCGCCGGAACCTTCGGATCGAGGGCGGCGTGCGCGTTCGCGAGATCCGCATCGCCGCGAATGGATGCGTGGAAGGCGTCATAGCCTCGGACGGCTCGCTCCACCCGGCCGACCTCGTGATCGACGCTTCGGGTCGTGGCGATCTCACCCTGCGCGCACTCGAGACCCATGGTTATCCACTTCCGCGCACCACGGCGATCGGAGTAGACGTCCACTACGCGACCGGCGTCTTTGCGATTCCGACGGATTCTCGAGTGGACTGGAAGGGGGTCATGACCCTGCCCCCCGCTCCCCACTCGACTCGCGGCGCGATCATCGCCGAGATGGAAGGACGCCGCTGGATGTGCGGCCTGGGCGGGCGCGGGTCCCAGGCCCCGCCCGGAGACCTCGTCGGCTTTCTTGCCTATCTGGAGAGCCTCTATTCGCACACGATCTTCCGCGCGGTTCGAGATGCCGAGCTGGTCGGAGCGATCCGGCGCTTCGCGTTCCCCGAGAGCTATCAGCGCCACTTCGAGGAGCTCGAGCGGTTCCCGATCGGCCTGCTCCCGGTCGGAGATGCCTTGTGCCGCTTCAATCCAGTCTACGGGCAGGGGATGAGCGTGGCCGCGATTCAGCTGAGGCGCCTCTCCGAGCTCCTCGAAGACGCCCCACCGCCTGCGGAATCGCTCGCGAAGCGGTTCTTCGAGATCGCTGCGGAGGTGCGCGAAACCCCCTGGAGCACCAGCGCACTCCCAGATCTCGTTTTTCCACAGACCACTGGCGAACGCCCCTCCGACCTCTACCCGCAACTCGCATACACCGCGGCGCTTCACCAGCTGGCCCAGAGCGACGCGCAGGTCCACGCGCTGCTCAACTCCGTCCTGAGCCTGGTCACCCCGCGCAGCGCGCTGTTCAAGCCTGAGCTCAGCGCAAGAGTACGGGCGCTCGCCCGCGCGCCGCGTGAGCTGCCTATGGAGCCCGAGACCCTCCGAAGCATCGACACTGAGCTGGTGCGCGAGCTGATCTGCTCCCAGTTCCCGAACTGGGCTCACCTGAAGATCGAGCCGGTGCAGCCTGCGGGCTGGGACAATCGGAGCTTCCGACTGGGCACGAACCTCGTGGTCCGGCTCCCGAGCGCCGCCCGCTACTCTCCCCAGGTGGACAAGGAGCAGCGCTGGCTACCACACTTGGCCGCACGCCTCGAGCTCCCGATCCCGTCACCGGTCGAGAGGGGCGCTCCCGGATACGGCTACCCGTGGTCTTGGTCGATTCTGCGCTGGATCGAAGGCGACACCGCAAGTCTGGAGCGGATCTCCGACCCCGTGCGCTTCGCCCGCGATTTGGCTGGATTCCTGCGAAACCTCCACGCCATCGATGCTTCCGGCGGCCCGCGAGCAGGCAGCCACAGCTTTCATCGTGGCGGCGACCTGCGCGTCTACGACGCCGAGACGCGCAGAACACTCGAGGAACGTCGCGGGGAGCTCGACGTGGAGCATGCCGAGCAAATCTGGGATCTCGCCCTCGGATCCCAGTTTGAATCGGCACCGGTCTGGCTGCACGGAGACCTCGCCGCGGACAACCTCCTCGTCCGCAACGGAGTGCTCAGCGGGGTCATCGACTTCGGGTGCTGCGCCGTGGGTGATCCAGCCTGCGACCTGACCATCGCCTGGACGTTTCTGCCTGACGAGGCGCGCACGGCCTTCCGCGAGGAGCTCGCGCTGGACCCGGAAACGTGGAGGAGAGCGCGTGGATGGGCCCTCTGGAAGGCCTTGATCACACTCGATCCAACCGCTGCACCGAGCCCCACCGCGAGCGAACGAGCACTCCGCGTCATCGAGGAGCTGCTGGGTTCGCCCGAGGTCTAGCCAGCGAGCACAGCCAGCCGGACCGGAGCCGCGCGCCGTCGCGCCAGAGCGCAACCCGGCGAGCTCGCCCGAGAGGCGGCAGCCCACCTCGATCGCTTGTGTTCACGAGCCGGACCCGTTATCTGTGCGGCCGCCAACTGTGACGAGACGGTGACGTGAAGATTCTCCCACCTTGCTGTGCTGGCTCGCAGACGAGCTCGCCTGGCTGGAGCCGAGCCAACCAGAATCTCGGGGACCTGCCGTGATCGACGGCATCACCGGTCTAGCCATCGCCCTGGGCCTGCTGATGGCCTACTCGATCGGGGCGAACGACGTGGCGAATGCCATGGGAACCTCCGTAGGCTCGCGAGCCCTCACGGTCCGTCGAGCGATTCTGATCGCAGCGGTGCTGGAGTTCGCGGGGGCCTTCCTCGCGGGTGGCGAAGTCACGAAGACGATCCGGGGCGGCATTCTGGATCCGTCCCTGGCAGGAGAGAACCCGCAGGCAGTGTTGTGCGGCATGCTGGCGTCGCTCACCGCCGCCGGCCTCTGGCTGATCGTAGCCTCGCGTCTCGGATGGCCCGTCTCGACGACACACTCGATCGTCGGAGCGATCGCCGGCTTCGGCACCGTCGCGCTCGGCTTCGACGCGGTTCAGTGGGGCAAGATCGGCCAGATCGTCGCCTCGTGGATCGTCTCGCCGCTGCTCTCGGGCACGTTGAGCTTCATCGTGATTCGCATCATCCAGCGGAGCCTGCTCGACCACGCCGACCCCGTGGAGCGAACCCGCCGCTACGGCTGGGTGTACGTGTTCGTGGTGTTGGTGGTACTGGCGCTGGTCACCCTCTTCAAGGGACTCAAGAACCTGAACCTCGGACTCGGCTTCGGCGAGTCGCTGCTCCTCGCGATCGCAGTCGCCGGTGTCGGCTCTGCGCTCGGGGGCTACTGGATCCGCCACCTGAACCTCGTCGTCGAGCCCGAAAGCGGCTCGGGCTTCCGCAACGTAGAACGCATGTTCGTCGTGCTCCAGGTGCTGAGCGCCTGTGCCGTGGCGTTCGCCCACGGCTCCAACGATGTCGCCAACGCGATCGGGCCGCTTGCCGCCGCCATCTCGATCCAGGATTCCGGCACCGTGGCCGCGAGCGCACCGGTCCCGGCCTGGATGCTCCTCGTGGGTGGGCTGGGAATCGTCGTCGGGCTCGCGACCCTGGGACCGCGCGTGATGGCGACTGTCGGGGAGCGCGTGACCGAGCTGACCCCGACGCGCGGATACGCCGCCGAATTCGCGGCCGCACTCACCATCGTGGTCGCGAGCCAGCTGGGCCTGCCGGTCTCTACGACGCACACGCTGATCGGGGCGGTCCTCGGTGTCGGACTGGCCCGGGGGATCGGAGCGCTGGACTTCCGCGTCGTGGGTACGATCGTCCTCTCGTGGATCGTCACGATCCCCGTCGGGGCCGCCCTGTCGATGTTCTTCTACTACTTTTTCAAGGGCTTGTTAACGTAGGTAGTCGTCGAAGGTCAGCACTCCGCGACGGCGCACAAGCCGCTGCAGGGCGCGGGACCCGGAACCACCAGGGGAGTCTCATGTCGATCCTCGACCTGTTCGCCAAATCGCCGTTCAAGCCGATGCAGGAACACATGCAGGTCGTGCTGCAGACGGTGAAGCTGCTGCATCCGTTACTGCTGTCGCTGGCAGACGGCAACGACGCACGGATCGGTGAGCTGCAGCGACAGATCGACGACCTCGAAGGCAAGGCAGATACGCTCAAGAACGACCTGCGCGCACATCTCCCCAAGCGCTTGCTGCTGCCGGTGGATCGCCGCGACCTGCTCGAGATCCTCAGCCTGCAGGATACGATCGCGGATCTGTGTCAGGACGTCGCCGATCTACTCATCGAGCGAGAGATGCCCGTGCCATCTCTCATGCGCGAGCCGCTGCTCGCACTCGCGCAAGCGGTCGAGGCGACGTGCGAGCACTCCGCCAAGGTGATCTCTCGGCTCGACGAGCTGCTCGAGCTCGGCTTCCGCGGCCGCGAGGCCGAGCGCGTCGAGCAGATGATCGACGAGCTCGGCCGCATGGAAGCCCAGACCGACGAGCTGCAGACCCAGCTGATCCGCGCCGTCTTTCGCCTCGAATCGGAGATGTCGGCGGTGAGCGTCATGCTGTGGTACCAGCTTGCGCACCAGATCGCCGGGATCGCCGACAATGCGGAGAAGGTCGGCAATCGGGTGCGCTTGCTGATCGCGTCCTGAGCCTCACGCGGCGGGCTGCGCCCGCTGCGCTGCCTGCGTGAACTCCGGAAGCTGGTCGAAGTTCAGATATCGGTAGACGTCTGCCGCCATCGTATCCAGCTCGGCCGCGTACTGGAGATACTCCTCTCGAGTCGGGATACGCCCGACGATCGCCGCCACTGCCGCGACCTCTGCCGAAGCGAGGTACACGTTCGCCCCCTTGCCCAGGCGATTCGGGAAGTTGCGCGTCGAAGTACTGACGACCGTCGCACCCGGCGCCACGCGCGCTTGGTTACCCATGCAGAGCGAGCAGCCCGGCGTCTCGGTGCGCGCCCCGGCCAGCGCGAAGCTCGCGTAGTGGCCCTCTTCGGTGAGCTGCGCCTTGTCCATCTTCGTGGGAGGCACGACCCACAGGCGCGTCGGCACGGGCTCGCCGTACTGAGCGAGCAGGCGCGATGCGGCCCGGAAGTGCCCGATGTTGGTCATGCACGATCCGATGAACACCTCGTCTACGCTCTCGCCCGCAACCTCGGACAGCGGCTTCACGTCGTCCGGATCATTCGGGCAAGCCAGCAGCGGCTCCTTGATCTGATCGATGTCGATCTCGATCACCTTCGCGTACTCGGCGTTCGCATCGGGCTCGAGCAGCTCGGGCTTGCTGAGCCACTCCTCCATCGCAGCGGCACGGCGCTCGAGGGTGCGCGCATCGCCGTAGCCCTCGGCAATCATCCAGCGCAGCATCACGACGTTCGACTGCAGGTACTCGACGATCGGCTCCTTGGAGAGCCGGATCGTACAGCCAGCGGCGGAGCGCTCGGCCGTCGCGTCGCTGAGCTCGAAGGCCTGCTCGACCTTGAGATCGGGCAACCCCTCGATCTCGATGATGCGCCCCGAGAAGACGTTCTTCTTCCCTTCCTTCGCAACGGTGAGATCCCCGCTCTGGATGGCCGCATAGGGAATTGCGTTGACCAGGTCGCGCAAGGTGATCCCCGGCTGCAGGCTGCCGCGGAAGCGCACCAGGACAGACTCGGGCATGTCGAGCGGCATCACCCCGAGGGCGGCGGCGAACGCGACCAACCCCGATCCCGCTGGGAACGAGATTCCGAGCGGGAAGCGCGTATGCGAGTCGCCGCCCGTGCCCACCTGATCGGGAAGCAGCATGCGATTGAGCCAGGAATGGATGATGCCATCGCCAGGTCGCAGCGCGACTCCACCGCGCGTGCGGAAGAAATCGGGCAGGCTGTGGTGCGTCTCGACGTCTACTGGCTTGGGATAGGCCGCCGTGTGACAGAAGCTCTGCATGACCAGATCCGCCGAGAACCCGAGGCAAGCGAGTTCCTTGAGCTCGTCGCGGGTCATCGGCCCGGTCGTGTCCTGCGAGCCCACGGTGCTCATCCGCGGCTCGCAGTAGGTCCCCGGTCGCACGCCGGCGACACCGCACGCCCGACCGACGATCTTCTGAGCCAGTGTGAAACCCTTGTTGGACTCCTTGGGCGGTGTCGGTCGCGCAAAGACCGTGGAAGCGCCCAGACCGAGCGCCTCGCGTGCTCGATCCGAGAGGCTGCGGCCGATGATCAGCGGAATGCGCCCACCGGCGCGCACCTCGTCGAGCAGCACGGGGGAGCGGAGCTCGAAGCTGGAGAGGGTGTTGCCCGCCGCGTCGGTGATCTTGCCGGCGTAGGGATGGATCGTCACCACAGCCCCCATGTCGAGTGCACTCACGTCACACTCGATGGGAAGCGCGCCGGAGTCTTCCATGGTGTTGAAGAAGATCGGGGCGATCTTCCCTCCGAGGCACACGCCCCCGACCCGCTTGTTCGGGAGGTGTGGGATGTCCTCTCCGATGTGCCAGATCACGGAGTTCGTGGCGGACTTACGCGACGAGCCGGTCCCGACGACGTCGCCCACGTAGGCCACCGGATGTCCCTGCTGCTTCAGCTCGGCGATCTGCGCCGGGGCATCCGTGATGCCCTCGCGCGGGTTCTTCAACATCGCCAACGCGTGCAACGGGATGTCGGGGCGCGACCAAGCATCGACCGCCGGCGAGAGATCGTCGGTGTTCGTCTCTCCGGTGACCTTGAACACCGTGACGGTGATCTCTTGCGGAACTTCGGGACGGCTGGTGAACCATTCCGCATCCGCCCACGACTGGAGCACGCGCTTCGCGTTGTCGTTGCCGAGGTCGGCCTTTTCCTTCACGTCGTGGAAGGCATCGAACATGAGCAGGGTATGGGACAGCTCGCGCGCCGCATGGGAGCCGAGCGCGGCGTCATCGAGCAGTTCGATCAAGGTGGCGATGTTGTAGCCCCCGACCATGGTGCCGAGCAGCTCCACCGCGCGTTCGCGGTCCACGAGCGGCGACTGCGCCTCTCCCTTGGCCACGGCGGACAGGAAGGCCGCCTTCACATAGGCCGCCGGGTCTACCCCCGCGGGAACCCGATCGCAGAGGAGCTCGAGCAGGAGCTGCTCCTCGCCAGCGGGAGGCGCCTTCAACAGCTCGACCAGAGCCGCGGTCTGCTCGGCATCGAGGGGAAGGGGCACGATTCCCTGGGCTGCACGTTCCTGGACATGCTGCTTGTACGCATCCAACATGGGTCTTCTCCTTTGGGTTGGCGCAAGGGATAGCGCAGCCTCGGACATGCGTAAAACGGATATTTTGCATGAATACCATGCTACTGTTGCATGATGGATCTGGAGCTCCTGCGCTCGCTGGTCTCGGTATCGGAGCACGGGGCCATCACCGAGGCCGCGCGCGTCCTCGGCCTCAGTCAGTCGGCACTCTCACGTCGAATCCTGCAGCTCGAAGAGGCGCTCGGTACGTCCTTGCTCGAGCGCAGTCGCCGCGGGGCGAGCCTGACCGAGATGGGGCGCCTCGCGGTAGCGGAGGGGCGCGATCTGCTGGAGCGCTACGACCGGCTGCGCGGCGATATTGCCGCACACCTGCGCCACGAGGCCGGTAGCGTCCGCATCGGCGGCGGCGCGACCGCCGTGTCCTTCCTGTTGCCCCGAGCCATCGCGAGCTTCCAGCGCCGACATCCGGGCATTCGCTTCCAGCTCAAGGAGGCGAGCAGCAACGAGATCGAGAACGACGTCGCCCAAGAGAGGCTCGAGCTGGGCATCGTCACCCTGCCGACCCGCAATCGAGAGCTCGCAGTCCGCCCGCTCTACGACGATCGCATCGTCCTGGTGGGCGCACGCGAACACCCGCTCACGGAGCAGCGGCGCCCCCCGCTCTCGGCACTGCGCGACCAAGCCCTGGTGGGCTTCGAGGCCGATAGCGCGATCCGCAGGCTGATCGATGGGGCCCTGCGACAGGCGGGTGTCTCGGTCAATGTCGTGATGGAGCTGCGCTCGATCGCCGCCATCCTGCAGATGGTCGCGCTGACTCGCAACCTGGCGTTCGTGAGCGAGCTCGGCCTGCGCGGTGCCCGCGGGGTGCGCGTGATCCCCCTGCGCGGCCTGGCGATCGTCCGGTCACTCGCAGTGATTCAGAAGCGGAGTCGTCCGCTGTCTCCGGCCGCGAGCGCATTCATCGAGCGGCTGGACGCCGAGCTCGGATCCGCGCATCGATCGCGGGACGGGGGGCATCCGCCACCGGGCGCAGCACCGTAGCGGCCTCTTCCACCTCGAGGCCGAGAGCCGCGAGCTCGGTGCGAAGCGATTCCGGGTCCCAGAGGACATCGCGATCGCTCGGCCCACCGAAGCCGTCAGTCAGGTTGGCCCTCGCGTGCCCGATGCCGAAGAGTCCCGCGCCAGGTGCCAGCGCGGAGGCGGCGCGCGGCCAGACACCGCGCATGTCGGCACTGGGGAGCTGCAGATAGGAGACGAGCACCCACTCGAACGCCCCCGGCTTTGGCTCGTAGCGGGTGACATCGGCTTGCACGAACTCGAGCTCGACTCCCTCTCGGGCAGCGAGCGCGCGACCCCGCTCGATGGCGACCCGTGAGAAGTCCAGCGCGACCACACGCCAACCTCGCGCTGCCAACCAGATCGCGTTGCGCCCCTCTCCGCAGGCGAGGTCGAGCACGCGTCCCGTGGGCGCGACGGTCTCGAACGCCGCGGCAACGAATCGGTTGGGTGCAGCGCCCCAGACCAGATCCTGCACCGCATAGCGCTCGTCCCAGTAGTCCTGCTTGAAGCTTGCCATCCAACCTCCCCGCGCACCCCTCGCCGCGGCCCGTCCGAGCACCCCGACGATGCGCCGATCCCTGGGGTACTCTACGCAGATGGTTGCACCTGCACAGCCCGGCCGCACCGACCCCGCGCCGATGCGAAGTGCGGAGCTGCGCGTCGCTGAAGCCACCGACGACACCCTGCAGGTGGCGCTCGCAGGGCACCTCGACTCTCGCGCACTCGAGCAGCTGTGGCAGGCGGGCATGCGCGCCATCGAACGCAGCGGCGCGCGGCGCGTGCGGGTCGATCTGGGCGATGTGTCCTACTGCGATGCGGCGGGAGCTCGCTTTCTCGTCGCCCTGCGTGACCTCGCCGGAAGCCGCGGCTTCGAGCTCGCAGCCGCCTCCGAACAGACCTTGCGACTGATGGAGCTCGTTGCACCGTCCCCGCGATCGCGGACCGAGAGCAGGTCCCGCTGGGACCCCATTTCGGCGCTCGGCCGCCTCGCGGTCCAGCAGCTGAGCGAGCTATGGCAGCTGATCGCATTCACCGGAGAGTTCTGCGTGATGCTGGCGCGCTGCTGCGTGAAGCCGCGCGAGCTTCGCTTCCGCGACGTGATCCGCGTGGCCGAGAGCGCAGGCGTCGGTGCGATTCCCATCGTGCTGCTGATCGGCTTCCTGCTCGGCCTGATCCTCTCCTTCCAGTCCGCAATTCCCATGCGTCGCTTCGGCGCGCAGGCCTTCATCGCCGACCTGCTCGGGATCTCGCTGCTACGTGAGCTCGGCCCGCTGATGGCGTCGATCCTACTGGCCGCGCGCTCCGGCTCGGCTTTCGCCGCAGAGCTCGGGACGATGCGCGTGAACGAGGAGATCGACGCCCTCACGACGATGGGACTCGAGCCGGTCCGCTTCCTGGTGCTGCCGCGGGTGCTCGCCGCCCTGCTCGTCGTCCCCACCTTGGCGCTGCTGCTGAACGTCGCCGGACTCACCGGTGGCGCGGTCGTGTATCTCTCGCTCGATCTTCCTGTATCCACGTTCCTGTCGCGCGTGAGTGATGCAGCCACGGTAGGAGACATGCTCGGGGGTCTGTTCAAGGGCTGCGTCTTCGGCACCCTGGTCGGTGGCATCGGCTGCCTGCGCGGGCTGCAAGCAGGTGGGGGCGCAGGTGCAGTGGGCGAAGCGGCGACGCGCTCCGTGGTGAGCGCGATCATCCTGATCACCATCACCGACGGCATCTTCGCCGTGCTCTTCTACAACCTGGGGATCTGAGAACCGTGATGCAGCCCCCGCCCCCACCGCTGATCCGAGTCCGCGACCTGGCCGCCGCCTTCGACGGGCGCACGATCTTCGAGCACGTCTCCTTCGACGTCGCACGCGGGGAGGTCTGCGTGATTCTCGGCGCCTCGGGCTGCGGCAAGAGCACCCTCCTGAAGCACATGTTCGGCCTGCTCGAGCCCACGGCGGGCGAGGTCCTGATCCAGGGCCAGAGCCTGACCCACGCGACTCCCTCGCAGCGCAGCGAGCTGATGCGCCACTTCGGTGTCATGTATCAGAGCGGAGCGCTGTTCGGATCGATGACTCTGCTCGAGAACGTGAGACTTCCGCTCGAAGAGCTCTCCACCCTACCCGACGACGCGATCCATGCGATCGCGCGTTCGAAGCTCAAGCTGGTGGCGCTCGAAGGCTACGAGGGCTACATGCCGGCCGAGATCAGCGGGGGCATGAAGAAGCGAGCCGCCATCGCCCGAGCCATGGCACTCGACCCCGAGATCCTGTTTCTCGACGAGCCCTCGGCCGGACTCGACCCGATCACCTCCGCCGAACTCGACGATACGATCCTCGAGCTCGCGAGAGCCACCGGAGTCACGTTCGTGATCGTGAGCCACGAGCTCGCGAGCATCTACAAGATCGCGGATCACGTGGTCATGCTCGACCGCCGTACGCGGACTCTCTGCGCCGAAGGCTCACCCGCAGATCTGCGCGATCATTCCACCGATCCCTGGATCCAGAGCTTCTTTCGGCGGGAAGCGCTGCACCAGACGACCGAGGTACCCCAATGAACGCTCGAGCCAGCTACTTCAAGATCGGCCTCTTCGTACTGGGAGGCATCAGCCTGTTGGTCGCCTTCGTCGCGCTGCTCGCGGGCGGGCGGCTCTTCTCCCGGGCGCAAACCTTCGAGACCTACCTCGACGAGTCGGTTCAGGGGCTCGACGTGGGTTCGCCCGTCAAGCTGCGCGGCGTGCCCCTCGGTCGCGTCTCGGGCATCGGCTTGGTCAGCGACTACTACGATCTGCCTGCTGACGCTCAGGCGGAGAACGGCCAGAAGATCGTCGTGCGGATCGAGGTGCGCACCGGTGGCGGCGACGCGGATACCCAGACCCGCACACTCGCACAGCTGATCGACGGAGGGCTGACCTTGCGCCTCTCCGGCTCCGCCATCACTGGCATCGCCTACATCGATGCCGAGTTGATTCCCGAGCAGGCGCACAAACCGCTCGATCTCGCTTGGGAGCCCGAGTACCGTGTGATTCCATCCGTACCGAGCGCCTTCGAGGAGTTCTCGACGGCGGCCGAGCGGATCCTGGATCGGCTCTCGGAGATGAACGTCGAGAGAGTGCTCGCCAATCTCGACGTGCTGCTGGTCACCTTGCGCGAGCAGGTCGCGGCGCTCGACGTAAAGGGCTCGCAGAGCCAGATCCAGCTCCTGCTGAGCGAAGTCCGCGAGACCAACGCTCAAGTGCAGCGCGTGATCGCAAGCGACAACCTGATGGCCTTCGGAGCGGGCGCTCGCTCCGCCGTCGAACGCCTGAACGCGACCTTGGACACCGTCCAGGGGATCGTCGAGGGCGGCCGCTACGATCTCGGCGTGACGCTCGAGAATCTGCGCGTAGCCTCGGAGAACGTGCGCGACCTCACGGAGACCGCACGCTCGTACCCATCTCTCATGATCCTGGGCGAGCCGCCGGCTCCGAGCGCGGTCTCGGCTGAGTGAGAGCGCGGCCCACGAAGGCGCGCATGGAGCGCGCAGGCCGGAGTCGCGCGCTCGCGCTCGCCGCGGCACTGCTCGTCGCGCCGTCCCTCTCGGGATGCGTGCCGGACCTCAGCAAGCCGTTCCCGCGAAAGACCGTCTATGCGCTGACCTTCGAACGTCCGTCCGTTGCAGCGCGCCCGCAAGGCGCGGCTTCGGCGACCCTCCTCGCGACCGAGGTGCCGCCCACCTCGCCAGCCAACGACCGGCGCGCGCTTCGTGTCATGCGCGTGCGCACGGCCCCACTGTTCGAACGCAAGGGGCTCGTCTATCGCACCGGCGAGGAAACCTATGAAAGCGACTTCTACCGGGAGTACTACGCTCCACCAGGGATCGTGCTTCATGAAGCGCTGGTGGGCTGGCTCGAGCAGTCCCAGATCGCCAGCGACATCCTGAGCGGTGGGGAGATGGAGCCCGCAGACTGGCTGCTCGAGGTCCGCATCGACGAGCTCTACTTCGACTTGCGCGAGCCGAGCCAGCCGAGCGCGCACCTCGGACTGAGCCTCACCCTGCGCAATGCCCGCAGTGCTGCAAGCGATCCGGCGCTCCGGCGACGCTATGCGCTGACCCGTGCGGCTGCCTCACGCAAGGCGGACGCGCTCGTACGCGCTCTCGAAGAAGCAGTGAGCGAGACGCTCGGACAGATCGAGGCCGACCTGCGCCCCAGTTTGGAGTGAGCTACGAGCTCATTGCGGCCTCTGGGATCCCACCCCCACAGACCAGAGGGGAGTCTCTATACTTCGGCCATCCCATCCGGCCCTTGGAAGGGCCATCTGGAAGGGCACGCGCCGAGGCGAATCCGAAGGCAGGCCAGAGCGCAGGTAAGGAGCCATGGAAAGCAGCGAGATCTACCGGCGGCTGACGCCCATCTTCCAAGACATCCTCGACGACGACGACCTCGTCCCCAGCGCGGATCTCACCGCACACGACGTTCCCGAATGGGATAGCCTGCGCCACATCCGTTTGATCGTCACGGTGGAGCGCGAGCTCGAGGTCAAGTTCACTACGCCCGAAATCTCGGCGCTCGAGAACGTGGGCCAGTTCGTCGAACTGATTCAGTCGAAGCTCACCCGTGCCTGAGCTCGCGGCAAACTCCCGTGCCGATGTGCACGCTCTGTCCGGGCTGGCCGCTGGCACTCGTTACGCCTTCGAGTTCG
Organism: Pseudomonadota bacterium; assembly: GCA_003247575.1. Taxonomy (GTDB): domain Bacteria; phylum Myxococcota_A; class UBA9160; order SZUA-336; family SZUA-336; genus SZUA-336. The sequence goes on from QJZC01000049.1 coordinate 47,453, forward strand.
CGATCAGCGACCAGCAGATGACGGCATTCGCCGAGCTGGCCGGCGACTGCAATCCACTCCACGTCGATCGGGAGTTCGCGCGTGCGCGCGGGTACGCGGGCCCCGTGGTCTACGGCGGGCTACTGATCGCTCAGGTTTCGCGCATGATCGGCATGCACTTGCCCGGCAGGGACGCGATCTGGACGAGGCTCGAGATCGACTTCCGCGCACCGCTCTACGTCGGTGAGGTCGCCCGTATCGAAGCCGAGGTCTCGCACTGCTCCGAGGCCGTCCGCGCACTCGAGCTAAGCATCCGCATCGTGCGCGGATCCCAGGTCCTCGCCCAGGGAGAAGCGAGTGTGAGCCTCTCGCAGTGAAGCCCTTGGTGCTGGTGTGCGGAGGAAGCGGGGGCATCGGCTCCGCCGTATGTCGCGCACTCCACGCGCGCGAGTTCATTCCCATCGTGGGCTACGCGCACGCGCGCGATACGGCGCACGAACTGGCCGAGCGCTGTGAGGGACACGCCCTCGAGCTCGATCTGACCCGGAGCCGATCGATCGATGCGGCCACGGATCAGCTGGCGACACTCGAAGCCTCGCAGGAGCTCGCGCTCGAGGCGGTCGTGCTGGCGGCAACGGGCCCGCTCGAGCTGGCGCCGATCGGCAGGCTCTCCGCGCGCGACCTCGAACACCAGTGGACGGTTCATGTCGCGGGACCGCACGAACTGCTCACCCAGCTGATGCGCCGCTGCCTGCGGAAGCGACGCCGCGGAACCCTCGTGGGAGTTCTGAGTGAGGCCATGGGTGGCGACGAGCGACCCGCCACTCCCACCATGGGAGCCTACGCAATCGCGAAGCACGGCCTGCGCGGCCTGCTCGCCGCCTTTGCCGGTGACTACCCTTGGCTCCGCGTGCGTTGCGTCTCTCCCGGATTTACGCGCACGCCCCTGCTCGATGCATTCGACGCCCGCTTCCTGGAACAGCTCGAAGGACGCAATCGGTTCGCGACTCCCGAGGAAGTCGCCGCGACCATCGTGGCGCAGCTGCCGAACTTCTCGCCGGCAGCCAGCACGACGCCGCAGGCTGCAGAAGTCGAGAGCCATGCCGCGCTCCACTGGAGACGGGAACCTCGCGCATGACCCACGCACTGCTCACCGATCTCGCCTGGCTCCCCGCCCCGCCCCTGGACTTCAAAGCTCGGGTGCGCGAGCTCTCACCGGAAACACCAGACCTGGGTCAGCGCCTGCGCCAGCTCGCCACGCATACGCTCGACCTCAACCAGCTGACCCGCCTGGCGAAGCGGGTGCGCGAGCTGCGCACCGAACGCGCGTCGCTGTCCCCACTCGCGCCCCTGCGCCTGGGACTGCTCAGCAACGCGACCACGCAACTCGTCGGTCCCGCGCTCGAGGCGAGCGCGGCCCGCCACGGACTCGATCTCGAGGTGATCGAGGCTCCCTTCGACCAGGTAATGCAAACAGCACTCGACCCGGGCTCGGCGTTCCAACGGGCCCGGCCCGACGTGGTACTGCTCGCTCTGGACCTGCGCGGCGTGTCGCTCGTCTCTGATCCGGCCTCACTCGATCCAGGTCACGCTCACGACGTGGTGCTGGGCGCACTCGATGAGCTGGATACGATTCGCAGTGGAATTCGCGCAGGCTGCGGCGCACCCTGCATCGTGCAGACCTTGGCTCGCCCGCCGGAGGCGGAGTTCGGACACCTCGACCTACGCACCGCCGGAACGCGGCGACAGCTGGTCGAGGCCTGGAATCGAAGCCTCTGCGAGCGACTCCACAAGAGCGGCGACCTCGTACTGGACGTCGCTGCGATTGCCGAATCGGTCGGGCTCGCCGAGTGGCACGATCCCGTCCAGTGGCACCTTGCCAAACTGCCGTTCGCGCAGCGCTACGTCCCGCTCTACGCGGACCACGTCGCGCGCGTCCTCGCCGCAATGCGGGGCAGGTCGCGCCGCTGTCTCGTGCTGGACCTCGACAATACCTTGTGGGGCGGTGTAGTCGCCGATGACGGCCTCGACAACCTCGTCCTCGGTCAAGGCGACCCGACGGGCGAAGCCTTCCTCTCGGTACAGGAAACAGCGCTGGCGCTGCGCGCGCGCGGTATCGTGCTGGCCGTTTGCTCGAAGAACAGCGACGCCAATGCGATCCTCCCCTTCCGCGAGCATCCCGACATGCGCCTCCGCGAACAACACATATCCGTGTTTCAAGCCAACTTCGAGGACAAGGCCAGCAATCTGAAGGCCATCGCCGATGCGCTCGACCTGGGCGTCGATTCCCTCGTCCTGCTCGACGACAATCCGGCCGAGCGAGCGCAGGTGCGGGCCGCGCTTCCGGAGGTCGGCGTGCCCGAGCTACCGCCGGATCCCGCGTACTACGCGCGCACCCTGCTCGCAGCCGGCTACTTCGAGACCACGTCGTTCTCGGACGAAGATCGAGAGCGCGCCCAGATGTACGAGGCCAATGCGCGCCGGGTCGCGGTTCGCGAGCGGGTGGCCGATCTCGAGAGCTACCTGACGAGCCTGGAGATGGAGATCGACTTTCGCCCATTCGACGAGGTCGGTCGTGAGCGCATTGCTCAGCTGGTCAACAAGTCCAACCAGTTCAACCTCACGACGCGGCGTCGCTCGCCCAGTGAGATCGAACAGCTGGAACGAGATCGGCGCTACGCGACATGGCAGATCCGACTGCGCGACCGTTTCGGCGACAACGGCATGATCAGCGTCGTCGTCTGCGACACGCGTCCGACCGGCGTCGCTCGAGCCGCCGACGCCCCGGCCTGGTCGATCGACACCTGGCTGATGAGCTGCCGCGTGCTCGGACGTCGCGTAGAGGAAGCCGTGCTCGCCGAGCTCGTGCGTGCCGCGCAAGAGCAACACGCTCGCCGGCTGCTCGGCGTGTACGTCCCGACCGAGCGCAATCTCTTGGTAGAGGATCACTATTCGAAGCTCGGATTCCGCGAGCTCAAGCGCGATCCCGCGACGGGAGCCACCACCTGGTCGCTCGATCTGGCCGACTACGTACCGATCCGCTTGCCGATGCGGGTCGCCTACGCGGGTGTCCCATCGAGCGAGCTCGCCCGCAACGTGGACGAGTAGCCTCCCCATGGCCCTCGCATCGTACGACTTCCTGCTCGGCCTGTTCCCGCTGTCCTTGCTACTCGTCCACGTTGCCGCCCGCATCGGTCAGCCGACGCATAGCTCGGCCCGAGGGCGTCAGCTGGCGCTGCTCGTCGTATCGCTCGTCTTCTGCCTGGCCGGTGGAGCCGCATCGCTCGTCTACCTGGTCGGCTCGTCCGCGTTCACGTTCGGACTCAGCCGCGTCATCGAGCGCGCGTCGACCTCGCAGCGCCCCACGGGCCTTCTGCTCAGCCTGGGGATCGGGGGGAACCTTCTCGGGCTGGCGTGCTTCAAGTACAGCACGTTCGTCTCGGAGAACATCGAGCTCTTGTTCGATTCTCCGATCGACCTCCCCAGCCTCGCGCTACCCCTAGGCATCTCCTTCATCACGTTCCAGCAGCTGAGCTATCTCGTGGATGCGTCGCGCGGCGCGACGCGCGACTACGACTGGCTCGACTATGGAAGCTTTGTCTCCTTCTTCCCCAAGCTGGTGGCTGGCCCACTCGCAGACGCCAAACCGCTGATCGGGCAGCTTCGCGCCCCACGAGCAGCGGAGGCCAAGACCCATGATCTGGGTCTGGGCCTCACCCTGCTCGTGGCTGGGCTCTTCAAGAAGGTGATGATCGCCGACGAGCTCGGTGAATGCGCCGATCCCATCTTCGCTGCGGCCGCGAGCGGCGCACCGCTCGCTACGGCCGACGCCTGGTTCGGTGCGCTCGCCTATACCCTGCAGATCTACTTCGACTTCTCCGGCTACTCCGACATGGCGATCGGCGCCGCACGCACCCTGGGCGTACGCCTGCCCCAGAACTTCGACTCGCCCTATCAGGCAATCAACATCGCCGACTTCTGGCGCCGCTGGCACATCACGTTGGGGCGATTCCTGACCCGCCAGCTCTACACTCCGATCGCAACGCCGCTCACCCGTCGGGCATTCGCGCGCGGCGCCGGCGGGGCGCAGATCTTCCTCACGACCGTGGCGGCTCCCACCCTCGTGACGTTCGCACTCGCGGGCTTGTGGCACGGCGCCGGCTGGACCTTCGTCTGCTTCGGCCTGCTTCATGGCATCTACCTGACCTCACAGGAAGGGTGGCGTGAGCTGCGGCGTCACTGGCTCGGCAAGCCCGCGCCCTCGCGCGTACGCGATCTCGGGTCCTGGGCGCTCACGTTCATGGCAGTGCTCGTCGCCTTCGTATTCTTTCGGGCGGGCTCGGTCGCCGAAGCGCTGCATCTGCTCAGCTCGATGGTCGGACTTGCAAATCTCCAGGACCCTGGCGCGCCCTCGCTAGAGCTCCTCACTGCGCGGCGCGACATGCTCCTCTTGCTGGCGACAGCGCCCATCGCTTGGCTCTGCCCCAATGTCGCTCAGCTCTTGCGCGAACACGGACCGACACTCGAGCCTGCGCGGAGCTCGACGCCACTCGGAACGTCCTGGAGCCTGATGCCAAGTCCCATGCTGGCACTGATCACCGCACTCGTCGCCATCGCATCGATCACCGCACTCGGCGAAGCAAGCGGGTTCATCTACTACCAGTTCTGAGTTCGCCGACCACTCGAGCCGCGCCGAGACTTCTCCACCAGCGACTCGTCGCGCGGGCTCGACGCTCGTCCAGTCGAGCTGCGCCCACCCAGCAAAGCGTTGCTCACAACATTGCGTTATCGGGTAAGATCGGAGTCGGTACCACCACCCGTGGGAGCAAGCATACGATGTCGATCGCGCCGACTCCTCCATTTCGTACCGCACTCGACGCCCGCCGCGTTGGCATGTCGGTGGCCTTCACGGCGAGTCGATCGCCGACCCATCCGGCCATCCTCTCCGAGCATGGCGATCGCAGCTACGCCGAGCTCAACTCCAATGCCAACAAGCTCGTGAGAGTCCTACGCGCCAATGGCCTCGGCGCCGGAGATGCGGTCGCGCTCATGTGCGGCAATCGCGCTGAGTTCGCAGAGGCGTATGCCGCCGCACTGCGCGCGGGCATGCGGCTGACTCCCATCAACTGGCACCTCCAGGCCGACGAGGCGGGCTACATCGTCGACAACTGCGAAGCCAAGGCGTTCGTCGCCGATGCGCGTATCGGCGACGTTGCGCGCGCAGCTGCGGCCCTCGCCCCCAAGGCGGGCTTGCGGCTGGCCATCGGGGGATCGATTCCCGGCTTTGCCTCGTACGATGTCGAGCTCGCGCGACACTCCGGCGACGACATCGACGAGCCTTCGCTCGGCGGCACCATGCTGTACACGTCGGGCACCACGGGACGTCCGAAAGGAGTGCGACGTCCGCGGGCGGCGCCCGCCGCTGCGGGCGGAGACCGCACCGCACCAGACCGCGCGCACCCACTGCGGCACCAGAGCTCCGTCGTGCTCTGCACCGGACCGCTCTATCACGCTGCACCGCTGGCCTTCAACCTGACCCTTCCCCTGTTGGCGGGCGCAACCATCGTGATGATGGACCACTGGGGTGCAGACAAGACGCTCCAGCTGATCGAGCAGCACCGCGTTACGCACTCGCACATGGTCTCCACGATGTTCCAGCGCCTGCTGGCCCTACCGGAGGAGCAGCGCCTCCGCTTCGATCTGCGCTCCCTGGAGCGGGTCGATCACGGTGCCGCTCCTACTCCGGTACATGTGAAGCAGGCGATCCTCGACTGGTGGGGTCCCGTGCTCTACGAGTACTACGCGGGCACCGAGGGCGGAGGAACCTCGATCGGCCCCGAGGAATGGCTGGCGAAGCCAGGCAGCGTGGGCCGAGTCACGCGAGGCCGCGAGCTCAGCATCCTGGACGATCACGGGAACCCCGTGCCGGAAAATCAGGTAGGCGCCGTGTACTTCTCGAGCCCGAGCGAGGGAGCCTTCGAATACTTTGGTGACGAGGAGAAGACTCGCAATGCCTACCGAGGGGATGCCTTCACACTGGGCGACCGGGGCTACGTCGACGAGGACGGCTACCTCTTCCTGACCGGTCGCACTTCGGAGCTCATCATCTCGGGCGGGGTCAACATCTACCCCGCAGAGGTCGACGCCGTCCTGCTGATGCATCCCTCCGTCGCCGATGTCGGGACGGTGGGAGTTCCGAACGACGAGTTCGGCGAGGAAGTGAAGGCGGTCGTCGAGCTCGAGCCCGGCACCCCGGCCTCGAATGAGCTCGCCGCCGCACTGATCGAGTTCTGTCGCTCGCATCTGGCTCATTTCAAGTGCCCGCGAAGCGTCGATTTCGTGACGACCTTGCCGCGCAGCGATGCGGGCAAGGTGATGCGGCGGCAAGTCCGCGCTCCCTACTGGGAGGGACGCGCCCGCGAGATCTAGTACACGGGGCGGGCCCGGCCGGCCCGCTTCGAGATCTGCCCGGCCGCTGATCGCAGCTCATGCGCGGTAGGCCGCAATGACATCCAAGAACTAGCCATTATCGATGAAAGGACATCCTCATGCGTTCGAAGCAAGCTACCTTGGGCCGCGCAGCCCTGGCGACCCTCGCCCTGCTCCTCTCGACCCAGCTCGTGCAGGCCGCCGGCAACGTGGCCGGAACCTGGCTCCTGAACGTTACCACCATGGCCGGCAAGGGGGACGTCACCCTGATCCTCGAGCAGGAGGGCGACCAGATCAGTGGAACGTACAAGGGCTCGCTGGGCGAGAAGCCGCTCAAGGGAACTCTCAAGGACGACGACACCTTCGAGCTGAGCTTCAAGGCCGACGCAATGGGGAGCGAGCTCGACATCGTCTATACCGGCAAGCTCGAAGGGTCGGGCATCACCGGCAAGATCAGCTTCGGAAGCCTCGGTGACGGCAGCTTCTCGGGCAAGCGCAAGGAGGGATAGCGGCCGCGCGTAGACCGCGCCTCCGGGTCGCTCCACTTGAGCGACCGACCTACGACACCAGGCAAGACGCAACTCGGCTGCGCAGATTCGCCACGCGCGCCACATTCGGCTCGCCACACCCGTGGCGAGCCGGCACAGACTCTGACTCGCTCGAGCCCCATGACGCGGCGAAAGGCCGGCATGTGTTCTGCATTCGCCAGCCAAAACTTCGGCGTGCTAGCGGTTCGAGGAGAGGGTAAATGCGCAGATGGCTTGGGGCGGTCGCAGTCTCTATTTCCGGACTTACATTTTTTGCCATGCCTTGTCTCGCAAACGAGGGGGGTGAGGCACGGGAGATCAACTATCCCGTCTATCCCCCGTCGCCTGAGTTCCAGACTCAAGAAGAGGCGGACTGGAAGAGCGCAGGCTGCGAGTCATGCCACACACCGATGGACAGCCGCAACATGCACCGGAGCTCTGCCGTCGTGCTCGGCTGCGCCGACTGCCACGGCGGAAACGCCTCGATCATGCGCGACGAGAAGATCGAGATGGATACGCCGGAGTACGACCGGCTGAAGGAGCAGGCGCACGTCCCTCCCACACTGGCGGAGGAATGGCATGGCCCTGCGAATCCCGTCCGTTCCTATACGCTGCTCAACCGGGAGGCCTATCAGTACGTCCGTTTCGTCAATCCGGGCGATCTCCGGGTTGCGCGCGAGTCGTGCGGCGCCTGCCACGCCGCCTTGATCGGCAAGGTCGAGCGCAGCCTGATGGCGACCGGCGCCATGCTCTGGGGCGGAGCCGCCTACAACAACGGAATCCTCCCCTACAAGCGCTACATCATCGGCTCTTCGTACACGCGAGACGGCTTGCCCGCTCAGATCGAGTCCGTCGTCCCGGTCACCGACGATATGCGCAAGCAGGGCCTGCTGCCCTTCCTGGCACCGCTCCCGAGCTGGGAGACCGTCCCGCCCGCCGACAACTTCAGAATCTTCGAGCGCGGCGGCCGGCTGGTCCAGAACATCTTCCCCGAGATCGGACTCCCCAACCCTCAGGATGAGCCTGGAAAGCCCGATGTGCGTCAGTCACTGCGCGGCATGGGGACGGGAGCCCGGATCTCGGTTCCCGTACTGAACCTGCACAAGACTCGGCTCAACGATCCGTTCTTGTGGTTCTTCGGTACCGGTGACAACCCCGGAGACTTCCGTTCGTCCGGATGCACGGGCTGTCACTCCATCTATGCGAACGACCGCGAATGGTTCAGCTCGGGCAGCTTCGCCAAGTACGGCAACGAGGGTCAGTCCGCCACGGTCGACCCAACGATCAAGGATCGTCGTGTTCACGCACATGAGGGACCGAAGTCCGAGCACGGGAATCCGGCACCCTTCTACTCGCTGGCCGACGAGGGGGATCTAGAGAGCGGACATCCGATCAAGCACGAGTTCACCCGAGCGATTCCCACCGCGATGTGCATGAACTGTCATCATCACCAGCCGAACCAATTCGTGAATACGTACCTCGGATATACCATGTGGGACTACGAATCGGACGCGCCCCTCATGTGGCCCGAAGAGCAACGCTATCCGGACATCCGCGAGATGCACGAAGCTCTCGAGCGAAATCCCGAAATGGCGGTCGTGCGCGGCAAGTGGTCGGATCCAGACTTCATGAAGCGCGTCTGGACCGACATCAACCCCAAGGCCAACGACACCCAGTTCGCCGACTATCACGGGCATGGCTGGAACTTTCGAGCCATCCACAAGAAGGATCGCAAGGGCAATCTGCTCGACGCAGACGGAAACATCATTCCGCATGACACGCCGCCGGAAGAGAAGTGGAAGCGCGCGGTCCACATGCGCGACATCCACGCGGACTACGGCATGCAGTGTGCAGATTGCCACTTCAGCCAGGACTCCCACGGCGACGGCATGATCTACGGCGAGACGGCCGCGGCGGTCGAGATCGAATGCCGCGACTGTCATGGCACGGTCGACGAGTACGCGACCCTGCGGACCACGGGCCCCGCCGCGCCGGTCGGGGGAACCGACCTCTCCCTGCTCCGGAACATGGACGGTGCGCCCCGCTTCGAATGGCGCGATGGGAAGCTTTATCAGCGCCTGATCCTGCCTCCGTTCGAGAAGCTGCAGGTCACGCAGATCAAGGACATCGTCACCCCCGATCATCCCGAGTACAACGCCAAGGCGGCGCGCGCGAAGACGGTCGCCGCGGGAACGAGCCTTGCCTGGGGCAAGGCGGCCGCGGGCTGCGAACGCGCGCACGACACCGAGGCCGAGGACGGAATGGCCTGCTACACGTGTCACAGCTCCTGGGTCACGAGCTGCGCAGGCTGCCACCTTCCGATCGAAGCCAACTGGAAGACCGAACGCCACCACTACGAAGGCGGCGAGACACGGAACTTCGCGACCTACAACCCACAGGTTGCGCGCGATCAGATCTTCCAGCTGGGACGTCACGGCGAAGTCAAGAAGGGCAAGATCGTCCCGATCCGATCCTCGTCTGCACTCGTGCTCTCCTCTACCGATATCAATCGCAACCGGATCTACGTGCAGCAGCCGCCGACCTCGGCCGCAGGCTACAGCTCGCAGGCGTTCGCTCCGCACTTCCCGCACACGGTCCGCAAGACCGAGACCAAGGAGTGCGAGGACTGCCACATCTCTGCGAGCAACGACAACAACGCGATCATGGCTCAGCTCCTGATTCAGGGAACCCAGTTCGTGAACTTCGTCGGCTACAACGCCTGGGTCGGCACGAGCGAAGCGATCGAGGCCGTTCAGGTCACCGAGTGGGACGAGCCACAAGCGGTCATCGGAAGCTATCTGCATCGCTATGCCTATCCCGACTACTACAAGCTACACACGAGTCGGAACGGCGAGCTCAAGGGCCGAGAGCAGGACGATGGCCAGTACATGCACGAGTCCGAGGACGTGCACTGCCTTCAGATGCGAGGCGAGTACCTCTTCGTCGCGGAAGGCGAGTTGGGGATGCAGGCCTACGACATCGCCAACATCGCCAACAAGAACTTCTCCGAGAGGTTCATCACCGCTCCATTCTCGCCACTTGGGCATAGCTCGCGCGTCAACACCAAGAATGCGACGTGCGTCGCGCTTCCGACCACCCAGCCGGTGCGCCCGGATCGCGGACGCGACCCGAAGCAGAACGCGATCAACCTCGAGCAGCCGCTCCACGAGATCTACAGCTATGCTGCCGTCACGGACTCGGAGGAAGGTCTCATCTTGGTGAACGTCGAGACCATGGAGAACTTCGAACCTCGCGACAACTTCTTCACACGGGCGCTCACCTGGAATCCAGATGGCCTGCTCGATGGAGCCGTTCACGCGAACTTCACGGGGTCGATGCTCTGGGTCGCAGCCGACAAGGGGCTGGTGCTGATCGATCTCGACGTCCCGCTCGAGCCGAAGCACGTCACGACGATTCCGCTCAAGGGTGTGCGCGCGTCGATGCAGCAGTTCCGCTACGTGTTCGCGGTGGACTCCGAGGGCCTCAAGGTCATCGACATCACGGACATGCGCAGTCCTCGACTGGTCCCCGATGCAGTGGTCCCCTTCAAGGATGCGCACCGCGTATTCCTGTCGCGCACCTTCGCGTACGTAGCCGCCGGTGAGGAAGGGCTGGTCATCGTTGACGTGGAGAATCCGGAGAAGCCCTCCGTGTACATGCGCTATACCGCAGACGGCAAGCTCAACGACGCGCGCGACGTGATCGTAGCGGGCACGAACGCCTCGCTCTTCGCCTACGTCGCAGACGGCAAGAACGGCTTCAAGGTCCTGCAGCTGACGTCACCGGAGTCTCAGCCCGGCTTCTACGGATTCGCGCCGGATCCCAAACCCGAAGTGATCGCCTGGCGACGCACGCGTGGAGCCGCCTATGCCGTCTCTCGACCCCTCGAGCGAGACCGCGGGGTAGACGAGACCGGAAATCAGGTGGCCGTCTTCGGACGCATCGGATCCCGACCCTTCACGAAGGAAGAGATGGAGAAGCTCTACCTCGATGAGAAGGGCAAGGTGTGGACCGTGTCGAACAAGCTCGAGCTCGACCCGAACGGCAGTGGCAAGGCCACCGGACTCGGCTCCGGCAAGTGCGCCGTACGGCCCAAGGTGGCGACCGGACAGGACTCGAGCGACCGCGTGAGCGAAGACGCCGGAGCAACCGAACGAGGAGATCGGAGCGGAGCGGAGTAGAGCTTCCCTTGGCTCGACTCTCGACCGCGCAGGCAGAAGCGCATCGAGGAGGCAGGGCTCGGCGGTCCCCCTCCTCGATGCGCCTCTCGCCATGGTCTTGACGCCCCCACCCAAGCACCAGCGCCGCCGCGCGCGTCCCTACGGCCCCGCTCTGCCGCTACTCCCCACTGTCTGGCCGTAGCGCGGCAGGTACGGAGCGCTCGAAGACGGCTTGCAGCAGCTCCAGCTGCTCCGGATGCTCGGCTGCATAAGCGCTCCGCTCTCGTCTCAGACGCAACAAGACGGCTTCGATGGACGCCTCGGTCAGCCGATCGCACGCCCCCTCGGAACCAGGCCGCTCATTCACGATCGACGTCGCGACCTTTTCCGGTTCTCCGACCTCGGTGGGCTGCGGGGGCGACGTCGACACCGCTGGGAGCGATCCTGCCGCCCGCACCCAAGCGACCACTCGATCTCCATACTCGCGTTTCGCGTGCACCGAGTCCCAGTGCCAAGTCATCTGCTCGTTGCGAGCTCGCGCGGTGGGGACGCGCTCGGCCGGCAGCCCAAGAAAGTGCGTACAGTCCCACAGCTCGACTCGTTCGAGCCCACGCCGCGTCCGCACACGTACCAGATCCCGCTTCCAACGCTCGAACTCGGACCAGTGCCGCGTGCGCCGTAGCCCCTCGAAGTGGAGCGCATGGGAAGGCAACGAGACCAGGGTTACGCGCACACCGCGCTCGAGCGCGGTCTCCACCGCACCAAACAACAGCTCGACGTTCGACGGCGCGTAACGGCGGGGTATTTGCACCGAGGTGAGGCTCCTGAGATCCCGCTCGAGCGACCCTTCGAAGCGAGCGTGATAGTCCCGCTCCCACTTGGTGACCCTCTCGCGAGGTCCCCCGAGCGGGCCGAAGGCGGCCCGCCGATCGGCACGGAGATCCTTGATCACCCCCCATGAGGCTCTCAGAGCGCCGCTCCCGAGCAGAAGCGCCCCGTGGTACTGGAAGAGGCTGAGCGCGGAATTGAAGCGTGAGCGAAAGAACTCCGGATTGAAGCGCGCGTTCTCCTCGAAGGAGAGGAAGTCGATCGTCCAAAAGATCTCGCGCACATCGCGAAACTGCAGCGCGTAACGGAAGGTCTCGGCGACCTCGGCAATCGAAGCACCCGTGATGGCCAGATTGCAGGTGGGCCGGTCCCACACCGAACTGGTTGGATCGAGCGCCAGCTGCGCGCGCGACGTGCCGAGAATCACGATCTCGCACTCGGAGTGCTGCAAGATCTCGGCCCGCGCAATGCGCGACTCGTACTCCTCACGGTACGGATCGAGGGCGCGCGTTCCCGGCAGTCGATACACGCCGAATGGATCGACGACTGCGTTGATACAGGCTATCCCCGCGAGAACCCCGAGACCGAGGCGACAGACGAGCCGCGTGTGGCTCGCCCAATCCGCGTGGCGTACCCGATCGACGTGTCGGTGCTCCTCCGCACCCTGATTCTCACCCTGCGACATGCACCTGGCTTGCGCTCGACACTCTCGGCCATCCTACTCGGCGCGGACCGCTCCGCGCAGGAGGCCGCTCCTGGCGGTATCCTCACCTTCGAGTCGCGGGAGTGCAAGCGCGCGAGTGCAAGCGCGCCGGTGAGCGCTCAGGCGAGCGCAGCCAGATATCGCAATGCCGGCAGGCTGGGGAGGAAGAAGTAGCCGCCCGCCTTCACCGTGACGTATCGGGCCAGACCCGAGACGTGTCGAGGGGCGAAGGGCTGCTGGATGGTGAACGCCGCCCCCTTCTCTGCCTCTCCAGAAGCGGCCTTTCCAGAGTCGGCCCCTTCAGAAGGGCGAGCGTCCCCGACGATCGCATCCTGCTCACCCTGGAGTCCGCCAAAGCGTTCGCCGCGGATCCAGCTCTGCTGGACGAACTCGAACTGTCGCTCGATGTTCGCCTGAAGACACAGGAACATCAATCCGCGCTCCCCATCCGATCGCTGATAGGTGCGCCCCCTGCGCAGAATCCGGTGGTGATCGGCGAGCTCGCGCGCGCGCGCGGGGGTCACGCCGAGCAGCGGATTCGCCAATCCATCGCGCGGGTTGGAGCGCCTCACGTGGGCCCCGACAGGGCATCGGTATCCCTCGCGATCGGTCTGCCAGTAGCCGAAGCGATTCTCCGTCGGCGAGACGGGGCGACCGGTTCGAGCCCTGGGTGCCAGCGGCGTACCATCGTGGCGGCGCCCCACCAGGCGCGCTTCGATCTCACGGGCATCGCCGAGCTGCGGCTGTCGCTCGGCCGTCTGCTGACTGTGCCGATGGAATGCTTCGACATCCTGGGCGAGCTGGCGCACGACCAGATAGCTGCCGTTGCGCCCGAAGTCGCGCACACCCGACCGATCCAGAGGCGCGTCGGGCAGCATCCCGGTAGGATCGGAGCGCTCGGGCACGGTCGGCGAGGCCGGTAGGCGTCCGAAGGCATTGGGATAGCCGAGCACGAACTCCCCTGCGCGCACCATTCCCTCGTCGAGCGCCGCACCCGCCTTCTCCTTCGAGGTGCCGCTACCGGCTACGATCGGCTGTGAGATTCCATCCCGAAATCCGAATGGCTCGCTTGCGTCCGCCGCGAGCGCACAGCGCACCGGCTCGTCGACCAGCTCGAGGCCCTCGAGCGATGCGAGCTCCCGCTCGAGCCACACCTCACGCTCGGACTCACTGGTTGCGAACAGCATGAGCAGCACGTGCACAGGCTGCGCGTCATTGCCCCAACGCCAGTGTTCCGGTGCAGAGGCTCCGCTGTCGCCCAGAATCCTCGAGCGGTGGCCCTCACCAGCGATGCCGCTGCGAAACTCGCCCAGGAATCCGGCGGCGACTGCCGACTCGTGCGTGGGTAGGCCGAACGCACCCAACCCTTCGTAGCTGAATGCGAGCGCGAGGCGACATGGAGCCTGATTACCCGAGTCCGAAGGCGGCTTGTGACGCGCGTTCTCGTCGAGCCCCGCGCGCCGCTGCTCGACCAGCAGGCGATCCGCTTGCCGCTCGGACGCAGCAGCACCACCGACTCGCTCCAGGCGCGCGGCGAGCCAAGCACGCGCACGCGCGTCTCCCCCTGCGGACTCACGCTGAGCGGAAGCTACGCGCAGGGCCACGTACGCTGCATAGGGAAACTGTGCGTATCCCTGAACCACCAACCGTTGCATGTTCTCGAGTTCCAGTGGCTGCATTCCGGTTCTCCCCTACGATCGTCGCGGTTGCGACTAGAGCCTTCGAATCGCCAGGTCGAGCGCCGCGGGATCCAGCGGGCGCATCAGCCTGCGCCAGACCACCCCGCGCCAGCCGGCAAGCGGCCGCTCGACGGGTCGTAGCAGGTCCAAGCGGGTCTCCGTGCCTGCCGACACATCACCCACACTGAGGTTTGGATAAGCGCTGTACCAAGCGAGGGTCTCGACCTGACTCGCGCGCGCGTACGCCTTGAAGCGCTGCTCGTCGCGCGCACCATCTCCGACCAACAAGAACGGACGCGGAAAGCCCGCAGAGTTTCCCCAGACCGCGGTAACTCCGGGAACAGAAACGAAATCGTCCAGATAGCCATCCCACGGACCGTCGTAGTTCGTCAGAAAGAGTAGCCGCCGCCGATCGCGCAGAATGACGAAGCGCGCGAAGTGAATGCTCGCGATCCCGCCCAGGTCTCCCAGTGTGAAGACCACCGACGCGGCGACGTGGACCACGCGAAGAACGGCCTGAAGGACGCGCATGCGAAACGCACCGGGCTTGATCCAAGTCACGCTCGCAAAGTGGTTCTGGTACTGGAGATCCTCGCGTTGCCGCATCTGCGCGAGGTGTTCGACGTCCCAGCCGGTCGGGTCGACCGATTCCTCGAACTCGCGGCGACCGAGCGCATAGAAGAAGGCCGCCAGGGCTCCACCGACGACCAACGCGATGCCGAGACTCAGCAGGGTCAGCAACCAGGTGAGCTGACTCAGACTGCTCGCGGTCCACCCCCCGATCACGCAAGCTGCCAGGGAGAAGCCGGCGACCGAAACGCCGACTCGGCTCCCCCCCGCCGCGTAGGCCAGGGTGCCGGTCACGACAGCGAGGGCCATCGCCCAGAGACACAGCACGAGGGCCAACCCGCAAGCAGCGACGGAACCCAGAACGCCAGAGAAGCGCAGCGCGTGCAAGACTCCGAGCGCGACGGCGACACTCGCGGCACACGCGCCGACCTGACGCAGCTGAACCCAGAGAAGCTGTTGCCGCATCGATGCGCGAACGTGTGCAGACCGCTCCCGCAGTCCCGCAATCGCGAGCCCGGCGATCCACAGCGCGCCGCCGAGAAGCCCGACCGCGGACAGGACCCCACCCCCCACAGGCCGATCGCCCAAGCTGTAAAGACCAATCAGATCCCCGAAGAAGACGAGCCCGGCAACCAAGGAGGCGCCCCAAGCCACGAATCCCATCCACTGGGCGATGCGCTTCGGTCCGCGCAAGAAGCGCAAACTGAACAGCACTCGTGCAGGCAGCGCTGGCATGCGGGGCGCGAGCTGCCGCAAGGTCTCCTGCAGGCGCTCCTCGAGCCGCTCCCAGTACGCTTCTCGCGTGTCGGGAAAGGAATCGGGATCGAGAGACTCGCGCGCCTTCGCACGCAGGCTGGCTTCCGCCTGGATCTGCTCCACCGTCCGACCCGGAGCCCCGATGTAGAATGCGTCTGCCCCGATGTCTCGCTTCACCAGGAACCCGAGCACGTCTGCCGCAGAAGCGGTACGCCCCGGGTACTGAGGAGCATCCGCGAGCAAGGTATCGAGGACTCCGCGCGCACACTCGACGAAGCGATTCAGGAACAGCATCCGATCTCCGTCGAAGCTGAGCTCGATCACCAGCACAGGTGCGAGCGGCGGTCCGGGAGGACGGCTCGGATACGTCTGCTCGGGATCATCGGAAATCACGACGACGCTGGCGAAGTGGAGCCCGGACAGCCCGGCCCAGGGAGGGCCTCCGTCAGGTCCCGCCGGGTTGCCGAGGGCGCGCGCTTCACCTCGGAGCGCGTCGAGGTCTCGGTCCCGCGAGAGCTCGATCTCGAAGGTCACTGCGTGTTGCATCATTGCGAACTCTCCCCGGATGGGCGCGCGGAGGACACCTGGCTGCTCTGCTTCGGCCAGCTCAGGACGTAGCGATCGATCGCAGGGCCATCGTAGAGCAGACGCCCAGGCGCGACGTTGTGGATACCGGGCAGGGCGAGAAAGCAGCGGAACATCTGCAGAAGCTCGGCTTCTGCATGCTTCTTGCCCAAGCACACGTGCTGGCCATCGCCGAAGTGTAGATACGTGGCCGCATCGTCGCGGCCATAGCCGAAGCGATCCGGCTCCAGTACCTGCTCGCCATCGAACATCGCCGCGACCGTCGCTACGAAGACCGTCGCGCCCGCGGGAACTTCGAGCTGGCGCGGAGTTCCCGCAGCGAGCGTCGCGCCGCGCGGACAGAAGCGCGGAAGCAGCGGAAACACCGGATTGAAGCGCAGGGCCTCTCGGACCATGCCGAGCAGCTCCTCGTCCGTGTCCGTGCCACGAGCCAGCTCCACCGCCGCCCGAAGCTCGCGCGGCCGCCGGAGCAGCTGATCCAGGGCATGCGTGAAGCCCTTGGTGATCGCAGCGCTTCCAGCCAGCATCAGCCCGATCACGTTGCGAACGATCCACTCGTCGCTGATCTGCGTCTGTCCCGCTCGCTGGAGCTCGGCGAATCTTCCAAGGAGTCCGTGCGCCTCGAAGTCCGGCTTCTGCTTCACGTCCTGAAGCACCTTATTCACGTGGCTCACGAACTCGGGGGTACACGCTTCGGCGACTTCCTGCAGGCCGAAGGGCGCGGGAGAATTCGTCGCGATCACCGAACCCAGCTTGCGCAGCCACATACGCAGCACGTCGATTCCTGGCGGTACCGAGAAGACCTCGCTCTGCGCCGCTTCGGCGGGGACGCCGAAGAAGCGCGAGGCCACCAGGGTGGTCACACGCTCCGCGTACTCGGTCACGATCTCGAGGCGACTCGCACCATGAGCAGCCTCGAGCTTCGCACCGAGCTCCGAGGCAACCTCGGCTGTCACACTCTGCGCGGTCTCGGCGAAGAGCTCCTGTGAGATCTCGAGCTCGGACTGGAGAACCGCATGCTCGCTGCGGTACCGCGGACAGAGATCGAGTCCCAGCAGGAATGGCCCGAAGAGCATCTTGCGAGCATTCAGTGGCCCGATCTCGAAGTCGGCCGGACGGGCAAAGACCTCTCGGGCATCGTCGGCTCGCGTCACGATCACCGTACGTCCGAACGCCGGCAAGGGACGCACGCGCTGCAGGGTTCCGAACAGCAGCCGCATGGCGTAGGGGCGTCGCTGGAGCCAGCTGACCCCCAGGTCTTGAAACAGTGACATCTGTCTTCGATCCTTCTTCGTCTTCCCGTGGAGCGCGCCAGGCCACGGGGCTTCCGGTGTCGAAACGTCCTGGGTGACTCCGGTCGAGGCCCTGCGCCGACGAGCCTTCCCGCCCCCGAGCCGGATGACCGAGATCGAATCCAGTCGGAGATCTTCACTCCGCCGGTTCGGATCGCAACCACCGGTGGTAAAGTGGCCCACATGAAGACTCACCGACTGCGTACCCCGGAATGGCTCGATCTCTGCCCAGTCACGGCGACGCATGCACACGGCCCGAAGCCCGCGCCCCGTACGTCGCCGGCAAATCCACCCGATCTTCGCAGCCAACTCGGGGACGGACCGGCGTCACCCCGGACTGCGTCCGGCACAACGCGCTGCTCGGAAATACGCAGCGCAGCACAGCACCCGCATCGCGTACGTCCCATGCGTGCGGCCGCTCTTCTCTTCTGCGCCTGGCTGGCGTCAGCCGCGCTTCCGGCCCGCGCGGAGGTCGAGCTGCAGCGGATCCAGCTCCCCGAGGGTTTCTCCATCGAGGTGTTCGCCGAGGGTGTCGAGGATGCTCGCTCGATGACGCTGAGCCCGAGCGGCATCGTGTACGTGGGCACCCGACGCGCCGGGAACGTCTACGCGGTCGAAGATCGCGATGGCGATGGCAAAGCAGAGCGCACCACGCGTATCGCGCAGGGCCTACGCGCACCGAACGGCGTAGCCTGGCGCGACGGGTCCCTCTACGTCGCAGAGATCAATCGAGTGTCGCGTCTGGACGGCATCGACGACAAGCTCGGCGATCCACCCAGTCCCGTCGTGGTCACGGACGCGTTTCCCTCGGACGTGCATCACGGCTGGAAGTTCATTCGCTTCGGACCGGATGGGAAGCTCTACGTACCCGTCGGAGCGCCGTGCAACATCTGCGATCCAGAGCTCCCCTATGCAGCCATTCACCGCGTATCGATCGACGGCCAGGAGAGCGACGTCTTCGCACGTGGAGTGCGCAACAGCGTAGGGTTCGACTGGCACCCCGACACGGGCGCTCTCTGGTTCACGGACAATGGCCGAGACATGCTGGGCGACGACGTTCCGCCCGATGAGCTGAACCACGCACCGAAGGCCGGGCTTCACTTCGGCTATCCGTTCTGCCATGGAAAGAACGTCGCAGATCCGGAGTTCAGCAAGCTTCGCCCCTGCGGCTCGCACACCGCGCCGGCACGTGAGCTCGAAGCCCACGTGGCCCCGCTGGGCATTCGCTTCTACACGGGCAGCCGCTTTCCTTCCCAGTTCCAGAAGCAGCTCTTCGTGGCCGAACACGGATCCTGGAACCGCAGCTCGCCCATCGGTTACCGCATCATGTGGGCGCGCATCGAAGGAGACCGCGTTACGTCCTACGAGCCGTTTGCCTCGGGCTGGCTCGGCGAGGACGGATCCGCCTGGGGCCGGCCCGTAGACCTGTTGAATCTTCCCGATGGCTCCTTGCTCGTTTCGGACGATCGCGCGGGTGTGCTGTATCGAATCTCATACGCACCACCGGGAGACGCAAAGCCCTCTGCCGAGTGACCGACCCGCCGCCCGGGACTTCCCCATGGGGGAACGCGGGCGCGGACCCCGGGAATCGGATACGCTGCCCGCATGTCGAGGTTCGAGCAAGCCATCGCCGCGATCGATGCAGCGAACGCCCAAGATCCGAATAGGGAGCAGATCGACGGCGTCGAGCGACCGAGAGAGCTGGTCTACGGACAACGCATGTCCGCGCGGATTCTGCGCTTCGCACCCGACGCTCCCGAGAGCATCCGCTTGGCGGCTCGTGCTCAACACATCTGTCGCTGGGAGATTCCGCGCACGAACTTCCCCACGGGGCGCACCGGCTACCTCAAGTGGCGCACGCAGCTGTATGGGCACCATGCCGAACGCGCGGCGAGAATCCTCGAACGGGTGGGTTACGATGCAGAAACCGTCGAGCGCGTGGGTTCGCTCGTCCGCAAGCAGAGACTCCGCAGCGATCCGGAAGTGCAGCTACTCGAAGACGTCGCCTGCCTCGTGTTCCTCGAGCACTACTTCCACGACTTCGCAGCCAAGCACAGCACGGAGAAGCTGCACGACATCCTCCGCAAGACCTGGCGCAAGATGAGCGAGAGGGGTCGTGCCGCCGCGCTGAAGCTGCCCCTGGCCCCCGACGACTTCGCGCTGATCAAAACTGCGCTGGACAGCGCGTAGCGGGACAACGGTTTACCCTTTCGAACCGACTTGCCCCCTGCCCCCGAGATCACGAAGTGCAGACCATCCTCGGGCTCGAGGATCTGCAGGTCGTGCTCGTGACCCGCCAGATACAGGTCGGCCCTACCGCGCAGAATCGGGAGCAGCTTCAGGGCCAGCTCTTCAGAGTCACCATAGCGGCCGTGCGAACGAATTGGATGATGACCATAGACGATCTTCCAGGTCGCATGGCTTCGCTCCAGCGCGCGCTCGACGACCATGAGACTCGGATCTTCGGTGACGGCGGCCTCCAGTGCCTCGACCGCACGCGGCTCCCGAATTCCGCCCAGCGACCGTGCGCTGCGCTCGCGCGCGGTTCACTAGTCGTGTTCGCATTCGACCCTCGATGCGTCGGTTGCACGTAGGCCCGCCTGGGCGGAGGACACGCGACGTACGCGTAGCGCATCGACCCACCCTCCGGTGGCCTGGAGCGGGGCAAGCGAGTCGCCGCGGGTGACCCATGCGCCCAGCGCGAACCGCTCCGGCTCCACCGACCCTGCGCGCGGTAGCGCGACACGCGCCCGCAGGTCAGAGCCTTCTCGATGCGCAGGCTCAGAGACGAGGGAAAGCACTACGAAATCCTGGCGAAGCGCGCGTCCTCGATTCTCGCCGGCCGCTATACGATTACACAGCCCGACTCCCAGGAGAGCGACATGGAAGTCTACCGCGGCAGTCGACTGCGAAAGGTCCGCGTCGCTCGGACGGTACGCGAGCGCCAGGTCGCCATCCCGAAGGGTCACCCTGAGCACCCCTGCATCGGTTGCGACAGGCTCGGGAAGCGGCGCTCCCGAGAAGAAGCCACGCCACTCCTGCCCATCCAGCATGAATCCCGGCGTGTACGCCGACGGCATACCGAGCTGGCGCGCATACCGATACTGACGCTGCGTGTAACTCTCTGACGCGTAGACATCCGGCCAGCCCAACCGGTCCCAGTAGTCGACATGGAAGTTCAGCGGAACTCGACGTGTCCAGAGCTCGTCAGCGGCGCGCAGTCCGCTGAGCCAGCGCTCCGCAGGCGGACAGCTGCTGCATCCCTGTGACGAGTACAGTTCGATCAGCTGCACCTTGCGCATCGAACTCTCGAAGACGAGGGGGCCAGTCGCGTCGTCGGCTGCCAGGGTTGGTGACGTTCCGATGACGCCGCTCCAGAACATACACGCACTGCACGCAAGCCAATGCCACGTGAGTACACGCATTCGGCGGAGAAGTGGGTAGTACATGTCGACCTCCCGCTGCGAGTGCAGAGGTTGGCATGGTGGACGAGGACCGTCCAGTCCTCGGACCGGACATCTCGGCTCGGACCGGCCACCTCGGCTCGGACGGTACGGCTCGGCTACCGTGCGGTGCGAGGACGACCCGTGTCCTCATGCAGGCTGTCCGGAGGCCGCACGCGAGGTCAGGAGGCGCGACAGGTCATTCGAGCTCGGCTGCTGGTACACACCGAGCTCGAAGTCGGGCGCGATCGCCAGAATATGATCGAAGATGTCTGCCTGTAGCGCCTCGTAGTTGGCCCAGACGGTGTCGCGCGAGAAGCAGTAGATCTCGATGGGAAGTCCACGCTCACACGGGGCCAGCTGCCTCACGATCAAGGTCATGTCGCGCGCGATCATGGGATGACGCTTGAGATACGCCTCGATGTAGATTCGAAAGGTCCCGATGTTCGTGAGACGGCGCCGATTGATCGGGGGGTCACCCTCGGCCCCTTCCGAGAGCTCTGCACGCTTCTTGCGGATGTATTCCGAAATCTCTGCATAGCGCTCGAAGCGATCGAGCAGCTCTTCGTCGCAGAATCGAATCGTTCCGATGTCGACGAAGACCGCTCGCTTGATCCGCCGTCCTCCGGCTTCTTTCATCCCCCGCCAGTTGCGAAAGGTCCCGGTGACCAGGGCATGCGTCGGGATCGTGCTGATCGTCTTGTCGAAGTTCTGCACCTTGACCGTGTGCAGCGAGATGTCGATCACGTCACCGTCGGCCGCATAGGCGGGAACCTCGATCCAGTCGCCCAACCGCACCATGTTGTTCGTGAACAGCTGGACGCTGGCCACGAACCCGAGGATCGAATCCCGGAATACGAGCAACAGCACCGCACTCATCGCACCGAGTCCGGTCAGCAGCCCCCAGGGATCGCGCTCCAGTAGGGTCGAGACCATGAAGATCATCCCCACGATCCAGAGCGCGATCTGAAGAATCTGCACATAGCCGCGTAGCGGCTTCTCACGTGAGATCTCGGTGCGGTTGTAGAGGTCGAGTGCCCCCTCAGTGAGCCGACCGAACGCTCGCAGCACGATCGCGACCACGTAGACCAAGGTCAGCCGCTCGGCGAGTCCCTGCGCGGACCCGAACAGCGGAGCCGACAGATACACCACCACGGCGGGGGCCAGATGCGCAGCCTCATGGAAGAATCCACGCCCGATCAGCACGTCGTCCCAATCGGTCTCAGTGCGGCTCACGAGAAAGTGAACGGCTCGCACCATGAAGCGCCGCGCCAGCAGATTCGCAATCCACGCCGTGATCAGCACACCGATGAAGGCGACCCCGCGAACCACGATCACGGCGCCCCCGGCACTCAAACCCAGATTCTGCAGCTGCTCGTAGAGCCACCCGACCATCTCACTCCCCCACTCGCGTCACCCGCGAACTCAGACCCTCGTCTCTGCCTCGCTCTGCGCGCTCTCTACACCGGATCGCGTACTTTCGCCCTGAAGCGGAACCGTTTGCAAATGCGCTCGTACGAATGCTATGAGTCGAGCCTCATGGAAACCCCCTTTCGCCTATTCGAGTCCCTGCTCTGGGAGCCCGCCAGCGGGTACTTCCTACTCGATCTGCATCTCGAGCGACTTCAGCGTTCGGCTGCTCACTTCGGATTCGCCATGGATCGCGCCCAGATCCGTTCCGAGCTGAAGCAACACGGAGATACCTTACCGAACGAGCCACGCAAGGTGCGACTCGAGCTCGCCCAGTCGGGATCTGTCCATATGAGCCACCAAGCGGTGCGCCCGAGCACCGCGGTTCGTTGCGCTCTCACTCGCCACCCGATCTCGAGCACCGATCCCTGGCTTCGGCACAAGACTACGCGACGCTCTGTCTACGAGGCGGCCCTCGCCGTGCATCCCGAGGCCGACGACGTGCTGCTACGCAACGAGCGCGGCGAGCTCACGGAGACCTGCTTCGGGAATGTCGTCGTGGAGCTGGGCGGACGACGCCTGACTCCCCGACTCGAGTGCGGGCTGCTCGCGGGAACCTTCCGAGAGCACCTGCTAGAGCGAGGCGAACTCGAGGAAGCTCTCATCCCGCTGAGCGCGCTACGCGAGGTGAGCGCCCTCTACCTCATCAACTCCGTGCGCCGCTGGTGCGAGATCGATCTAGTCCAGCCGCGCGCAACTCAGAGCGCGCGATAGCAGTACCTTGAGCCCGCGCGCATCCAAACGCGTGCCGACGATGCGGAAGCCCTCGGAAAGGTCGAGCTGCAGCATCGAGGCGTTGTCGCCGAGCGCTTCCGTCGCCACCTGTGTGTACCCCTCGTCCGCACATCTGGCGTGCTGACCTCGCAGGAGCTCGCGCCCGATCCCCATACGTCGAAATTCGGGATGGACTCCGCCAATCCAGCTGTAGAACTCACCTGGGGATCGGGCGTAGCCGAGCTTGAAGCCCACCATACGCTCGCCTACCGAAGCACTCACGAGCATCGCATCCGGATGCGCATCGAGGGCTGCGCCGAGCTGCTCGCCCGAAGCATCGGGAAAGCACGATGCGAGCAACCGCTCGAGCTCTGCCATGATCACCGCTGGGAACGGCGCCACGCGCGCTTCGTAAGTGATCTGGGCGCTCGCTCTCGCTGGGCGCGGAGCCTCCTTGCGCCAAGCGGAGCGACCAGCGGGTGCGAGCGGTTGCAGATCCACCCCGGACAACGGATCGCGACCCGCGAGCACGAGCTCCACCGCGGATAGCTGGTCGAGACCCCAGAAGAGCTGGTCATCGAGCCGCAGGGTCGGAATGCCGAAGACACCGTGCGAGATCGCCACTTCGGTGCGTTCGCGCAGTGTCCGTTTGAGGGCGTCCGACTGGGCGGCTTCGTGCCAGCGCCTTCCCGGCAGGCCGGCTTGCTCGAGCGCATCGACGAGCGCGTCTGCATCTCCGAGGTCCCGCCCATGCGCCCAGCCGTGGGCGAACAGAATCCGCATGACCTGCGCCCGCGCGTCGGGCGGCGCAGCCAGGGTCAGACGCAGCGGCACCAACGAGCGAAAGGGATGGTATCGCGGAGCGCGCAGCGGAATGTCGTGGAGCTGGGCATAGCGCAGACAGTCACGCAGCGCGTGCGCAGCCTTGGGAGGGATCTCTGCCGGACCCAGCTGCCCCCAATGCTTGAGCAATCCGGCAAACAAGACTGGCTCGATACGTATGGCAATACCGAACCGCTCGCACAGTTCCTCGACGCGCAGCGACGCCAGGTAGGCGTAGGGAGAGAGATAGTCGAAATAGAACTCTGCAACACGCATGGGCACCGTCTCCGTTGATCGCTCTCGGATCCTCGCAGCTCACAGCCGAGAGTACCAGTCTAGCGCCAGCACTCAGTTTTGATGTCACGACCGGTGGACCTAGAGAGAGGCTTTTCTGCGAGGCCGGCGCAGGAATGGCCCGAGACCCTCTCTATTCAGTCGGAGCGTCGAGCAGGCAGGCATTCAGGGTGCTCGAAGACGAGACCCCGCCCGCACACTCGATCGACTCGAGCTCCAAGCAGGCGACGACATCCTTGTGAGACCGCGCCTGTCTCGCGCATCCCCTGAGTGCTGAGCTTGCTACTCTATCGAGTATCCCGCCCAGACCGGCGCTTCGAGCGGCGCCCGAGCAGGGAGTCGAGAGTTCGAGGATACGTTCGCACGACCGAAGGAGCGACGATGAACGATCGCGATCTCCGGGAGAGGATCACCGCGCTGGAGCAAGAGGTCAGAGCTCTCCGGATCTTCGAGGCGGCTCCGTATCGCGCGGTCGTCGAGGATATGTCCGAGTTGGTGGTGCGGTGGCACCCCGACGGAACGCGGCTCTTCGTCAACGATGCCTACTGCCGGATGTTCGGCGCGCCTCGTGAAGCACTCCTCGGCACCTCGTTCTGGTCGCTGGTCTCCGAGGTCGATCGCGCACGCGTGCAGGAGAGAATCCGTCGGCTCAATCCACAGCAACCCGTTTCGGCGGGTCGGCACCGGGTGCAGGGTCCCGATGGACGCACGTTCTGGATGGAGTGGTGCGACCGCGCCCTGTTCGACTCCGATGGAAAGGTCACAGAATTCCAGTCGGTCGGTCGCGACATCACGGAACGCATCGAACTCGAGGAGCACGTCCGGCGCATCGAGCAGGCGGACGCCGTGGCCCGAGCGTCCGCCTCGATCGCTCACGATCTGGCGAACGTTCTCCTGGTGATCGGGGGCTTCTTTGAGCTCGTTCGCGACGGTGCGGACGTGAAGCGGCACAGAGCTGAGGCCGCCGAGAGCGCACTCGAAGAAGCCCGTGCCCTGTTGGACCAGCTACGAAACCTGCGCTACGGCCTGCCATTCAAACCCGTGCCGGTCGATCTGTCCGCGCGCATCACCGCGCTCCTCGAGGTACTCCGCGAGCTGGCGGGGCAACACTGTCTGATCGTAGCTCGCTGCGGGCCCGGGCCTTGCCGGATCCGAGGCGATGCAACCCAGATCGACCAGATTCTACTCAACCTGGTTCGAAATGCAGCGGATGCCTCGAGCAGCTGCACGATCGAGCTGACGACGGCATCGATACCGGTGTCCGAGCTGCACCCCGATCACCACTGGCCCAAGGGCGCACCTACCCATTGCAGCGTGGTGCGGGTGAACGACACCGCGGGCGGGATTCCGCCCGCGGTGTTGCCGAAGATCTTCGAA
Source organism: Pseudomonadota bacterium (assembly GCA_003247575.1). Taxonomy (GTDB): domain Bacteria; phylum Myxococcota_A; class UBA9160; order SZUA-336; family SZUA-336; genus SZUA-336. Next base: position 73,081 of record QJZC01000049.1, read on the forward strand.
CCTCACGTTACGACGAAGCCTTCGGGGCAGGGCCTCGGACTCGCAACGGTCAAGGCCGTCGTCGATGCACACGGGGGTTCCGTACGCGTGGAGACTTCCACTATCGGGACCCGCTTCGAGATCGCGTTCCCCGACGATTCTTCGCCCTTCGATTCTTCGCCCTTCCAGGCTGGCGAAGAGGAGTGACTACTGCGCCGAATGGGCCTGTCGTCACTGCTCCTCTCTGGACGTGCTTGTTCCATGCCGCCGACGTCTCGCTCCTAGAGTAGGTCCCGCGTGGCCAGGCGTGGATCCATCCGCTACTCACGCTCGAGTCACACTCACCATGGCAAGGGCGATCTGCTGCGCACTGCGTGATGTCTCGTCCCCGCGGACGCGCTCCCGGGCCTGACCCATCCACTCTCGACACCTATCTAGCTCCGTGCACGCATTGAGCCAGTTCGAACCGTGCCGAGGTCGCCGCGGGTGCAGTCGACCTCTAGCCGAACTACCTTCGTGCGGTCGCCCGAAGCTCTCTGCGGGGTGTCCTGATACAGAGGAAGACCTGCGCGGAGTGGGTGACTTACGGTTGCTCGAATCCCGATGGCTCCTTCGGATGAGGAATTCCAAGTTGACGCAGAGAGTGGACCACACTCAGCTCACCGTCGCGGCCGCACACGTGGCAGCCGAGCTGCACCACGCCGAGCAGATTGCCGGGCGTCTCACCCTGTCTGCGAAGAACGCCGCCGCGATCGTTCTCCGAGCCGGCAGTCAGGCAGCGGGCCTCTCGGTGATCTCGCACTTCTACGATGAGCTGGCGACAGAGACGATCAAGCTCTCGCAGACGATCCACCAAAGGGCCGTCGAGCTCTCGACCATTGCCGTCGCCGAATGGCGAACGAGCGCAGCCTTGACTCGGCTGGGGATCGCACACGCGAAGACCGACCCCGAGCACAGAGCGACGATCGACCGCCTCACGGCCAATTCTCGCGAAGAGCTAGAGCAAACCGAGCACCGATTCCAGCATCTGCTGATGGCTCTCCAGAACAACTTGGACACGATCCAGCAGCACATGCGTGCCGTCGACGTCATCGCAGTCACTTCGCGCCTCGAGGCCCAACACGCGGGAGACTTTCGCGACGGATTGATCCAGATGGCGAACTTGATCCAGAAACAGGCCAACGATATCAAGGGACATGTATCTCGGTCTCTGCGTTGGCTCAGTCAGTGAAAGGCCGACATGCTCGCACGCGTCATATTCGAGGGCGACCATCACCAGTGGATCATGTTCGGTCGCGACCCAGATCGACCGGAACGCATCATCGACACGAATCAGTACATGGTGGTCAGCCAGGGAGAAGCGTTGCTGCTCGATCCGGGTGGTGTCGAGCTCTTCGCCCCCATGCTGGCGGCCGTGCTCAAGTTCGTCCCACTCGAGAAGATCCGTCTCCTCTTTGCATCGCACCAGGATCCCGACATCATCTCGTCCCTGGGACTCTGGGATCAGGTGCTCGAGGGCGCGCGCCTCTACTGTCCATGGCTCTGGGAAGGCTTCGTGCGACACTTCGGGATGCACAACATCGAGTTCGAGCCCATCCCAGACCGTGGCGGCTCCATGAAGATCGGCGATCTCGAGCTCACCCTCGTGCCCGCGCACTTCCTCCACGCATCCGGGAACTTCCACGTCTACGACCCGCGGGCGAAGATCCTGTTCAGCGGTGACGTCGGAGCCAGCCTCGAGCCTTCGGGGGCACCGCTCGAGGTCGAGGACTTCGAGCGCCACGTCCCAACGATGCACACGTTTCACCGTCGCTGGATGCCCTCGAACGAGGCCAAGGCCGCCTGGATCCGGCGCGTCTCCGCACTGGAGATAGAGCTGATGGTTCCGCAGCACGGCAGGCTCTTCCGAGGTGCCGACGTCAAGCGTTTCCTGACCTGGTTCGATGCGCTCGAGGTCGGAATCTCCGACGATACCTGAGCCGCCGACGCGACACTCGAGTCGTCGGAGAAGCGCGGCAGATCCGCCCCATAGATCGACTCAGTAGATCAAGAAGGGAGAGCGCGACTCGGCCCAGGCGCACTCGTCTCGCAGGAGCTCCTCGTCGCGCGCCGCGACCGTCGCGTTCGCATCGTCGACCCAGGTGCGGAGCTTGGGTCCCCCATCGATCACATCCACCGGCAAGCGCCCCTCGGTGTACTCGTAGCGGTGGTCTCGCCAGAGGGGATACTCTGGGCGCAGCTGACGCAGCGCCTTCAGGCAAACGTTCATCAGGCGGTACGGACGGAAGGCGGCATGGTCGTACCCCTTCCAGTCGGCATGCACCTGGAAGCCGTGACAGGCCTCTCCGCAGTGCTTGTGAAACGTGGGCTCGAAGGTACAGGGCCGCAGATGCGCTCCCTCCAACCAGCCCGGGGCGAGCGAGGCCATCGTCTCGAGGAGCGCGCGCGGATCGAGGTCCGGGGCACCGACGACCTCGAGAGGAATGGTGGTTCCACGGCCTTCGGATAGGGTCGTGCCCTCGAGCACCACGGTCCCGGGATAGCAACGAGCCATGTTCAGGCTGGCGGCGTTCGGGCTCGGATTGATCCAGGGCAAGTCCTTGTTCCAGCCGAAGCCTGGAGGCGCCGTCGGGTCGTACCCCTCCATCGCGATCACTTCGAGCTCGACATCCAGATCATGGTGGGCAACGAACCAACGGGCGAGCTCGCCGATGGTGAGCCCGTGTCGCATCGGGATGCGCGACGCCCCTACGAAGCTCTCATGCCCTTCGAGGAGCAGGCTCCCCTCGATCGGCCGTCCGGCAGGATTGGGACGATCGAGCACCCAGACTGCCTTCCCCGCAGCGGCACCCGCCTCGAGTACGTAGAGCAAGGTCGTGATGAACGTATAGATCCGAGTCCCCAGATCCTGGATGTCGACCAGGAGCACATCGAAGGTCTCCAGCATCTGCGGCGTGGGGCGCCGCCACTTGCCGTACAGACTGAACACCGGAATCCCGAGGGTGACGTCGAACTCATCCTCGGTCTCAATCATGTTGTCCTGCTTGTCGCCGCGCATGCCGTGCTGGGGACCCAGCGCGGCGCTCAGATCGATATCGTCGAGAGCGGCCAAGGCATCGAGCGTGTGCACCAATCGGGAGCTCACAGAGGCCTGGTGTCCGAGCACCGCGACGCGATATCCACGCAGCGGAGCACGCAACGCCGGATCCTCGAGAAACCGATCGACTCCTAGCTTCATTCTCACCCTTCCGCATCTCACTGGCCGGTAGAACCCAACGGCTTGCTTACAGAATAGGGAGGGCCGCATGGAGGCTGCCAGGGATGGTGAATTCGCAGCACCGCGCGCATTTGCTGTCCAACTCGCGAAAAGAATCTGCTCTAATCCTTTTCGTACTCGAATCCATCGTAGGTACGGACGCACAATCTCTCGACGTTCCCTGGATTCCCGGCGTATTCTGCAGGCCAATCCCCACTGTTCTCTCAGGCGTGGAGTCTTCGCCACGAAAGTTCAGCGCAGCTAGCAGGAGGACCCGCACATGAAACTCGCTGGCCCTTCGTCGCTGCCCGTCTTGTTCGGATGGGTGGTCCTGTGCTCCACACTTCTCTTGTGTGCCTCGCCCGCCTGGACTCGAGACACCGATCCGCTCAGGAGACCAGACACGCCAGAGGACAAGCTGGAAGAGATCGTCGTCACCGCGCGAAAGCGCGAGGAGTCGCTCCAGGAAGCACCGATCTCGATCACCACATTCCCCGCCGCGTGGCTCCGGCAGCAGTCCATCCGCGAGTTCAATCAGCTCTCGATGTCGACTCCTGGGGTTCGGATCGAGAGCGTACCCGGTGCAGGGAACACCTCTCAGGTGACCATTCGCGGAATCTCCCAGCCCGACTTCCTGGTCACATCGGATCCCTCGGTGGGGATCTACCTCGACGGCATCTACAGCCCGCGCCTACAGGCCGCGAACCTCGCGTTGCTCGACGTCGAGCGGATCGAGGTCCTTCGCGGACCGCAAGGCACACTGTACGGAAAGAACACCCCAGCGGGAGCGATTCGCATTCTGAGCACGCGTCCCGACGGCAAGCTCGGTGGCTGGGCCCGCGTCGGCTACGGATCGGACCAGCGCATCGAAGCTTCGACTGCACTGGGCTTTCCGCTGCTCGGGGCAGAAGGGGAAACCCTCGCGGGCCGCATCGCACTGCTCTCCAGCCATCGCGACGGCAGAGTAGACAGTCGGACCACATTGCTTCCAGATGGAACGCTCCGACGTGGTGGCGGAGATCTGGGCGACGACCAGTCGCGTGCCCTCAAGCTGGCTCTCCGCTGGCAGCCCTCCGACAGCATCGAGCTGCTGGCACGCGGCTACCGCATGCGGGAGCGAAATCGCAGTGGAAACCCAGCCATCCTCACCGCATACGAACCGCGCACGGTCACGTCGCAGGTGGTGGATGCCAGCCTGATCGATACCGAGTTCCTCCAGGAGATCGCGGCCCGCGGAGATACCGACGACGTCTTCCTGAGCCTCTCTCCCAAGGACGACAGCGATGCGCTCGGGGGATCGCTCGAAGCGAGCTGGAACCTTCCCCTGGGCACCCTGAGTTACCTGGGCGGTTTGCGCAGTCTGGCGCTCAGTCGGCGTGCGGATCTCGATGGGAGCCCGATCGAAATCGCGTCGAGCGACGAGCGAATCAAGTCGCGCCAGAGCAGCCACGAGCTGCAGCTGACCGGAGATCTCACGAAGGGGCGGATCGCGTACACCGTGGGCTTGTTCCACTTCGCCGAGCGCGCCTCCGACGAAAACCAGAGCGCGTTCTCGACCGCCTTCGCCGGGATCGGCGCGCAGAACGTAGGACATCTCGTTTCGAAGATCCGCAGCTATGCCGCCTACGGACAAGTCAATGTCGCACTCACGAACCGCCTCAGCGTGACGGGTGGGATCCGTTCCACCTATGAACGGCGCTCGATCTCACGCCGAGTGGAACTCTGCTCGCGCTTCCTCGGACCCGATTGCCTGCCACTGGTCGATACCGACACGGATAGCCTCGACAGCAATGGGATCTTGGTGCTACGCGCAGGGGGTGGGCATCGCCGCTTCGATGCCGTCTCGTGGCTCGCCGGGGTCGAGTATCGGCCCAGCTCCGACATGCTGCTCTACGCGAAGGCGAGTCGCGGCTATCGAACCGGTGGGTTCAACGGTCGTGCCACGAGCGCTTCACAGCTGCGCCCATTCCAGGAAGAGTTCAATACCTCGTATGAGATCGGGCTCAAGTCGGAATGGTTCGACCAGCGAGCTCGCGCCAACCTGTCCGCCTACTACAGCAAGTACAAGGATCAGCAGTCCGTCAGCATCGAGCAGGTCGAGACCGGTATCGCCACCATCGTTCGCAACGGAGGCAGCGCAGACATCTCCGGAGGAGAGCTCGAGCTACTCCTACGCCCGATCCCGACTCTCCAGCTCGGCGCCACGGTGGCAGTAAACTACTTCCGCGCGACTTCGGGAATCCTTAGCGGCGGGATCCAGTCGCTCTCCAATGGACTCCCGGGGCCGACGCAGACGAGCGACCCGCTGAATGCTCCCATACTCATGTACACCCTATCGGCGGACTGGCAGGTCGGCGAGTATCGCCTCGGACGCCTCGGGCTGCGGCTCGACTGGCTCTATCAGAGCACGAACGAAGGCAGCCCGAACAACGGCTTCTCCGTGGCCCGGAAGATCGATCCGCGCCTGCCAGGATGCGGGCAGTTCGCACCAGCGGAGCAGAACTGCGAGATCGTTCCCAGCACGAGCGACAACGTCGCGCAGGGAGCGTACGGCATCTTGAACGCGCGCTTGACCTTCGAGCTGTCCGACTGGAATGCCGACATCTCGCTGTTCGCACGCAACCTGCTCGATCGCAAGTACTTCTCGGGCGGCATCGACCTCGGCGCCGAAGCCGGACTCGGCGTCGTCGTTCGCAGCCCCGGGCCACGCCGATTCGTTGGCCTCGAGGTCACCTATCGCTTCGGTGGTCAATAGCTCGGCCACTCCGACGGACGTACCGTTCGGCAAACGCGCACCCGCGTTGCGCGCCGCCCGCGTGGGTCTCGCAGCGAGCTGACCACCCCGCTGCACGCCACAGTCGCGTCGCACCCGCGGCTCGTCCAGGCAGCCGCATTCGCACCGCCGAACTGCCTGTGCTCCAAAAGAACGTGGAGAGCAGCACCGATACGAACCGTCAGGCCTGCCCAACTCTGTTCCGTCGCAGACTGGAGCAGCCTCACCTGAACAGGCGTGACGACGAAGACCTCTCCTCCGAACGTGCTGGCCCTCATCGGCCCCGGCGACATACAGCAACGCCGGTATCTGCTCCTGTGCGGGATTCTGCCGCTGCCTTCGATGGTCGCCTTTGGCTGCGCGTACTGGTTCGGACTGGCGGGCCCGATCGGAAGCCTGCTCGGAATGCTCGTCTTCGGCGGTCTTCCCTCGTATCTGATCGGGATGGAGCTCGTGCGCCGCGGACGGCTACACCTGGCCGCCTTCATCCTGATCTCGTATGCCATCGTGGAGCTCGGGTTCGTATCGCTCTACCAGGGCGGAGTCGCCTCTCCAAGCTTGCACTGGATCGCCGCGCTGCCGGCTGCCGCGGCCTTGATCAGCCGCGCTGCGGCAGCCGTCTCGTGGTCCGGATGCCTGCTGGTCTTCGCCGGCTTCCTGATGATCGACCTACTTCATTGGCCCACTCCAGCCGGGGTCAGTCAGAGCTTCGTGGAACGCATGACCCTCCCGACCGTGGCCGGTGGTGGGCTCTTCGCGGTCACGTTCTTCGCGCTCTACGAGCATCTTCAGCAGCGTACGCTCGCAACGCTTCGCGCCACCAACCGCGCACTGATCGCCGCGCGGCGAGAGAGCGAGCTCGCAAACTCGAGCAAGAGCCGCTTCCTCTCGCGCATGAGCCACGAGCTGCGTACGCCGTTCACGGCGATCCTCGGCTTCAGCGATCTGATGCAGGAAGACTCCCGTGTCGGCGCCTCGGAGATCGGTCAAGCGCTTTGCGGCCTCAAGCGGAACGCCGAGCACCTCCTCCAGGTCGTGAGCGACCTCATCCGCATCTCGGAGACCGAGGACGAGAACGTGCCCATCCTCGAGCGCCCGTACGCACCCGCACAGCTGATCGCAGATGTCGGCGACCTGCTTCGGTCGCGCGCGGAGCTCAAGGGGATCGAGCTCGAGACTCTGTGTAGTCTCGAGGTCCCCGAAGCGCTCGTCTCGGACGCGGGTCGATTGCGGCAGATCCTCATCAACCTGGTGGGAAACTCGATCAAGTTCACTCAGCAGGGGAAGATCTCGCTGACCTGCGAGACCGATTTCGATGCCAACGAGCTCGTCATCACAGTCGCAGACACCGGCATCGGCATAAGCGAACAGCAGCAGGCCAGGCTGTTCAGCCCGTTCGTGCAGGCCGATCGGTCGACATCGCGCATCTACGGAGGAACCGGACTCGGCCTGTCGATCAGCCAGAACCTGGCGCATGCGCTCGGTGGCAGCATCGACGTACACAGTATCGCGGGTCAGGGTACGACGACGCGCGTGCGACTCCCGATCAAGCTCCCCGACCCAGCCCATACGCAATCCGCCGATCCATCTCCAGTGGGAATACGGGGCACGGATCTGAGAGGTCTCCGGGTTCTGGTCGTAGACGATACGCGCGACAACCGGGTGCTGCTCTGCACCTTGCTGCGACGTGCCGGTGCGCGGGTAGAGGTCGCCGAGGGGGGCGCCGAGGCGATCACTGCTCTCGAGAGTGCGCTCGGCGCGAACGCCGCTCCAGACCTGATCCTCATGGATCTCCAGATGCCCGAGATCGACGGCCACTCTGCGATGGAACGAATCCGCGAGCAGGGCTTCGGTGGTCGCATCGTCGCCCTTACCGCGGATGCACTGCCCGAGACGCGCGCACGCTGCCTACGCGAAGGATTCGACGACTTTGCGACCAAGCCGATTCGGCGTGAGGAGCTCATCGCGCTTGCCGCAGGCAGGGGCCGGCTGGCCCACTCGGAAATCCCTCGCTCTGCAGAGTCCGCGTCCAGATCCGCGTCCGGGTCCCACGAAGCGGGAGCCGGAACGACCCCAGCCAACCCGGCCCCCAAGGCCTGGGGGCCGCGAGGGCTCTGGCAACGGATCGTCGCGTGCTTCGTGCCGCCGTGCCTCGAGCACGATCCGAGCAGCCTACGACAGGCGCGCATGGTCATCGAGTCCACCCTGGTTCCGGTCGCTCTGACCCCCATCGCACTCCTGGTCGTGGCCCACTCGTTCGAACCGGCGGTCCGGTTCCCTCTGATGGCTCTCATGAGCCTGACACCCCCGCTGTGTGTCGCGTTCCTGCTCGCACTTCGCTGCACGGGCTCCATTCGATTCTCGGGCTACGGCCTACTGGTCTATGGCGCCTCGATCATCTCCTCGATCGCCGCCTTCTCGGGTGGGATCGGCTCGTTCGCTGCCTCGTGGCTCACTCTCGTTCCGGTCCTCGCCCTCGCGTGGTTCGGCATGAGGCCGGCCGCCGGCTTCACGGTGGTCGTGCTGGCCCTGTGGACGGGCATCACGCTCCTGGGATCGAGCGACGCGCGCAGCGCTGAGTTCAGCGCCGGCATCACCCACGCGGTGAGCCTGGTTTGCTGCACGACCTTCCTGACCGCGCTCGGGGTGATCTACCACCGGACCACGGTCGAGGCCACCAACGCCCTCGCGCGCTCCAACCAAGAGCTCTCTCGCGCGCGCGACACTGCCGCGGTTGCCGCCGAGAGCAAGGGGCGCTTTCTGGCCACGATCAGCCATGAGATGCGAACTCCGGTCGGTGCCATTCTCGGATTCAGCGACATGATCCGCGAAGAGCTCGATTCACCGAAGCACGCCAGTCTTGCGCTTCGCACCTCACATCTCGAAGGCGTGGAACGGAATGGTCGCAGACTGCTCGAACGACTCGACGATCTGCTCGACCTGGCCAAGATCGAGGCGGGGAAACTCGAGCTCGAGCCAATGGCCTGCGATCCACGAGAGCTGCTACGCGAGGTGGTGGAGCAGTCCCGATCGCTGGCCGACGCGAACGGTGTCGAGCTGCAACTGGAGAGCGAAGCTGCGCTCCCGGATCATGTCTCTGCGGACGCGAGCCGCCTGAAGCTCATGCTGAAGCACCTGGTCGCGAATGCGATTCACGCCTCGAGCAAGGGCAAGGTGCGGCTTCACGCGCGCTGCGACCTCCAGTCCGAAACCTGGAGCGTGCGCGTGACGGATCAAGGGGCTGGACTTCCGCTTTGCGAGCAGCGCAGGCTCACCGAGGGCCGCATCGCCCAGAGCGAAGGCGGACTCGGGCTCGCACTCTGCAGCGGCCTCGGCAAGCTGATGCAGGCCGAGTTCCAGGTCTTCCACACAGAGGAGCTCGGTACGACCATCGAGGTTCGACTGCCGATCGGGCTGAGCGAGCTCGAGATCGCGCTGCTCGGTGCGGACGCCGCGACCGCCGAGAAGAGCATCGAGAGTGTCGCGGAGCTACGCCGTGGATGCAGTGTGCTGTTGGTCGAGGACTCCACCGACAACCAGCGGTTGATCCGTCGCATGCTCGAGCGCGCAGGTGCGAGCGTAGAGATCGCGAGCGACGGCGTCCAGGCACTCGAAGCCGTCGCTCGAACCGACGATCTCGCGCACTCGTTCGACGCGATCCTGATGGACATGCAGCTCCCGGTGCTCGACGGCCATGCCACTACCCGGCAGCTACGGGACCGCGGCTGCAGCATCCCGATCGTCGCCCTGACCGCGGATTCCTCCACGGAGGCGCGCAGAGATTGCCTCGCAAGCGGGTGCACGAGCTTCGCCAGCAAGCCGATCGATCGCAAGCGTCTCATCTCGACCCTGTCGCTGGCGATTCGAACTCACCATGCGAAATTCCTCGAAAACATCTGAACTCACCCCCAATTCTGAGTTAGTATGCCTCGGTCGATCCTCCAGAGGATCGGCCGACTCGGTGCGGCGCAGCACTGTGTCCCACGCTTCTCGCGACGCGAGAACGAGAGTGAGAGCAAGCGAGAGAGCGAGAGAGGGCTCCGTGAGTACGGTTCTTCAGTATTACTTCCCCGTTGCCTTCGTCAGCTTGGCGGCAAAGCTCTACCTACTCCTGGCATTCGCTCCGGACCTTGGGCCGCTCCAGTGGCTGGAAGCCTTCGTCGAGGACGTGAGCTTCCACTGCGCGGTCTTCGGAGGCATCACCCTCGCTCTCGCCCTCGCCCGTCATCCGCTTGCTCGGGGCCTGGTTCAGCTCGGAGCCGCTGCGCTCGGGCTCGTAATCATCTTGTTCGAGCTTGCAGCGATGTCGATGGTACGGAATACAGGCGTCCCCGTGGATCGGCACCTGCTCTACTACACGGCAGAGAATCTATGGATGGTGGCACCGATCATCCTGTCCGAGGTCAACCCCTTCTGGGTGACGTCCTTGGTCGGAGTAGCTACGGCGGGCTGCATTCTGCGCTTGCGTCGCGCGCTCGGCGAACAGACATTCGCGACCCCGCCGATACCGCCGGCCGTGCTCGTGTGCGTTGGCCTGATCGGGGTCGCACTTCCCCCGCTCGCGGCTCCACCGGGCTTCGCGAGAGCTGGAGCGGTCGATGCACTCGCCGGCGAATGGCTGTATCCGATCGATCGCCTCGCTCCAGACGAGCCCATCGATCCACCCTTCCAGGGCGACGGGCAACTCACGGCGGTCCAGGACGCAGCGCCGTACGACCACCTGGTCGTCGTCGCGCTCGAGTCCACCGGAATCTTCGCGACGAGCCTGCTCCCCGAAGGTCCGCGCACCACTCCCTACCTGGCCCAGCTCCGCGATCGCGGAGTGTGGTTCCCCAACGCGTACACCGTCATGCCTCACTCGTCGAAGGCGATCACCTCGATCCTGTGTGGAGTCTATCCCGTCCCCCTCATGCGCGAGCGCGAGGCGCAACCGTCCGGAATTCCCGCACGCTGCCTCCCAGAGCTTCTGGCACAGCAGGGGTTCGTCACGCGTTACTTCGGGGCGCACTCCGAAACCTACGAGAATCGCGCCCAGCAGACGCGCAACATGGGCTTCGCAGATGCGATCACGCGCGAAGATCTGGATCCCACCGGCTTCGAAGAGGCGAACTACCTCGCGTTCGAGGACGACATCTTGCTGGATCCCACGAGCGAGTGGCTCGAAGCCACCGACGGATCACGTAGGTTTGCGTTCTACCTCACCACGACCCCACACCACGCCTACGACACTCCGAGTCGGTACCCTCGCCAAGAGTTCAGTGCGGACGAGGAACAGAATCGCTACCTGAACTCCGTCTACTATCAGGACCGCTTTCTCGACAAGCTGATCCGACGCTACGCAGCCGCGGGGATTGCGTCGCGCACCCTCTTCGTCATCGTCGGGGATCACGGCGAGGGATTCGGCGAGCACGGTCGCTCCAAGCACAACTCCGTGATCTATGACGAAGGCCTGCGCGTCCCGATGCTACTCTACGCAGAAGGGATCCACCCAGAGCGACGGGATGCCATCGTCAGTCAGATCGACATTCCTGCGACGGCGGCGCGGTTCCTCGGCTACCGCCTCGAAGGCCGCGACTACCACGGGATCGATCTGTTCTCGAGGACCCCCTCTTCCACCGTTCGCTCCATGTGCTGGTACAACGACCGCTGCTTGGCGCGCATCACCCGCAGCCGCAAGATCATCTCGCACCTGGGCTTTGGTCCGCCGGAAGCCTTTGTTCTGAGCACCGATCCGCACGAAGAAAGCAACGTGTTCGGAACTCTGCCAACGGACTCAGAGCAGCTCGAGGAGCTGCAGGCGTGGAAGCGCCGTCTGCTGGACCGCTACGAGCGTTCATACGCAGATCGCGATTCAGTACACGCCGCTTCGGTCCCCTAGCCTGCTGACTCCGAGTCTCCTTCAGAATCGAGCGAGACCGGGTCACCCAGCTGGTGCGCGAGAAAGCGAGCCCGCTCGAGCGCGCGAATCGCCTGCTCTCGGTCTGCGTAGGCATCCGTCGACGCGGCCAGAATGTCGCCCGATCCGTCGCGCAGTCGCCAACGCCAGTGACCCTTCACATCCGGGTGGACCTCAAAGCGAGCCGCTTTCCAGTCCTCTCCGCACGCCCACGCATCACAGCGATTGCGAAGCTCGATATACCGCGATAGGGACTCATTCGTGGGAAAGCAACGCTCGGTACGCATCCCTGTGTCGGAGTGGCCGGAGAGCTTCGTCGTGTAGCGCCGGGCCCACTCCTCTTGCTTGGGACTCGGCGGCTCCTGCATGTAAAGCTCCGGATCGCTGGCCGGCAGCGCAGGCCCAGGCAGCTCGAGCGGACAGTCCGTCCGAGCGTGCGTCCGGCTGAGTCGCGGCGCAAAGCTCGCGGCAGCTGCGTCGCGGGCCGAAAGCGGGGAAAGCTTCAGGCTCTCCTCCAGAAAGCGCAAGATCGAGGTGTGGCTGTAGGTCGTCGAGTCCACCGTGCCCCGCTCGATCCAGGGCGAGGCCAGAATCGTCGGAACCCGGAAGCCGAGCTGCTCGAAGTCGAAGTCGTAGCTGGGCGACGTCAGATAGGTGCGGTGATAGCGTCGCGCCTCCTCGCGCATGAACGCGTTCGGCGAGACGGCAGGGTCGGGCTTGACTGCTTTCGGAGGCTCGACGTGATCGTAGAATCCTCCGTGCTCGTCGTAGGTCACGACGAGCAGCAACTTGTTCCAGAGCGGGGAGTTGCGAAGTGCTCGATACACATCGGCAATCAGCTGGTCCCCGTAGCGCACATCGTGCGGCGCATGCTGCGAGTTCGCCCTACCTTCCTTTGCGTCTGCATACCTGGGACAGATGAAAGAGTAGAAGGGAAGCTCGCCCCCACTCGCATGCAGCAGGAACTCCTGCCACGTCCGCTTCGCATTCGGCCTGCCCTTCAGGGAATCGAAGTTGGAAGAGTCGAACAGGTCGAATCCGTACATGGCCCAGTCGCGCCCCGCGGCATCGATACGATCATAGATCGTGGGAATGCTGAGAACGTCGAACTGCCACGGATTGTAGGTGAGCCCGTCCGAAGTCGCGGCGTGCATGAACAACCGGTTCGGCTCGGTAGGACCGGGCACCTCGCTGTGCCAGTGGTCACACACACAGAACTCCTGCGCGAGTGCGTGAATCGCGGGGAGCTGATCTGCGGTAAAGACCTCCATGACTTCTTCCACGGGGTCGGCTTCTCCCGCCTCTTGCGCCTTGCGCTGCTGCTCTTCCAAGCTGGTTCCATTCCCTCGATACGTTCGCTCGAGCTCCTTTACGAAGCTCGCGACGAAGCCGCTGTTGCACGCCGGAGTCGTGTGAGGAGCCGCGCCGTTGTAAGGGCTGGTGGGCGAGCCGGAGACCTCGACGGTCTGCGTCCCAAAGCGCTGCTCAGTCGCAGCAGGAAAGCTGTGCGAAGGTCCACCGTAGCGACCGCCTGCCGTCTGCTGGGACTTCGGCGTCGCGAACTGTGCTCCGAGCTTCGGGGAATAGGCCGGCGAGCTCGGATCCGTAGGATCGACGTGGTTCACGAGGTCGGTGCGCGGATTCCCCTCCGAAGAGACCACTCCTTCGACCCCAGGCAGCGACCCGAGCATGTGATCGAAGGATCGATTCTCCAACATCAGTACCACCACGTGCTCGATCTCGCCTATGCGTGACATGTCGACCTCCAGCTTCGCTTCCAGTGACCACCCGAGAGATGCAGCGGGAGCTCCGAGCCCGCGCCCTACCCCGTCCCCTGCTGGTCGTACGGGAAGCGATCCAACCTGAGTCCGCCCGAGAGCTCGATCGATGACGAGGTCAAGCTGGCAATGACCTGCGGCGACCTGAGCTCGAGACTCCTGCAGCTGCGGCGCTACGAGAAGGTCCTCGTCCTGAACGTCGCAAACGACGCCGAGCGTCGCTCCTACGCCGACAAGTTCGCGAGAGCCCACAGCGACTTCCGCGACATCCTCGACCGAGTCCGTCCAGGGCACCCGCAACATCGCCAGCGCGATCGAGAGCATGACTTCTGCGATCGCACGCTCCGCGGACAGAGCACAGTCCGCAGAAGAGTCGGCTCACTCACACGTGCAGCCGAGGAACTCACAGGGATCGCGCAGGAGCGTGGGGAGTTGGCTTCATTGCCGAGGCAACCCGCATCCTGATACGTTCCGGCCAGTTCATTCCCACCACGAGACCCTCCCGAAGCTCCTCATGTTCGACATCCGAATCTGGACCCTGGGCCAGACCTACATGCTCACCGACGATCCCTTCATGCCCGCA
>QJZC01000047.1 GCA_003247575.1 Pseudomonadota bacterium
CTACCGCGACGTGCAGAAAGCTGCCCCACCAGAATTGCACGAGAATCCAGATCGAGCAGACCGACGGAATCGCCCACGGGAAGATGAGCTCTCCGATCGTGGGGGCAAAGAGCGCTCCACCCCACATCCTGAAGGTCCACACGAGCCACGCCGGCCCTAGGATTCCGAGGGCGGCGTGGGCGAGCGCTACGTAGCCAAGCATCGTCATGGAATCGGTTCTCGCGTCGCCCCAGCTCCGTCCGGTGCAATACTGAATGCAGTCACGCGCTCCTTGGCTACGAACTTGCGGCCGAAGAATGGAACGCCGTCTCTGTCGCCCAGCCTGACTCCCGACACGTCCCCTCCGAAGAAAACATCTGGATACGCTTGGAAGCTTCCCTCGATCTTTGCGTCGAGCTCTCCACCGCCCAGACCTTCGATCACTTCCTGTGCAGAATTGCCCGAAAGCGAGAACTGCCCCTCGAATCCGATCACTTTCTCGCCGGACGGGAATGTGCCGACCACTCGCTTGACTCCACTCAGGGTCAAGTCGCCGCGTCCGCTCACGACCCGATTCGCGATCCCCTTGCCCCCCACGGGAGCGAGATCCTGGCTCTCCTCTCCCGATAGGATCCCAGAAAACGGTACCGTAATGGAACCCCCAGCCTCGACGGCCGCCCTCGCAGCGTCGAGCAGTCGCTCCAGAATGACCGCACGCAACTTCGTCGCGGCGTCTGCATCCTTCGGAAGGGGATTGGGTTTGCTTCTCGGATCGTCATCGGCAAGGTTGAAGATGACTCCGTCGGGCCTCATCCTCCGACTCCACTGGTCGAAGACGCTCGGAAACCCGACATCGATATCGACCTCGCCACCTATTCCGGTGATCTTCTGAGGACGCTGACTGGCCCCTCCGGCTGCGAGCACCGCTCCTACCCTACCGATCAGTCTCCCAGTTCTCCCGGTATTGAATCTCGTCTTGGGTGCCAGGCCAAACTCGAATGCGACGCTGATCGCGTTGCTCAGAATGGTCAGCACGCAGCCGATTCCGAAGCTCGCAAGACACGCAAGGGATCGAATGAACCCGATCACCTTCGTGATCTTTCCGACTACACCCAGAAGCCGTTGAAAGAACTTTCCGACGGACTTGAAGAACCTGCTCAACCCAAATCCACTCGGATCGACGAATGCGAGTGGATTGTTGTTGACGTAGGCGTACCGGTTGAAGCCTTGGGTGTCCGTCGGGAATTGGACGAAGGGGTCCGCGCTCATGAACCGACCCAACGTTGGATCATAGACTCGCCCACCCATGTGGACCAAGCCTAGGTGGTCGAGCTGTTCGTGCCCCGTGTAGCCCTTGGTGAGAGAGCTGCCGAGCCGCGTCGACGCTGGCGTCCAGTCGGGGTTTCGCCGCTTTCCGAAGGCATCGTAGCTCAGAGACTCTACGACCGTGCCCGCTTGATCGGTGATAGTGTCGACCGACCCCAGGTGGTCGCGGTGGAGATAGCGCGTCTTCTGCGCTGTTCCCGCTCCTGCGTCTGTCACCACCGCGATCGTACGGTCCCCTCCTCGCACGTAGTGCCGGCGTTCGGTCGCACCTTCTGCCGTCGATACCTCCTCGAAAATTCCCTCCACGAAGTAGGTCGCCGACACTGCCCTGCTTCCCACGACGAAGTCGCGGCGCACCAAGAAGTCTCGATCCTCTCCATAGAGCAGCTCTGACCAGCGGCTCCCGCCATCGGTGGTCAGGAAGATCGGCTTGTTGAACGCTGCGTAGACGAAAGCAGCAGTCTGAATTCCCGCGGCATCGAAGCGAGCGACCTGATTGCCGTTGGGGTCGTATGTGTAGAATTGCGAGACGTCGCCGACTGTTGCGGTCACCGCATGAGGTCCCGCGTTCTGTCCGTAGGCGTAGGTGCCTACGTCCGATTTGGACCGAATATTCCCGACGCGGTCGTAGGCAAAGACCTGCGCCGGAACGCCCGTCACCTGGGCACGCGTGAGGCGATTGAGGCGATCGTACTCAAACTGTTCGCTCTTCCCTCTGTTCAGGTCCTCCCGGCGTGTCAGGTTGGCCAGGCGATCCCAGCTATAGCGTAGGTTCTGAACGCTGGATCCCTGGCCCGAACCGGTCTGCACACGCTCCAGCTGCAAGGTCAGCGGATTGAAGACGTTTCGAGTCACAAGGTTGTTGCCGAATCGCTCCTCCGTGAATCGACCACCTGCATCGCGCTGCACACCGGTCCAGTATGTCTGCCCCGTGACCAGATTCGCAACCGATAACAGGTATCCAGACGAGTTGTACGACTGAACTACCTGAAACCCGCTCGGGTAGGTTACTTCCGACACTCGCCCCAGCTCATCGTAGCCATTGATGACGTAGTAGACCCGCCCCTCGACCGTCAGCTCCGTCGCGAGGGGTCGTCCGAACGCATCGTATGCATAGCGTCGAACGTGCGTCGTATCCCCCTGCTGGCCGATCGCGGCGGCCAGCTTTCCGATCCCGTCGGGGGCGATATCGTATATGAACTCCGTGGTACCTCCGGCCTCGCTCCGAAAGAGCGGCCGGCCCAAGGTATCGTATACGAAGCTCGAGACCTGTCCTTTCGCATCCATCTGCGCGATGACCTGCCCGAGGGCGTCGTACGCATACTGCGTGATGCCGAGATCCGGGTCGTCCAACAGCAACTTCCGTCCGAGCCGATCGTAGTCGGTTCGAATGACGTTTCCATTCGGATCCCGCACCGACGTGACATTGCCGAACGCATCGTATGTAAATCTCTGCCGGCTTCCCATTGCATCGACCGCCTCGAGGATCTGATCCTGACTGTTGCGTATCTCTGTCTTGGTCTGACCCAGCGCATTCGTCGTGACGGTCGTCAACCCTGCGTAGGCAACCGTCGTCTCGCTGCCGTCGGGCTCGGTCTGACGTACGACACGATCTAGGAAGTCGTACTCGATCTCTATCCAACGAGCCGGCTGGTCCGCGAAGTACTCGAGCGATCTGCGAGCCACCCGACCTGCCGAATCGTACCGGGTATCCTGGAAGATCCAACGACCATCGAAGCCCATCACACCCTTGCGGACCTCTCGATCGAGCACGTCGAGGACGACCACGGTCGTCGGCTGCCCGGCCTGCGCGGTTCGGACGAAGCGCGATCCCGGAACTCCGCTGCAGAACGCGAGCTGGCCACCGCATCGGCCGAACTGAGTCCCGCTGGACGTTCCATCGGGGAACAGACGCGCGATCTCCCGTCCTAGCGAGTCGTAAAAGATCTCCGTCCGAGCTCCGTTGGCATCCGTAACGGAGGTGGGGCTAGCGAAGCGCTGATCGAAACCCTGAACCACGCTCTGACCAAGCGGATTCGTCGCGCGCGTGGGGAATCGTCCGTTCAGGCTGTAGGACACACGCGACTCACGCGTTTCGATGTCCACTCCTTCGGTGCGCGTCACGATCACGTTCCCGAAAGGGTCGTATACAAAGCGCTTCGAGAGCTCGAACTCCGTACTCGGCTCGCGGATCTCTCGCGTTCTCAACCCTCGAGAAGCGTCATACTCGAACAGAGTCGTCCGCTCGATGTTCGGGGTTCCCGGTGCGAACGCATTCACGACCACCTCTTCTGGAAGACCGATGAGCCAGCTCGAGGGATCATTGCGGTAGCGTGTGGTCGTCTGGCTGCCTACACCATCGCTGGCAAAGGAGCGCACCACCGTCGGGTTGTTGAATGAGTCGTACTGCTGCTCGGTCGTTCGCGTCACGACGAGGGATCCGTCGGGCTCGAACGCCTCGTCCTTCCGCTCGACGAGGCGGACGCGAAAGATCGCACTATCTTGCGAGAACTGATACGTAGAGCTGACCCGCATGCGAGTACGGCCGCTCGGGTCGACCATTCGAACGGACTCTTCCATGCCGTTCAGCGGAAAATCCTGCCGGTATCGGGTGATCATTCGCGAGCCGCGGCTCTCATCGACCTCGGCCACCTCTCGGAAGCCCAGAACCTCGCCGCGCTCGAGCAGACGGCGCAGCCCGCTGTAGAAGAACCTGCGCGTAGACACACCGCCAGCGCCATCGCTCGTGCTCACACTCTCGACGACGTACTGCGCGGGTTGGACATCCACGATCGGGAACTCTGCTCCCGAGCCCTTGGCGTAGAGGGTCGGGTCGGTCAAGGCCCCCCAGCGCAGCTCCGTCTCCCGGCCATCCCCCTCGACGATGAAGCTCAGCATGTCCGGCAGTCCGCCTCCATCCGCATTTCGAAACGAGGCGTAGCGGTTGTCGCCGAAGCGGAAGTTGATCTCGGCCATGCCATCGCCGTCGGTATCCACGAACTGGGCCTGGTTGTTCGCGCGAGATCCCGTAGTGGTGAGAAGATCGATCGGAGCACCGAAGCCGCGTCCAGTGGAGAGCTGCAGAGAGAACACACTCCCACGCGTCCGATACATCAGATCGGCGAGTCCGTCTGCGTTGAAGTCAGGGAACTGCACCTGGCCGGCATCTAGGTAGTCGCCTGCGGGGCGTGCAGCCCACTGCACGGGCGCCAGAAAATTCTCTCCATCGGACAGCGATACCTGAAAGGTATTCGTTCCCTTCGGGCGCTGAATCAGGTCGGACTTCCCATCGCCATTCACGTCCGCAAAGTAGATGTCGAGCTGGGCCTGCGCGGCCAGAAGCACGCGCGCGCACTTCCCAGAGCGAAAGGGCTCGAAGCTGCCCTCGCTCCACCGGATGACGTAGAGACAGGTGCCATCACGATACGCAAGATCAGGCACGCCGTCCCCGTTTACATCCGGAAATTCGACCTCGACCTCGGAAGCCTGAGTTCCTACGGGTACTTGGTGCACCAGCTGACCCGGCGCGAGCAGGTCGCCACTCGAGTAGTGCAAAAACACCCGGTTGTCCGCTACTCGATTCAGAAAGTCGTCTCGCCCGTCTCCGTTGAAGTCCGCGAAGATCGAGACGCTCTCTCCGGCCGGAAACGAAGCCAGTGTCCGCTGCGGCCCGAAACGAAGGCCGTCCGAGCGATACCCGAAGAGATTTCCGCTGCGATTCTTCAGAAACGCATCGACCAAGCCGTCGCCGTCCAGATCCCCGAATACCGGCTCCGTCTGAGCAGGCGGGCCGGCGCTCTGCGACGCAAGCCATACCGTCGCTGGGTTGAAGCGCGTCCCAGCCGACGTCGCAACCTGAAAGCGCCCTTGGGCATCGTAGAAGACGAGGTCTGCCGTACCATCCCCGTTCACATCGACGTAGGAGTCGAGTCCTTGATCCAGTCCGCCGGGAAAGTCCGCGATCGCAACCTCCTGGTTCGCTCCCAGACCGCGGCTCGTGTACCCGAGCCCCGTCGGAAGCCCGCACTCCTCGACCTGCCCGCGATCGAAGTCCACCGCGCATTCCTGAATGCGAAACAGGAGCGAGCGGCCAGTGCTGCTCGAGGGCACGTAGGAAAGAACGTAGCGGCGCACGAGTGACTCGCCGACAAACGTCTGAACCTGCGCGAGACGAATACTGATCGTGGTCAGCCCCGTCGGACCATACATATCTCGCACGTCGGGTCGGCTCTCGTACACGAAGCGCACCGATGCGTGCGGCGCTACGTTTGCCGCGTCGTTTCCAGAATACTCCACGCGGTCGAGCGCTAGCATTGCGCCGCTGCCCTTCGCTCGATACCGGAAGCGCGCGAAGTTGCCCGCACGGTCCGAAAGCCGAGACACACCCCAGACAACAGCGCTCCCGTCCGCGCGTTGCACGCGCGCGTCCGTCGTTCGTCCGAACTCGAGAATCCGGCCATCCTTGGTCCGCACCTCGAACCACTCGGGACCGACCCCGGAGGCCCCCCGACTGAAAATCTGCTGGAAGGTGTCGATCTCCGTGCGGTACTCGGTCCCCCCGCTCACCGACCGCAGGGGAATGAGGCGCGCGCCGTCGATGCAGAAGCGGTCGTTTCCGTCGAAGTCTACCGGATCCGACACTCCATCCGGCACGAGCGCGGCCTCACAGCGGCTGATCACAGACAAACCTCCAAGCGCCCATCCAACTCCCAGCAAGCCGTTCTGGCGCCGACTGCTGTAGGCCAGCGTGATCGATGGGGTCAGACCTGCCGTGCCGGGAGGCACCGACACCGGAAGTGCGAACATTGAGTCACCTTCGCTCGTCACGTTGAACGCCGAGGAGACGGAGCCTGCGATGGCGACAGGGCGAGCTGCGGGATTTGCCTGAGCCCAGGTCTCGGATGCGCCCCCGAAGAGTGAGATCACGAGCAGCGAAATCAGAAGAGCCGCACGTACAGTGATGCGAGTCAAAATCACATGGCTCAGAGATGCATGCATGGGACTACCTTCCGTAGACGTAAAACGTCGCCGAGATGGAGAGGAAAGAGAGCGCGCGCGGCCGGCCAGCGGGTCGCGCGGGAGCGGCAACTCGCTAACTAGCGCGCAGAAGCGCGACTCAAACGGCTTCTCGCCGCCAGCGCCCGTTGCTCGAGCTCTCGTCGCTTCGCGCGCGCGGAGGGACGCACGCCCAAGTCTCTCGCAGCCTTTCCTGCGAAGCGCGACTCGATGGACTCGCCCGCGAGCTTTTCCAGGTCGCGAAGAGTCTTGGCTCGGAGCACTGGCCCGCTGGCGGGTTCGGCCTCGGTCGGCGTCTCGAGCGGGTCCATATTCTCGGGCGCTCGAAATGCACCGAACGGATCGACTCGCGCGGGCAGCGCAGGAGGCTCACCGATCCGAAGCTGTCCCAGCTCCACTGCGCCCCAGCGGCTGGATGAAGCGCCTCGGTAGGACGAAGCTCCTGCCACTGGGCTCAGCTCACCGCCGCCAGATTCAGCAGAAACGTCCAATGGCTTCGTCGAGGATAGAGCGCTCGAAGCCTCCGGCGTTCTACGCGCCTCGGAGACCCCTATACAGAGGACCAGCTCGACGACCACCGACCCCATGAGCGCGCCCGCCCAGAACAGCCTTCCCAACTTCGTCTTTCGCATCGTCCTGTTCGCATCCTATCCGCAGAAGCCGAAGCGGCTTGGTTGAAGCAGTCGCTCGCCAGGGATGATTCTCTTGGCGTGGGCTACACCGGAAGGCTACAGCACGGTGCGCCGGGATAACGTGAGGCGAGAGTGGGCTATACGTGATAACTGATCGCGCTCCTGCGAGATCGAGCTGTCCATGGACGACATCTAGTGTCGCCCCCGTCCCTCCGAGTCCCCCAGCAGCACGCGAGCTAGATTCCTGTTCGCAAGGTGCGGAAGGTCAATCGGAGGAAGCTCGGGGTCGATCTCATCGCTATGAGTGTCCAACCCTGGCCAGCTGGCTACGAGTCGGTGAAGTGCATTCATCGCGGGGGCTGGGGAGACGTCTTCGCGGCCACGAGATCTTCGGATGGGCGTGCCGTCGTGCTCAAGCTCTTCAACCCTGCCGAGGAGAGCGCCGCCCATGCACGGGCAGAGTTCAACGCGATGCGTGCATGCGCGCATTCCGCGATCCCGGAAGCGATCGCCCTCGACCTGACCTGCGAGCGCCCCTGCCTGGTCATCGAACGGGTCTCGGGAATCAATCTCACGTCGCGGATCACCTCGAGTGGACCCTTGGAGATCCAAGCGGCGCTCGAACTCGCCATCCAGTGCGCAGAGGCCCTTTGCGCCGTGCATCGAGCACGTCTGGTGCACAGAGATGTGACGCCGAACAACGTTCTCGTAGCGACGGAGACGAACGAGACGCACCTGATCGACTTCGGGATCGCAGCTACCGTGGGCACCACCACGAGCGGCGCGGCGGGCGAGGCCCAGGCCGCGGGCGGCACCGGGACCCTGCTCTTCATCGCCCCGGAGCAGACGGGCCGGATGAACCGCGGGTGCGGCTTTCAGAGCGACCTCTATGGTCTCGGTGCCACGCTCTACTTCGCCCTGACCGGGAAGCCCCCCTTCGAGTTCGAGGATCCTCTCGAGCTGATTCACGCCCACATCGCGCGCCAGCCGGTGCCGCCGAGCACGCTGAACTCCAAGATCCCCGAGCCTCTGTCCTGCCTGATTCTGAAGCTCCTCGCCAAGGAGCCCGGCGAGCGCTACGCGAGCGCTACGTCGCTCGGTTGCGACCTGGTCGCGATGCACGAACAGTGGATGCGCCACGGTCGGGTGGACCGAGACTTCGAGCTCGAGGCGACCGAGATACCGGATCGCCCGCGCTACCCGTCAAAGCTCTACGGCCGAGAATGTGAGAGCGAGATCCTCTGGGAACAGCTGGTGCAGTCGATCTCCGAGGGGCCGCGCGTCATATTCCTTGAAGGCGCCGTCGGATCGGGCAAGTCGTCCCTCGTCGACGCTCTGCGCTCCCGCTTGGGCGAGGTCGGAGCCTACCTGCTGCACGGTCACTTCGATGCGTCCCGAGAGCGCGCCTATGCCGGCTTCGTCACCTGCCTGGAGTCGTTTGCCGAGCAGGTTCTCGTCGAGAACGACGCGCGCCTCGCCCAGTGGCGCCGAGGGTTGCTGGCAAAGCTCGGAAACCTGGGCGCGGCACTCACGGACTGGGTCCCCGACCTCGGCGCCGTGCTGGGTGACGTCGCGGCCCTGCCCGCGCTCGGCCCACGCGAGACACGGGCTCGTGTACTGCTGGCGCTGCAGCGATTCCTGAGCGCAGCGAGTACGTCGGACCACCCGATCGTGCTCTTCCTCGACGATTTCCAGGACAGCGATCCCGCCAGCCGCGCCCTCTTCGAAGACCTGTTCACGAGCGAGCTCGCCGGAGCACTCCTCGTGATCATCGCCTGCCGCGACCAAGAGCAAGCAAGCCGGAAGATGCTCGAGAGTACGCGCGCACGTCTGCGCGAGCTCGGTGTCACAATCGAGAAGGTCGAGCTCCAATCGCTACGATCCCAAGCCCTGCTCGAGTTCTTGGAGGGCACGTTCGGCAAGCCGCCTGACGTGATCGCACCGCTGGCGGAGCACATCGAGCGCAAGACGGGTGGCAATCCGCTCTGGGTCCGACAGCTCATCGACCACTTGCACGCACAAGGCTGGATCGGCTTCGAGATCGGTTCGGGCTGGGGCTGGCAGCTGGAAATCATCGCGGGTGCGCGCGTACCCGATGGGGCGACGGGTCTCCTGGTGGCCAAGCTCGAGGGCCTCCCCACCGAGCTGCGCGAGACCCTGCACTGGGCCAGCTGTGCGAGCCAAGGCTTTGGACCGGATCTGCTGGCTCGGCTCGGAGAAACGTCGCCGGAACGCATCGCGCAGAGCCTACTGGAGCTGGAGCGGCTGGGGCTGGTAGTTCCAGCCTCAGTCGGGTTCCGCTTCGCTCACGACCGAATTCGGGAGGTGGCTAGCGAGGGTCTTGCGCCCGAGAAACGAGCGACCCTACACACGCGGGTGGCCCTTTGGCTGCTGGAGGAGCTCCCTGAATCGGAGCACACCGCCCATCGTTTGGAGATCGCAGATCACTTGGTGCTCGCCGAGGGCGCCTTGCCTCCCGATCTACACGCTGCGCGCATCGAGTGGTGCCTCGCAGCGGGACGTGAGGTCCTCCAGGGTGGCGCGGCGACGGGTGCGCGACGCTACCTCGACGTCGCTCGCAGGGACTTCGCGGAACCGGACTGGGTAGACCGCCATGCTGTCGGAATGGCGCTCTGGCTGTCGAGCGCCGATAGCGTGCTCTTGGCTGGAGATCCGCAGGGCGCGCTCGCATTGCTCGACGAGGTACAGCCCCGCATCCGCACCGAGATCGAACGGGCACAGCTCGCCACTCAACGGCTGAACGCCATGAGTCTGATCAAGCCCGCGGAAGAGTGCGTGGCCCATGCACTGCAAGTGCTACGTCGGTGGGGCGTGCGCTGGCCGATGCATCCCTCATGGCTGCGCACCTGGTTCGCTTTGCGGTGCAGCTACGGGCGCATCTTGCGACGAGCCCAACAGGGAGTCGACGCTCCAGAAGGTAGTCTGTCTCCGGAGAGGCTTGCAGCCCTGATGGTCTTCGGCGCTCTAGGTGGGGTGCTGGCTCGCACGGATATTCGGCTGGTGGCGATCGCAACGGCCTTCGCTCTGGAGAAGCCCATGCCCAAGTCCCTTGCGATGCGCGAAGCCTACTCGGCAGGGCACTATGGCGCGTGGTTACAGGTTGTCCTGGGAGATACCAAACGCTCGGCTGCGGTCGCCGCTGCCGCCCAGGTCTGGATCCAAGAGACCGGCGACACTGTCTACGCACCAAGGCTCGACGCGAATCTTCGCTTCACGCTGCACGTGATCCACATGCGCCGACGCCGAGCGCTGGCCGGAATCGATGCTTCCGTCGAGCGCTTGCAAGAGAATGGCGACGTCGAGTTCGCATACTACGGACAGTTCTTGAAGGCCTACTTTGGGATCCTCGGCGGGGAGTCGTTGCCGGTCGCGCTGAAGCAGCTCGCAACAGTGGTCGCCACCGTGCAACGAATGGGCTCCCGGCTCCCGGACTCCGAACTGTCGCTTCAAGCGCTCCTCTGGCTGGCTGAGCGCGAGTATTCGCTCGCAGCTCTCGATGCGGACGTTCGTAACGTCGAGCGTCGTCTGAAGGAAGACGCGAGTGCCGCCGAAGCCTGGGAGAGCACGCTTTGGACGCTCGTGCTGTGTATCCATGGGCAGCACGAACTCGCGTGGCGAATCTCGGAACCCGCTCAGGTCGCGCTGTTTCGGCGCAGCCCCTATGTCCACGTTCCACATCACATCCTTTACCGTGGCATCGCCGCCGCAAGCTTGGCGGAATCGACCGGAAAGAGGATCTACCGGCGCTCGCTCCGCCGAGCGGTCCGGCTCCTCGAGCGCTGGGCGACATTCGGTCCCGACTTTCCCCACATGCTCCTCCTACTGCAAGCAGAGCAAGCTCGCGTCAAACGCAAGCTCGACCGGGCCTACACCCTCTACGAGCAAGCGGCGCGAGGGGCACTGTCCCAGGAGTTCGTGCACCATGCCGCGCTCGCCAAGGAGAGGCGCGCCGAGCTTCTCTTGCGGTCGCGCCGCGCCACCGACGCGCGTGAATCCCTGCGACAGGCCATCCAGCTCTACGAGAACTGGGGCGCGAGCCCGAAGGTGAGCGTGCTCCAGGAAACACACGCCGATCTGCTGCGCGTCTGAGCGCGTCGCCCACAGCATGGCACCGAGGCGGCAGCTTGACCTGTCGCGCAGGGTGCCGAGGCTTGACGCCATGACCAATCCAGAAGATCTGCAGGAGCGACAAGAGATCTTGGAGCGCGCTCTCGAGCAGCGCGTCCGGGGGCGGCTCGAGTTCCAATGGGGCCTCGATCCAATCGGGCGTCTGCATGGGATCGCGCGCTTCTCCGGAAACGAGAGCGTGTCCTTTTGGATCTTGCCGTCTGGCGAGACCGTAGCCGTCCACTAGACCGGGCCATCTCGTCAGCGCCTTCTCTCGAGTCGGTGGGATCAGAGTCGGTGCGCAAGCAGTCCGTACCCGCAGGCGGGTGCGAGCTCGGCGGCAGCTCGATCTGCGAAGGCGGAGCGGTCTCTGCACGAACCGGTCACAGCAAAGAAACGACCGCGGACAGGATCACTGCCCGCGGTCGCGTGTGCCCTCGAGATTTCGAACTCGCAGCCAATCGCAAGCGAGTTCGCTGACGCACTAGCGCCGATGGCGCCGAAAGTGCCGGCGCTCCCGTCGATCGAAGCGCCGATCAAAGCGGCGACCCTTGAAGTCGAGCCTGCGATCGATGCGATCGCCCTTGCGGTCGAGCCTACGGGCGATGCGATCGCCCTTTCGATCCAGACGGCGTGCCAGACGGAAGTTTCCGTCCCGGGCAGCGCGCAGGGCCTTACGGTCGAACCTACGTTCGATGATGCGCCCTCGCCGGTCGAGTTTGCGGTCGATGCGATCGCCGATACGGTCGAGCCGCCGCTCTACGCGATCGCCTCGATCATCCGCTCGGACCGAGTCTGCCTGGAAGAGAACCCCTGCGAACACCAGTGCGCCACACAGGGCCAACGCACGATTTCCAGCTGACGACATGCCCAGTTTCCTTTCGGTTGATGGAACTGGACGGATAGACCCCCGTAGCTGGAGCCGGGGTTACCTGCTCTTCTCTGCTCGCCCCAAATTCCACGCCTAGCCGCTGGGTAGGCCTCAAGGGGCCCCTCAGAGGCTCGCGATCGGCACCGCCTCGGCCGGAAGCTCCAGCTCCCTCCGCTTTCCTCTCAGTCCGTGTAGGACCGCCGACGCACCACCGCACGGGCCTGCAGCGGCGGCCCCCTGTCTACCAGGAGCCGAATCTCGACCTCGCTCCCCAGCTCGAGGGGCTCGACCCCCATCAGCATGAGATGGAGCCCGCCGGGCGCGAACACGGCCTCGCCGCCAGCGGGTACCTCGATCCGGCCCACGGGCTCCATGCGAGCGACACCATTGTCGTCAGAGGATCGATGCAGCTCGACCCTAGCCGCCCGATTGCTCGCCGCGCCGATGATCGTGCGCGCCGTTACGCCGGAGTTCCGCACGACCAGGTATCCCGCGGCCGGGACGCCGGGAGGGGACTGCCGGATCCAGGCCCGGAACACCCCGAGGTCCTGCGCAATCGTTCCTGTGTCCGCGGTCACTTGATCCTCTTCACGGGCTCGGTGGTCCGCACCCGCTCGATCATCCGCAAGGCCTGCCACCGGAGCCGCTAGCGCGGCGAGAAGTCCAGTCAACCAGGCCCACCGACGGCTCGCAGCCCGCACGCATTCGCTAGTCCGACGCACCCGCGAACGCATCAGGAGCTCCCGCGGCGCACGGCTTGCGCCCGCCGCAGTCGCTCGACGAAGGCCGCACCATCGCGCGGGTCGTCGAGCAAGGCGTGTAGCCGCGCCTCCGGGTCGATCAGGAACAGCGAGGAGGCATGGTCTACGAGGTAGCCCGCGTCCGCGGGCTGATCGGATTCGGGCGCGCGAACCGCGTAATAGACGCCCAGCTCGCCCGTGAGCCCGTCGATCTCTTCCTTGGAGCCGGTCACGCCCTCGAACGACGGATCGAAGAAGCCGACATACTCGCGTAGGCGCTCGACGGGGTCGCGCGCCGGATCGACCGATACGAAGACGACCTGCACGTCGCCCGCCGCCTCGAGCTCGGGCTTGATCTGGGCCAGGCTCTGCAATGTGGTCGGGCAGACGTCGGGACAGGAGGTGTAGCCGAAGAACAGGAGACTCCAGCGCCCCTCGAGCCGAGACCGCTCGAAGGGTTCGCCCGACTGATCGCGGAGGTGAAACTCGGGCAGCTCGCGCGCAACCGGCAGCAGGTGCACCCCGGCTCGAACGTCGGGCATGGAGCCGGACAGCTCGCTCGGAGCCGCGCGCCAGAGCAGCACTCCGATCGCGACCAGACTCGCAAGGAGAGCAGCCGACAATCCGCCGGCTATCCAGGCGACCGGCACACGCGGAGGCAGCTCGTCTGGGGCGAGGCCACGGTCGGCCTCCCGCCGCGGGTCGCCGTCGGGATCCTCATCGAAGCTGCCGTTGTGCGTGGACACCTGCGTGAGCCTCCAGTTGCATGCGACCGCGTCGAGCCGATCCTGCGCAGGCAGCGCCGACCGACGGGGCCCGCCAGGTTCGAGCTGGTTCGCCGGGCGCTGCGCGGACACTAGCCCAGCTGCGGTCGGCTGACCACGGGCCGCAACAAGCCCCACCCAGCACGATTCAGGCCACGATTCGAGCCGAGGTCGCGCGCAGATCAATTCGAGGATTTCATAGGGAAAAAAAGACATGAGGGGACGGGTCATAAAGTAGGCTTGGGCTCTCATGGGCTTCCCTACGCTAGCCACACCCGAGTGCGACTCCTCCCTGGGGATCTCGGCTCGTGCACGCACAGAGCAAGGACCGGAATGCGGACCGAAAACCCGATCCTGATCACCGGCGCGACCGGCTTCCTCGGCAGCCACTTCCTGCTGTGGCTCTCCCAGCATCGGCCGTCCACTGCCTACGCCGTGATTCGGGGCAGCTCGAACGGAGAGCGTCAGACCAAGCTGCAGCAGGCGCTGCACGGTGCGGCCGACGGCTACCTACCGAGCCCGGACTGGCGAAAGGTGCTCGCGGACACGCGCGTGGTGCGTGGAGACATCGAGGAGCGACTCTGCGGAGTCCAGGCTGCCGACCTGGAAGCCCTCCGCGACGCGGGTGCGCGCGAGTTCTGGCACTTCGCGGCTTCCCTCAACTTCGAAGAGAAGCGCCGCGAGCTGATTCGCTCGCAAAACGTCGATGGGCCACTGAACGCGATCGACCTCGCCATACAGCTCGGGGTCGATCGTTTCGTCTACGTATCCACGGCCTATACGGCGGGGGCGGCGGACGGTCACTTCGAGGAAGCGCTCCACTCGCGCGAGTCCAGCTTCTCGAACGCCTACGAGGAGAGCAAGTGCGAGGCAGAGCACCGGGTCACCTCGCGCTGCGCCGAGCACGGCCTGCCGCTCACGATCCTGCGCCCCTCGATCGTGATCGGAAGCAGTTTCACGCACAAGCCGGCGGGCACCAGCTCCGGCCTGTATGGATTCATCCGCGAGCTGCACCGATTGCGGCGCCGCTTCGAACGCGCGGACGGCCCGATTCGCATGCATGCGCGTCCGGACGTGCGGCTGAACTTCATCCCCGTCGACGCCGTGATGCGCGACCTGATGCGGGTGATCGACGCCGGCTTCGAGGCCGGCCCGATCTTGCACGTTTCCGTCGAGGGTGGAGTTTCCGTCGAGCAGCTCGTGACGCGGTCTTCGTGGGAGCTCGGCATCGAGAATCTGGTCATCACGCCAGAGCCCCTCGAGGCCCCCAGTCCATTGGAGCAGATCGTGGATCGGCGCATGGCATTCTATGGGAGCTACCTGCGAAGCGAGAAACACTTCTCGCGCTCCCTGCCCGACACGTGGTCGATCGGCTGCACGGACTTCGAGCGCTACGTCGCCGAAGGCGTCGCCGAGCTGCGCGGTCTGGCGCTGCGACGCGCCGCCCGGCGCAAGCAGCGCGCCGCCGAGTCTGCCTAGGTAGACAGCACTCGCTGCACAACCCGTAAACAGGCCCGAGACGCCGTGCCCAGGCGCTGCACAGCACTTGGCATACATCTTGATGGCGCTAAGCTGCGACGCCTGTATTTCCCCCTTTGGCCGAGGTGCACCTTGAGTTCATGGCTCGACAAGCTGGACTTTCTCAAACCCACTCACGGTGAGAACTTCGCCGACGGCTTCGGGATCAAGACGACGGAGTCTCGGACCTGGGAGAGCAGCTACCGCGGCCGCTGGCAGTTCGACAAGGTGGTGCGCTCGACGCACGGCGTGAATTGCACCGGCTCCTGCGGCTGGCAGGTCTACGTAAAGGGCGGAATCGTGACCTGGGAGACCCAGGTCCTCGACTACCCGCGCAACCGCCCGGATCTCCCCGATCACGAGCCGCGCGGGTGCGCTCGCGGGGCAAGCGCGTCGTGGTACCTGTACAGCGCCAATCGGGTGAAATATCCGCTGGTACGGCGCGCGCTGGTCGAGGCTTGGCGCAAGGCGCGAGAGACCGCCGAGCCAGTAGAAGCCTGGCGCTCGATCATCGACGACCCCGAGACCGCGCGCGCCTACAAGAGCCGTCGGGGTCGCGGCGGCTTCGTGCGCATCGGCTGGGACGAGGCCAACGAGATCATCGCCGCTGCCAACGTGGCTACGGTCAAGGAGTTCGGCCCCGATCGAGTCGTCGGATTCTCGCCGATCCCGGCGATGTCGATGATCTCGTACGCCGCGGGCACCCGCTACCTGAGCCTGCTCGGGGGCACCTGCTTGAGCTTCTACGACTGGTACGCCGACCTGCCACCTGCGTCCCCACAGACCTGGGGCGAGCAGACCGACGTACCCGAGAGCGCAGACTGGTACAACGCCGCGTTCTTGATGGTTTGGGGCTCGAACGTACCTCAGACGCGCACTCCAGACGCCCACTTCCTGACCGAGGTCCGGTACAAGGGCACGAAGACGGTCGTCGTCTCGCCCGACTTCAGCGAAGCTTCGAAGTTCGCGGACCTGTGGCTGGACCCCAAGCAGGGCACCGACTCGGCGCTCGCCATGGCCATGGGACACGTGATCCTGAAGGAGTTCCACGTCGAGCGCGATTCTCCGTACTTCAAGGACTACGTTCGCAACTACACCGATCTTCCCATGCTGGTCCGCCTGGCTCCTCAGGCAGACCCCACGGCGCCGCTGGTCCCGGACCGGACCTTGCGCGCTTCGGACCTGAGCGATCGGCTCGGGGAGCTCAACAACCCCGAGTGGAAGACGGTCGCGATCGACGCCTCGTCGGGCGACCTGGTGGTGCCCAACGGAAGCATCGGGTTTCGCTGGGGCGAGGAAGGACGCTGGAGCCTCGATCCCCTGAGCAGCACCACGGCCGCAGCCGGCGATCCGAGCTCGCAAGCGGCGATCCAGCTGGCGCTCTCCACCGCCGAAGGGGAGCACGAAGTCGTCGACATCGCGCTCCCCTACTTCGGGGGTCGCACGCACGAGCACTTCGAAGCCTCGGAACATCCCGAGATCCAGCAGCGCCGCGTACCCGCCCGCAAGCTCGTGGTCGATGGGCAGGAATGCTACGTAGCCACCGTCTACGACCTGATGCTCGCCCACTACGGGGTCTACCGCGGCATCGAAGATCCCGGGGTGGCCCGCAGCTTCGACGCCGACGTGCCCTACACACCCGCATGGCAGGAGAAGATCACCGGGATCAGTCGCAAGAAGGTGATCGCGGTCGCGCGCGAGTTCGCCGAGACCGCGGAGCAGACGCGCGGGCGCTCGATGGTGATCATCGGAACCGGAGTCAACCAGTGGTACCACGCCGACATGACCTACCGGGCCGTGATCAACATGCTGATGCTGTGCGGCTGCGTCGGCAAGTCGGGCGGCGGCTGGGCCCACTACGTCGGCCAGGAAAAGCTGCGCCCCCAGACGGGTTGGGCCAACCTGGCCTTTGCGCTCGACTGGCACCGCCCTCCGCGTCAGATGAACGGGACGTCGTTCTGGTACACGCACAGTGACCAGTGGCGCTACGAGAAGGTCGACGGCCAGGAGCTCTTGTCGCCACTCGCCCCGAGCGACGGCGACTGGTCCTCGAGTCCGATCGACTACAACGCGCGCTCGATTCGCATGGGCTGGCTCCCGAGCGCACCGCAGCTCGAGCAGAACCCTCTCACGATCGCGCGCGCGGCGCGCGAGGTCGGAAAGCAGGTACCCGAGTATGTGGCCGAGCAACTGGCCTCGGGTCAGCTGCGCCTGTCGATCGAAGATCCCGACAATCCGCGCAACTTCCCTCGCAATCTCTTCGTGTGGCGCTCCAACCTGCTAGGGTCGAGCTCGAAGGGGCACGAGTACTTCCTGAAGCACCTGATCGGTGCGAAGAACGCCGTCCAGAGCCCCGATCTGGCCGCGGCTGGAGACGCCACGCCGCGCGAGGTCGAGTGGCGTCCCGAGGCGCCAGAGGCAAAGCTCGACCTCCTGGTCACCGTGGACTTCCGGATGTCGTCTACTTGTGTCTACTCCGATATCGTCCTGCCGACGGCGACGTGGTACGAGAAGAACGACCTCAGCACCACCGACATGCACCCCTTCATTCACCCGCTCACCGGGGCGGTGGACCCCCTCTGGGAGTGCCGCACCGACTGGGAGATCTTCAAGGGACTGGCGAAGAAGTTCTCCGAGCTCTGCCCCGGTGAGCTCGGAGAAGAGACCGACACGGTCCTGACGCCGCTGATGCACGATTCGCCGGAAGAGCTCGGCCAGCCGTTCGAGGTCCGGGACTGGAAGCGCGGCGAGTGCGCGCCGATTCCGGGGAAGACGATGCCCCAGGTCACCGAGGTCAAGCGCGACTACCCCAACACCTACGCAAAGTTCACCGCGCTGGGCCCGCTCCTCGACGAGAAGGGCATCGGGACGAAGGGTCTAGCGTGGAACTGTGAACGAGAGATTGGCTTTCTGAAGCGCGAGAACGGGATTGTGCGCGAAGCCGGTGTCGCCGAGGGTCGCCCGCGGCTGGACACGGACCTGCGCGCCTGCGAGACGATCCTGGCGCTCTCTCCGGAGACCAATGGCAGCGTGGCCACGCGGGCGTGGCGCGAGCTCGAGAGCAAGACCGGCCGCACTCACCAGCATCTGTCGAATGGGCGCGAAGCGGAAGTGATCCGCTTCCACGACGTCGTCGCCCAGCCGCGCAAGGTGATCACCTCGCCCACTTGGAGCGGTGCCGAGTCGGAAGAGGTCAGCTATTCCGGCAGCTACCTGAACGTGCACGAACACATTCCCTGGCGCACCCTGAGCGGCCGCCAGCACGCTTATCAGGACCACGCCTGGCTGCGCGCGTTCGGCGAAGGCTTTGCGCTCTATCGACCCCCGATCGACACGAAGGCGGTCGCGCCGGCGATCGCTGCCCACTCCGATGGGCGTCCCCAGGTGGTGCTGAACTTCCTGACCCCGCATCAGAAGTGGGGCATCCACAGCTCCTTCACGGACACGCAGATGATGCTCACCCTCTCGCGAGGCGGCCCGAACATCTGGATCAGCGAGGTGGACGCGAAGGCCGCAGGCATCGAAGACAACGACTGGATCGAAGCCTTCAACATCAACGGCGGCCTCGCCGCACGCGCCGTGGTGAGCCAGCGCGTGAAGCCCGGGACCGCAATGATGTACCACTCGCAGGACAAGACCGTGAATGCACCGGGCAGCGAGGCCACGGGGACGCGCGGCATCCACAACTCGATCTCGCGCATCGTCGTCAAGCCGACCCACATGGTCGGCGGGTACGCACAGCTGAGTTACGGCTTCAACTACTATGGCACCGTCGGCGCCAACCGCGACGACTTCGTCGTGATCCGCAAGCTACACAAGCTCGACTGGCTCGATGGCCGAGGTCCTCGACCGATCGAGGCGACCCGCGCCGCGGCCGAGGAGATCCGAGTATGAAGGTTCGCGCACAGATCATGATGGTGATGAACCTCGACAAGTGCATCGGGTGCCACACGTGCTCGGTGACCTGCAAGAACGTCTGGACCAACCGAGAAGGGGTGGAATACACCTGGTTCAACAACGTCGAGACCAAGCCCGGCATCGGCTACCCAAAGGACTGGGAGAATCAGAAGCGCTGGCAGGGAGGCTGGATCCGCAAGAGCGACGGCAAGATTCAGCCGCGCATTGGCGGGCGCTTTCGCGTACTCGCAAAGCTGTTCGCCAATCCGGAGATGCCCGAGATCGACGACTACTACGAGCCCTTCACCTACGACTACGCAGCACTCCAGAGCTCCGAAGACAGCGAGCACGTACCTCAGGCAGGCCCCATCTCGCTGCTCACCGGCGAGCGCATGGAAAAGATCGAGTGGGGCCCGAACTGGGAGGACGACCTCGGAGGCGAGTTTTCGAAACGCGGCCAGGATGTGTGCTTCGACAACATTCAGCGCGAGATCCACGGCAAGTTCGAAAACAGCTTCATGATGTATCTGCCGCGGCTCTGCGAGCACTGCATCAACCCCACCTGCGTGGCCGCCTGCCCTTCCGGCTCGATCTACAAGCGCGAAGAAGACGGTATCGTCCTGATCGATCAGGACAAGTGCCGAGGCTGGCGCATGTGCATCAGCGGCTGCCCTTACAAGAAGATCTACTACAACTGGAAGAGCGGGAAGTCCGAGAAGTGCATCCTCTGCTATCCAAGGCTCGAAGCGGGCCAGCCGACGATCTGCTCCGAGACGTGCGTCGGACGCATCCGCTACCTGGGCGTCATACTTTACGATGCCGATCGAATCGAGGAAGCCGCCAGCGTAGAGCGCGAGGCGGACCTTTACGATGCACAGCTCTCGATGATGCTGGATCCGAACGACCCCGAGGTCATTGCGGGCGCACGTGCCGCAGGCGTGCACGACGAGTGGATCCAGAAGGCGCAGGAATCCCCGGTCTACAAGATGGCCAAAACCTGGCGCGTCGCCTTCCCGCTCCACCCCGAGTTCCGCACCCTGCCCATGGTTTGGTACGTGCCACCGCTGAGCCCGATTCAGGACAGCGCCGAGAAGGGCTACATCGGATTCAACGGCCAGCTACCGAATCTCGACTCGCTGCAGATCCCCGTCGGCTATCTGGCGAATCTGCTCACGGCGGGGAAGCGGCGCCCCGTGGTGACCGCGCTCGAGCGCATGTACGCGATGCGGATCTACATGCGCGACCTGCACGTCCACGGGAAGCAGAACGAGGCCATT
Source organism: Pseudomonadota bacterium (assembly GCA_003247575.1). Classification (GTDB taxonomy): domain Bacteria; phylum Myxococcota_A; class UBA9160; order SZUA-336; family SZUA-336; genus SZUA-336. Next base: position 20,149 of record QJZC01000047.1, read on the forward strand.
CTGGCGCAGGTCGATCTGACGGTCGAAGAGGTCGAGGAAATGTATCGCTACTTCGCGATCGCCAAGATCGAAGACCGCTACGTCCTGCCCACTCGCCACCCCGAGCACCACGCCAACGCGGCGAGCCTGCAGGGTGGCTGTGGCTTCAGTTTCGCCGCAGCACCGAACCTCGAAGGTGGCTGTGGGGGTCCGCCCGAGGCACAGCCGCTCTTCCAGATCTCCAACCTGGGGAGCTAGCAGATCTTGCGTTGCCTACGTGCCCTCGCTCACCTGCTGGCCTATCCGTCGCAAGCACTTCTCGACGGGTTGTCGGACATCGAAGCCGAGTGTCGAGGTGAGCTCGGTTCGCGCAGCAACGCTGCGATCTCCGAGCTGATCGACGAGCTTCGCAGCCGCGACCTGCTGAGCCTGCAGGAGCGCTACGTAAGCCTGTTCGACTCGACCCGCTCGCTGTCGCTACACCTGTTCGAGCACGTGCATGGCGATGCGCGCGAACGCGGCAACGCCATGGTGACCCTGCAGCAGATGTACGCTGAGCGCGGCCTCGAGGCTCGGGCGGGGGAGCTTCCCGACTACCTGCCTGCACTCTGCGAGTTCGCTTCGCTACTCGAACCAGACGCGCGTCAACGCGTGCTACAGGACGCGGCGGGCATCTTCACTGCGCTGCGCGCTCGCCTCGAGAAACGGCGCAGTGCGTACGCTGCCCCGTTCGCGGCGTTGCTCGAGCTCGCGGCACGCGCTGCGTGGAAACCCGAGCTACGCGCCAACCTCGCCGAGATCGAAAGCAAGGTGCAAAGTGAAAGCGTGGCTCCGATCAGCGAGCGCGGCTTCGAGCGCGCGCAGCTGGACGAGATCGATCGCGTCTGGGAGGAGTCGGCCGTCGAGTTCGGCCCGGGGGCCCCGCAGACACCCGATCGGCCGGGATGCGGTGCCCGGGGCGAGCCGCTCCACTCGATCGCGCCTCCACCCGGAGACCCTGCAAGGAGTCCGTCATGAGTGCCTTCCTGCACCCGTTGCTGTTCGAGGTCTACCCGTATCTGTGTCTGGCGATATTCGTCGTCGGCTGTGTGCTGCGCATGCGCCGCAATCCGTACAGCTGGCAAGCCAGCTCGAGCCAGCTTCTCTCCAAGCGCGGATTCGTGCTCGCGAGCAACGCGTTCCACCTGGGCATGCTCGCGCTCTTCGGAGGCCACGTGATGGGACTCGCAGTCCCCGCGCAGCTGAACCACATGGTCGGCATGACCGACGCACAGCATCAGCAGGTCGAGATCTTGATGGGCTCGATCTTCGGCACCACGACCCTGGTGGGCCTCGCATTCCTGATTCGTCGGCGCCTACAGCAGCCGCGTGTCCGCAGCGCTGGGAGCCGCATGGACCTGGCCATCGTAGTGCTGCTCGCGGTCGTACTGGTGCTCGGCATGTCCACTCTCCCCTGGTCGTTCCAGACGCGCATGGATGGTCGCTACTTGGTCGCGCTGAACCAGTGGTCACAGGCGTTGCTCACCCTGCAGCCGGGCGCCAGCCAGTATCTGCTCCAGCTTCCCTGGGTGTTCAAGCTCCACATCGTCGCAGGGTTGAGCGTGTTCTTGATCTTCCCCTTCACGCGGCTGGTACACGTTTGCAGCGTGCCGGTGACCTACCTTATCCACTCGCATCGTCAGATCGTGCGGGCAGCTCGCTCCTACGGGTCCTAGGAGGTCCGAGGTGCAGTCGACGTCACAAAGGCAGAACCCTCCGAGCTTCGCGCCCGATCGAATTCGCGTCGGCGAGGTCGAGATCTCGGGCGACGAAATCCTGCGCGAAGCCCAGTATCACCCCGCCGAGAGCTTCGAAGCGGCCTGCGCGGAGGCGAGCCGCAGCCTGGTGATTCGCGCGCTGCTGCTCCGCGAAGCGACGCGGTTGGAGCTGATCTCGGATCCAGCCAACGTGGACGAGCGCGCTCAGCAGAAGGTGATCGGCGAGCTCCTCGAACGCGAGCTGCCGGTGCCCGAGACCTCGCAGCCCGAGTGCGAGCGCTTCTACCAGGACCATCCGGAGAAGTTCCGAGGCCCCGAGCTGTTCTCGGCATCTCACATCTTGCTGCTCGCGGACGCCTCCGACCCTGACGGGCGGAAGCGCGCGCGTGAGCGCGCCGAGGAGCTCCGGCGAGAGCTTGCCGCGAGACCAGAGCGCTTCGAGCAGCTGGCCCGAAAACACTCGGGGTGCCCCTCGGCACGCTCCGATGGGGCACTCGGCCAGATCGAGCCGGGCGAGTCTCCCGCGGCCTTCGAGCAGGCGCTACGCGCCCTCGCCTGTGGCGAGATCGCGTCGAGTCCGGTGGAAACCGAGCACGGATTCCACGTGGTGCGGCTCGACGCGCGGGCTCCCGGTCTTCCCCTCCCCTTCGCCTCGGTGCGCGACAAGATTCATATCTACCTGCGCGATCGAGCCTGGCGCCTGCAACTGCGCCGCTACATCGAAGGACTGGCTGCAAAGACCGAAATCTGCGGATACGATCTCCGCTAAGAATGCCACGCACCTTCGATCTCGCCGATGCTTCGAAGCGCATCGGCGCCTCGGTCTTCTCGCCCGTCGCCGACCGGATCGCCAAGCTACGGTCCGAGGGCGTCGAGCTGTTCCCCCTCCATGTGGGCGATACCTGGCTCGAGCCGCCCGCCGGATGCCGGCCGAGCGATCTCCAACTGGATCGCCATCCCGAGATCCACAAGTACCTCTCCGACACCCGCGGCCTGCCGGAGCTCGTCGATAGGCTGCTCGAACGCGGGCGCGAGCTGCACCAGCTCCCGGTCGAACGCGATGGGATCCTGGTGACCGCCGGCGCCACACTCGGCCTGGGCAACATCTTGTGCACCCTGCTCGATCCCGGCGAAGAGGTGCTACTCCTCGCCCCCTACTGGCCGTTGATCCGTGGCATCGTGCATGCCAACCGCGGGATCGCAGTGGACGTTCCCTTCTACGATCGCGCGACCTCGCCGGACGAGGCCGTCGCCGCCGTCGAGGCCAAGCGCGGACCACGGACGGCAGCGCTCTACCTGTCCACCCCCTCCAATCCGACCGGCCGTGTGCTCCCCCGCGAATGGCTCGAAGCCCTCGCAGAGTGGGCGCGCCGGCACGACCTGTGGCTCGTATCGGACGAGACCTATGATCGAATCGTGTACACCGGCGAGCACGTTTCGATCGGGCGCTTCGCACCGGAGCGCACGCTCTCGAGCTTCTCGTTCTCGAAGACGTACGGCATGGCAGGCTACCGCGTAGCCTACGTCATGGGGCCAGCCGACATCATCGCTGCGGTACACAAGGCGGCCGTCCACAGCGGTTACACGGCGCCGACCCCGAGCCAGCATGCGGCGCTCGCCGCTCTCCGCTCGGGTGACGCATGGCTGGCGCACGCGCTCGAGTCGTATCGCGACACCGGCTTCGCGGCCGCAGCCGAGCTGGGCCTACCGGCCCCCGAGGGGTCTTGCTTCCTCTTCTTGGACGTCGGGAAGCGGCTCGACGAGCGCGGCCTCGACGGATTCCTGCTCGACTGCCTGGAGCACGGCGTGCAGCTCGCCCCGGGAAGTGCGTGCGGACACGCCTACCCAGGCTGGGTTCGCCTGTGCTACACGGCAGCGCCACCCGACCGGGTCGCCGAGGCCATTCGACGCCTGCGCTCGACCCTGATCCAGCCCTGAGCCAGTCCGATCGAGGATCGAGAAGCGCCGCTAGCGCGCCCGCCGCTCGATCTTGGCCCAAGAGTCCTTGAGTGATACGACCTGGTTGAAGACGAGCTCGCCGGGCTTCGAGTCCACTCGATCGGCCGCGAAGTAGCCCTGTCGCAGGAACTGCACGACCTCGGTGCCGACCTCTGCGAGGTAGCTCTCGAGCTTGCAGCCGCCGAGATCGACCCGCGACTCCGAGTTCAGGTTCTCGATGAAGTCGCCGTCCTCGGGATCCTCGACCGCGAAGAGGCGATCATAGAGGCGCACGGTGGCATCGACGCAGTGCGCGGCGGATACCCAATGCGAGGTCCCCTTCACCTTGCGACCGTCCGGCGCAGCACCCCCGCGCGACTCCGGATCGTAGCGACAGTGCACTTCGAGCACCCTTCCGGTCGCCTCGTCGAGCACGTAGCTCTCACAGGTGACGAGATACGCATGCTTGAGCCGGATCTCGACCCCCGGCGACAAGCGGAAATACTTGGGAGGTGGATCGATCCGGAAGTCTTCCTCTTCGATGTAGAGCTCGCGCGAGAACGCGACCTTGCGCACCCCCTGCTCGGGGGACTCCGGGTTGTTGTCCGCCTCGAACCACTCGACCTGTCCCTCGGGATAGTTGTCGATGATGACCTTGAGCGGACGCAGCACCGCCATGACGCGGTTGGCTGTCGAGTTGAGCCGCTGGCGAACGCAGTACTCGAGCAGCGAGATGTCTACCGCTGTCGGGGCCTTCGACACCGAGATGAGCGACAGGAAGTCGCACATGGCCTCCGCAGGCACACCACGGCGACGAAAGCCCAGCACCGTAGGCATGCGCGGATCATCCCACCCGTCGACCCGCTTCTCCTGCACCAGCTGAATGAGGCGCCGCTTGCTGGTCACCATGTGCGAGACGTTCAAGCGCGAAAACTCGATCTGACGCGGATGATGCACACCGAGCTGATCCAGATACCAATCGTAGAGCGCTCGGTTGTTCTCGAATTCGAGACTACAGAGTGAATGAGTCACGCCCTCGATCGAATCCTCGAGACAATGGGCCCAGTCGTAGATCGGGTAGATGCACCAGTCGTTGCCCTGTCGATAGTGGGGCACGTGGAGAATCCGATACATGACCGGATCGCGCATGACGAGGTTCGCGGCCGCCATGTCGATCTTGGCGCGCAGCACGGCCTCGCCGGGAGCGATGTCGCCGTTCTTCATGCGCTCGAACAGCTCGAGGTTCTCTTCTGGAGACCGGTCGCGATACGGACTCGGAATGCCGGGCGTCGTCGCCGTGCCCCGCTGCTGGCGCATGACATCCTGGTTGAGCTGGCATACGTACGCCTGACCCTGCTCGATCAGCTGGACGGCGTACGCGTGTAGCTTTGGGAAGTAGTCCGAAGCGAAGAAGAGATTGTCGCCCCAGTCGATTCCCATCCACTCGAGCGCCGCGATCTGCGACTCGACGTAGCGCTGCTCCTCGGTGAGCGGATTCGTGTCGTCGAAGCGCAGGTGGAAGCGGCCGCCAAACTCGCGCGCGACCTCGTAGCTGACGCGGGCAGCGTACGCATGCCCAAGGTGGAGGTACCCGTTGGGCTCCGGTGGAAATCGGGTGACGACTTGGCCGCCGAAAGCTCCCTTGGCAACGTCTTCCGAGACGATCTCACGAATGAAGTTCGATACGCGCGTCGTCGCTCTGTCTGCTGGAGATGCCATGGGAGCGCCGGAGCTTACCACTTTCCAGCGCGCGGGGCCGTAGGCGGGGCGCATTCATCCGACCGGGAGTGCGGCACCCCGGCTGAAGCGCACTGCCTACGCCCTGTGTCCGCCGTGATGTGCCCAGTCCGCCGCGGTGAGCCAGACGGGCACAGCCACGCAGGGCCCCCCGGAACAGGCTCGCCGCGGGCCGGGGCCGAGCTCCGGAACCGGACCCTGCCGAGCTCGGATCAGGCCGCGCCGAGCAGGCTGCCGCCTCGGCAGCCGAGAAGCTGCTCGAGCACGTCCGTCGGCGGGAGCTTCAGGTACACGTCCTCTCCCCGCACCTCGACCTCGAACGTGCGGATCGCGTACTCGGGATCGCTGAGCCCCTTGCCCGAGTAGAGCGAGAAGGTCTTCTTGTGAAGCGGACACGCTACCTTCGGCTCGCCCGACTGATCCCCGAGCAGTCCGCGGGAGAGCACCATGTCCTTGCGATGCGGGCACAGGTTCTGGGCCGCAAACCACTCGCCGCGCGACGCGAAGTGGTAGACGGCCAGCTGCGCGAGCCCCACCTGGACGGCGCAGCCGCCATCTCGCGGAAAGTCGCGCACGGCAGCCACTCGCTGCCACGTCCACTCGACCGGAGCACTCTCCGGATCTGCGATCTGGGACTCGGCGGCGATCGGCAGGGGCGTGACCTCGGGCCAGTCGATCGGTCGCTTCTGCTCGCGCTCGCGCACGAAGCGCACGTTTGCGTCACCTGCGTCGGCGTTGACGAAGTGGCGGAAGCGGCGACGCTGCTCGGGATCCTGCACAGCAGCCGCCCACTCGCACTGGTAGGTATCCACCAGATGCTCCATGTCGCGATCCAGCTGCTCGCACAGGCCCAGCGCATCGTCGATGATGACGCTGCGCAGGTACTCGACGCCGCCGTCCAGGCGCTCGATCCAGCGCGCGGTCCGCTCCAGCGGGTTCGCCGTGTGGATGTAGTACATCAGGAATCGGTCGATGTACCGCAGGCACGTCTCGTCATCGAGATCGGTCGCGAGCAGGTCGCCGTGCCGCGGGTTGCTGCCCCCATTTCCGGCCACGTACAGGTTCCATCCCTGCTCCGTGGCAATGATTCCGAAGTCCTTGTTCTGCGCCTCGGCACACTCGCGAATACAGCCCGAGACCGCGGACTTGAGCTTGTGCGGAGCGCGAATCCCGCGGTAGCGCTCCTCGACGCGGATGGCAAACCCCGTGGAATCCTGCACACCGTAGCGGCACCAGGTGGACCCGATACAGCTTTTCACCGTGCGCATAGCCTTACCGTACGCGTGTCCGCTCTCGAACCCTGCCTCGACCAGCTCCTCCCAGATGTCGGGAAGCTGGCCCACACGCGCACCCAAGAGGTCGATCCGCTGCCCCCCGGTGATCTTGCAGTAGAGATCGTACTTGTTGGCCACCTGACCGAGCACGATCAGCTTCTCGGGCGTGATCTCCCCCCCCGGCACGCGCGGGATCACCGAGTAGGTTCCACCGCGCTGGATGTTGGCGAGGAAGCGGTCGTTGGTGTCCTGGATCGTGCTGTGCTTCTGAATCAGATCGTTCCAGGTGCTTGCCAGGATCGATGCGACCGCAGGCCGACACACCTCGCATCCATTGCCCTGACCACACTTCATCAGCGCCTCGTCGAAGCTCTTGATGCGACCGATCTTGATCATCTGGAAGAGCTCCGGGCGCGACACCGGAAAGTGCTCGCAGACATTCTTGGAGACCGCGCGCCCCGCCTTCGTGAGCTCAGCGTCCAGCAAGCGCGACACGGTAGGCACACAGCCACCACAGCCGGTGCCTGCGCGCGTGCACGCCTTGACTCCGCCCACACTCACGAGCTCGTGCTCGCGGATCGCGGATCGGATGTCGCCGCAGGTCACCGTGTTGCACGAGCACACCATCTCGTCGTCCGCAGGGCCGTCGGCGCCCGCCTGGGCAGGTGCTCCGAATAGAAGCTCCTGCGGCCGGCCTGGAATCGGGTTTCCCGACTTGATCGCCCCCATGAGACGCCCGAACGGGCTCGCATCCCCGACGAGCACCGCACCAATCAGCTGCTGCCCGTCCTCGCTGATCACCAGCTTTTGGTAGACACGACTGATCGGGTCCTCGAACACGAGGCTCTGCGCCGATTTTCCCTCGAGCTCGTCGGCGAACGGCTCTCCCAGACTCGCGACGTCTACGCCCATCAGCTTCAGCTGAGTGGACATGTCGGCACCCTCGAAGAGGGCCGCCTCCCCGCAGAGCTTGCGCGCCACCACTTCGGCCATCTGGTATCCGGGCGCAACCAGACCGTAGATCATGCCGGCATGCAGCGCGGCTTCCCCGATGACCGAGATGTGGGGATCACTCGAGGCGAGTCGGTCATCCACCACGATACCGCCACGTTCCCCCACCGCCAAGCCCGAGCTTCGCGCGAGCTCGTCTCTCGGAATGATTCCAGCCGAGATCACGACCATCTGAGCTTCGATCTGGATGCCGTCATCGAGCTCTACCCCAGTGACCATGTCGGGGCCCAGCACTTCGCGTGTGCGCGCACCGAGCCAGACGTGCACGCCGAGCTCTTCGATCGCGCGCCGCAGGAGCGCGCCACCGCGCGCATCTACCTGCCGCGGCATCAGGCGGGGCGCGAATTCGACCACGTGGGTCTCCAGGCCCATGTCGTGGCAGGCCTTCGCCGCCTCGAGCCCGAGCAGCCCCCCGCCGATCACGACCGCGGAGCGGCACAAGGCCTTTCCCGCCCCCCAGCTCTTGAGTCCCTCGAGATCGTCGATCGTGCGGTAGACGAAGACTCCGCGCTTGTCGACACCCGCGATCGGCGGCACTGCGGCGCTCGAGCCGGTGGCGAGAACGAGATGGTCGTATGCAATCGAGCGCCCCGATTTCGCCTTGACCACCCGTGCATCGCGATCGATGTGGAGGACCGGATCTCCGAGAAAGAGCTCGATCTCCTGCTCGCGGTACCAGTCTGGATCGGCCATTTGGAGGTCAGCCGGATCTCGACCAGAGAAGCACTCGCTCAAGTGAACGCGATCATATGCTGGCCGAGACTCCTCGCCGAAGACCGCGACCTGGAAGCGCCCCCCGTCGGGCTGCTCGCGCAGGAGCTCGCAGAAGCGGTGACCCACCATTCCGTTCCCGACGACGACGATCCGGTCGCCCTGCGTGCTTGCTGACTGAGAACTCATACTCGATCCATTCCTCTCTCCCTCGCCATCAGCTCCCCAGCCAGGCGAGGGTCAAGATGTAGAGAAGCACCAGCCCGACCGCGGCGTTCCGCCAGCGATCCGCGCGCTCCCGATCGGAGATCGCTCGCCGCGTCTGCACCGGAAGCGAGGTGTTCGGATGCCTCAGGTCGTAGAGGAACTCCGAGATCTCCGGGTACCGATCCTTCGCGTCCAGCGCGACCGCACGGTGCAGCGCAGCGTCCATCCAGTCGGGTATCATCGGGTTGTACTGCGTACTCGGTCGATAGCGCGCGCGCTTCATCCACGACGCGCGTCCCTTCTGCGTCTCCTGTCCGTATGGCAGCTGGCCGGTCAGCATCTCGTAGATGATGCAAGCGAACGAAAAAAGGTCACCGCGCGTGCGTGAGACCTCACCGCGCACGACCTCGGGCGCCGAGTAGCGTTCCGTCCCGAGCGGGATCTCCTCGCTCAGCACGCCTTCGAGCTCCTGCAGACCGGATACATAGCACGATCCGAAGTCGACGATGCGCACGATGCCATCCTCGCCCAGCAGGATGTTCTCGGGCTTGAGATCTCTGTGATAGGTCTCACGCCGATGCAGCGCGTAGAGCCCCTTCGCGATCTGGTCGGCCAGGCGCAAGACCTCGCGAATGTCGGGCTCGGAATTCTCTCGGATCCACTCGGCCAGGGTGATTCCGGGGATGAACTCCTGGAGATAGTAGAGCCAGCTCGGTGGCTGCTCGGGCTCGACGACGTCGACTACGTGGGGATTGTGCACGCGGCGCCCGATCCACGGCTCCATGACGAAGCGCTCGATGTAGCTGCGATCGTCCTCGAAGCGAACCGCGGGCGTCTTCATCACGAGGGTGCGCCCCGTGCTCTCCTGAGTAACCAGATAGACCTGACTGCGCGGACTCGCGTAGAGCTCGCGCTCGATGCGCAGGCCATCGAGCTTCATTCCCGCAGTCAGCGGAGGAGGAAACGGAAGTGAGAGCAGCTCGCGGTCGAGCGGATCCTCACCCGTTCGGGGCACCGACTCGACCTCGATGATCTGACACGTGAGATTGTCGGGGCTACCGGCTGCGGTCGCAGCCTGGAGGATCTCACGGCATACCGTGTCCCAGTCGGCGCCGACCTTCGGAATCGCGACACCATCGGATCCGGCTCCCTCGCGCGCAGGGGCACGCGCCTCGACGCGCTGCAGGACACGTTTGAGCAGATCTTCCGAGGTGACATAATCGTGGACACCGTCGGTGGTCAGCACGAAGACGTCGCCCGCCCGCACGGGCACCTCGCGATAGTCGACGTGCAGGTTCACGTCCATCCCCATCGCTCGCCCCAGGTAGGTCTGGTCCTTTCCCATCTGGACCGAGTGATCCGTCGTCAGGGTCTCGAGCTGTCCGTCCCGAACGCGCGCGATGCGTGTGTCGCCGACGTGGAAGATGTGCGCAGCGTTCCCCTTGAGCACGAGAATGCTGAGCGTCGTGAGAAAGCCTTCCTCCGCTTCTCGGAACGCGCGTCCCTTGGAGTACAGCCAGTGGTTGAGCGCAGACAGGACTCGCTGGGCCGACGTCTTGACCGTCCATGACTCCGGCGTGCTGTAGTAGTCCGCGAGGAAGCTCTGTACACACGTCTCACTCGCCTCGCGGCCGGCGTGAGCCGAGCTCACGCCGTCCGCGATAGCTGCCGATACCCCCTTGAGAGCGAGGAGCGCCCCGTCGGGAACGCGCAGACCCATGCAGTCTTCGTTCTCGCTCTTGGCACCGGCCTCGCTACACTGGGCCGCATCTACTCGTAGCGTGCTGTTGATCATGGATATTGGAGCACCCCGCGCTTCGGGATCGGCTTCAGCTCACCTCGATGAGCTGCACGGAGCCGTCCTCTCCGACCTCCGCCACGTGCCCCTCCGGCTCGTCCAGGAAGAGAATGGCTCCGAACGTCAACACTGCGGTTGCCGACATGAGCACGAAGAAGGTGGAGTAATCCAAAAAGGACAGCGCCGTCAGAAACAGCACGGCCCCGACGTTCCCATATGCACCGGTCATGCCCGCGATCTGGCCCGTCATGCGCCGCTGCACCAGCGGTACCACGGCGAATACGGCCCCCTCACCGGCCTGTACGAAGAACGAGCAGGCCATCGTTGCACAGACAGCGAGCACGAGCGGCCAGCTACCCGTGATCTGGCCGAGCACGGCGTAGCCGAGCGCCAGCCCGAGAATCAGCACGGCGAGGGTGTTCCGGCGGCCGAAACGATCGCTCATCCAGCCTCCCGAGGGGCGCGCCACCAGGTTCATGAACGCGAATCCCGAGGCGAGTAGGCCCGCGGACACCGGAGAGAGGCCCTCGAAAGTCTCCAGGAAGAACAGCGGGAGCATCGACACCACGGCCAACTCGGAGCCGAAGCTCGCCAGGTACGCCAGGTCGAGCACCGCGACCTGCTTGAACCTGTAGGTCAGCAGCTCCGGCTTCTTGCCCTGGAACAGCTCGTGGTTCACGAGATAGATCTGATGCGCCTGAAACGCGAACACGGCCGCGAGGCCCAGCCAGATCGGCAGCAGCACGCCCTCGGGCAACAGGCCTATCTGCCCCGCGGAGAGCCTCCAGGCGAGCACGGCGAGAGCCAGATACATCGGCACGTTCATCCCAAGGTAGAACCAGAAGTCCCGCAGACTCGAGACCTCGAGCCCCCCGCTGCGCTTGGGTTTGAAGTAGGTCGAACCCTTGGGCGTATCGCGCACGAAGTAACCGAAGATCAATGCATACACGAGCGAGATCGCTCCGGTCGCCGCCACGGCGTAGCGCCAACCGTCGTCACCGCCGAACCATAGCGCCAAGGTGGGAAGCGTCATGGCCGCGGCAGCAGAGCCGAAGTTCCCCCATCCCCCGTAGATCCCCTCGGCCAGACCGACCTGTCGCGCGGGGAACCACTCTCCGACGAGCCGGATCCCGATGACGAATCCCGCGCCCACAAAGCCCATGAGCGCGCGCATCATGGCCAGCGCGGTGAACCCGTCTGCGACCGCGAAACCGAAGCAGAGCAGCGATGAAACCAGCAACAGCCCGGTATAGACGCGGCGGGGGCCGAGCCGATCGACCAGGCTCCCGATCACCACACGGGCTGGGATAGCGAGTGCAACATTGAGTGTAAGCAGGGCACGCACCTGCGATTCGGACAGCTGCATGGATTCGCGGATCACCGCCATGAGCGGTGCATGATTGAACCACACGACGAACGTGAGGAAGAACGCAAACCAGGTAAGGTGGAGTGTGATGATCTTGGGATCCCCGAAGTTCAGAATCTGAACTCGGGAGGAACCTGCGTTTTCAGCCTTCATGGATCCTCGCCTGCGTTCTCGCTGCATCCAGCAGAGAACACGAATGGAGCCCCGCGCACGAACGCGCCAAAAGCTCCGTTGACTTCAGAAGATGGAGGTGACGAGAGTGCTGCCCACCTGACGGTGCGGTGCGCGGTCGCAGCAGAGTGCTCGAACCGATCCCAGCGCGGGCAGTCAGCGCTTATACGGCGGGCATCTCTACAAGAGTCGTGCCTATCCTCGAATCACGTGAACCCAGCAATGAGGCGAGATTCGTACACTCACGCCGAGCATCGTGCCTCGGATACGGTCATCGAGTGCCACTGCACTAGACAGATGCGCGGAGGTCTCGGGCAGCGAAGCCGGGAATACATCAGGTTCGCGCGCTCGGATGCCGAAGAAGGGCAAGGAAGTCAGCGCAGAACCATGCGAATCCTGATCATCGACGACGACAGCTCTCAGCTAGCCCTCCTCGCACAGATCCTGCGCGCCGACGCCCACGAAGTGCTCACCGCCGAGAGTGCTTCGACGGCACTCCTGGCTACACATGGGGCAGCTCCCGAGCTTTTGTTCTTGGATCTCTATCTGAGCGGGCCCGATGGGCTCGAGCTGCGCGATCGGATGCAAGCCATGGGAGCGATCGGGAACGTGCCCTTCGTCATCATGAGCAGCTCCGACTTGCCGTGCGATCAGAAGCGCTCCCTCGAGGCGGGTGCAGAGGCCTACCTGGTCAAACCTCTCGATGCGGAGCGCGTGCGCGGACTGGCGCGCGAGATCGAGACGGCTCGCGCCAACATGCGCCCCGATCCGCCGGGCAAGACCGAGACGGCCCGCCGCCCCGGAATCGGCGCACGCTGAACCGACTCGACCGCTGCTGACCGGATATTTCACCAGGCTTCTGGGAGGGCTCTGGACTCGCGTCTGCCGGGCCTCCTCGCGGACTCAAACGGCCCGGCAGACGCGAGTCCAGAGCCCCCGGTCGTCCGGGGTGGGCCGCCG